>DASZOZ010000056.1:0-8887 GCA_035550515.1 Allostellaceae bacterium
GCCCCAGAAGCTTTCCGACAGCACGGCGATGATGATCGACCCGTCGGCGGCCGGGAAGCTGCCGTAAGGCACGATGTTCGGGTGGCTCGACCCCATCGGCGACGGGTCCTCGCCGGTGATGAAGGCAAGCTGGGCGAAATAGCCGAGCATGCCGATCAGCCCGTCATGGAGGCTGATGTCGACGAGCCGGCCCTTGCCGGTGCGGGTGCGCTCGTAGAGCGCCGCGAGGATCGCCTGCGGCCCGAACACGCCGCCGACCATGTCGCCGAGCGGGATGCCGAGCTTGACCGGCATGTGTCCGCGCTCGCCATTGACGCTGAGCGCTCCGGTCATCGCCTGGGTGACGATGTCGAAGGACGGCTTGTCGCGCAGCGGGCCGGTCAGGCCAAAGCCGCTGATCGCGCAATAGATGAGGCGCGGGTTGAGCGCGGTGAGCGCCTTGTAGCCGAGCCCCAGCCGGTCCATCACCCCCGGGCGGTAATTCTCGACCAGGATGTCGGCCCGGGCGACGAGGCGGCGCAGGATTTCCTTGCCGGCCTCCTGGCGGAGGTCGACCACAAGGCTCTTCTTGTTGCGGTTGACGCCGAGGAAATAATGGCTCTCGCCGTCGACAAAAGGCGGGAAGTGCCGGGTCTCATCGCCGCTGCCGGGCGGCTCGATCTTCAGCACCTCGGCGCCGAGATCGCCGAGGCTCTGGGTGCAGAACGGCCCCGCGAGCACGCGGGTCAGGTCGATGACCGTGATTCCGGCGAGCGGGCCGGGCCACGCGTCGTGGTGTTCGGTGTCGTTCAACTCATGCTCCCGTCGTCATGGCGCGGAGCGGCACCTTATTTCGCCGCCGTCACCATGATCTCGACGAGGATTTCCGGCCGCGCCATATCGGCGCGGACGCAGGCGCGGCACGGCGGGTTCTGCGGATCGACCCAGTCGTTCCACACCGCGTTCATCTGCGAGAACAAGGCCATGTCCTTGATCCACAGATTGGCGGTGAGGAGGTTGGATTTGCTCGTTCCGGCCTGCGCCAGATAGTCGTCGATCTTGGCCAGGATTTGCCGGGTCTGACCCTGGATGTCCTGACTGGCATCGGACGCGGTGAGGCCGGCGAGAAAGACGCGGTTGTCGTGGATGGCGACGCGGCTCATACGCGGGCCCGGACCGGTGCTGACATCGATGCGCTGGATAGCCATGGGTGTTCCCTCCCCTGCTGAATGCCGGCGGCAGTGTGGCGCGCCCACGCGGGGAAGGGAAGGAACTATCGGGCTACGTCTCGCTGGCGGGGACGAAGCAGAGGATCGAGCCGCTGACCGGCGAGCGGCAGACGACCGCCCGGCCCACGGGGTTGGACTGGTTCTTCAGGACGCGCTCGTCCGGGACCTTGACCCATTGGTCATCGAGGTGGACCTCATAACCGTTGCCGCCCATGCGGTAATCGGTCGGGCGGCAGTCGGCGATCGAGCAGCAGGGATAGGCGGTGCCCGGCTCTTTCAGGGATTCGTACCAGTCATGCAGGGCGGGGTCGATCGGCACGCCGTCGGGCGGGCGCGCCCAGGCGAGTGCGGCCCCGGCGAGCAGCGCACCGGCGAGACAGGCGATCGGGATGCGAGACACGGGGATACTCCGCGGCGAGGTGAGCCGCACCATGCGGCGCCGTCAAAAAACGGCTCCCGCGCCCGCCGCGTTCCCGCGTTTAACGTGGATTAAGCTGCCGCAAGTCGCGGCTTATTTGTAATCGACGATGCGCTTGCCGAAGGTGTGGATGCCGTAGGTGACGAGCGGTTGCTCGCCCAGCACGCGAAACCCGTGCACACGGCCGGCCGGGATCGAGATCGTCACGCCCGGCTCCATCGGCGTCGTCCCGGTCTCACCGTCGAGCCAGGCCTCGCCCTTTCCCGACAGCACGGTGAGAATTTCGACATAGGGGTGCGAATGCTCGCGCGTCGCGTAGCCGGGCTGCGAGGTCTGGATGCCGGTGCGGACCGGGATGTCGGCGCCGTTGTCGTCGCCGATCAGCGTGCGATAGGTCGCGCCGCCAGGAAACGGCACCACCGGGCGGTCTTCCTCGCGGATCACGGTCAACGGCTCGGGCAATTCATCCTCCCTGGCGTCGCACCAAATCGTAGCATCATTCCGCCCTCGGCAGCCAATCAAGAGAAGCGCTTCTCCGGCCGCGCGATTTCGGTCGCCGTCGAAATCCGCCCGATTGTAGTATTCCGCCTTCGCCCGCTTGGGATCGCTGACGACATGAAAAACGACGACCGGCCGCGCGATTATCGCAAAGACACCCTGCTGACGCATGTCGGAGGCAACCCCGAAGCCAATTTCGGCGCGGTCAACCCGCCCGTCTATCACGCCTCGACGATCCTCTCGAAGAACATGGCGGAATGGGAGGCGAAGCGCGCCGCGCCGCCTTTCACCGGGGTGCGTTACGGGCTGCACGGCACGCCGGGCACCTTCCCGCTCGAAGAGTTGCTGGCGAAGATCGAGGGCGGGTATCGCGGCATGCTGATGTCGTCGGGGCTGGCGGCGGTCACGGCGCCGCTGCAGGCGCTGCTCGGCGCCGGCGACCACTGCCTGATGGTCGACAGCGCCTACGGCCCGGCGCGCAATTTCTGCGAGGGCATCCTCAAGAAATGCGGCGTCGAGACGACCTATTACGACCCGCTGATCGGTGAGGCCATCGCGCAGTTGATGCGGCCGAACACCAAGGTCGTCTACTGCGAGTCGCCCGGCTCGCTGACTTTCGAGGTGCAGGATATCCCGGCGATCGCCGCGGTCGCGCACCGCCACGGCGCCAAGGTGCTGATGGACAACACCTGGGGCACACCCTATTTCTTCCGCTCGTTCGAGCACGGGGTCGATGTGTCGATCCACGCCGCGACCAAATACATCTGCGGCCATTCCGACGTGATGCTCGGGGCGGTGATCACCAATGAGGAGAGCTTTCTGCCGGTGCGCTCGGCAATGGCGCAGATCGGCCACTCGGCAGCGCCCGACGACGTGTTTTTCGCGCTGCGTGGCATGCGGACACTGTCGGCACGGCTGGAGCGGCACCAGCGCAACGCGCTGGAAGTCGCCAAATGGCTGCAGACCCGGCCCGAGGTGTCGCGGGTGCTCTACCCCGCGTTGCCGGAAGACCCCGGCCACGCGCTGTGGAAACGCGATTTCCTCGGCGCCTCGGGGCTGTTCGGGGTGGTGCTGAAACCGGCGTCGAAGGCACAGGTCTACGCGATGATCGACGCGCTCGACCTGTTCGGCATCGGCGCGAGCTGGGGCGGCTTTGAAAGCCTGATCCAGCCGGCTTATCCCGACCGCATCCGCAGCGCCACGACATGGCAGGCCGAAGGCCCGCTCGTCCGCATCCATGTCGGCCTCGAAGACCCGCAGGACCTGATGGCCGACCTGGCGCAGGGGCTGGAGAAGATGAAGACAACGGCGTGAAGCAACTGCACGCGCGCAGACGGAATCCGGGCCGTCAAGAGCGGCCGATGATCGCCCGCATGTATGGCGGTTCATGCGCGCTCGGCATTTCACAACACATCGCGATGCCGTCACAATGCCCCTCAGCCGGGGTTCGGCGGAGGAAATGGGGATGGACGGCAGCAGCGTGACCGATGCGGCGCTTCGGCAGGACTACATCGCGCGGGCGCGCGAGTTGGTGCCGCTGCTGCGCGCGGCGAGTGACGAGATCGAGAAGAACCGCCAGACCTCCGAGCCGGTGATCCAGGCGATGGTCGAGCGCGGCATCTTCAAGATGCTGCTGCCGAAATCGATCGGCGGCGGCGAACTCGACCCGCTGACCTATACCGCCGTGCTCGAAATCCTCGCCGCCGGCGACGGCAGCACGGCGTGGAGCCTCGGACAGAATTCCGGCTGCTCGATGATCGCGCCGTATTTGTCGCACGAGATGGCGATCGAGGTGTTCGGCGGGCCGCGCGGCATCCTCGCCTGGGGGCCGGAGCTGCCGGGCGCCGGAAAATGCACCGCGGTCGAGGGCGGGTACCGCGTGACCGGCCGCTGGGGGTTCGCGACCGGCAGCCGGCACGCGAGCTGGCTCGGCGCCCACTGCCCCGTCTTCGAACAGGACGGCAGCCCGCGCATGGGCAAGAACGGCCGGCAGGTGGTGCGCACGATCGTGGTGCCCAAGTCCGAAGCGACGATCATCGACAACTGGCAGGTGCTGGGGCTGCGCGGCACCGGCAGCGACAGCTACGAGCTGAAGGACCATTTCGTGCCGGAGGCGCGCACCGCGCTGCGCGACGATCTGTCGACGCTGAACGAGACCGGGCCGCTCTACCAGATCACCAGCGGGATGATCTACGCGATGAGCTTCAGCCATGTGGCGATGGGCATCGCGCGCGGCGCCTACGACGCTTTTATCGAGATCGCGCGGGACAAGGTGCCGCGCGGCGCCAAGGGGACGCTGCGCGAGAACAACGTCATCCAGTCGCAGATCGCGCAATGCGAGGCCAAGCTGAAATCGGCGCGCGCCTACCTGCGCGGCGTCATCGCCGAGATGTGGGAGGAGGCGCAGACCAAAGGCTCGATCAGCGCCGACCATCACCCGCAGCTGCGGCTCGCCTCGACCTGGGCGATCCACCAGGCGCGCGACGTGGTGGCGACCGTCTATCATGCGGCGGGGTCGGGGGCGATCTTCGAGAACAACCCGCTCGAACGCCGGATGCGCGACATCCATGCCGGCACCCAGCAGGGCCAGGGCCGGCCGGTCCATTTCGAGACGGTCGGCCAGATGCTTATGGGCCTGCCGCCGCAGGGACGGATGTTCAGGTAAGTCGCGGCTGCCGCGTTCAAAGGAGGGAGAGCCATGAAGGCGGCCGTCTTCGTCCGCCGCAGCGGAGCCTTCGGCCTGGGACATACGGGCTGGATGTTCCAGCATGCCGATGCAACCTTCAACGACGGATCGGTCGAAAACGGCTCGGGCGAGCCGGTGGTGCCGCCGGGCAAGACCGATTTCTGGAGCGAGACGGTGGCCGATCCGGGGCCGCCGATGCGGCGCCACGGCTATGACGAATTCAAGCTGCTGGAAGTCGATCCGGCCGCCCCGCTCGAGGCGGAAGCGACCGTCGCCTGGGTCGCACAACAGCCGTACCTGGTGCTCGGCCGCAACTGCATGGACGACACTTACGACGTGCTGCGCTCGTTCGGCGCCAAAGGCCTGCCGCTGCCGGTATTCCGGCTGGCGCCGAATTTCTGGTACGACACGATCGATGCCGTCTCGCATCCGATCGCCCAGGCGGGTCCCCCGCTCCTGGGCGCCGCGGCGCCCGTCATGCCGGCCCGCCCCGCGGCACCGGCGCCGGCGGCCGCTGTCCGCCCGCCGTGGCGGACGGCGGGAACTCCGGAATGGCTCGAATTCCAGCGCGCCATTCACCGCGACGTCATTGGACGAAACACTGTCTGGTAGACACCACCCCAGGGAGAGAGGACGCACGATGTTGACGCCGGCTCAGCTGCAGCAATTCGGCCACGATCTGCTGTCCAAGGCCATCACGCCGACCGTCATCGGCAAACAGGTCGATGGCAAGCCGCGGCAGCTGCCGCCGATGCGGGAATTCGCCGGACCGGGCAACATCGCCGTCGTCAATGCCGCCGGTACGCTCGGCGGCTGCATGGTCACCGGCAGCATCGACCAGAATTTTACGCTGACCCAGCCGCTCCATCTGCACATGAACATCACCGTCGGGCCGTTCACCGGCCGGTACGAGATCGACGCCAAGGTCGTCGTCCACCTGGCAGTCACTCTGCCGCAGCCCCTGACCATCGCGGTCTCCGCCCCTCCCGTGGCGGCGAAGGACGTTCAGGTGTCGATTTCCAACGAGATCATCGGTGAGATCCTCAAGCATGCACCGGGCGTCGATTTCAACGCGACGGTCGCCGCCGGCATCGCCAAAAGCTTTAACGCCCAGTTGCAGCCGGTCATGGTCAATGTCGCAAGCATGATACCCGGATAACGTTCCGGCCCATCCGCGGCAGGCGCCCGCACAAGGGGCTCAACCCACCAGGCTCAGCAGAAAACGCGCCCCGACCAGAAACAGGAAGGCGGCGAAGCCGAGCTCCAGCCAGCGCTTTGGCAGCGCGTGCGCGAGACGGGCGCCGAGAGGGGCGACCCAGCTCGAAATCGGCGCGATCGCGACGACGCCGACCGCCGACACAAAGCCGAGCGACAGCGGCGGCATCAACGACTGGTGCGGCAGTCCCGCCAGCGCATAGCCGATCGCGCCGATAATCGCGATCGGCACGCCGATGCCGGCCGAGGTGGCGACGGCGGCGAGGATCGGCTGGCCGTGCACGGTCAGCGCCATCGTCGCCAGCGACCCGCCGCTGATCCCCATCAGCGACGAGCCCAGCCCGATGACAAAACCGTAGCTGCGCATCACGGCCGGCCGCGGCAAGCTGTCGCTCACCCGCCAGCGTTCGCCGCCGGCGACCAGCCGCGCGGCGATGATCCAGACGATGACGACGAACGCCACCTTGAACACCGCCTCCGGCGCTACCGCGGCGATCGCCGCGCCGACCGCGACGCCGAGCACCGCAGGCACGGTCCAGATGCGGACCACTTCCGGGATCACTAGGCCGCGCGCCCGATGCGCCCGATAGGAGCGGATCGCGGTCGGGACGATGATCGCCAGCGAGGTGCCGATGCAGAGCTGGATGCGCACCACCTCCGGCACGCCGAACAGCCGGAACAGCTCGAACAGCACCGGCACGATCACCGCACCGCCGCCAATCCCGAACACCCCGGCCAGCAGCCCGGTCACGACGCCCGCCGCGATCACCGCAAGCAGCAGCCAGACGAGCTCGGCGACCGAAGCATTCGGCAACTAGAAACCCTCACCTTCCCATCGCCAGCGCGAGACGGGTGAGGGTCATGCCCGGTATTTCTGGAAGGCGCTCTCGTCGAATTTGAGGCCGAGCCCGGGGGCGGTCGGCATGTCGAGCAGCCCGTCCTTCGGCTCGGGCACCGCCTCCCACAGATGGAACAGGCGCGGCATGTACTCGACGGTGAGGCCGTTCGGCACCGCGCCCACCAGGTGCACGTGGATTTCCGGCACACCGTGGCTGACCACCGGCAGGTTGAACGCCTCGGCCATGCCGGCGATCTTGAGCCAGGGGGTGATGCCGCCCGACCGCACCTGGTCGATCATCACGATATCGACCGAGCGATGTTCCAGCATGTGGCGGAACGGCACGATGCCGTAAAGATACTCGCCGCCCGCCACCGGCGTCGCCAGCGCGTCCGCGACGCGCGCCAGCCCGGCATAGTCGTCATGCGCGGTGACGTCCTCGAGCCAGAACAGGCCCACCCCGGCATCCTCGACGCGGCGGCCGATATCGATCGCCTGCTCGGGCCGCCAGAACTGATTGATGTCGCACATCAGGTCCATGTCGGGGCCGACCGCCTGGCGGATCAAGACGGCTTGCTCGACCTCCCGCACCGGTGACGGGTTTCCCGGCAGGCCGAGCTGCATCTTGGTCTGCCGGTGACCCTTTTCGCGCAGCCGGTTCGCCGCGGTGACCGCGTCGTCCAGTTTCAACCGGCGGCGCAGCGCCCCGCTCGCATAGGTCGCGATCTTGTCGCGGTTGCCGCCGAGCAGCTTCCACAGCGGCAGGCCCAACGCCTTGCCCTTGATGTCCCACAGCGCGACGTCGATCGCCGACATCGCCATGGTCAGGATGCCGGCGGGACCGGCAGAGCCCGCCGCCGCGCGCAGCTTCGCGGCAATCGCCTCGACGCGCAGCGGGTCGTCGCCGACGATCAGCGCCCCGAGCTCGTCGACCGCGTGGCGCAGCGTCTTGGTGATCGCCCCGCCGAAATAGCACACGCCGAGCCCCTCGATGCCGTCATCGGTCCTCAAGCGCAGCGTGACGATCGGGTTCTTGGCGTTGGGGTTCTCCGAGAACCCGCCGAGCGGCTCGTCGTTGGGCAGCAGCACGATGTCGGTTGCGAGCGAGGCGATCTTCATCAGCGGTTCTCCATTCCCTGGTCCTGCGGCGGCAGGTTGACCGCCGGCGGCGGATCGTGGCCCAGCGTGCCGGGATAGACCGCGTCGAGCGTGCCGCCATGGCAGCCGGCGAGCAGGAGCAAGGCCGCGACGGCGGCGATGCGCCCTGCGCGGCCGCGCCGCGCGAGGCACTGCGGGATGCGGGCTTTTCCTGATGGCATCCGACATTCCTCGTCCCGAGGTGCCCCGAAGACGATCCCGCTAGGCCTTGTAGCGCTCCAGCGTCGCGTCGTCGAATTCGAGGCCGAGGCCGGGCTTGGTCGGCATCGCCAGCTCGCCGTTTTGCTGCACCGGCACTTCCTTGAACATCATGCCGAGCCACGGCATGTACTCGACCGTCAGCCCGTTGGGGATGGCGCCGATCAGGTGGACATGCACCTCCGGGATCAGGTGGCTGACCACCGGCAGGTTGAACGCCTCGGCCATGCCCGCGACCTTGAGCCACTGGGTGACGCCGCCGACCCGCACCAGGTCGATCATCGGCACATCGACCGAGCGCGCCTCCATCATGTGGCGGAACGGCACGATGCCCCAGACGTATTCGCCGCCCGCGACGGGCGTCGACAGCGCGTCGGAGACGCGGGCGAGGCCGGGATAGTCGTCGGCGGTGGTCACGTCCTCCAGCCAGAACAGACCGACCCCGGCATCCTCGACCCGTTTGCCGATGTCGACCGCCTGCTCGGGGCGCCAGCGCTGGTTGATGTCGCACATCAGCTTGACGTCGGGGCCGATCGCCTCGCGGATCTTGACCATGCGCTCGACCTCGATCGCCGGGGTCGTCTCACCGGGAAGCGCGAGCTGGGTCTTCATCTCCTTCCAGCCGCGGTCCTTCAGCGTCGCCGCCGCCTTGACCACGCGGTCGAGCG
>DASZOZ010000057.1:0-12833 GCA_035550515.1 Allostellaceae bacterium
GAAGCTGCAAGAGCGGCTGGCCAAGCTCGCGGGCGGCGTCGCGGTGATCCGCGTCGGCGGCTCGACCGAGGTCGAGGTGAAGGAGCGCAAGGACCGCGTCGACGACGCGATGCACGCGACCCGCGCCGCGGTCGAGGAAGGGATCGTCCCGGGCGGCGGTGTCGCGCTGCTCTATTCGCGCGCAGCCCTCGCGAATGTGAAACCCGCCAACGACGATCAGAAGGTCGGCGTCGACATCGTCCGCAAAGCGCTGGAGATCCCGTTGCGGCAAATCGCCGAGAACGCCGGGGTCGACGGCTCGCTCGTCATCGGCAAGCTGTTGGACGCGAAGGACGACAATCGCGGCTTCGACGCGCAGACCGGCGAATATGTCGACCTGCTGAAGTCGGGCATCATCGATCCGACCAAGGTGGTGCGGCTCGCGCTGCAAGACGCCGCCTCGGTCGGCGGGTTGCTGATCACCACCGAGGCGATGGTCGCCGAGAAGCCCGAAAAGAAGACCCCGGCGATGCCCGGCGCCGGGGCGGGCGATATGGACTTCTAGCCCCCTCCCGACGGGCCGGGCATCCGGCGCAGCCGGGCCCGGCCCGCACGGGATCGAACACCTGGGCGGCTTGCCCGACCATGCACGGCGCCTCGACCTGCCCGGCTATCCGCTTCTGCCGGCAAGGCGATGGTGCGCTTTTCGCGCCTCCGACCGCTCGTCTCGCGCTTCGGTAGCGATCTCTCCCGAATGCTGCACATACCTTGAGTTGTGTCCGGAACGTCGCTATGACGTGTGGCCGACAGGCGGAAGCTCAAGCTGGCGCTGGGTACAAGCGCTGCAACTCGAAACCGCCATCGGTGAGGGAAGGGGAAGCACATGGATATCGGTGCGCTGAATGGCATGCTGGCCGAAGATGCGGCCTTGCGCCGGCGTCAGGTGCTTCAGCCGGTGGGCGGCAAAGGCGACAAGATCTTTCCGCCGACCTATCCCGGGGAAGGGCGAAATGCGCCGCCCCGGCACGTCTATGAGCGGCGGCGGCTAAACGGGGCGGACATCTGGTGCGTCCTGGTCGACAGCGTCCAGTCGCAAGCCAATCGCCTCGAGGAATGCCTGCTCGCCGCCATCGCCGACGGCATTCCTATTCCCTATGTCGAAGTCGATTTCACCAAAGCCGAGCTCGACGGCATCAGCAAGATCACATCGCTCGACGCCCCGCATCGCGTCTACGACGCCATCCTGCGCGACAGCCTGTACAACGGCATCCCTTTCATGGAGAGCGATGTCGGCCAGCGTCTCGCCAAGGCGAAAGCGGCGGATGCGTCGGCGCTGCTCGAAACATCGCCGACGGCGCTCTTGTTCGGCGCATGGCATTCAACCGGGCAAGGCGGCGGCCTCGGCGCCAAATTTTCGCGTTGCCTGATCTCCGAAATCGTCGGTGTCGATGTGCCGGTCGAAGACGTGGTCGTAAACCAGCGAACCGGTGAAGTCGACATTCAAACGTCGGGGCGGCGCACCGGCAGTCGCATCGATCCTTTGGGGGTGCTCAGAAAGGTCAGGGTCTTCAAGGGCGAGGACGGCTGGAGCACGACAAAGGCAGGCGCCGGCAAGAATGCAAAGGAGGTCAGGCCCTCCGAGATCAACCATGGGAACATCGCGCCTTCGGTTCAGCCGCTCGGCGTCACCTGCGACCATATCGAGCACAGCGTCGTCCTGAGTTTTGCGGCGCTGCGCCGCCTGCATTTTGGCGGTGCCGCGAAGGATGGGGCAGGCCGCAGCTTGCTGATGGCTCTCGGGCTTGTCGCGCTCGCCGAGCAGGATGCGCGCGGCTATGCGCTGCGATCGCGGTGCGACCTCGTCTGCGACGGCCGTGCGCCGCTCGAAATCGTGCACTCGGACGGCTCGACGGAGACCATCGCGATCGATCGCAGGCAAGCCCGCGCGCTCTACAATGCTGCCTACAATGCCGCGCGGGAGGCCGGTTTTACGCTTTCGCCCAAACCGCTGGAGCTAAAGCCTCAAGACAAGCTCGTCGAGATCGTCCGCGAGAGCCAGAAATTGGCCCTTGCGCTTGAAGGCGGCGATGAGGAGGGGACGAGCCAGAATGAGTCTCATTCTTGAGATCGAATACCTCTCCGGCGTCTCGTTTGCGGCCATAGGTCCCGACAGCGAAGCGCCCGACTGGCCGCCGCAGCCCGACCGCATCTTCTCCGCGTTGGTCGCCAGTTGGGCGGCGCGAGGCGAACCGGAAGAAGAGCGCAGAGCGCTCGAATGGCTGGAGATGCGCTCCGTTCCGCGCCTGTTCGCGTCGGAGGCGGCAGCGCGGACCAGCGTTGTCGCTTTTGTTCCGCCGAACGACCCTCGCAGCGACAAACAGAAGAATGCCAGAGGGGTCTTGCCTGCCCTGCGCAGCCGCCAACCGCGCCGCTTCCCTGCGGCGCGCCCGCACGACCCCGTGATTTGCCTATGCTGGCCTGATGCAGAACCCGATGAGGCGGTGCTCTCGGCGCTGCAGGCTTTGGCCCGCGACACCGCCTATATCGGCCACTCCGCCAGCCTGACGCGCTGCCGCTTTCTGCTGGATCGAGATGTGGCTCGGGGCGCGGCAACGCGGCCGCAGCGCGGCGTCTATCAGGGGCGGCTGGACGAGTTGCGCCAAGCCTATCGCCGTTTCGAGAAATCGGCCGACAAGAAAGACCGGCCGCAAAAGGGCGTGCGCATTCCGCCGGCGCCGGCGGCGACAGCCGCGCGGACAAATCTGTTCGGCGACGAAAACCGCTGGCTGATCCTCGAGCATGTCGCCGGCGACAGGCCGGAGGTGCGCGCTTGCGCGCTCGTCGCCAAAACGCTGCGCGCGACGCTGCTCAGCGGGTATCGGCAGATCGGACGCGAAGACAATATCCCCGAAATGGTCAGCGGCCACGCGGCAGACGGGACGCCGACCCGCACCCCGCATCTCGCGATCGTCCCGCTGGCATTCGCCGGTTTTCCGTATGCCGACGGCCATGTAATGGGTTTTGCGCTGGTATCGCCCGCCGGCACGAAAATCCTGGCAAGGCCGGGGACGGAAGATACCGCCGAAACGCGGACGTTTCGCGCAGTCCTCCGGAAACTCACCACGATCGATCAGGCCGGGCGCAGAATCCTGACGCTCAAATCCGGGGCGGGAACACCGCGCGGCCGGGCCTTCTCGACCGATCTGTCGTTGTCTTTCGAGCCGCCCGGTGAACGGTCGCTTGATCCCGCGCTTTACACGAGACCGGCGCGGACATTTGCGACGGTGACGCCCATCGTGCTCGACCGCTATCTCAAGCAGAAAGGGGCGAGACGCCAGGACGAGGCAGGCGAGCAGATCGCCGCGGCGTGCCGCAATATCGGGCTGCCCGAACCAAAGGCGGTCGTCGTTGACAAGCATTCGGCCGTCGAGGGCGCGCCGTCCGCTTATCCTTCGGGCAAAGCGCCGCGCTGGATGAACTGGCGTTTGCCGCCGTCGCTGGCGAGCCGACAGCTCACCCATGCCGTGATCCGCTTCAGCGAACCCGTCGATGGCCCGGTGATCCTGGGCGCGGGACGGTTTGTGGGATTGGGGCTGTGTCGGCCGCTGCAAGGCGAGGGCGCCGATGCTGACCGCTGACGATTTCGGCGCTTTTTTTCAAGAGGTTCACGGCTACCCGCCGTTTCCGTGGCAACAGCGGCTGCTCGCGCAGGTGGCGGCGGGAGGCGAGTGGCCCGGCACGCTCGATCTGCCGACCGGATCGGGCAAGACCGCGGCGATCGATATCGCACTGTTTCACCTGGCGCTGGAAGCCGACCGCGGCGCGCCGCGCCGCGCCCCGGTCCGTATCGCCTTTGTGGTGGACCGCCGGTTGGTGGTGGACGACGCATACGAGCGGGCCAAAGGCATTGCTGATGCCGCGCATTGGTCGCAGCTCGCCGATGATGAGGCCGAGGCGTTCAAGCAACGGCTGTCCGCTGAGAAGCGATCCGACGACCTCGGAAGGCTGGAACGTGTGCGCGCGGGCACCGCCGCGCGACGGGTCGCGCAGCGCCTCGCGCTGCTTTCCGGTGACGGGCCGCCGCTTATCGCGCGGCGCCTGCGCGGCGGCATTCCCCGCGAGGATGATTGGGCGCGCACGCCCTCGCAACCGACCGTGTTGTGCTCCACCGTCGATCAGGTCGGCTCGCGGCTGCTGTTTCGCGGCTATGGCGTTTCCGATTCCATGAAGCCGGTCCATGCCGGCCTGATCGGCTCGGATTGCCTTATCCTGCTCGACGAAGCGCATCTCGCCGAGCCGTTCAGGCAGACCCTGCGTTGGGTTCGAGGCTACCGTGAAAAACAATGGCGGAACGAGGATGCGGCCGGACCATGGCAGGTCGCGCTCCTGACCGCTACGCCCGGAGACGAGCAAAACGATGACGGTTGCCCGCACCAGGGCAAGCCCTTCGCCCTCGGCGAGGATGACAGGTCGCATCCGGTTCTGAAGCGGCGTCTGGAAGCCGCAAAGCCCGCGTTCCTCATCGCACCCGCGAAATCGAAAACGACGGCGGAGACCGGCGCCGGCACGGATGACGAGGGAGCGACCGGCAGTAGAGCCGACGAGGCAACCCGCCGGGCCTCGGCGCTTGTCGACCAGACTCTCAAGGCGCTCGCCCATTTCAAGGACGCCAAGAACGGCGCTCCGCGACCGGCGATCGGCGTCGTCGCCAATCGCGTCGGCCGCGCTCGCGCCATATTCAAGCGGCTTCTGCAGGAAAACCCGGAAGCAGCCGAAAATGGCGAGCAATCCCCCGACATCATTCTGATGATCGGGCCGGCACGTCCGATCGATCGGGACGATCTTGTCGAGAAATTGCATCCGATCCGCACCCGCGTCTGGGGGGACAACGAAGATCGCGCCCTGGATAGGCCGCTTGTCGTCGTTGCCACCCAATGTATCGAGGCCGGTGTGGATATCGATCTCGACGCGCTCATTACCGAGGCGGCGCCGATCGATTCCCTGCGGCAGCGTTTCGGCCGGCTCAACCGCGCCGGCCGCCGCATCGAGCCCTATGCGGCAATCGTCGCGGACAGGACCGATCTTTCGGCGCGGGCGGACGATCCCGTCTATGGCAAGGCGATCAAGGCGGCGTGGGACTATCTTGCCGGCGTCGCGGAGAAAGAGAACGGCGCCTTATCCGTCGACTTCGGCATCGACAAGATGGATGCGCTGACGCCGCCAGATCATCCGGCGCTCACCGAAAAGCCGGACGCGCCGGTTCTCCTCCCTGCCCATCTCGATCTGCTGAGCCAGACTTCGCCGATTCCGGCTGCCGATCCGGACATCGCGCTGTATCTGCATGGTCCGGCGCGCGAGCCGGATTCGATCACCATCGTCTGGCGGGCGGACATCGACCCCGCTTGGGGCGGTCAGGATTTGGTCCGGCTGTTGACGCTTGTTCCGCCGCGCTCGCGCGAAGCGATCGAATTGCCGCTATGGACGGTACGGCGCTGGCTCGATGGGCGCCGCAATTCCGCCGCCGATGTCGCGGACGTTCCGACCCGGAGGCCCGACGACGATGAAGGGCGCGAGAGAAGGCGCATCTTCCGCTGGAAAGGCGACGACGAGCGTTCGCAATGGATCGACCCCTTTATGCTCCGGCCCGGCGATACCGTCATCGTTCCGGCAAGCTATGGCGGCGTGGACGCCTTCGGCTGGAACCCCGAATCTTCGGCGCCCGCCGCGGATGTGGCGCAGCAAGCAGCCGAAGCCTTCGCACAAAAGAAGTTTGCCGTACGCGTCGCACCGGGATTGACCGGGCCACATGTCAGCGACGAGACGCTCGCCGGAACACTGGCCGGCTTGCGAGCGGAAGATCCGGAGACGGTCAGACAGACCCTGCTTGACCTCGAATTGCCGGCCGAGGTCGGAAAAGGGCTCGGATGGCTCGGCGAAGCCAAGGGCTGGCGCGGCAAGCCGCGCATCATTGTCGACTTCGACCTCCATGGAGAGACCGCGAAAGGGGAACCGCGCGGCGTGGTTCTGTTGGCGCCGTTCGGGGTCAGGTTTTCTGACAGGCGGCAGGTCGCCGATCATGGCGAAGACGGCGGCCCCAACTCGACCGAAGACGATACGGCCGGCTCGGTCTTCGATTTCCCGCTTTCGTTGCAGCAGCACAGCCGCGACGTCGAAGACAAAGCCCGAGAGCTGGCAAAGCGCGCCGGTCTGCCGGCCGAGCGCATCGCGGATTTGCAGCTTGCCGGATTTCTGCACGACCAGGGAAAGCGTGATCCGCGGTTTCAGGCCTGGCTGCATTTTGGCGATCCGCTGGGCTTCGAGGCCGAGGACGAGAACGACATCCTCGCCAAATCGGGCCGCACGCTGCCGCCCGCGGCTCGGGAAAAAGCCGGACTGCCGGATCGCTGGCGGCATGAGGCGCTGTCGGTCAGGCTGGCGCTGACGCATCCGCGCTTCGCCGCGGCGCACGATCCCGATCTCGTCCTCTGCCTTGTCGGCACTCACCACGGCTATGGACGCCCTTTTTTCCCGCATCGGGACCCCGAAGAAAACACGCCGGAGGTTGGGCCGCAGTCGCTTGCGTTCGATTGGCAGGGTCTCGACTGGCCTTCGCTGTTCGCGCGGCTCAAGGCGCATTACGGGGTGTGGGAACTGGCGCGGATGGAGGCGATCCTCCGTCTCGCCGACCATCGGGCCTCCCAGGAGGCGCGGGACCGCACCGCCAAGGAGATCGGGGAATGACCGTCGCGGAATCCCATCGCCTCGACGGGTTGGAGCCGGACAACCTGCTCGCCTTCCTCGCGCTGCTCGGCCTGCTGCGGGCATTGGAGACCGCCGACCCGGGGCTTTACCCGCGTGCCGCCTGGGACGTCGATCGGCCGCCGCTCAGACCGCGGCTGTTTGTTGCGCGGGAAGCCGCCGCCGAACAAATCTCGGAAATCGCCGCCGCGGGGATCGAGACGATCGCGACAAGTTATGAATTCGCCGGCCGCAAAGACTTGAACTACGCCCGAAAGGAGTGCCGCGAGCTGTTGACGCGCGGTGCGAAAGCGTCTTCTGCCGGTGATCGCGCGCGCATCGACCTCCTGGCGAGCTTGATGAGCGATGCGGCGATCAAGGACGATAGAACCGAACCGGTGGACCCGACGCCGTTATGCCTCCTGTTCGGTCAGGGTCACCAGCATTTCCTCGAACGGCTCGCCGGCGTGCCGTGCGAAGCGGGGCCGCCGCCGCGCGGGCGAGGAAAAAGCACCGTCACGGTGTCGGCATCCCAGTGCCTGGCCGAGGCGCTGTTCCAATCCTGGCGCCGCGACGACCCGACCTCGTCTTTCCGCTGGGACCCGGCCGAAGATGTCCGTTATTCGCTGATGGCCGGCGATCCGACCGACACCGCCTACAAGACGCGTACCCAGCACGGGGCCAATCGCCTTGCCACGGTGGGCTTGGCCGCGCTCACCCTCGTGCCCGAGACGCGGGCCGGACGCGTCCGCCCCGCCATCATCGGCGGCAGGTTCAACGCCGACGGCTTTTCCTTTGCGTTTCCCATCTGGCGCGATGCGGCGACGCTGGCCGCCGTGCGTGCCTTGCTTTGCCATCCGAACTTGCGCGAACCCGAAGGGCTCAAACATCTGGGAGTCGACCATGTTGTCGTCGCGCAGCGAATTTCGGTCGGCAAGTTCATGAATTTTTCGCGCGCCCGGCCGATCGAGGTGTGACAGCCGGACGCGCGATGTTCGGAAATATGTCCTCTTACCGTGAGTCGCGCGCGAGCCGCTCCGCCTCGGGAAAGCGTTTGCCCTTGAGCACCTCATTGACGCGCCCTGGGTTGACGTGGAACGTGGCTGCGATGTCGTGCTGGCACATCCCTTTCCGGCGCATATGCCAGATCGCAACGGCGTCTTCCAGCGTCAGCCTCGGTGACTTGCTTGCGGCCCGCATCACCGGCACTCCGGCAGCGAGAGTAGGTTGTCGGGATGCTCGCCATCCGCCTTGGTCGTGAGATATTTGTGGCCGAAGCGGCTGGTCTTGACGATGACTGCCACTTCGCGGCCATCGGCGTGGACGTAAAATGACCATTTCCCGCTCTCGATCCCGTCGATGGCGTCGGCCTGCGCCAACAACCAGTGAGATCGCTCGGGGTTCTCGCCCCCGATATGCCCCGATATGGGTGATCCTTTCCCACGGATTATAGCGATCAGTTTTCCGAACGCAGTCGACGCAATGCCTTGTCATGAGCGCACGCTCCCTTCCCCGGAATCATGCCGGGGGCGAGTAGAGCGGCTTGCCAAACGAACGGAATCGCGTACCCTGGGGGTGCTCGTCGCATTCCGCGGTCAACAGCCGCCCGATGTGACTCACGGCCGGTGCGGTGCAACGCATCGGCCGTTTCGCTTGGCTCGGGCGGAAGTTATAGTGGGCTTCGCCGATCGTCAAGGAGGAAATGCAACCTCCGATTATTCACCGATCAGACTCCCCTGAAGCTTATTAAGAGACACTAGCGGGAGAAAATTTTCTCGAGTAAGCTGCTGAAAGCCGGGCGGCATCCGAGGCGCACGCGCCTCGGCCTCATTGAAGCATAAGTTGCAGTGGAGCATGATCCGTTCCCAGCAGCATCCCGCCCGGCACCTCCGCTGCGCGAGGGCGGTGGGGAATAGGGCATGTCTTCCAATCAGCTCGAATTCCATCTTCCCGCGCCGCCGGTCGGCGGCGACACACCGCTCATTCCGGCGCGGATGGTGAACGAGTTCGTCTATTGTCCCAGGCTTGCCTATCTGATGTGGACGCAGGGCGAGTGGGCGGAGACGGGCGACACCGTCGAAGGTCATCGCGTTCATGCGCGTGTCGATCGTCCCAACGCACCGCTTCCGCCGCCGCAGGCGTTGGAGACCGGCAAGGCGCTGGCGAACGATAAGGTCGTCAGCCGGTCGTTGACGCTGTCCTCGGCCGGTCTGGGGGTCATCGCCACGCTCGACATTGCCGAAGCCGACGACGGGGTGGTGACGCCTGTCGATTACAAGCGGGGCAGGCGCCCGCATGTCGCGCAGGGGATTTACGAACCGGAGCGCATCCAGATCTGCCTCCAGGGTTTGCTGCTCGAGGAGCATGGCTACCGGGTCGAGGAAGGCGCCATCTATTACGCCGAGAGCCGGGAGCGTGTGCGCATAGCGCTGGACGACGCGTTGCGCACCGCGGCGCGCACCGCCGTCAGCGACCTGCGGTTGACGGTGTCGCAAAGCCGCATCCCGCCGCCGCTCAAGGACAGTCCGAAATGCCCGCGTTGCGCGCTCGTGACGGTCTGTCTCCCGGACGAGGTCCGCTCGCTGTCCGGCTCCTCGCTTGCGCCGCGGACGATCGCCGTTCCGCCGGACGAGGCGCTGCCGCTGGTCGTGCAGTCGCAGCATGCCCGCATCGGCAAGGACGGCGAAACGCTCAAGATCACCGACGAGGAGAACGGCGAAGCGCAGGTGCGCTTTATCGACATTTCCGATGTGGCGCTGTTCGGCAATGTGTCGATCACCACGCCGGCGCTCGCGGCGCTGCTCGAACGCGAGATTCCGGTGACCTTTCACAGCCACAGCGGCTGGTTTCGCGGTATTGCCCACGGTGTCGGTCACCGCAACGTCGAGATCCGCACCGCGCAATACCGGATGAGCTTTGACGAGGCCGCGTGTTTGCGGTTCGCAAGGGAGCTGGTCGCGGCGAAGATCACGAACCAGCGGACGATCCTGCGCCGAAACTGGCGCGGGCCGCCGGAGGAACGGCAAACAGCGCTCGACCGGCTCGGGGCCGCGCGCAAATCCGCGCGTGGCGCGGGCGGACCGGCGCAACTGCTCGGCGTCGAAGGCGACGCGGCCGCGGTTTATTTCCGCGCCTTCGCGGGTCTGCTGAAGTCGCCCGAGGACAAGCAAGGCGCCGGCGAACTGGCGCCGTTCCGTTTCGAGGCCCGCCATCGCCGGCCGCCGACCGACCCGGTCAACGCGATGCTGTCGCTCGCCTATGCGATGCTGACCAGGCATTTGACGATCGCACTGGCATCGGTCGGTCTCGACCCCTACCGGGGCTTTTATCATGCACCGCGCTACGGCCGCCCGGCACTGGCGCTCGACCTCATGGAGCCGTTCCGCGCGATCATCGCCGATTCCGTCGTGCTGTCGGCGGTCAACACCGGCGAGATCGGGCCGGGCGATTTCATCGTGGCCGTCACCGGGACAGGGCTGACCCAAGCGGGACGCCGACGCTTTGTCGAGGCGTTCGAGCGCCGTCTGTCCCAGGAGACGACGCATCCGATCTTCGGCTATCAAGTGAGCATGCGCCGTATGCTGCTGGTCCAGGCGCGATTGCTGTCGCGGTTCCTCTTGGGCGAATTGCCGACCTATCCGCACTATTTGCCCCGATGAGAACGCGCCATGGCCGATGAACGCCTCTTCATCGTAACCTACGACATCTCCGACCAAAGGCGCTGGCGCCGCGTGTTCAAAGCCATGCACGGGTATGGCGAATGGATACAGCTTTCGGTTTTCCAGTGCCGCCTGTCGCGGCGGCGGCGCGCCGAGCTCGAAACGCGATTGCGCGAGCTCGTCAAGAATGGCGAGGACCACGTTCTTCTGATCGATGTCGGGCCGGCCGACAAGATCGAGTTGGCGATGGAGAGCATCGGCAAAACGTTCTCGAAAATGGAACGCCGCGCTACTGTCATATAGCAAAATCCTGTAAGATCACGCGTGATTCCGGCAAAGACGAGCAGCCCTGACCAAAGCGGCTATGCACCCGCGGAGTGCTTTCGAGCGGCGACGTGCCGCGCCGCCCCCCGCACCCGCTCGAATCTCGGCAGATCGTTGGAATCGCGACGCTCTTTGACATGGTGGATACGATATCGTGAAGAAACCGGCAGACATCGCCGCTCGTTCCGCGCCACCGCTCGAAAACGCGGCAAGATCGCCTTGTCACCCAAGGACTTACAGGGCAGCCGCATCCGAGGCGCACGCGCCTCGGCCTCATTGAAGTGCGATAAAGGCCAACCACGAAATGATCCGTCACGGCACGCATCCGAGGCGCACGCGCCTCGGCCTCATTGAAGTTATTTGCCAAGCTACTACTAAATAATGCCTATGGAAAGCATCCGAGGCGCACGCGCCTCGGCCTCATTGAAGTGGAAAAACTGCGGGTGTTGTTGGCGCGCCGGCAGAGCGCATCCGAGGCGCACGCGCCTCGGCCTCATTGAAGTCTCCCGCGTCTTGGGCGCGACCGGCTCGCCCAGCGCCTGCATCCGAGGCGCACGCGCCTCGGCCTCATTGAAGTGACTTCCGGCCACTCGTCGAGGCAGTCGGACCAGTCGGCATCCGAGGCGCACGCGCCTCGGCCTCATTGAAGTGTCGTGCTCGGCGAGCGCCTTCATGAAGCTGGCGTCGCATCCGAGGCGCACGCGCCTCGGCCTCATTGAAGTGGGAGACTGAAACAGTGAAACAGGCAAACAGCCGCGCTGCATCCGAGGCGCACGCGCCTCGGCCTCATTGAAGTGCCTGCACGCACCAGTCGTCCAGATCATCTGCGTGAGCATCCGAGGCGCACGCGCCTCGGCCTCATTGAAGTTCCGTCATGGCATGGACTCCTCGTCAATCTCAATCCAGCATCCGAGGCGCACGCGCCTCGGCCTCATTGAAGTCCTCGCATGCGTCGGGTACAGAATTCGCCTATTTCGGCGCATCCGAGGCGCACGCGCCTCGGCCTCATTGAAGTACCTACATACCTACAGAACGTAACAAAATGTAAATGGGCATCCGAGGCGCACGCGCCTCGGCCTCATTGAAGTACGCAAGAGGCGGCGGCAATCCAACTCGGAGTGCCTGTATCCGAAGCGCGTGCTGATGCGGACAGCCGAATGCCCTTCCGCCATCCGTATAGTCGTCATTGTCGATTTGATGGCGGGTAGGCCAGGTCATCCCCGGCCGCCGGAGAAAATTGACCGGCGATGGCTGTCCCATCGACGCCAGGCAGCCGGTAGCTACGGAAATGCTGCTGACCTTATGAGTTGTGCCGCTGGGTTAAGTCGAAAGATACTGACGATTTGATAGCATTGCTTTTTTTGCAGACGAGGGGAGACGAATTCCGGCTGGTAAGCCTGCCGCTCGTAGACCATCTTCCGGGGGTGCGACGCTGGTCGCCGCAAGTTTTCGCGGGTCGAGGTAGCCCGCAAGAGTTTCCGAGACTTGTGCTCGGGAAGAGGGTCTTCGGATCCTTACGTCTCCTAGACGTGAAGCCTCCCTGTTCAAACTTGGCCGGAACTTTTGTTCCGGCCATTTTTCTTTGTTCTTTTTTCCGTCACAAATATCGTCGGCCCGTCGCCGCCGGTCAGGCGCCCTGATCGATGATCGTGACCCGTACGGCTTCGAGCGGGTCATCGGCGATCGGCGACACGCATAGCTCGCCATTGCGTTTCGGCCCGACTACGCCGCCTTCGAAGAACGAACCCTCATAGGCGATTTCGAGCCGCTCGCCGAGCTCGCCGGCAGGGCGGACCGCGAACCCGGTCAACGGCAGGTTGCGGCCGCGCGTGCCGGCGTAGTTGCCGTTGCTGACCCAGGCGGTCGCCCGCCCTTCTTGCGCGAAGACGCGGAATTCGATCGCGCTTGGCGCCAGGGCATCGCGCGGGCGGATGCTGAGCGCCTCGATCTGGCGCCGGCTGCCCGGATTGCCGGCCCAGCCGGGCTCGACATAGCGACGATCGCCCAGGCCCATGATATGGAGCAGGATCTCGGTGCCGACGTCCTGCGGTCCGGCGGCCGCCGCCGGCTCGGGCGGCGGCGGCTCGGGCGCAGGCGTCGGTTCCGGCGCGGGCGCGCCGGCGACCACCGGCT
>DASZOZ010000058.1:0-17136 GCA_035550515.1 Allostellaceae bacterium
CGAGCAGCTTGCCGACATCATGGCGTTCCGCGTGCTGGTCGACGATGTCGGCCAGTGCTACCACGCGCTCGGCATCATCCATTCCGCCTATCACGTGGTTCCGGGCCGCTTCAAGGACTACATCTCGACCCCGAAGCCGAACAACTACCGCTCGCTCCACACCGGGGTGATCGGCCCCGAGCGCCAGCGCATCGAGATCCAGATCCGCACGCGCGACATGCACGAGATCGCCGAGCTCGGCGTCGCGGCGCACTGGCTCTACAAGCAGGGCGAGTTCGGCCGCACCGACGGCCCGCAATACCGCTGGCTGCGCGAGCTGGTCGACATCATCGAGCACTCCTCGCCCGAGGAATTCCTCGAGCACACCAAGCTCGAGATGTTCCAGGACCAGGTCTTCGTGTTCACCCCGAAAGGCGAGCTGATCGCGCTGCCGCGCGGCGCGACGCCGGTCGACTTCGCCTATGCGGTGCACTCGCAGATCGGCGACACCTGCGTCGGCGCCAAGATCAACGGCCGCCTGCTGCCGCTGCGCACCGAGCTGGTCAACGGCGACCAGGTCGAGATCGTCACCTCCAAGGCGCAGACGCCGTCGCCGACCTGGGAGCGGTTTGTCGTCACCGGCAAGGCCCGCGCTCGCATCCGCCGCTATATCCGCACCCAGCAGCGCGCGCAGTATCTCGATCTCGGCAAGGCGATCGTGCAGAAGGCATTCCGCCAGGAAGGCCAGGAATTCGCCGAGAAACCGCTCCAGGCGGTGCTCAAGCAGTTCAATTGCGCGACGACCGAGGACCTTTACGTCGCGGTGGGGGAGGGCAACCTCACCGGGCGCGAGGTGGTCAACGCCGCGTTCCCCCGCCCGCCGGACGACGAAAAAGACAAGGTGGTGCCGCTGTCGCGCGCCCGGCGGCGCAGCGGCGGCAAGGAGAACGCGGTCTCGATCCGCGGCCTCATCCCCGGCATGGCGCTGCATTTCGCCGGCTGCTGCCATCCGTTGCCGGGCGACCGTATCGTCGGCATCGTCACCACCGGCAAGGGTGTGACGATCCACACGATCGACTGCGACACGCTGGAAACCTTCAACGACGAGCCCGAGCGCTGGATCGACGTCGCCTGGTCGAGCGACGAGGCCGAGAACATCCATGTCGGCCGGATCAACGTCACGATCGCCAACGAGCCGGGCAATCTCGGCAGCCTGACGACGACGATCGGCAAGCAGGGCGGCAACATCAGCAACCTGAAAATCACCAACCGCTCGCAGGATTTCTTCGAGATCATGGTCGATATCGAGGTCGCCGACGTGAAGCAGCTGTCGACGATCATCGCCGCGCTGCGGGCGACCCCGGTGATCAACTCCGTCGAACGCGCGCGCGGCTGATGATCATCCTCGGCCTGGGCAGCGACCTGATCGACATCCGCCGCATCGACAAGACCATCGCGCGGTTCGGCGAGCGGTTTCTCCGTCGCGTCTTTACCGAAACCGAGCGCGGCAAGTGCGACCGCCGCGCCAACCGCGCGGCCAGCTATGCGCGACGCTATGCCGCCAAGGAGGCGGCGGCCAAGGCGCTGGGCACCGGGTTTCGCCGCGGCGTGTTCTGGCGCGACCTGGGGGTCGTCAACCTGCCCGGCGGGCAGCCGTCGATGCGGCTCACCGGCGGCGCGCTGCGGCGGCTGGAGGCGATCACCCCGCCGGGCATGACCGCGCGCCTCAGCTTGACGATCACCGACGAGCCGCCGCTGGCGCAGGCGGTGGTGATCATCACCGCGGAGCCGCTGCCCGAGCCGGCGGCAGCGGAACCCGCGGCGGGCCTCGCCGTTGGCTGAAGTTCGCGAGTGTCGCAGAGCGCGGCGGCGGGCTTGACTTGCCGCGGCCTGCGCGGCCTTATCCCCGCTCCCTGTCGCCCGGAAGCCCAGGCAACAACCGGCTCATGAAAGCGATCGCCAAGAAAAAATCGTCGGGCGGCGTCTTCGAGACTGTCAAGACCATCGTTTACGCGATCCTGATCGCGCTGGTGGTCCGCACCGTCGCGTATGAGCCGTTCAACATCCCCTCGGGCTCGATGATCCCGACCCTGCTGGTCGGCGATTACCTGTTCGTGTCGAAATTCTCGTACGGCTACAGCCGCTTTTCGCTGCCGTTCGGGCTGCCGCTGTTTCACGGCCGGGTGCTCGGTTTCCACAAGCCCGAGCGCGGCGACGTCGTCGTCTTCAAGCTGCCGACCGATACCTCGGTCGACTACATCAAGCGTCTCGTCGGCCTGCCGGGCGACAAGATCCAGATGATCCACGGCCAGCTCTTCATCAACGGCCAGATGGTGCCGCGCCGCCAGGTGGAGGATTACGTCTATCAGGAAGGCGGCGCCGTCGTGCTGATGCACCAGTACATCGAGAGCCTGCCGCGGGCGCCGGGCGAGGCGCCGCTCGAACATCCGATCATCAAGATCGGCGACGACGGGCCGCTCGACAACACGGCGGTTTACGAGGTGCCCGAGGGTCACTATTTCGCCATGGGCGACAACCGCGACAACTCGCAGGACAGCCGCGTGATGTCGGCCGTCGGGTTCATCCCGGTGGAGAACCTCGTCGGCCGCGCCCAGTTCCTGTTCTTCTCGACCGACGGCTCGGCGGCGTGGTGGGAAGTGTGGAAATGGCCTTTCGCGATCCGTTACTGGCGCCTGTTCCACGGGGTGCATTAGCGGCAATGGACGAAACCGCTGCGCCCTTGCCGGCCGGCGATGATCTTGCCCAGGCGATCGGCCACGTCTTCGCCCGGCCGGCGCTGCTGACGGAGGCGCTGACCCATCCCAGCGCGGTCGCGCCGGCGCGCGGCAAGGCGCGCCGCCGGTCGCAGCAGCGGCATTACGAGCGGCTCGAATTTCTGGGTGACCGGGTGCTCGGCCTGGTGATTGCCGAGCTGCTATGGCACCGCTTCGAGCACGAGCCCGAGGGGCCGATGACTCGCCGGATGGCCGATCTGGTGCGGCGCGAGACGGTGGCGCGGGTGGCGCTCGAGATCGGCCTCGATCGGCACCTGGTCCTGTCGCCGTCCGAGGCCGCGGCGGGGGCGGCGCGCAACCCGAGCATCCTCGCCGATGTCTGCGAGGCGGTGATCGCGGCGATCTATCTCGATGCCGGGTTGCCGGCGGCGAGCGCCTTTATCCGCCGCCGGTGGGAGAAGCTGGTCGACAGCATGGACAGGCCGCCGCGCGACCCGAAGACGCGGCTGCAGGAATGGGCGCAGGCGCGCGGGCTCGGGCTGCCGGCCTACCGTGTGCTGGCGACCGAGGGGCCGGATCATGCGCCGCGCTTTACGGTGGCCGTCCGCGTCGGGCAGTCGGAGGAAGCCAGCGCGACGGCGTCGTCGAAGCGCGCCGCCGAGGCGGAAGCGGCGGCGGGCCTGTTCTCGCTGTTGACCCATGACGGCTGAGCGGCTCGGCCCGCCGGCGGAGACCCGCTGCGGCTATGTCGCGCTGATCGGCGCGCCGAACGCCGGCAAGTCGACGCTGCTCAACCGCCTCGTCGGCCAGAAGCTGGCGATCGTCACGCCGAAGGTGCAGACGACGCGCAGCCGGCTGCTCGGCATCGTCACCGACGACCGGACGCAACTCATCTTTGTCGATACGCCGGGCATCTTCGCGCCGCGGCGGCGGCTCGACCGGGCGATGGTGGCGGCGGCCTGGGCCGGCGCGGCGGACGCCGACGCCAGGGTGCTGCTGGTCGACGCCGCCCGCGGCCCGGATGACGCTGCGATGCGCATCGTCGAGCGCCTCAAGGAGGCGCGGAGCCCGGCGATCCTGGCGCTCAACAAGATCGACCTGGTGCGCCGCGAGACGCTGCTGAGCCTTGCAGATCAATTCGATAAGGCCGGGAACTTCGAGCGGATATTCATGATTTCGGGGCTTAACGGCGATGGCGTCGGCGACCTGCGCGATCACCTCGCGCACGTTGTCCCCGAGGGTCCGTTCCTGTTTCCCGCCGACCAGCTCTCCGATGCCCCGGAGCGCTGGCTGGCCGCCGAGGTGACGCGCGAGCAGGTGTTCCTGCAGCTGCACGACGAGCTGCCCTATTCGCTGACGGTGGAGACCGAGAGCTGGGAGGAGCGGCCGGACGGCGGCGTCCGGGTCGAGCAGGTGATCTATGTCCGCAAGCCGAGCCAGCGGGCGATCGTGCTCGGCGAGGGCGGCAAGCGGATCAAGACGATCGGCGCCCGGGCGCGCGCCGAACTCGGCGCGATGCTCGACCGCAAGGTCCACCTGTTCCTGTTCGTCAAGGTGCGCGAAGGCTGGCTCGACGACCCCGAGCGCTACCGCGCGATGGGGATCGAATTCAATGCGTAGCCCGGTTTTCCTGCCTGGTTCTTCTGCTCCCGATGGACTGGCGTGACAGCGGGTTTGTGCTGACCGCGCGGCGGCACGGCGAGAGCGCGGCGATCGTCGAGCTCTTGACCGAGGCGCACGGGCGGCATGCCGGGTTGGTGCGCGGCGGGCAGTCGCCAAAGCGGCGGGCGCTGCTGCAGCCGGGGAACCTCGTCGCGGCAAGCTGGCGCGGGCGGTTGCCGGAGCATCTCGGCACATTCGAGGTCGAGCTGCTGCGCGCGCATGCGGCGGGGCTGATCGACGACCCCGACCGGCTGGCGGCGCTGTCGTCGGCCGCCGCGCTGGTCGCGCTGACGCTGCCCGAACGCGAGCCGCACGGCGATGTGTTCCACAGCCTCGGCCGGCTGGTCGCGGCGCTCGATTCGAGCGGCTGGCCGGCGGGCTACGTCGCCTGGGAATGCGCCTTGCTGGCGGCGCTCGGCTTTGGTCTCGACCTCACCGCCTGCGCCGCGACCGGGGTCAATGACGACCTCGTCTATGTCTCGCCGCGCACCGGCCGGGCCGTGTCGCGCTCGGCCGGCGCGCCGTATCATGACAAATTATTGGCCTTGCCCGGTTTTTTATGGCGCGCCGTTCCGGCCGAAGGCGGCGACATCAGTGCCGGCTTGGCGCTGACCGGGTATTTTCTCCATCACCATCTGCTCGAACCCCAGGGGCGGGTCCTGCCCGAAGCGCGGGCGCGTCTCGCCGATCGCCTGCGCCGGTTCACCGACCGCGGATAAATGCTATGCATGTCTCCGTGGCCGCGCTGCCTCGTCATACCGGCGAAGGCCGGTATCCACACAGCCGGGGCATGAGCCGCCGAAGCGTGGGTCCCGGCCTCCGTCGGGACGACGACCGCTTAACGGAAAGCCGGCGAGATTGAAGTTGGATCGACATGTCTGAGGTTCGCGACGTCGATTTCGCCGATGCGCTCGGCGAGCGTTATCTTTCCTACGCGCTGTCGACCATCATGGCGCGCTCGCTGCCGGATGTGCGCGACGGGCTGAAGCCGGTGCATCGCCGCATCCTGCACGCGATGAACCAGCTGCGCATGGACCCCGGCGGCAGCTACCGCAAATGCGCGCTGGTCGTCGGCGAGGTCATCGGCAAGTACCACCCGCATGGCGACATCGCGATCTACGACGCGCTGGTGCGGCTGGCGCAGGACTTCGCGCAGCGCTCTCCGATGGTCGACGGGCAGGGCAATTTCGGCAATATCGACGGCGATAACGCCGCGGCGATGCGCTACACCGAAAGCCGCATGTCGGCGGTGGCGCGGGCGATGCTCGACGGCATCGACGAGGACGCGGTCGATTTCCGCCCGACCTATGACGGCGAGAACGCCGAGCCGGTCGTCCTGCCCGCGCGGTTTCCCAACCTGCTCGCCAACGGCGCGGCCGGGATCGCGGTCGGCATGGCGACCAGCATCCCGCCGCACAATGTCGGCGAGATTTGCACCGCGCTGCTGTATTTGATCGACAACCCCACATGCGAGATCGCCGCACTGGTCGCGCTGATGCCCGGCCCGGATTTCCCCACCGGCGGGGTGCTGGTCGAAGGCGCGGACAGCATCCGCACGGCCTATGAGACCGGACGCGGCAGCTTTCGGCTACGCGCGCGCTGGGCGAAGGAGCCGCTGTCGCACGGGCTCTACCAGATCGTTGTCACCGAGATGCCGTTCCAGGTGCAGAAGAGCCGGCTGATCGAGAAGATCGCGGCGCTGCTCGAAGAACGCAAGCTGCCGCTGCTCGCCGACGTGCGCGACGAATCGGCCGAGGACATCCGCCTCGTGTTCGAGCCGAAGACCCGCAATGTCGATCCCGACGTGCTGATGGAACAGCTGTTCCGCGCGACCGAGCTCGAAGTCAAGGTGCCGCTCAATCTTAACGTGCTCGACCCGCAGGGCGTACCGCGGGTGATGCACCTGAAGGAGGTGCTGCAGGAGTTTCTCGACCACCGCCGCGTCGTGCTGCAGCGCCGCAGCCGCCACCGGCTCGCCGCGATCGAGCGGCGGATGGAGGTGCTGCGCGGGCTGGTGATCGTCTACGTCAACCTCGACGAGGTGATCCGCATCATCCGCGAGGAGGACGAGCCCAAGGCGGTGATGATGGCCCGCTGGGGTCTCACCGACATGCAGGCCGAGGCGATCCTCAACATGCGGCTGCGCGCCTTGCGGCGGCTCGAGGAAGTCGCCATCCGCAAGGAGCTGGAAACGCTCGGCGCCGAGGCCGGCGATATCGAAAAGCTGCTCGCCAGCGACCGGCGGCAATGGACCGCGCTGGCGAAAGAGGTGGCCGCGACGCAGAAGGAATTCGGCGGCGACCCGGTGCTCGGCCCGCGCCGCACCGTGATCGCCGCCGCCCCGGAGCCGGTGATCATCCCGGTGACGGCGCTGATCGAGCGCGAGCCGGTGACGATCCTGTGCTCGGAAAAGGACTGGATCCGCACCGTCAAGGGCCACAACGTCACGGCCGCCGAGCAGCGCTACAAGGAGGGCGACGGGCCGCGCTTCGCGATCCCCGCCGAGACCACCGACCGGCTGCTGATCTTCGGCAGCAACGGCCGGTTCTACACGGTCGGGGTCGACCGGCTGCCGTCCGGCCGCGGCCAGGGCGAGCCGCTGCGGCTGCAGATCGACCTCGCCAACGAGCACGATGTCGTGGCGATGTTCCCCTATCGGCCGGGGATGAAAATCCTCGTCGCGGCGAGCGACGGGCGCGGTTTCCTGGTCGACGGCGACGAGGCGCTGGCGCAGACCCGCGCCGGCAAGCAGGTGCTGAGCCCCGGCAAGGACGCGACCGCCAGCATCTGCATCCCCGCCGCCGGCGACGCCGTGGCGCTGGTCGGCGAGAACCGCCGGCTGCTGATCGTCGACATCGCCGACATCCCGGAAATCGCGCGCGGCCGCGGCGTCATCCTGCAGCGCTACCGGATGGGCAAGCTCGCCGACGCCAAGGTGTTCCGCCTCGCCGACGGGCTGTCCTGGCGGCAGGGCGAAAGCCGCACCCGCACCGAAACCGACCTGACCCCCTGGCGCGGCCCGCGCGGCGGCGCCGGCCGCACCGTCCCCAACGGTTTCCCGCGCAACGGCAAGTTCGGCTAGGCCTTAAGGCTGGTTGAACGGCGGCCGCTCGTAATGCGACGGCATGATGCGCCGCGTCGGGCGCCAGCAGCCGGTCTCCGGCTCGGCGCCTTCCGGGCACGGGCCGATCCCGCTGGTATAGGGGTGCAGCGCGGTATCCGAATCGTACCCCGCCGGCACCTGATAGTGATGCGGATTGGGGTTGGGCGCGCGGGGCCGCAGAACGGTCACGGGCGGCAGCGTGACCGCGTTGCCGGGCGGCGGCGCGACTTGCGCGGCGGCGGGGTAGGGGAGGGCGAAGGCCGCTGCGGCGGCAATCGCGACAGCGCCGAGAGATGCGGGTTTCCACAACATCTTTATCATTACCTCGAACGTTTTCGCCCTTGGCGCAGCAATACTCCGCCGAGGCGATTCGTTCGAGTTAACACGACCGTCGAGCAATCAATCCAAGTTTACTTGTCGTATAAACTATGTACCTGGGTGTCACTTTTGTTGCACGCTGTCATTCCCCGATGTCTTCTCGCCAAATTGCGGGATGGTTGCGTTGAAAGGCCTGCATCATTTCGACGCATCGAGGATCGTCTCGCACCGTTACGTCGATGCCATGCGCGCGGAGGAGGTCTTCATTGCCGCCGAAGGTACGGTTTTCGCCGATCACCACCCGGCCGATCTTGAACTGGATGACCGTTCCGGTGCACATCATGCAAGGGCTGAGCGTCGTATAGAGCGTCAACCCGCGATAGGATTTCTGCCGGCCGGCGCGGCGCAGGCAGTCCATTTCGCCATGCGCGATCGGGTCGCCTTGCTGCACCCGCCGGTTATGGCCCGACCCGATGATGCCATGCGGGCCGGCCAGCACCGAGCCGATCGGGATGCCGCCTTCGGCAAGGCCGGTTTTCGCCTCGGCGATCGCGGCCGCCATGCATTCGTCGTCGGTCATGCGGCCTCCGGGGACATCGATGCGAAATTCACCGCCGTCGTGTTGGCGCCGCACAGCAGCACCGCGACGCGCTCGTGTCGGGCGGGACGATAGCGGCCCGAGAGCAGCGCCGCCATCGCCGCCGCGCCGCCCGGCTCGACGGCGACGCGCAGCACATCCCACAGCCGGCGCTGCGCGTCCTGGATCGCGCCGTCGCCGACCAGCACCGCATCGGCCACGTGACGCCGGGCGATCGGGAACATCAATCGGCCGACCTGCCGCGGCGCCAGCGAGTCGGCGGCGATCCCGCCGGCCGGGGCGTCGACCGGGCGGCCCGCCTTGAGCGCGTCGTGCAGCGTCGGCGCAGCCTCCGGCTCGACCGAGACGACGCGCACCCGGCCGCGATACCAGGCGGCGATGCCGCCGATCAGCCCGCCGCCGCCGGTCGCCACCAGCAGCGTGTCGATATTCGGCCGGTCCGCCTCCAACTCCAGACCGACAGTGCCCTGACCGAGCAGGGTTTCCGGCTGGTCGTAGGCATGGACCGCGAGGGCTCCGGTGCGCGCCACGCGCGTCTCGCTCGCCGCCAGCGCCTCCGCATAGACCCCGCCGGTCACCACCAATTCCGCGCCGTAGGAGCGGATGCGGTCGAGCTTGGCCGGCGAGGTCACCGTCGGCACGAAGATCGCCGCCTTGACCCCGAGCCGCCTCGCCGCAAAGGCCACCGCCGCGCCATGGTTGCCGCCGGACGCGGCGACGACGCCGGCCGCCGGCAGCGTGCGGGTCAGCAGGTTGGCAAAGGCGCCGCGCGGCTTGAACGAGCCGGTATGCTGGAGAAACTCGAGCTTGAAGACCAGCGGGCCCGGCGTCAGGCCGAAATCGCCGGCATCGACCGTGATGACGGGCGTGCGGCGGATATAGGGGCGGATCAGCCGCTCGGTGGCGGTGATCGCGGCGGGATCGATCGAGGCTTGCATTTCGCCGCCAGCATGGCATGCTTTAGGAAATTAGCCAATTCCCGAAATGGATATTCCCGCCGCGCTCCGTGCCCTCGCCAATGAACGCCGCCTCCAGGTTCTCGCCTGGCTCAAGGACCCGCGCGCGCATTTCCGCGAGCAGGTCGACGGCGATCTCGTCGAGGACGGGGTGTGTGGGCTGCTGCTCGCCGAAAAGCTCGGGGTCAGCCAGCCGACCGTCACCGAGCACATGAAGCTGCTGACCGAAATCGGCGCGGTACGCGCGCGCCGTATCAAGCAATGGACGTTTTACAAGCGCGACGAGGAGCGCATCCGCGCCATCAAGACCGCCATCGCCGAGACGGTATGAGCCGCACGCTGCACGCCGTACCCCGCACGCCTCGCCCTGGCCGGGCTTGACCCGGCCATCCACGTCTTCTTTCCTTGTGCTGCGAAGCAAAGACGTGGACCCGCGGGTCAAGCCCGCGGGAGGTGAATCGAATGGACCGATGGGGAGCACCCGATGCCCGACGCCCCGGCTGACTCGATCCTCGACGCGACCGGGCTGCTATGCCCGCTGCCGGTGCTCAAGGCGCGGCGCGCGCTGCGCGACGTGCCGGCCGGCGGTGTCCTCGAAGTGCTCGCCACCGACCCCGGCGCGGCCAAGGATTTCGAGCATTTTTGCCACACCACCGGGTGTGAATTGCTGCAGGCGAGCGAAACCGGCGGGGTTTTGTGCTTCCGGCTGAAAAAGCCGGGTTGACATCGCCCCCGGTGTCGCCCATTTGCTGCCGGCCATGAACGCTGCTCTCCGCGCCTTGCGACGACGAATGCGCTAGCAGCCCCTGCCGGGGCTGCGAACGGCGCGGCTTCGCCAAGCCCGCCGCCTTCTCGAAGCCTCCGTCTCGCAGGGATCGTTTGATGACCGACAGCGTCATTGCCCGCCGCGCCCGCGGCGGGAATCTCCTTGAAATCGATACCGCCAAGGACCGGCTCGATATCGCGCTGATCCATGATTTTCTGTCGCGTTGTTCGCATTGGGCGCACGGTATACCGCGCGATGTCGTTGAGCGGTCGATCGCCCATTCGCTGTGCTTTGGCCTTTACCGCGACGGGGCGCAGATCGGCTTCGCCCGCGTCGTTACCGACGAGGCGACCTTCGCCTACCTGTCAGATGTCTTCGTCATTGCGGCCGAGCGCAACGCCGGGCTCGGGCAATTCCTCGTCGACACGGTCCTCGCCCATCCGCCGCTGCAAGCTCTGCGGCGCTGGCTGCTGGTGACGCGCGACGCCGCCTCGCTGTACCGGCGCTGCGGCTTTACCGACACGCTGGGCGGCTGCACCTATCTCGAGCGCTTCGACCCCGATACCTATCAGCGCGCCGTTCCGGAGAAGGCTGCGGCCGACTGACGTCCTCTTGCCTCCCCCCGCCCGGCTTGACCGGCTTGACCCGGGGGTCCACGTCTTCGCGTTGGCCATCGGGCGGGAAGGCGTGGGGCCGGGTCAAGCCCGGCCAAGAGGATTGAAGTGGGCGGTCGCGCGTGTGATACCCGCCCACAGGAGCAGGGAGGGAGCGATGGCGGCATTGATCACGACACCGCGGCTGTTGTCGGTGGGCGGCGGGGCGCTCGGCGAATTGCCGGCGCTGATGGCGCGGCTGGGTCTCGAGCATCCGCTGATCGTGACCGATCCGTTCATCGCCGGCAGCGGCATCCTCGACCGCGCGACCGGGCTGCTCGCCAAGGCCGGCCTGTCCTGGGCCGTGTTCCCGGACACGGTGCCCGATCCGACCACCGAGGTCATCGGCGTCGGCGTCGAGAAGCTGCACGAGGCGCCGTATGACAGCCTGATCGCGATCGGCGGCGGCAGCCCGATCGACACCGCCAAGGGTATGTCGGTGCTGCACGCCAATGGCGGGCGGATGCGCGACTACAAGGTGCCCAACGACATCGCGAAAATCGGCCTGCCGATCATCGCGATCCCGACCACCGCCGGCACCGGCTCGGAAGTGACGCGGTTCACGGTCGTCACCGACACCGAGACCGACGAGAAGATGCTGATCGCCGGGCTTGCCTGCTGCCCCACCGCGGCGATCGTCGATTTTGAGCTGACGCTGACCATGCCGCTGCGCCTCACCGCCGATACCGGCATCGACAGCCTGACCCACGCGATCGAGGCCTATGTCTCGAAGCGCGCCAATCCCTACACCGACGGGATGGCGAGAAACGCCATGGCGCTGATCGCCAGGAATATCCGCACCGCTTGCGCCGAGCCCGGCAACCGCGCGGCGCGCGAGGCGATGATGCTGGGGGCGACGACCGCCGGGATGGCCTTCTCCAACGCCAGCGTTGCGCTGGTGCACGGCATGAGCCGGCCGATCGGCGCCTTTTTCCATGTGCCGCACGGGCTGTCGAACGCGATGCTGCTACCCGAGATCACCGCCTTCTCGGCGCCGGCCGCGCTCGACCGCTATGCCGATTGCGCGCGGGCCATGGGGGTGGCGGAGGAAGGCGAGGGGAGCCAGGCAGCGGTCGCCCGCCTGCTCGACGCGCTGCGCGCGCTCAACGCCGACCTCAAGGTGCCGAGCCCCAAGGATTACGGCATCGCCAAATCCCGTTACGACGAGCTCGTGCCGACCATGGCGAGCCAGGCCATCGCCTCCGGCTCGCCCGCCAACAACCCGCGCGTCCCCTCGCAGGACGAGATCGTCGACCTGTACCAGCGGGTATACGGGTAGGCTCAGCAATTCCATCCCTTTGCCGGGCTTGACCCGGCCATCCACGTCTTGGCGTTCTGGCGTTTGCGGGTGAAGACGTGGACCCCCGGGTCAAGCCCGGGGGAGGCGATAAAGGAGAAGCACTAGTTCCACCCCTTGGCCGGGCTTGACCCGGCCATCCACGTCTTGGGGGTCTGGCGTTTGCGGGTGAAGACGTAGACCCCCGGGTCAAGCCCGGGGGAGGTGCTTCGGCGAAGGTTCCCGAGGCGGCCTACCCCAGCGTCGGGTGGCGGCGGTGCCAGTCGGTCGCCTGCTGGTAGGCGTGGGCGATACGCAGCACGGTCGCTTCCCGGAACGGCGCCGCGGCGATCTGCAAGGATAGCGGCATCGCCTCGGCCTGGCTGAAGCCGCAGGGGATGGCGAGCGCGGGGACGCCGCTGATGCTGAACGGCATGGTAATGCTCGCCGTGCTGACGTGGCGGTCGGGCTGGTTCGGGTCGGCGAGGTCGGCGATCGTCCGCGCGCCGGCGGTCAGCAGCGCGTCGAACCGGGCGAACGCCGCCGCTTGCTCCCTCGCCAGCGCGGTGCGCCAGCGCAGCGCGGCGAAATAGTCCTCGGCCCGGATCAGCGCGCCGGGCAGCACGCGATTGCGCAGGTTGCGGCCAAAATCCTGCGGCCGTGTGCGCAAATCGCGTTCGTGGATCGAATACAGCTCGACGCTGGAGATGGTCGTCTTGCAGTCGGTGTAGTCGCGCAGGCTCGACAGCGTCACCGGCTCGATGATCGCGCCGAGATCGTTCAGCACCGCCGCCGCCTGGCTGATTGCCGGTGCGAGATCGGGATGCGCGCCGGCGCCTTCATGCCAGCCCTCGATCAGACCCAGCCGCATCCCTTTGACCCCGCCGGTGACCCTGCCGCCCAGCGCGGCCGCATAGTCGGGCACCGGGCAATCCGCGCTGCCCGGATCGGGCGGATCGAAGCCGGCGATCACCTGCAGCATCAGCGCGATATCCTCGGCGCTGCGCGTCATCGGGCCGATATGGTCCATCGTGAACGTGTTGGGGAAGACGCCGCGGCGGCTCACCCGGCCGTAGGTCGGCTTCAGCCCGGCGATGCCGCAGAACGCGGCCGGGCCGCGGACCGAACCGCCGGTGTCGGTGCCGATCGCCGCCGGCATGAACCCCGCCGCCAGCGCCGCGCCGGGGCCGCTCGACGAACCGCCCGGCAGCCGCCGCGCGTCCCACGGGTTGCGCGCCGGCGGCCAGGGCAGGTCGAAGCTCGGTCCGCCGAGCGCGAACTCCCAGGTGGCGAGCTTGCCCAGTAGGATCCCGCCGCCGGCCTTGAGCCGGCGCTCGACCTCGGCGTCCTGCGCCGGTACGTGGTCCTGGCGCAGCTTTGAATGCCCCGTGGTGGCGATGCCGGCGGTCTCGACGATGTCCTTGAGGCCGTAAGGGATGCCGTGCATCGGGCCGCGTCGCGTGCCGGCCATCAGCTCGGCCTCCGCGGTCCTCGCGCGGGCCAGCGCGACATCGCCGGTCACCCGGATAAAGCTGTGCAGCGTCCCGTCATGCGCGGCGACGCGGTCGAGCAGCGCGCGCGTCACCTCGACCGGCGACAGCTCCTTGCTGTCATAAGCGCGTCCGAGCTCGGCGATGGTCAGAAAGGGGATGTCCATGGCAGCTCCTTTACGCGGCGCGCGGCCGATGCACCATTATGCTATATCCGCCAGCCCGGGACAGGAGGAGCAAACGATGCCGACGGCGCGCCTCCCCGTACCCGTGCCGCCCGCTCAGTGAACGATGCCCCGCTCGCGCAGCGTCTCGATCAGGTTTTCGGCCAGGGTGTCGGCGGTCGCGCCGATGGTGCGGAGCCGCAGTTCCGGCGCGTCGGGCGCTTCGTACGGCGAGTCGATGCCGGTGAAGTTGGGAATCTCCCCGGTCTTGGCGCGGGCGTAAAGCCCTTTGGGATCGCGCCGGATACATTCGTCGAGCGGCGTATCGACAAAAATTTCGATAAACGCATGCGGCGCGGCGATCTCGCGGGCCATCTGCCGGTCGGCGCGGAATGGCGAAATAAACGCCGTGATCACGATCAGCCCGGCATCGGCCATCAACTTGGCGACCTCGCCGAGGCGGCGGATGTTCTCGACCCGATCGGTGTCGGTAAAGCCGAGATCGCGGTTGAGGCCGTGGCGGACATTGTCGCCGTCGAGCAGCATCGAATGCGCGCCCATCGCCAACAGCTTCGATTCGAGCGCGTTGGCGATCGTCGACTTGCCCGAGCCGGACAGCCCGGTCAGCCACACCACCGCCGCCTGCTGTCCTTTCAGCATCGCGCGGTCGCTCGGGCTGACGTTGAGCGCCTGAAGATGGATGTTGGTCGCGCGGTGCAGGCCGAACTCGATCATCCCGGCAGCGGCGGTCTCGTTGCTCACCCGGTCGATGAGGATGAAGCCGCCGGTGTCGCGGTTGGCGGCATAGCGGTCGAAGGCGATCGGCCGGGCGGCCGACAGGTTGCAAAAGCCGATTTCGTTGAGCGCCAGGGTGCGCGCAGCGATATGCGCGCCGGTATCGACATCGATCCGATGCTTGAGCGAGGTTACCGTGGCCGGCACGGTGCGGGGGCCGATCTTGAGCCAATAGGAGCGGCCGGGGACGAGGGGCTCGTCCTTCATCCAGATGACATGCGCGGCGAACTGGTCGGCGAACTCCGCCCGCGACTTGGCGCCGGTCAGCAGGTCGCCGCGGGTGACGTCGATCTCGTCGCGCAGGGTCAAGGTCACCGCGTCGCCCGGGTCGGCGCGTATGACAGGGCCGTCAAAGGTGACGATCTCCTTGATCGTCGTCGTTGTGCCGCTGCCGGTCACCACGACGGCGTCGCCGGGCGCGACCGAGCCCGCCGCCACGGTGCCGGCAAAGCCGCGAAATTCGGCGTTGGGACGGTTGATCCATTGCACCGGGAAGCGGAAGCCGGCCGCGGCCTCGCGTCGCTCGGCATCGACCGTCTCGAGATATTCCAGCAGCGACGGGCCGGCATACCATGGGGTGCTTGCGGACCGGGTCGCGACGTTGTCGCCGTAGCGGGCCGAGATCGGAACGGCCTGCAGCGAGCGAAAGTCGAAATCGGTGACGTAGCGGCGGTACTCGGCCTCGATCGCGGCAAACGTCGCTTTGTCGAAACCGACGAGATCGAGCTTGTTGACGGCGAGCACGACGTGCCGGATGCCGAGCAGCGAGCAGATCAGCGAATGACGGCGGGTCTGTGCGATGATGCCCTTGCGGGCGTCGACCAGCAGCAGCGCGAGATCGGCGGTCGAGGCGCCGGTCGCCATGTTCCGCGTGTATTGTTCGTGGCCGGGCGAGTCGGCGACGATGAACGAGCGCCGCTTCGTGGCAAAAAAGCGGTAGGCGACGTCGATTGTGATGCCTTGCTGGCGTTCGTCCTCAAGACCGTCGAGCAACAGCGCCAGGTCGATGTCCTCGCCGGTCGTGCCGAACCGTTTCGACTCGCGCTCCAGCGCCTCCAATTGGTCGGCGAGGATCGCCTCGGAATCATAGAGCAGCCGGCCGATCAGCGTCGATTTGCCGTCGTCGACCGAGCCGCAGGTCAGGAAGCGCAGCAGCGGCCTGCCGGCCGCCGGGGCGGAGTCCATCAGAAATAACCCTCGCGCTTCTTCCGCTCCATCGACGAATCCTCGTCGGAATCGATGAGGCGCCCTTGCCGTTCGGATTGCCGTGCGCCGCGCAGCTCGGTGACGATGTCGGCCGGGCTCGCGGCATCGGATTCGATGGCGCCGGTCAGCGGGTAGCAGCCGAGCGTGCGGAAGCGGACACGCCGCAGCTCCGGGGTTTCGCCGGGATCGAGCGGCAGGCGCTCGTCGTCGACCATGATCCAGACCCCGCCGCGCCGCACCACCGGGCGATCCTTGGCGAAATAGAGCGGCACCACCTCGATGTTTTCCGCGACGACGTATTGCCAGACATCGAGCTCGGTCCAATTCGACAGTGGAAAGACCCGCATCGACTCGCCCGGCCGCAGCTTTGTATTGAACAGATGCCACAGCTCCGGCCGCTGGTGGCGCGGCTCCCAGGAATGACCGGCCGCGCGGAACGAGAAGATGCGTTCCTTGGCCCGGCTTTTCTCTTCATCGCGGCGAGCGCCGCCGATCGCCGCATCGAAGCCGAACTTGTCCAGCGCTTGGCGCAGCGCCTCGGTCTTCATGATTTGCGTGTGCAGCGCCGAGCCGGAGGTGATCGGGTTGATGCCTTGCGCCAGCCCCTCCGGGTTGGTGTGCACGATCAGCTCGACGCCGAGCCGGGCCGCGGTTGCGTTGCGAAACGCGATCATCTCGCGAAACTTCCAGGTCGTATCGATATGGAGGAGCGGGAACGGCGGCTTCGCCGGATAAAACGCCTTCAGCGCGAGGTGCAGCAGGACACTCGAATCCTTGCCGATCGAATAGAGCAGCACCGGGAGGCGGAACTCGGCCGCGACCTCGCGCAGAATGCCGATCGCCTCGCTTTCGAGTTGGCGCAAATGCGGCGGCAAGGCCGCCCGGCGGCTCATCGCCCGCTCTTCTGCGCCGCGTGCTCCGCCTTCGAGAGCGTCAGCTTCTCGGGGTGGACGATCTTCTTGTTCACCGCGTCGCGCGCGGCGCCGAGGCTGGGGAATTCGCTGTCGGCGCCGTCGCGCTGCAGCACGTAGTTCTGCGCCATCGGCTTGCGGCTGATCTGGTCGGCGACGGTGCGCTTGACGATGGTCCAGTGCACCCGGCGCGTGCCGCTTTCTTCCTCGACATCCTCAAAGCCGCGATCGACCACCGAATCGAAGGCGTAAAGCTTGCGCTCGACCTTTTTTGGCCGATCGTCGCGGCCGCGCGCGCGACCGTCACGGCTTCGACCCTCGCGGCCGCCTCGGCCGTCGCGCGGGCGATCTTCGCGTCCGCCTCGCGCCTCACGAGCGTCGCGCCGGTCACGGCCGCGCGGCTGCCCGGCGGTGTCGGGTGCGGGTTCGCCGGGGCGATCGGCGGTGCCCGGTCGACGGTTGCGCCGCCGCGGCCGGCGAGTGGGGTCGGGCGTCGGCTGCACCGGCCCCGCCGCAGCCGCATC
>DASZOZ010000059.1:0-3020 GCA_035550515.1 Allostellaceae bacterium
ATCTACGCCGGCGCCTTCGTCAAGAGCGACCCGCGGCTCGAACAGCCCGACCTGCAGATCAACATGTTCGGGTGGAGCGCCTTCGAACGGCTGCGCACCGGCATCAAGCCGCACCCGTTCTCGGCCTTTACGCTGTCGCCGGTGCATCTGCGCCCGGAGGGCCGCGGCACGGTGCGGCTCAAAAGCGCCGACCCGCTTGCCGCGCCGGCGATCCGCTTCAACTTCCTCGCCAGCGAGTACGATTTCCAGGCGTTGATCTACGGTACGCGGTTCAGCCGCAAGATCGCCGAGCAGCCGGCGCTGAAGCCCTATGTCGTCGAGGAGGTGATCCCGGGTCTCGGCTGCCAGAGCGACGACGACATCAAGGCGGAAATCCGCCTGCGCGGCGTCTCCAACCTGCACCCGGTCGGCACCTGCCGGATGGGCCGCGCCGTCGACGATGTCGTCGACCCGCGCCTCAAGGTCCACGGCATCGAGCACCTGCGCGTCGCCGACGCCTCGATCATGCCGCAAGTCCCCGGCGGCAACACCAACGCCCCGTCGATCATGATCGGCGAGAAATGCGCCGCGATGATCCTGGAGGACGCGCGCGCGGCGTGACCTCCCTGTCGTCATGGCCGGGATTGACGCTACCCGGGTGAACGAGGCGGTGCCCTAGTGGCCGGACGAGAGTTTGGCTACGGCCAGAGCCATCCCGAAACCCGCGGCCAAGATCGTCACCACCGTGGCGAGCAACGTGACGGTGGTGGGCATGTTCGTCAGCCTGCCTTTGATCTCGGCCAAGTCGAGAGGCACGTTTTTCAGCCCAGCCAAATCCGCACGGATAGCCTTCAGCTCGCCGCTGATCTCACCGACAGCTACTTCCAGCAGCGCCACGCGCGCCCCCCAAGTCCGGATTTCGCCGGCCTGACCGACCGTCTTGCGGAATGTCGTCCGGCATATTGCGACTTGGCCCTTTTTCTTCAACGGCAGCCACATCGACAATAAACCACGGTGCGCCTCCCGCATAGCTTAGCCCCAACCCATGCGCGGTTGTGGGTGCGCGCGGGCGGATAAAGGGCGTAGAGTGCCCGCACCAATATGACATGGGAGGAGCGGGCGATGCAGTACCGCCGGATTTCGGCCGATTGCCACCTCGATCTGCCGTGGTTGCCGCCGGATCTCTTCACCTCGATGGCGACGCGCGCGTTCAAGGACCGCATGCCCTATGTCGAGGAGGGGCCGGACGGCGCGAAATGGGTCACCCAGAAGGGCGTGTTCATGGGCATTCCGGGCGCGGTCGGATCGGTCGGCGCGCCGTTTGTCCCGGGCCAGAACTACCGCGTCGACAAGATGGCGGAGACCGGGCTCTACGAAGCCGGCAAGCGCGGCGAGCGCCGTCCCGGCGACCCGCATCTGCGCATCAAGGAGATGGAGAAAGACGGGGTCGACGCCGAGATCATCTTCGGCATCCTCGGGGTGGTCTCGCGCCTTGAAGACCACGAGGCGGCGAACGAATGCCTGCGCATCTATAACGACTTCCTGAAGCATTTCTGCAGCTTCTATCCCGACCGGCAGATCGGCCTCGCCTGCCTGCCCTACGGCGATATCGAGGCCGCGGCGAAGGAGGTCTACCGCGTCGCCAAGCTCGGCCTGCGCGGCCTTGAACTGTCGTGCTCATGGGACATGGAGCCGATGTGGCACCCGTGCTGGGAGCCGCTGTGGAAGGCGGTCAACGACGTGCAGCTGCCGCTGCATTTCCATACCTTCCCGCAGATGCCGCAGCGGGTGCGCAACCAGCTGCCGGCCAACATGCGGCGCCAGGCGCAGTTCACCACCGTCGCCGGGTTCCAGATGAACCTGATCCAGATCATCGCCGCGATCATCGGCGCCGGCGTGCTGGAGCGCTATCCGAACCTCAGGATCGGTTTTGGCGAGAGCGGCATCGGCTGGCTGCCTTACGCGCTCGACCGCATGGATTTCGAGTTCGAAGACCGCTTCCGCGACCTGATGAAGCTGAAGCCGTCGGAATACTGGCGCCGCCAATGCAAGGCGACGTTCCAGTACGACCGCATCGGCCCCAAGCTGATCGACGAGATCGGCCTCGAAACGCTGATGTGGGGTTCGGACTACCCGCACCCCGATGGCGTCTGGCCGGAATCGTCGAAATACATCGAAGAGCAGTTCGCCGGCCTCTCCGCGGAGCAGGTGCACAAGATCACCTGCGAGAACGCCGCCAAGTTCTACGGGCTGATCAACTAGCCGAAACGGCTTGGCGCCGCGCGGCGCCAAGCCCCTCACTTCCGACAGCCGGCCGTTTCGCGACGGCCGGCTGTCGTTGTTTGCGGCAGCGCAAATTTAAAATCACCATCAAATCCTTTTGGTAAACAGTTTGCTAAATTTGCGGATAAAAACCCAATAGCAGTCCGCAACTAACGTATAGCGGGCTGCGAATTAACATTTGCGAAGGAACAATTGTCACATTAGTCCCGTCTTCTTCGCGTGTACGGCAATTCTCTAAAGTAAACGAGCGTCTCTACGCGCCGGCAACGGCGGCGCGATGCGGAATCTTTGTGGTGGTGGCAAGCGCAATGGACCCTGTGATCGACATACCGGGATTGAGCGAGCTCTGGCAAAGAGCCTCGGGCGGCGACCCGGGTGTCCGGGTGGCGATCATCGACGGGCCGGTCGATCTGGCGCACCCGGCGCTCGCCGGCGCCGGCGTCGGGCTGGGCCAGGCGGCCGGGGTTGCCGCGCCGAGCGCGATCCGGTCCGAGCACGGCACGCATGTCACCAGCATTTTGGCTGGCGCCCCGGGAGGGCCGGTTCTGGGCGTCGCGCCCAATTGCGGCATCACCGTCTACTCGATCTACCGCGAGGACGCCGCGGGCCGGATCGAACCGTCGTCGCAGGCGACGCTGGCCTTGGCGATCAACCAATGCGCCGCCGAAGGCGCCGACATCATCACCATCAGCAGCGGCCAGCAGACCGCCACCGGGCAAGCCGACCGCTTTCTCACCGACGCGGTCCGCAACGCCGCG
>DASZOZ010000060.1:0-5976 GCA_035550515.1 Allostellaceae bacterium
GTCACCGACGTCACCGAGCGCATTCAGTACGAAGCCGATCTGCGCCGCGCGAAGGAAGAGGCCGAAGCGGCGAGCCGCACCAAGAGCGAGTTCCTGGCGACCATGAGCCACGAGCTGCGCACGCCGCTCAATGCGATCATCGGCTTCTCCGAGGTCATCTCGTCGGCGCTGACCACGAGGTCGGTCAGGCGGAAGTCGAGATCGATCCCGCTGGCCGCCGCACGGTCGCTGACCATGCGGCGGCAGGTCTCGAACAGCGCCGCGATGCGCACCGGCGTATCGCGCAATTCGAGCCGTCCCGCCTCGACCTTCGACAGGTCGAGCAGGTCGTTGATGATGCGCAGCAGATGATGGCCCGAGCCGTGAATATCCTGCGCGTAGTCGCGGTAGCGCGCGTCGAGCGGCCCGAACAATGCCGAGGAGATCACCTCCGAGAAACCGATGATGGCGTTCAGCGGCGTGCGCAGCTCGTGGCTCATATTGGCGAGGAACTGGCTTTTCGCGCGGTTGGCGCTCTCGGCGAGGTCGCGCGCGGTGCGCAGCTCCTGCTCGATATGGCGCCGGGTCGTCGCGTCGCGCGCCACGGTGAACAGATACTCCCGGTCGCCGAAGCGGATCAGGCTGACGGTGAGATCGACCGCGATCGTCCGCGCGTCCTTGGTGCGGCGATACCCCTCGAAGCTGCGCGATCCGGCTTGGCGGTACATCTCCCAACGCTCGGGCCAGGTCTCGGGCTCGGCCTGCACGCCGATATCGAACACCGTCATGCCCAGCAACTCTTCCCGGCTGTAGCCGGTCTGGCGGCAGGTCGCGTCGTTGACCTTGAGGTATCGGCCGGACTTGTCGAGCAGGCAGATCGCCTCGGACGAGCTGTCCATCGCCAGCTGCGTCAGCCGCAGGTCTTCCTCGGTGCGGCGCCGCACCGCGACCTCGCGCTGCAACCGTCCGGCGAGCTGGCGCAGACGCTCCGCCCGGCCGCGGCTCGATATCAGGTAAAGCGTCAACAGGCCCGTCATCGCCAGGCCGCCGAGCAGCTCGAACCAGCCGGCGCCCTTGAGCCGCTGCACCAGCAGTTGCGGCGTGGGCCGCAGGATCATCGTGTAGTCGCGGCCGGCAAAAACGAACGACGCCCCCCAATACGGCAATCTCAGTGCTTTTGCCTCGTCTTCGGGGCCGCTCTCGACGCGCGCGCGATCCGCCGGATGGTCGTAGATCAGGCGCTGACCGCGGGGCGCGGCATCGTCCACGACATAGACATCGACGCCGTGCTGCACCGGCTCGAACATCGACGTAACCACGTCGATCGCCGTCCCGATCGACAACCGGAAAGTGAGCAAGCCGACCGGCCCGCCGGCGCTTTTCGCGGCGCCGGCATAGACCGGGACAAAGAGCAGGCTGGAATCGGGGCCGTAGACCATGTGCATCGTCGGCGTCGCGGTCGTCGCCCCGGTCGCCACCGCCTGGTGCACGGCGGTGATACCGGCCAGATCGAGACCGACCGGGGCGTTGCGCCGCTCCGGTTCGACATAGCGAAGCGGGTAGTATTCAAGCCTCTCCGGGGCGGTTTGCAGGGCTCCGTCCGCGGCCTTGTCGAGGATCGTATAGCCGTCGTGCCGCTCGGCGCGGGCCGCCGCCTCGAAGGCGGCGCGATCGCCGGACGCGACGCGCGGCGCCCAGGCAAGGGCCTCGAAACCCGATTGCAGCATGCTGCCGGCGAGAAACACGCTCTTGGCGTAAGTGCGGAAGCTCTCGGCGTCGATCTGCTGATAGGGGAACGTCGCGGCCAGCCCTTCGATCGTTCCCTCGTAGCGGCTGAGCACCTCCTGCAGGTCGCGCGCATGGCTTTCCGCTCGCGCGGTGAATTCCGTCGCGACCCGATCTTCCGCCGTGCGGCGGGCATGATCGAACAGCGTCAGCGAGGCGACAATGCCCAGCATCGCGGCGAGCGCTGCCGGCCAGTGTCTGTATAGGGCGACCCAGTCCATTAAGCGCGGATCCTCATCCGCTCCGCTGCGGAAGGACCAGCATGCGGGGATATTCTTGAATAAGGGTAAAGTAGCGAAGCCTTAACCCGGCTTCTTGACCAGCGCTTCGACCGTCCGGCAGAGCCCGGCCTCCTGATTGCGGGCCGAATTGATCTGCATCCGGCGCAGCCGCTCCCCGACGATCAGATGCGTGCCGAGCGCGGCTGGCCCCTCGCGCTCCAGGCGCTCGCGGTTGCGGGTCGTGGCCGGCAGCGTCGCCTGGGTCGTGTCGCTGAACACGACGATGTCGAACCCCGCCGCCAGCAGGTCGGCCCGCATCTCGTCCACCGTCGCGAGAAAACTTGTCGCGGCGGTCTCCGCCCACGGCACCGGATAGATGAATTCGCCCGCCGCGCCACGGCACAGATTCGACAGCGCCAGCACCCCGCCCGGCTTCAGCACGCGCCACGCCTCGCGGTAGAACTGGCGCTTGTCGGCGATGTTCATGATGACGTTCTGCGAATAGGCGCGGTCGAACGTGTCGTCGGGCAGCGGCAGGGCGAGCGCGCTGCCGTGCTTGATGGTGATCTTGCCGGCGAGCCCGGTCGCGCGATTAAGCGCCTCCGCCGCCGCGCAGAATTCCGGCGTCAGGTCGATACCGGTGACGCGGACGCCGCATTTCGCGGCGAACCATCGCGCCGGCCCGCCGATCCCCGAGCCGATATCGAGAATATGCTCGCCGGGTTGCGGCTTCAGCAGCTCGACCAGCTCTTTGGTGGCGACAATGCCCCGGCCGTGAAAATGGTCGAGCACCGACAGCGCATCGACCGTCACCGGCGCGTCCGGGCCGTGCGCCGCCCGCAGCGCGGCAAGGATGCGGTCGGCGATCCCGGCGTTGCCGTAATGCCGCGCGACATCGTTTTCGATCGCCATCGGCGTCACTCCCGCTTGGCTTCCCGTCGCGCGGATGCTAACCGCAACCGGGTGGCAAATGAACTCCATCGGGGAGAGCAAGATGGCGTTGAAGATCGAACGGTTTCAGCCGCCGGGCATGGATGTCCGGATGCAGGAGGGCAAGGCGGCCTATTCGCACGTCGTCACCGTCAGCGGAACGGGCAAGCTGATCTTTATCGCCGGCCAGCTCGGCCGCGACGCCGCGGGCAATATCGTGTCCGGCGGCATGCGCGCGCAGCTCGAACAGACCTTTCAGAACCTCGACAAATGCCTGAAGGCCGCCGGCGCGACCTGGGCCGACGTGATCAAGACCAACACCTTCGTCACCGATTACGCCGCCTTTTCCGAATGCCGCGACGTGCGCATGCGGCATTTCGGCGTCGGCGTCCCCACCAGCACCACGATCCAGATCAGCGGCCTCGCCCAGCCCGACGCGATGGTCGAGATCGAGATGATCGCCGCGATCGATTAGCCTACCGCACCACCTCGTAGAGCCGCTCGTCATAGAGCGCGCCTTCGAACGGCACCAGCTTGGCGCGGAACGCCTTGGTGTGCGCGGCGTAGGCATGCGCCTCGCGGGCGAGGTGATCGGTCCACGCCTCGATCAGGTGGAAATGGTTGGGGTGGCCGTCCCACACCAGGACGTCGAAGCGCTCTTCGCCCTTGTCCTTGCGGCTTTCCTCGGCGAAGGACTTGACCAGCGCGGCGACCTCGTCCTTGCCGGCGGGGAACACGTCGACATGGGTCAGCACCCACATCGCGCTGCCCAGCTTGGCATCGGCGGCGGGCGCCGCTGTCGACAGGGGCACGAACTGGCGTGTGTCGAACGGCGCGGCGACATAGGGCTGCAGCTTCTCGGCGAGCCCCTTCACCGCAGCGCCGTGCGCGTCGAGCGCGGCCTTGTCGCGCCACGCCTCGACGATCGCCATCCGGCCGCCGCGCCCGACCTCGTCGAGCAGCGTGAATTCGACATTGCCGTCTTCCTTGCGCGTCGCCGCCGCGAACGGGCGAAGCAGAGCCGCGGCCTTCTCGAAGTCCGGCGAGAAGATGTCGAAATAGGTGATCGCATAGACGCCCGCGGTCTGCGCAGGAGCCGGCTGGCTCGAGCTCGCCAATGCCATCACCCCCGCCACCAGTGCCAGCAATACCGTCCGCATCGCGCGCCTCCCCGCTGGATGGCCGTCCCGTGCCCTGCGGGACCGCCGTGCGGCTTCCCGAGGATGACGGCTTTTCCCATCCAGTATAGCGGCTCATCGCGCGGCGCGGGTCGCAAAGCCTGCCCCCGCGGGAGCCGGGGGACGCAATGACGCGGCGGCTACTGGAATTTCGGCATGACCTCGTGGCAGATCAGCTTGAGCGAGCGCATCATCACCTCGGCCGGGATCGCGGCGCCGAAATTGAGCTCGAACAGGATGCCGTCGATGCCGAGTTCGTCTTCCAGCTCCTTCAGCCGTTCGACCACCGTATCCGGCTCGCCGACGATTACCTTGTCGCGGATCACGTCGTCATAGGTGGCGCGCTTCACCTCCTCGACCTCGGCCCGGCGGCGGGCGTTCGGTGAGCCTTCCAGCCGGTCGATCAGCGACTTGTAGCCGGCCATGATGCTCGGCTCGCCTTCGGTGCGGGCCTCCTGGTCGGTTTCGCCGCAATGCATCGACAGGCGCAGATACACTTCCGGCTTGCCGGGGTTCCCGGCTTCCTCCCAGGCGTCGCGATAGGCCTTGAGATCCGGCTTCAACCCGACCAGCGAGCCGCTGCGCACCGACACGAACAGCGGGTAGCCGAGCCGGCCCAGCGTGGGAAAGGTATCCTCGCTGGCGCCGGCGATGCGGATCGGCGGGTGCGGCTGCTGGTAGGGTCGCGGCACCGCCCGCGCGCCGTCAAAGCAGTGGTACTTGCCCTCGTGCGAAAACGTGTCTTGCGTCCACGCCTTCTTCAAAATCTCCAGCGTGTCGTAGAACCGTTCGCGGCTTTCGGCGTAGGGGATGCCGTAGGCCGCGTAACCGCGCGGGTTGCCGCTGCGCCCGGCGCCCAAGATGAACCGCCCGCGGCTGACCTGGTCGACCGTCGCGGTCTCCTCGGCGAGGCGCAGCGGGTGGGTCAGCGGCAGCACATGCACCGCGGTGCCGATCTTGATGCGCTTGGTGCGCGCGGCGATCTGCCCGGCGACGTTCATCGGCGCGCTGAGCACCGACCGTCGCGCCTGCTGGTGGATTTCGGCGAGCCAGAACACGTCGAGCCCCCAGCGGTCCGCCGCCTCGACCTGCTCGAACCCCTGGTCGAACGCATCGGCGTCGGACTGCCCTTCCACCTGGCGGTGAAACTCGTGATACCAGCCGAATTCCATGGCCGTGACCCCGTGTGCGCAAATTGTCCTCGGCGCAACCCTAGGCCGCGTCCCGCCATCAAACAAATACTGTTGTTCGATCCGCCCCATACCGCCTAGGCATGACTGGGGGTATGCTGGGGCCGGTCTTGACGAGGGCGGCGGGATGGAGCTGCGCAGTCTGCATTATTTTGTCCGCATTGCCGAGCTGGGCAGCATCACCCGCGCCGCGGCGCATCTGCATGTCGCGCAGCCGGCGCTGACCCGCCACGTTCAGCGTCTCGAAGACGAACTCAACGTCGCGCTGTTCACGCGCGCCAACCGCGGCGTGCGGCTGACCGAGGCGGGGCAGAAGCTGCTCGACGGCGCGACCCGCATCCTGCGCGACATCGAGCGCACCGGCGACGAAATCCGCGCCCAGGACGCGCATCCCTCGGGCAAGATCATTCTCGGCGTCACGCCGACGCTGTGCCCGGTGCTGGTGCCCGAGCTGTTCGCCCGGATGCGCCGCGACTATCCGATGATCGAGTTGAAGGTCATGCACGCCGGGATGGTGCGGCTCGAGGAGTTTGTCATCGACGGGCGGGCCGACATCGCGCTGCTGTCGGAACTGTCGCGCAGCCGGCTCGTGCTGTCGACCCGCGTTGCCGAGGAGGAGATGGTGCTGGTGACGCGGCCCGGCGCGCGACCGCCGGGCATCGTCGACGGCGACGAGCTGCGCCGCACGCCGCT
>DASZOZ010000061.1:0-28661 GCA_035550515.1 Allostellaceae bacterium
CGGGCCGGTGCCGAGCTTGATCCGGAGGCGAGGAGACTCACATGGGTCTGGCGGTGGCGATCCAGATGGATCCGATCCACACCATCAACATCGATGCCGATTCGACCTTTGCGCTGGCCTTGGAGGCGCAGGGGCGCGGGCATGCGCTGTTTCATTACCTGCCCACCGCGCTGACGCTGCGCGACGGCCGCCTCTATGCCAAGAGCCGCAAGCTTGAAGTGTTCCGCCGCCACGGCGACCATCACCGGTTCGGCGAGGAGGAGGAGCTCGACCTCGAAGGGCTCGACGTGATCCTGATGCGCCAGGACCCGCCCTTCGACATGGCCTACATCACCGCCACGCATCTGTTGGAGTTGCTGCCGCCGGAGGGGCCGCTCGTGGTCAACAACCCGGCCGCGGTGCGCAACGCGCCGGAGAAGCTGTTCGTGCTGCAGTTTCGCGACCTGATGCCGCCGACCTTGCTGACGCTCGACCGCGACGAGATCAAGGCGTTCTGGGACGAGCACAAGGAAATCGTCATGAAGCCGCTGTTCGGCAACGGCGGCGCCGGCATCGTCCATCTGCGGCCGGGGGACGACAACCTCAACTCGCTGCTGGAGATGTACCAGCAGATGTATCGCGAGCCGGTCATGGTGCAGCGCTACATCCCCGAGGTGCGCCAGGGCGACAAGCGCATCGTGCTGATCGACGGCGAGCCGGCGGGCGGTGTGCTGCGGGTGCCGGCCGAGGGCGAATCGCGCGCCAACCTGCATGTCGGCGGCCGCGCGCAGAAGACCGAGCTGACCCGGCGCGAGCAGGAGATTTGCGCCGCGATCGGCCCGACCCTGAAGGCGCAAGGGCTGCTGTTTGTCGGGATCGACGTGATCGGCGACTACATCACCGAGATCAACGTGACCTCGCCGACCGGCATCCAGGAGATCGGCCGGCTCAACAACGACAATCTCGCCGCCAAGATCTGGGACGCGATCGAGGCCAAGGTCGCGGCGCGCGAAGATCGGCGGCCGGCTTGACCCCGCCCCCGCCGGGGTGGGGACGAAGGGAGAGAGCGATGCCCGATGCAGGTGGGTTTGACCCGGGAAGACGGCGGGCGCCGGCGCGCAATGTGCTTGGCGAGCCGCTCGCCGAGTGCTGCAGCACGCCGCTGACCGGTTTCTACCGTGACGGCGCCTGCAACACCGGACCGGAGGATGTCGGCGTGCACACGGTCTGTGCGTTGATGACCGCCGATTTCCTCGCCTTCTCCAAGGCGGCCGGCAACGACCTCTCGACGCCGGTGCCGCAATTCGGCTTTGACGGGCTGAAGCCTGGCGATTGCTGGTGCCTGTGCGCGGCGCGCTGGCGGGAAGCCTTCGAGGCCGGCCACCCGCCGCGCATCCGCCTGTCGGCGACGCATGAAGCGACGCTCGATATCGTGCCGCTCGACACGTTGAAGAAATACGCGCTCGATATCAGTTAGGTCGCGCAACCCGTCACCGGAGCGCCGCGTAACGACGGTTGAGCCTTCGCCCGCTGCAGGAGGGAAACCATGGATCCGTCGACTGCCGTGTGGATACCGGTCATCGTCGTTGTCGTGGTTATCGCGCTGGCGCTGCTCGGCGGCTCGTTCTTCAAGGTCGAGCAGGCGCAGGTCGCGCTGATCGAGCGCTTCGGCCGCTTCACCCGCATCGCCCGGGCCGGGCTCAACATGAAAATCCCGATGATCGAGCGCAAGGCCGGCCGGCTCAGCCTGCGCGTGCAGCAGCTCAACGTGAAAGTCGAGACCAAGACCAGCGACAATGTCTTTGTCGATATCGTCGTCTCGGTGCAGTACCATGTCGTCGAGGGCAAGGAGTTCGAGGCTTTCTACAAGCTGACCAACCCCGAGCAGCAGATCACTGCGCATGTCTTCGATGCCGTGCGCAGCCAGGTGCCGACGATGACGCTCGACCATGTGTTCGAGAAGAAAGGCGACATCGAGGAGGCGGTCAGCACCGGCCTGCGGCACAAGATCAACGCCTTCGGCTACGACATCGACGGCTCGCCGGTCACCGATATCCAACCCGACGAAAAGGTCCGCGCGGCGATGAACGAGATCAACGCCGCCAGCCGGCTGCGTGAGGCGGCCGAGCAGCAAGGCGAGGCGGTGCGCATCAAGACCGTCAAATCCGCCGAGGCCGAGAAGGAAAGCAAGAAGCTGCAAGGCGAGGGCATCGCCGCCGAGCGCATCGCGATCGCCCACGGTATCCGCGACTCGATTGCCGCGCTGATGTCGGTCCGCGACGGGGAGGTATCGCCGGAAGAGGCGATGCGCACGCTGATCATGACGCAGTATTTCGACACGCTGCGCACGATCGGCGCGCAGAGCCGCGCCACGACGGTGTTTCTGCCGCATTCGCCGGGCGGGATGGCGGATATTTCGCGCCAGATCGCCGAGGCGGTCATGGTCGGCAACCAGGTCCCCGGCTCCGCCGCACCCACGCCGCATGCCGGCAGCGTCCCGACCACCGCGCCGGCCCGGGCGGCGTGATGCTCGCCGCCCTCGCCCGTCTGTTCCGCAAGCCGCCGCCCGAGCCGCAATGGGTCGAGGTGACGGCGCTGCGGCGGCAATTGGCGGAGGCGCCGCCGCCGCTGGTCGTCGACGTGCGCGGCGCCGACGAGTTCGACGGCCCGCTCGGGCATATCGACGGCGCGCGCAACATCCCGCTGGGCGAACTGGCGGGGTATCGCGGCGAGATCGCCGCGGTGCGCCGGCCGGTCGTCTGCGTCTGCTTGACCGACAAGCGCTCGGCCGCCGCAGCGGCACAATTGGCCGCCGCCGGGGTTGACCAGGTGAGCGTGCTGCGCGGCGGCATGAAGGCATGGCGCGAGGCCGGCCCATGAAGATCACCATCTGCGGCATTGCCGAGCTGGACGAGCATTGCGAGTCCGGCATATCGCATGTGCTGTCGATCCTCGACCCAGGCTGGCCCGACCCCGCCGCGTTCGACGATTTCAGCCCGCATCACCGTGTCGCACTGCGCTTCCACGACATCATCGCGCCCGTCTCCGGCGAAATCCTGCCGACCGCCGACCATGTCGCGGCGCTGCTCGACTACGGCCGCGCGGTGATCGCCGCCGGGCCGAACGCGCATGTGCTGATCCATTGCCATGCCGGCGTGTCGCGTTCGACGGCGGCCGCCGCGCTGCTGCTGGCGCAGGCCGACCCGGCACGGCCGCCGGCCGATATCTTCGCCACGATCGGCCGCATCCGGCCGCGCGCCTGGCCCAACCTGCTGATCCTCGAACACGGCGAGGCGGCGCTCGGCCGGCCCGGCGAGATCGTCCCGGCCGTCGCCGCGCAATACCGCCGGGTGCTCTCAGCCAACCCGGCTTTCGCATCGTATATCCGCGATGTCGGCCGCGGCCGCGAAGTCGCGCTGGCGGGTTATCAGCGCTGATAGGCCACCCGCAGCACGACGAACCAGGGATACTCGGTGTCCGTGACGAGCCCGGTGGGGCCGATGGCGACGTGCTTCAGCACCACGGCGTTGTCGACATTGCCGCCGATCACATCGAGCGAACCGGGATGCTGCGCCACGACGATGTCGCAATGGCCGGGGAAATGGCTCGGTGTCGGCAGGTCCTGAAAGGTCACCGGGTGATTGGCGCGCCATAGACAGATCAGGTCGCCGGGTTGCGGCGGGTATTGGGTCAGCGGCATCGCCGTCAGCACGCCGGCCTGACGCCGTGCCGCGGCGTTGATGTAGTCGCTGTGGCTGGCCGAATAGGGAAAGCGGCTGCCCGCCCCGGCGATCCGCATCACGTAGTCGATAAAGGCCGCCGACCAGGCGAACTCGCCATCCTCATTGCGCGGAAACTCGACGCCGCTCTGGTCGTGCTTGCCGGTCCAGCGGCTGTCGGGGTTGCCGTAATCGAGTCCGAGCCACCAATACTCGCCGACGCGCTGCCACAGGCCTTCGTCGCGCTCCTCGCTGTCCGGGCTGTCGGGCTGGCTGGGCGACAGAACCACTTTCTGGCCGAACGCGCGCCACTCGCGATAGGCGATCTGTATCGCCGCCATCCGCGAAAACGGCTCGTACGGCCTCTTGGCGAATGGCGGGATGTGGATGTCGGGCGGCAGAGTCGCCGGCGGCGCGGGCGCTCCGGCGCAGGCGGCGAGAAGGAGCGGCGCTATGGCGGATGCGACGAATTTGAGCCGTTGCCGCATTCGCCACCCGCGCCTTCCCGCGGCGGCGCCGGGACGCGACGGCGCAGCCGCCCGGGTCGAGCCCGGGGGAGGCGAAGCTCGGAGTTGCCGCAAGGCCTAGCGTCTAGAAGTCATAAAGCCGGGCGGGGTTGTCGACGAGGATCTTGCGGCGGGTCGCGGCGGTGGGGGCCCAGCGGGCCAGTTGCGCCAGCGCCAGCCCGTCGTCGATGTCGAAGGCCGGCGTCGGCTCCATCTCCTTGCCGGGATCGGCGTGGTGCGGGTGCGGCCAGTCGGTGCCCCAGACGATGCGGTCCGGGTTGGCGGCGATCAGCGCGCGCGCCAGCGGCGCGACATCGTCAAACGCCGGCGCCTTGGTCGAGCTGCGATAATGGCCGGAGACCTTGACGTAAGCCTTGCCCGAGCGGACCAGCGCGAGCAACGCGGCAAAGCCGGGCTGGTCGACGCCGCCCGCCGCCTGGGCGCCGCCGAAATGGTCGAACACCACCGGCACCGACGATTGCATCACATCGTCATGCACCGCCTCGACCACCGAGAGCCGGGTGTAGACCTGGACATGCCAGCCGAGCGGCGCGACGCGCTTGATCGCATCGGTCAGGTTGCGGCGCGAGATCGCCGGGTCGCTGACCCCGCCGGTTTCGAGGTTCACACGGACGCCGCGAATACCGGCTTCGTGCATCTCCTTGAGGGCCGCGTCGGCCGTCTTGTCGTCGATCACCGCGACGCCGCGCGCCCGTTCCCGGCCGAGCCGGCGCATGCCGTCGAGCGTGCAGGCGTTGTCGGTGCCGTAGACGCTGGGCTGGACGATCACCACACGCGACAGGCCGAGCGCGTTCTGCAGCTTCAGCAGATCGTCGGCGCTGGCCGGCGGCGGGGTGTAACCGCGCGCGGCGACAAAGGGGAATTGATCTGCCGTGCCGAAGACATGGACATGGCAGTCGCAGGCCCCTGTCGGCACGCGAAAGCCGACCAGGGTTTTCGGTTGCGACGGGGTGAGCGTCCGGGCGATCTTGGGTGCGGCGGCGGCTTTGGCCTTCGCCGGCGGTTTGGCGCGTGATGCCGCGGCCGATTTCGCGGCCGATTTCGTCATGGGGCGAGCCGGCGCGGCGGGAGATGCGGGCGGTCTGGCCGCCGGTTCGTCCTCGTCATGCCACAGGCGGATGCCGCCGGTGAGACCGTCGCTGTTGGGCACGACGGTGATGTCGGGCGGCAGCTCGAAGGCCAGCTTCTTGGCGTTGCCGCCGCCGAGGTAGAGATGGTCGAAATTGACCACGGTGCGCAGCACCTCGATCGTGCGCGCGACGCGCTTGCTCCATTTCTTGCGGCCTTTGAGCACCAGCGCGGCGTTGCCGAGATATTCGTCATAGGTCTTGTTGCCGTGCAGCGGGTGATGCGCCAGTTCGAGATGCGGCAGGATGTGGCCGTTCTCGAACAGCGAGGTCCCGGCGCCGGTGCCGAGCGTCAGCACCATCTCGACGCCCTTGCCCGCGATCGCGCCGTAGCCCTGCACGTCGGCATCGTTCATCACCCGCACGGGCTTGCCGAGCCGTTTGGCGAGCGTGCCCTGCAAGTCATAGCCGGCCCATAGCTCGGTGCCGAGATTGGGCGCGGTCAGCACCTTGCCGCCGCGCACCATGCCGGGAAAGCCGACCGAGACGCGGTCGAACGGCCCGAGCTTGTCCGCCGCCTCGTGGACGATGGCCACGACCTGCTCGGGCGCGACCGGCTTGGGCGGGGTGGGAACGCGGCTGGGATCGCCGACGATTCGCCCGTTATCGTCGAGCGCCGCCAGCTTGATCCCGGTTCCGCCAATATCCACCGCGAGGGTGCGGCGTTCGCTCATCCTGGGCCTCTGCCTTGCGTGTTCTTGAAATTACGATAGCGCAGGCGGCTCATTTCGACCACCGGCTGCGGTGGGATCGCGGCCAAGAGTTTGCACCGGCGCCGCTTGCCCCTACATTCGGGGGAATCGCCGCCCGGATCGAGCCGCAGGCTCAAGGAGGAAACGTGGACCGACCACGCGCCGCAGACGATTTCGCCGTGATCCGCGAACGCCTCGAAGAATTGCGCCGCGAACGGGAGGAAATTTCCTCGACCGGCAGCCCCGGGGAGGCCGGGCGCGACGACGAGGCCGAGCGCCGGCGCCAGGACGAAGTCGCCGGCGCGACGCCGTCCTGGGTGCCGACGATTTTCCTGCCGCAACCGACGGATTGACGATCCGCCGTCATTGCGGGCGCCGGAAGCCCTATTTTTTCCCCAACACGCCTTCCGCGACGAGAACCTCGTGCGCCGCGCGGAACGCGTCGAGCCCGGCCGGGATGCCGCAATAGGCCGTCGCGTGCAGCAGCGCCGCCTTGATCTCTTCGACGGTGACGCCGTTGTTGAGGGCGCCTTTGACGTGCAGCTTGATCTCCGGCGCACGGTTGAGGGCGGTCAGCATCGCCAGGTTCATCAGGCTGCGCGTCTTGCGGTCGAGCGTCCCCTCGCCCCAGGCCCAGCCCCACGCCCAGGCGGTGGTCGCGCGCTGGAACGACATCATGAACGCGTCGGCGCGCGCCACCGACGCATCGACATATTCCGGTCCCAGCACCTCGCGCCGGATCGGCATGCCCTTCTGAAACAAGGCTTCGTCTTCGCCAGCCATTTCGGTCACCTCATGCGGATGGTCGCGGCGCGAGCGCCACCTCCGCCCTAACCCTTCCGGCCGATGGGGCAGAGGTCGGCGGAGCCGCCTGCGACGGAACTATGTCACAGCCCGGCCTGGCTGACGAACTTGGTGTTGAGATAGGCTTCGATCGCCTCGGAGCCGCCTTCCGAGCCGTAGCCGGAATCCTTGACGCCGCCAAACGGCACCTCGGGCAGCGCCAGCCCGTGATGGTTGATCGAGATCATCCCGGTCTCGACACTCGCGGCGATCGCCTGGGCGGTCTTCGCCGAACGGGTATAGGCATAGGCCGCAAGCCCGTAGGGCAGGCGGTTGGCCTCCTCGACGACATCGTCGAAACTCTTGAACGGGGCGATTACCGCGACCGGGCCGAACGGCTCCTCGTTCATGATGCGGGCATCCATCGGCACGTCGGTCAGCACCGTCGGCTCGAAGAAATTGCCCTTGTTGCCGATGCGGCTGCCGCCGGCGTTGAGCTTGGCGCCCTTTTGCACCGCATCGCCGATAAACGCCTCCATCGCGCCGATGCGCCGCTCATTGGCCATCGGCCCCATCTGCGTGCCCACCTGCAAGCCGTCGCCGATCCTGGCGGCCTTTACGCCCTCGGTGAACTTGCCGACGAAATCGTTGTAGACCCCTTCCTGCACCAGCAGCCGGGTCGGCGACACGCAGACCTGGCCGGCATTGCGCAGCTTGTTGACCGACAGCAGCTTGGCCGCGAGATCGACATCGGCATCGTCGAAGACGATCGACGGCGCATGGCCGCCGAGCTCCATGGTCACCCGCTTCATATGCGCGCCGGCGATCGCGGCGAGCTGCTTGCCGACCGCGGTCGAGCCGGTGAACGACATCTTGCGGATGACCGGGTGCGGGATCAGGTACTCGGAAATCTCGGCCGGGACGCCGTAGACGAGGTTGACGACGCCGGCGGGGACGCCGGCATCGGCAAAGCAGCGGATCAGCTCGGCGGGCGAAGCGGGGGTTTCCTCGGGCGCCTTGACGATGATCGAGCAGCCCGCCGCGAGCGCGCAGGACAGCTTGCGGACGACCTGGTTGATCGGGAAGTTCCACGGCGTGAACGCGGCGACCGGGCCGACCGGCTCCTTGACGACCAGTTGATAGACGCCTTCGGCCCGCGCCGGGATGACGCGACCATAGGCGCGCCGCGCCTCCTCGGCGAACCAGTCGATGACATCGGCGCCGGCCAGCGTCTCGCCCTTGGCCTCGGGCAGCGGCTTGCCTTGTTCGAGGGTCAGCAGCGGCGCGATCGCATCGACGCGCTCGCGCAGCAGATTGGCCGCCTTGCGCATGATCTTCGAGCGGTCGAACGCCGACACTTTGCGCCATTGCCGGAAACCCTTGTCGGCAGCCTCGAGCGCACGGTCGAGGTCGGGCTTCTCGGCATGGGCGACGGTGCCGATGGGCTCGCCGGTCGCCGGGTTGACGACCGGGATGGTGCGGCCGCCGGCGGCCTTGGTCCATTGCCCGTCGATAAACAGCAGGACGTCGGAGTACATGGCAATCCTCGAATTTTGCGGTTAGGCCCTTGCCCGAAATATCCATATGGATATAGCGAGATCGTCGCAACTCAACAAGAGAACGCTTTCACCCCGCCGCCGGCACCGCCGCGGCGCGGGCCGCGCGGCGCAGCGCCTGCGGCGGCTGGCCAAAGGCACGGATAAAGGCGCGACGCATCCGCTCGGGGTCGCCAAACCCGGTGCCGACAGCGACCGATTCGATCGGCTCGGCGCCGGTTTCGACCCGCTCGCGCGACGCTTCGAGGCGCAGGCGTTCGATCGCCTTGGCCGGGGTGGTGCCGGTCTCGGCGGTAAAGGCGCGGGCGAAATGCCGCGGGCTCATCGCCGCCCGCTCCGCCAGCCGCTCGACCGGCAGCTTCTCGTCGAGACGCTCGCGCGCCCAGGCGAGCAGCGGCGAAAACCGGCTGCCCGGGCGGTCCGCTTCGAGCAGCGCGGAGAATTGCGACTGGCCGCCCGGCCGCCGGTGATAGACCACGAGCTGCTGCGCCACGCTCCTGGCAACGACCTCGCCGCGGTCCTCGGCGACCAGCGCCAGCGCCAGGTCGATGCCGGCGGTGATCCCGGCGGAGGTCCAGACCGTTCCCTCGCGGACAAAGATGCGGTCGGGCTCGACGCGGATTTGCGGATAGGCCCGCGCCAGCTCGGCGGCGCGGCTCCAATGCGTCGTCGCGCGCCTGCCGTCGAGCAGCCCCGCCGCCGCCAGGACGAAGGCGCCCGAACAGACGCTGGCGACCCGCCGCGCGCGGCCGGCGGCGCCGCGGATATAGGCGAGCGTGGCGGGGCAGGCCGCGGCCTGCCGCGTGCCCCAGCCGCCGGCGACGATCAGCGTGTCGATCGGCTCGCCGGTGAACGCTTCCGCCGTCAGCGCGGTGCCCGACGAGCTGATCACCGGGCCGCCTTCGCGGGCGACGACCCGCAGGCGGTAGGCCGAGGACTGCGCCCGACAGCCGGGGTCATCCCGTCCGGCGGTCTCGAAGACCGTGATCGGGCCGGCGGCGTCGAGCAGCTGGAAGTCGGGAAAGATCAGAAAGGCAATGGTGCGGGTCATGGCATAAAATAAGGGAACAAGGTCATTCAGGCCCAACCCTATTCCGGCTAGACTGGCAGCGTCAATATCCGGAGGGTCCCTATGAGCGACACGCAGCCCGTCATCGTCTTCGCGCTGTTTCCCGGCGTCACCCAGCTCGACTTTACCGGCCCTCACCAGGTGTTCTCGGCGTTGCCGGGGACGGAGGTGATCGTCGCGAGTGTCGCGGGCGGTGCGATCGAGAGCAACGGGTTCAGCTTTGCCGGCCTGCGCCGCCTTGCCGACATTGCGCAATGCGACGTGCTGTGCGTGCCGGGCGGTCGCGGCACCACCGACAGCGCGATCAAGGACGAGAGGTTTCTCGCCGAGCTGCGCCGGCTCGCCGACGGGGCGCGCTATATCACCTCGGTCTGCACCGGGTCGCTGGTGCTCGGCGCCGCGGGTCTGCTGCGCGGCAAGCGGGCCACCAGCCATTGGGCCTGGCGCGACCAGTTGGCGCTGTTCGGCGCGATCCCCGATCCCGGCCGCGTCGTGCGCGACGGGAACCTGGTGACCGGCGGCGGGGTCACTGCGGGCATCGATTTTGCGCTGACCCTGGTCGCGGAGATGGCCGGACCGGAGGCGGCGCAGGCCATCCAGCTCGGGATCGAATATGCGCCGGCGCCCCCGTTCGACGCCGGCCGGCCGGAAACCGCACCGCCCGAAATCCTCCGGCGCGTGCGCGAACGCAGCGCGCCGGAAGCGGCAGGCCGGCAGGCGGCGATCGAGGCCGCGGCCGCGCGGCTGAGGAGAGCGTGATGCTGGAGCTGCGGCCCAACTGCGAATACTGCGACAAGGACTTGCCGCCGGATGCGGCCGACGCGCGGATTTGCAGCTATGAGTGCACGTTCTGCGCCGATTGCGTCGAGCGGCACCTGCACAATGTCTGCCCCAATTGCGGCGGCGGGCTGGTGCCGCGGCCGATCCGCCCGGCCCGGGAATGGCGGCCCGGCGTCTGCCACGCGAAACAGCTCCCGTCCGCGCAGCGCGTGCACCTCAAATGGCCACGCGAGGCGGTTGCCGCGTTTGTCGCCCAGGTTCAGGCGGTCGCGCCGGACAAGCGCTGATCTTTCGCCTCACCCGGCCAGGGCGATGCGCTCTCCCGCGTCTAACTGTGCTGCTTGAGGAACGCCAGGACCTTGGCCTTGGCCGGGGTCAGCGCCGGTTCGGTCTTCCACTCGGTGACGAATTCGCAGTTCGGCAGCAGCTTTGACAGCTCCTCGGAGATCGGCCAGGGGTGGGCCTCGTCATTGCCGGCGAGCACCATGCACGGCGCCTTCACGGTCTTTACGAAATCGCGGTCGCAGCAATAGGTGAAGCCGGCCGCGTAGAGGTTGCTGTTGAAGGCGTCGAGCATCGCCTCGTCGACACCGGGCCGGTCCTTCACGGTCTCGACCCATCCGTTGAAGTTCGCCGTCCGCCCGGCCATCGGCCCGACTCGGCCGATCGGCTGCGCCAGCACCGCGCTCTGCACCCGTTCGGGGTGGTGCTTCAGCAGGTTCAGGATGAACGAGCCGCCGATGCATTGACCGTAGAGATGGCATTTGTCGATGCGCAGATGGTCGAGCACGGCGATATGGTCGGCGGTGTAGTCGTCCCAGCCGTCCTTGGCGCTGATCGGCGCGCGCGACTGCCCTCCGGCATTCCGCTGGTCCATGACGATGACCCGGAAATCCTTGGCGAAATCGGTGATCGGGTTGATCGGCGCCATCGCCTGACCCCAGACCGCGATGACCGAGCGCAGCCCGGCCGGCGCAAAGGTGAGGATCGGAAAGCCCGCGCCGTGCTCCTCGTAATACAGATGCGCGCCGTGGTGGTCGATGCTCGGCATGGCGATGGTCCTTACATTGGGAACGCGGGATGCCGAGGAGTATAGGAGGAGCCGGGCTGCGTCAGCTAGACGCGGCGGGGACGGAGCCCGCCGTCAGCAAATATCGATTAATCTCTCGGCGCTAGGCTGCCAGCGTTGTGGGCGCGCGTGAGGCGCCCTGTGGCGGGACAAACGCCGTGGACGGCATGATCGAATACCCGTTGGTAACGCCTGACGAGCTGGCGCGCGACGCCTGGGCGGCGATGAGCCGCGACGACGGCGCGGAAGCGCTGCGGCTGTGGGACGCGTTGCGCGAGCATTCCCCGGAGCGGCCCGACGGTTACGTCTGGGCGGTGCAGGTGCTGTGGCGCAGCGGCCGGTTCGATGAAGCGGAAGCCCTGGCGCTGGCCGGTTTCGCCCGGTTTCCGGCGCATCCCGACCTCGTCGTACAGCACGCCTGGATCGCCAGCGCGCGCAAGGATTGGCCGGAGGCGGTCCGCCGCTGGGCGCTCGTCCGCGACCACGCGCCGGAGCGGATCGAGGGCTATTTGCGGGGTGCGCGGGCGCTGTGGCAATCGGGCCGGAGCGACGAAGCCGAGAGCGTCGCCGCGGCCGGGCTGGCGCGCGAGCCGGAGAACATGGACCTGGTCGCCGAAAGCGCGTGGGCCGCGACGGTCCGCCAGGATTGGCCAAAGGCGCTGCTGCGCTGGATGCTCGTGCACGAAACCCAGCCGGAGCGGCTCGATGCCCGCATCGGCGCGGCGCGCGCGCTGCGCATGGCCGGCCGGCTCGACGATGCCGAGGCGCTGCTCACCGCGTCGCTCGCGGATCATCCGGACAACGCCGACCTGCTGATCGAGCATGTCTGGCTGGGGGTGGCGCGGCGCGATTGGCCGACCGCCGCGGCGCGCTTCGCACATGCCAGGCAGACCGCGCAAGACCCGGCGCGGGTCGAGGCCAATTTGCGCTGGATCGCCGACCGGCTGTCCTCCGCCCCCGCACCGCAGCCCGCACCGGCGGCGCCGGCCGAAGCCGGCGCGGAAGAGATTTCCGCCAGCGCGCTGATGCTGTCGTTCGAGAGCCTCGGCGAGCGCTGCGATTTCGGCGCGGTGCAACGGCATTTCGGGGTCGAGCCGCTGGGGCTGCTGCGCTTCGCCTGGAGCCGCTTCGAGTCGCTGATCGCCGCGCTGGAAGACCGGTTCGCGGCGGTCGGCACGGCGGAAGACACCGGCTTCGAGCAGTACCGCGACGAGACGATCCTGCGGATGAAAAAATACGGGCTGATCTTTCATACCTTTGTCGAGGGGATGCACGACCAGCCGGCCGACCGGCGCGAGGCGTTTTATCAACAGCAGCGCCGCCGCTTGACCTTTCTCAAGGACAAGCTGGTCGCCGATCTCGACGACCCGCAGAAAATCTACGTCTATGCGACCAACGAGGCGGCCTCGAACGCGCATGTCCGCCGCCTGTTCGCGGCGCTGCGCTCCTACGGGCGCAATTCGCTGCTTTATGTCCGGCCGGCGACCGACAACCGGCCTGTCGGAACCGTCGAGGCCTTCGAAGACGGGCTCTATGTCGGATACTTCCCCGGACTGAACGACTTCATCGCCGGCAACAGCCCGCCGCTGGAATTGTGGCGCGGGCTGTGCCTGCAGACCTATCGCCTCGCGCGCGCCGGTTCGTCCGACGCCGCATTTCTCAAGAACCTCATCTAGCAGCGTGCGAGCGCCGTCATGAAGCTGATCAAACCGGTCGAATGGGTTTCCGAGCAGCAGTTCTTTGTCGACGGGCTCGAGTTCGGCGGCGATTTGGGCTCGTACAGCGAAAGGACGACACCCGAACGGGTGGTGATCCTCAAAAACGCCTCGCTGATGAAGCAGTATCTCGAGTTCTTCGCGCCGCACGACACCGGCAACATCCTCGAACTCGGCATCTGGCAAGGCGGCAGCCCGCTGTTTTACGGGCTGGCGACCGATGCGCGGAAGGTCGTCGCGCTCGACCTCACCGATCCGGGACCGCCGGCGCTCGACGACATCATCCAGCGGCACCGGATCGCCGACAAGGTGAAGCTCTATTTCGGCACCTCGCAGGACGACCGCGCGGCCGTCACGGCGATCATCGACCGGGAGTTCGGCGACGAGCCTCTCGACCTGGTGATCGACGACGCCTCGCATCAATACGGCTACAGCCGGCGCAGCTTCGAGCTTATCTTCCCGCGCCTGCGCCCGGGCGGGTTCTACATCATCGAAGATTGGCAATGGGCGCATATCGATAGCCCGGCCTATCAGGACGGCGGGTATTTCGCCGACAAGCCGGCGCTGACCAATCTGATCTTCGAATTGCTGATCGCCTATGGCGGGCACGCCGACCTGTTCCAGAGCATTATCGTGCGCAGCTGGTTCGTGGCGCTGCAGAAGGCCTGGCGGCCGCTTCAGCAGGATTTCCGGCTCGACGATTTCCAGCGCATGCGCGGCAAAAACCTGACGCTGATCTGACCGCGCGCCCTCGGCCCCCAAAACGAAAAGCGCGGACCGGAGCCCGCGCTTTTTTGTCGTCGGCCGCCGCGGCGCTTAGTGGTGGAACAGCCCAGTGATGTCGGTGACACCGATCAGCAGGATCTTCGAGCCGTCGCTCAGCACCACCTGGGTGTTGCCGTTCGACACGTTGGCCGTCGCGACGGTGTCGCCCGCGGCCAACTGGACCGTGTTGCTGCCGCCGTTGCTGAAGCCCATCACCGTGTCGTCGTAGAGCGCCGCGCCGTTGTCCACGAACGTGAAGTTCGAGTTCCAGGCGCCGACGGTCATGTTGCCGGTGCCGGCGGTCACGGTGTCGTTGGTGCCGGTCACCGTGACCGTGCTCGGCCCGCTGCCGCCGGTGACCAGGCTGTTGTTGCCGTAGATGCCGATCGTGGTCGAGCCCGAGCCGCCGTTGACCGTCTCGCCGTCGGAGAAGGTATTGACCGTGTCGTTGCCGCCGTCGGCGTTGACGACGCTGCCGGTGCCGAACGCGTTGATATAGTCGGGGCCGGTGCCGCCGTTGATCGTCTCGTTGGTGCCGAAGCCGTTGATCGTGTCCGCGCCGGAACCGCCGTTGATCGTGTTGCCGTTGCTGTAGACGTTGATCGTGTCGTTGCCGGAGCCGGCGTTGATGACATCGGCCGTACCGCGGACCTCGACGTCCTCCGGACCGGTGCCGCCGTATACCGTGTCGGCCGTGCCGTTGACCTCGATGTAATCGCCGGCGAGACCCCCGCCATTGGCGACATCCTGGTTGCCGTCGAGGATCAGGTTGACGAAGGCGGAACCGCCGGAAATCGTCTCGTTGTTACCGCGCGCGGTAATCGTGTCGCCGTCGTCGGTGATCGCGTAGGCGCCGCTGATCAGGTCGATCGTGTGCCCGTCGGGGCTGAGCACCGCGAGACCCTGATAACCGGGATCGAGCGGTGGCGCGTTGCCGACGGAACCGATATAGACTTCGAGGTTGAAGGCACCGGGCACCGTCGGCGGCAGACCCGTCCCGGTCGTCGTCTCGACGACGTTGACCGGCAAGGGGTCAGCGAAGGCGCTAAATTGTGAACCCGGAATCGTCGCCATAACCACTCCTTGACGCGCAACGCGCGTCAGCAACCGAGAATATGCCGCCCTTTACCGAACTTTGCATCAAACTTTAGGCGTCTTTGATGGTCGTTCTATACACCAATTTTGACGCCAGTCATTTGGCGTCTGGTCTCAACCTGTTACGACCTATTTCGACGGCGGGCTTTTCGGGGAGTTGCTGGCGGCGAATCTGCGGCGGGCGGCCGCAGTTCATAGTAGTCGGCGAGGATATCCTCGCTTTCCTCGCCGATTTCGATGCTTTCCGGCCAGTCGGGAAAGCGCGCGATCGCCGCGATGATGGCGGCGTTGATCTCCGCTGGCGTACTGCCGGCCGGCAACAGGGCGCCGACCCGGCTGGCGGCGATACGCTCGCCGACCGCACCGAAATCGAGCGCGATGGGAAACAGTCCGACGCTGTAGGCGTCGCTCAGCGCATAGCAATAGGTCTCCGGCCAGATGCCGAGAAACAGCGCCGCGTCGCACGGATGCTCGGCCAGCAGCCGGGGCAGGTCGGCGCGGCGGTACTCGCCGCTGACATGCACATTGGCCAGCCGGCGCAGCGCCGCGTCGTCCGCGGCATAGCCGAACAAGCGGAACTGGATCGGCAGACCCTGCTTCAAGGCTTCGCGGGCGCAGGCGACCAGCAGCTCGCTGCCCTTGTTGGTGCCGATGGCGCCGATCACCGCGATGCGCGCCAAGGCCGCCGAGGCGGGCCGCCGGATCGCCACCCGGCGCACCGGCTCGGGGTGGCGGCGCGCCGTGTACGCGATGCCGGGGAGGTGCCGCTCCATCCGCGCCGCGGTATCCGCGCTCGGCGTGAAGATGCGGCGCGCCCCCGCCAGCAGCCGGCGATGCAGCCCCAGCCACGCCGCCATCGTGCCGCCGCGATCGCGATAGGGGCCGCGCAAGTCGGGATGCGGCAGGTTGAGCGACACGCAGCGCTCGCAGACCTCGACGGCCGGCTCGCCGCAATAACGGCCGGCCTCGTCTATCAGGTCGATGCGCGGACAGAAAAAGGAATAATCATGCGCCGTCACGTCATAGGCGCAGCCGAGCTGCGCCGGCAGCGCCGCCCAGCGGGCGCCGCCCATGACCTGGTGGAAATGGATGTGCCACACGCCGCAGCCGCGCAGATCCGCGACCAGCGCGTCGCCGTCCGCCGGCAGCGCGTAGACGCTTTTGGTGCCGAGGGTCAGGTTGCGGACCGTGGCGAAACCGCGATTGTCGGCATTGGCTTCGAGGATCAGCGCCTCCTCGCCGAGCGCGGCGAGCCGGCGCACCATGTCTTCGACATGGACGTTGGTGCCGCCGCCGTTCTGGTGCGAGACGTGCAGCATGAAGTGCGGGCTCAGCTGCTTGAGGCGCGCCCAGTCGATGGCCCGTCGGGCCGCCGCGACCGGGTCCTGGCGGAGAAACTCCATGACCCGCGGGAAGTAGTCGGGGTACAGCCGGTTCAGCGTGCCGAGATTGCTTTCGAGCAGCGCGCGGCGGCCGTCGACGCCGAACGACACCGCGCCGTGGTGGACGACAAAGAGGTTGGGCGCCAGCACGTGCTTCCAGCCGCGCGCGGCGGCGAGGATGCACAACTCGTTTTCCTCGCCGTAGCCCTTCTTCCACCGCTCGGTGTTGAGCAGCCCGACCTCGCGCAGCATCGCGCGGCGCAGATAGGCGCAGAACCCGACGGCGGTGGGGATTTCGATCGCCCGGCCGTCATTGACCTCGGCGCAGATCGCGTCGAGCCCCTCCCAGGCGATGTCGCCGGGCAGGTCGTTATCCTTGTTGATCTCGGGGTAGGAGCAGATCGTGGCGCGGTTCGACAGCGGCGTCACCGAGCCGACATTGCCGCCGCGATAGGCCGCGGCGCGCAGCCGGTCGATCCAGCCGTCCGGCACCAGCGTGTCGGAATTGAGCAGGATGACGTCGCGGTCGGGGTGCAGCGCCATCCCGGCATTGGCGGCGCCGGGAAACCCGAGATTGGCCGGATTGACGACAAGCGTGATCGCGCCCGATGTCTCATAGTCGCGCAGCGCCGCACGCAGCTTGGGGTCGGGTCCGACATCGTCGACGACGACGATCTCCCGGCGCGTCTTGTTGGCCGCGCGGCTCGCGGCTTCGATGCAGGCGATCGTTTCGTCGTAACCGTTATAGACCGGGATCACCACATCGACGATGTCGCTGACCGCCGCCGCCGGCGACTGGAATTGCGACAGGTCGACCCGCAACGACAGGTCGAGCGGCCCGGTCCGGCGCTCATGCGCGCGCAGCGCCGCGAGGATGTTGGGGATGATAGCCTCGCGGATCGCCGAATAGGTCGGCCCGCCCGCCGGTCCTTCGTCCTCGGCGACCTTGGCGGCGATCGCTTCGAGCTCCTCGATGACGCGCGACACCGGGGTGAACGTGAACGGGCCGGGCATCACCGGGTTGTTGGTTCCGGCGACCATGACCTCGACCGCGATCTCATGGTGCCGCGAGGTGGTCTCGGGCACGCGGAACTCGAACCCGCAATGTTCGACGCCGTGCACCGCCCGGACATCGCCGCGCGACCGGTCGGCCGCGACGCCGACCCGCTCGCCGTTGACGACGATGTCGAGCGCGACGGGGCGGTCGCGCGCCTCGTGACAAAATACCCAGCCGCCGCCGCCGTACTGGTCGAGCCGTTCCAACACCCCGCGGAAGCTCGCACGGAACCGCTGCGCCCCGGGCGACAGGAGGCCGCCCGAGTTGCGGTGGCGAAACTCGATCACATGCTCGCCGCCGTCGAGGCAACAATCGGGCAGCGCCTCGGCAAAGCCGAAGCAGCCGTCGTCGATGCCGTATGTCTTGAGCTCCGCGCGCAGCCGGTCGGCGGTGAAACTGCGCTCCACCTTTCCGTCGACGAGCAGGTCGATCAGCGCGCGGGTGGGCTCGCGGACCCGTTCGCGGACCCAGCCGGTGGCGACCGCACCGGCGATCGGCTCGACGATGCCGTCGCAATGCGCCGGCCCCAGCAACAGCGGCGCCGCGGTCAGTTCGGTGCCGTCGCCAAAGATGCGGATCGACGCGCCGGGCGAGAACCGCTCCGGCGGGATGGCGCAGATAAAGCCGCTGAACCCGTCGTGACCGCCGATGCCGACCAGTTCCCGGCGCAGCCCGTTGGCCGTGGTCTCGAGCACCAGCTGATCGTTGACGAACAGCGTGACCTTGACGCGGCGGCGGCCGTAATCGCGATCGTAGGCCCAGCCGAGCACCGACATGCCGATGAGCCCGTCGATGTCGCCCACCGTGTTGAAGCGCAGCGGCGGCGCCGAGCGGTCGACAAAGCTGACGCCGCCGAAGGGGGCAGGCGCCGCACCGCCGCCCACGACGTTGACCGGGGCGTTGACTGGCGCACGCGTGCCCGTGGTCTCGCCGGCCGGGGACGCGGGCGCGGGCTCGGGGGGCTGTCCTGCCATGCGGTCCGGGGTCACGCCCTGCGCCGCGCGATCACGCGTCTTGGCGTTCGACCGAACGCCGCTTCGGGCTGCGGTCGCGTCCCTCGCCCCGGCGGCGGTCGGAGCTCTGCAGCTGCACGCGGCAGTCCGACCACACATAGGCAGTCTTGACGTTGTTCTTCATGCCGCAACCGAGCTGGTAGATGCCGGGCGGCATCTTGGACACCGAGAACAGCGAGCCGAAGCCGCAATTGAGCGTGTAGGTGCTGTCGATATGGTGACGGCCGAAGGCGACATCCTGGCGCGGCCAGTACTGGTAGACCTGCGCGGCATAAAGGCCGTTGTCGCTGACGTTGCGCAACAGCACGAAGCGGCCGGTGGTCTCGGCGTCGGGGAAGATGCCGGGGCTCAGCATCCACCCTTCGAGGTGCACGCTGGTGCGGATGTCGATGGTCGTATCGCCGCGCATCGCCCGCCCGTTGATGCGGTCGAACCAGCACTCGATGTCGGCGCTCGGCTCGTCGCCGAACAGGTCTTCGAGGCTGTTGCGATAAAACACCGTGGCCTCGCGTTCCTGGCGCAGCCGTTCGACCATCTGCCGCTCGCGGGTAAAAAACTCCACGGTGCGGCCGAGGTTCTGCAGCTGCAGGTGGAGCTCTTCGGCATAGCCCGCGATACGCTCCCGCAAATCGGGGTTGCTGACCTCGCGGATCTGTTCGCTCAGCAGCGCGAAAAGCTGCTTCGGGTCGGTCTGGCCGCTGAGCGCCCGCTGCGTCGCCTCGAGATAGGCCGACCCGTATTTCAGGTCGGGTTCGAGATGGGCGCCCTCGGCCCATTCGTTCCAGGCGTTGATAAAGACGATGCGCTGGTCGCCGACCAGGTTCTGCCGGGTGTACGACACCAGGCCGCGCAGCCAGTATTCGTATTTTGCCGGGTCGGCGTTGTGGAAGATCAGCGCCTGGTTGCGCTTGCGCGCGCTGTTGTCCCAGCTCGGGAACAGACCGCGATAGAGCGGGTAGTCGGGCGCGGGCGCGGTCAGCGAGTGCCGCGCGACCAGCTCATAGTCGCAGACCCAGCCTTTGAAGTCCTCGGGCAGCCCCTTGAGGTCTTGCGTGATGTGGCCGACCGCGTGCTTGTGCGGCGGAAATTCGCACGCCGAGTCGAACCCATAGGGGCGCGGGTCGCCGACATCGAAGGTCTGCGCGGCGCAGAGATGGATCCCGGGCAGGCCGGCCTTCTCGCATTCCTCGCGCCAGCCGGCGGCGGTCGCGGTCGGTATCTTCAGCAGATCGGCCCGGTAAAGGATCAGCAGCGGCAGCCCGTTGACCCGGATATAGCGCGGATCCTTGAGGATCGGGATGACCTCGCGGATGAACTTCATGTCCGACGCGGTGTCATGCTCCTGAACCAGCAGCACCTCGCGGTTGCCGCCGTCCCAGCGCCGGCTCCAGTTCTCGTTCGCCCAGCAGATGCAGAAGGGAAAATCGATCTCCTGGTCGGCGATGTAACGGTTGAGCGGGTGCTCGAGGATGCGCCGGCCGTTGAACCAGTAATAATAGAAGCAGAACCCGTGGAGGCCGTGTGCCCGCGCCATCTCGGCCTGCTTGCGGCGTATCTCGTCGAGCCGCAGATCGTAAAAGCCGAGCGCGCCGGGCAGCCGCGGCTGGTAATGCCCCTCGAAGAGCGGCGCCGCCTTGGCGACATTCTGCCAGTCGGTAAAGCCGGGTCCCCACCACCGGTCGTTCTCCGGGATGGGATGGAATTGCGGCAGGTAGAAGGCAATCAGCCGCACGTCGCTCGGCGCGATGCCCTCACCGCCCGGCGCCTTGGGCCGCCACTGGACCTGGTCCATGCTCACCGCCGGTCCTGCAGCAAGATCGCGCACTTCTTCGTCATCGATGCAATTCCCCGCCGAGGCGGGTCGGCGTCCCGAATTTCCATACGACAATCAATAGCGAAATTTCCTTAATCGATATTTGCCGCGCCGCCTGAAAACCCGGCGCAACATAACTTACCCGACAGTTGCGGAGAAGACGCGGGCGTGGGCAAAACCCCGTGGCAAAACCATTGCGCGGTCAGGCGCCGGTGCCCCACGCGATCGCGTTGCGCAGCAGCGTCGTGAAGGCATCGGTCTCCCACGGGCCGCGGAAGGTCGGCGGTGTCCGGTCGGCCGGGTCGGCATTGGCGCGGGCGGCGCGGATTGCCGGGTTGTGGCAATGCCCCAGCGCCAGATAGGTGACGCCGCCGTCGCCGACGGGCTTGGTATAGCCGATGACGCGCGTCTTGCCGTCGGCCAGCAGCGACGTGTCGGCGGGGTAGAGACCGTCGGTCGCGCCGCCGGCCGACGGGCCGTATTCGACGGTCAGCAGGATTTGCGTCGCCGCCGGGTCCTGCAGCTCGACGAAATAGGGCTCGTCCTCGATCGCGAACGACGCACCCAGCCCTTGCGTCAGCGGCGAGTCCGGCGCCGCGACGTCGACGCGGAATTCGCGGATCGGCGGATGGGTCAGGAAGAAGCCGCCGAGCAGCGCGTGATGCTCGGTCTTGATCGTGCGCCGCATGCGTGCCCCCTCGACGCGCTGTGCCCGGCCGCCGCTGGTGCCGTGCAGCGCCAGCCAGCGGCCGCCGCTCTCCAGCCAGCGCCGCAGCGCCGCGGTCTGGGCCGCGTCGGGATAGGGCCCGGCGACGTAGGTGATCAGCAACCGGCTGACCGCGAGCCATTTCTCGACATCGCCGAAATCGTTGCCGACGGAGGCCGGGATGTCGCGCTCGGCAAGCAGCCCGAGCAACCGCAGCCGGGCGTAATCGTGGTCGTGCCCGCCCATCGAACCGGGCGGAAATCCGCCGGCGATGAGATGCGCGCGGGCAGGCTTGGGCTCGGACATCGGACGACCTCGCAACGGGGATGATCTGCCCCGTACAAGCGCAAACTTGCCCCGTCGGGTCAACCGTTCCGGCGGGAATGAATGCCCCCGATCTACTGCGCCGGATGTCCGGACATCGGCATCATCATGTTCCAGTTCATGTTGGCCATGATCCAACACGAGCCGGCGATGACCAGGAAGACGATGAACAGGCCGAAGGTCAGCGCAATGATGTTGTTCGTGTTGTCCGGGCCGCTGCCCATGTGCAGGAAGAATACCAGGTGAACCCCGATCTGCGCGAAAGCCAGCACGACAAGGCCGACGGGGATCCCCGGCGGCCATAACAAACCGGTCTGCGCCACGACAAAGGAGGCGACCGTCAGCAAGACCGCCAGGACAAAGCCGGCAGTGTACGACAGGACATCGGCCGCCGACTCGTGATGTTCGACCCCCGGCGTGCGTTCGGCGATCGGCAGCTCGGCCTCATCCATCAATAGGCTCCCATCAGATAGACCAGGGTGAACACCCCAACCCAGATGATGTCCAGCGCGTGCCAGAACAGGCTGAAGCACAACAGGCGGCGCAGCACATGCGGCCGCAGCCCTTTCGCGGCGACCTGCGCCACCATGTAGACCAGCCAGAGCAGACCGCTGGTCACATGCGCGCCGTGCATCCCGACGAGGGTGAAAAACGACGACAGGAAGGCGCTGCGCGACGGGCCGGCGCCCTTGCCCACCATATCGGCGAACTCGGAAATCTCGATAAAGAGAAAGGCGGCGCCGAGGACGAAGGTGCAAGCCGAAAACAGGTAGAACCGCCCGGCAAGCTGCCGTTCGCCCGACAGGGCGCCGAGACCGCAGGTGTAGCTCGAGATCAGCAGGCAGGCCGTCTCGATAAAGACATGGCGCAGGTCGAACAGGTCTTTCCCGCTCGGTCCGCCCGCAGTGTTCTGCCAGAGCACCGCATAGGCCGCGAACAGGCCGGAAAACATGACGATGTCGCTGAGCAGGAAAATCCAGAACCCATAGCCGACGACGGTCCGGGTCGGGGCCGGGCCGGCATGCTCCGCTTCGGGCGGGAGCCCGGCATGCGCGGCATCGATCACAGTCATGTGGCGACCCTCGGACGCGCGTCCTCGATCCGCGCGATGTCGGCCGCGGAGATCTCGCTCTCACGGTGCTCGCTCCAGCCGAACACGGCCGCCGCCGCCACGATCGCCACAAGACCGAGGATCGCCAGCCACCAGATGTGCCAGATGCCGCAAAAGCCGATCATCACCGCGAAGAACGCGATGATGACGCCGGTCGGCGTGTTGCGCGGCACCTCGATCGGCGCGTAGTCCGGCCTTGCCGCGTGCCGCCCGGTTTGCTTCATCTCCCAGAAGGCGTCGACCGTCTCGACCACCGGCATCACCGCGAAGTTGTAGGCGGGCGGGGGCGACGCAGTCGACCATTCCAGCGTCCGGCCGTTCCACGGGTCGCCCGTCAGGTCGCGCCGCGCCGCGCGGGTCCGGATGCTGACGTAAAGCTGCACCACCTGGCACACGATGCCGAGAAGGATGACGATCGCACCCAGCTCGGCAACCCACAGCAGCGGCGCCCAACTGGGGTCGGGGATATGCTGCAGGCGCCGCGGCATCCCCATCAGGCCCAGCAGGTAAAGCGGGAAGAAGGCCAGATAGAAGCCGATGAACCAGCACCAGAACGCGGCCTTGCCCCAGCCCGCATGGAGGGTGAAGCCAAAGGCTTTCGGGAACCAGTAATTGTAGCCCGCCATCATCCCGAACACCACGCCGCCGATGATCACGTTGTGAAAATGCGCGACGAGAAAGACGGTGTTGTGCACGACGAAATCGACCGGCGGCACCGCCAGCAGGACGCCGGTCATGCCGCCGATCACAAACGTCACCATAAACCCGACGGACCACAGCATCGGCGGCTCGAACACCACCCGGCCGTGAAACATCGTGAACAGCCAGTTGAAGATTTTGACGCCGGTCGGCACCGCGATGATCATCGACATGATGCCGAAGAAGGTGTTGACGTCGGCGCCGGCCCCCATCGTGAAGAAATGGTGCAGCCACACCATGAAGGACAGCACGCAGATCGCCAGCGTCGCCAGCACCATCGAGCGGTAGCCGAACAGCCCCTTGCGGGAAAACGTCGCCACCACCTCGGAATAGATCCCGAACGCCGGCAACACGAGGATGTAGACCTCCGGGTGGCCCCACACCCAGAACAGGTTAGCGTACATCATCTGGTTGCCGCCGGCGTCGTTGGTGAAAAAATGCATCCCGAGATAACGGTCGAGCAGCAGCATCAGGAAGGTCGCGGTCAGGATCGGGAACGCCGCGATGATCAGCATGTTGGAGGCGAGGGCGGTCCAGCAGAACACCGGCATGCGGAAATACGTCATCCCGGGCGCCCGCAGCTTGAGGATGGTGGTGACCATGTTGATGCCGGCGAGCAGCGTGCCGACGCCGGAAATCTGCAGCGACCAGAGGTAGTAATCGACGCCGGCATCGGGCGAGAACGCCAGTTCCGACAGCGGCGGATAGTTCATCCAGCCGGTACGCGCGAAATTCCCGATCACCAGCGAGGCGTTGATCAGCAGCGCGCCCGACGCGGTCAGCCAGAAACTGACCGAGTTGAGCACCGGGAAGGCGACGTCGCGCACGCCGAGCTGGAGCGGCACGACAAAGTTCATCATCCCGACCACCAGCGGCATCGCCACGAAGAAAATCATGATCGTGCCGTGCGCCGAGAAGATCTGGTCGTAATGATCCGGCGGCAGGTAGCCCTGGGCGTTGCCGATGGCGATCGCCTGCTGCGAGCGCATCATGATCGCGTCGGAAAACCCGCGCAGCAGCATGACCAGCCCGAGCAGCACGTACATCGCGCCGATCCGCTTATGGTCGACGCTGGTGATCCACTCGTTCCACAGGTAGGGCACCCAGCCTTTCACCGCGGCGAGCACGAGCACCGCGACGATGGCGAGGACCACCACCCCCATCGCGTAAAGCGGCAGCGGTTGGTCGAGCGGGATGGCGTCCCAGCTCAGCGTTCCCAGCATCTCACCCTCCCGCCCGCGCTGCCGGCGGACACCAGGCATTGCCCGCCCGCGCCTTTTCGGGGATTCGCGCGGTCTGCTCGACGATCCGGTCGAACAGGTTCGGCGCGACCGAGCGATAGGTCGCCGGCGGCACGGCGCTGCTCGGTTTGGTCAGCTCACCGTAGGCGGGGTCGTCGAGCCCTTTCCCGGCGCCGCGCGCCTGTGCGACCCAGCCGTCGAAGTCGCCGGACGCCACCGACTTCACCGTGAAGCGCATGTCGGCAAAGCCGTCGCCGCTGAAATTGCTCGAGAACCCGGGATACTCGCCGGGTTTGTCGGCCATCAGGTTGAGGCGCGTCGTCATCCCGCCCATCGTGTAGATCTGGCTGCCGAGCTGCGGCACGAAAAACGAGTTCATCACCGTCGCCGAGGTGAGCCGGAAGCTCACCGGCGTCGCCGCCGGGATCACCAGCTCGTTGACCGTGGCGATGCCCTGGTCGGGGTAGATGAAGAGCCATTTCCAATCGAGCGAGACGACATCGACCCGCACCGGCTTCCTGTCGCCGGGCAGCGGCGTCGCCGGATCGAGCTGGTGCGAGCCGATCCACGTGACGCCGCCGAGCAGGATCACCACCAGCGCCGGGATCGACCAGGTCACGAACTCGACGCTGCCCTGGTAGCGCCAATCGAGATCGCGCCCGGCCCGCTCGTTGGAGGCGCGATACCACCACGCCACCCACAGCGTGAGCAGGATCACCGGCACGATGACGACGAGCATGATCTCGGTCGCATTGATCATGAGCAGCCATTCGGCGGCCGCGACGGGGCCCTGCGGGTCCATCACGCCCGCCGGGCGGCAGGATGCGACGATGACGGCGGCGCACACCGCAAGACCGCGCGGCACCCCCGCCGGCCAAGCCCCCTTTGCCGCGGCAAAACAGCGGCGGCACAATGCGCGGGTGCTCGCGCCGGGCTTCTCTTGCATTTGCAGACGCCCCCGGTCAGAGGATCACAGCCTATACGCTGATCAAGTTACCGTGTCTTTTCAACCGCGAGCTTCAAAAACGTCGCAGCGGACGCTGAAATCGCCTCGCATCCGGCCCAACCGGACCGGCGCCTCCGCTTCGACCTCATCCCGCGGTCGAGATCCAGAAGTCGGCGATCAGCGCACAGCCGGGCGCCGGCATCGGGGTCGGCGTCTGGACGCAGACAAAGGGATGCGGACGCCTGCCGTAGCGTTCCGCCCAGGCCGTCGCGACCCCCGAAAACGCGGCGATGTCGGCGGTGAAATATTGCGCCCGCAGCAGCCGGTCCATGCTCGTCCCGGCTGCCCGGCACAGCGCTTCGGCATGGTCGTAGACCGCCTTGCCCTGGGCGAAACCTGCATGCGACAGCCCGGCAAAGCGCGGCGAAAAGGTCATGTCCGGCGATATGCCCGTCGGAGGCGATCGCCATCAGCCCGGACGGCAGCAGGAACTCGCCGACCTTGATGTGCGGGCCCTGCGCGGCCATCGCCGGAATGTCCGCTGCGATGACCTCCTTCTTGCGGCCGGCATCGTCGGTCAGCGCGATCAGATTGATTTCGATGATCCCGCCGGCCGTGGCGAACGATTTCGTCGGGACGACGGTCACCGCGCAAGGGATGCCGGCGTAATACCGGTTCCACACGTCCAGACAGTCGGGAGCGTCGGCGATATCGGCGAGATAGACCTGCGCCTTGACCGATTGGGCCAGCGACGAGCCCGCCGCCTCCAGCGCCGGCTTCAGCTTGTGCTCGATCAGGAACTCGGTCTGCCGGCGGATCGGGATGCCGGCCCAGGCCGCATAGTCCGGGACGACCGCGCGCGCGTCGAGACCGGTCCCCGGGTTATGCGCCATCTGGCCCGCGACAAAGACGAACTCGTCGCAGACGACGGCCGGGACAAAGCCCGATGTCGGCGCCGAGGCGACACCGGGCGGATGCACCTTGCGGATTTGCCGGCCGGCTTCCGGCGTCACCGCGATCAGCGAGGTCGAGATCGTCGAGCCGGCGTCGAACAGCCGCTCCATGACCACCGAGGTGCTCGGCGGGATGTAGTCGCGGAAGTTTTCGTGGCGCGACAGGTGGTAGGCGGCGACGGCGCGCGGGTTCGGATAATACTGGTCGAGCCTGACCGCATGCGCGAGATCGGTGCCGTATTCGCGCAGCAGCGCCGTCAGCCGCTGCAGCACGAAATCGGCCTCGCGGCGGCTCGGGTGGCGGCTGCCGTAGGCGGGAAACCCCGCCGGCCCGGCGACGCTCGCGTCGACCGTCCCGGTCTCCCAGTCGAACGCCTCGTGCCCGGTCAGGAAGACCCAGGGGCCGGCCTTGACGGCACAGGCATAGGCGACCGGCATCCCCAGCAGATTCACCGATTTGACTTCCAGCGCCATCCCCTGTCTCCGCGCTCCTGCTGCGATGCGCCCCCGGCACCGCCTGGTCGCGGTCCGCGTCGGCCCCGATCGGCGCAACCAGCGGTCCGCCATGACCAGCTCGACGATGCGGCCATGCCGGTCGACCCCGCATAGATTGTCGGCGGCTCCGTTCGAAGCGTAGGTGCACCGGCGCCCGCCCGCAACGCCGAAGACCCCGCGACCCGGCGCGCCGCGTTTGGAGACAAGGGCGGCTGGCGGAAGAGGCAGGAGTCGAACCTACCGAGGACGCCAGCGCGCCCTCCAACGGGTTTGAAGCCCGCGCGCCCCACCGGGAGCGGTACTCTTCCGCCGCAAAGAATGCCGTGTGCCGCCGGTCTTGCCTAGACCGTCATCGCCGGCAGCGGGCGCCGGTCAATAAGCTTAACTCGCCGCCGGCGCGGGTTTGCGGCGGCGCCGGAACCGTGCGGAAAAGCCGGGCGGCGTAACGGTAAATTGAGGTTAGCGCCGCGAAAGCCGTTCAAAATCGCGGCAAAAGCATCGCGAAACCATGCGTCATACGCGTGATTTGCGTGCTATCCGCGTCCCTCATGTTTGGCACGAGACCCCACGCGCTGATCGTCGAGCCCGACGAGCAGGGCCGCGCGCGAATGGCGGCGCTGCTGCGCGACAGCGGATTTGTCGTCGCGGCGTTCCGCGCGGAGCGCGGCGCGCTCGCGGCATTGGCGGCGCGTCCGGCCGACATGGCCGTCATCGCCGGAGAGCTTGCCGAGGGCGAGGATGCGCTGGCGACGGCATGCCGGCTTCGCCGCTGCCGGCCCGAGACCAAGCTGCTGTTTTGCGGCGCCGCCGCGGCGCTGCCGGCCTCCCCCGGCCCGGGCAGCGGCCACGCGGTCACGCGCCCCTTCGACAAGCGCCGTTTCCTGTCGGCGGTGTTCGAATTGCTGGCACGCGGCGACCGCGCGACGGAGCGGCGGGACGAGGCGGAGCTCGGCCTGATGGCGGCGCGCCTTGCCTGTCTGCGCAGCCGCCTGCCCGGCTTCGAGAGCCTTACCGAGATTCAGTCAGCCACCGCCTTGGCGACCGCCGCCTTGGGAGCGGAGAGGCGGTCCGAGACAGCCTAGCGCTGTCCGCGTTCCGGGACCGGCGCGGCGCGGCGTTTCAGTTTCAGCTCGATCATCGCCAGGACATTGGCGGCGCCGTGGCGCCGGCACAGGGTCGCCAGCGCCTTCGGATCCAGCGGTTCGGGGGCGTAATTGATCGCGTCGCGCAACGCGGCCGGCAGGTCGTCGAACACCGCCATCAGCTCGCGCAGCAACTCGTTCCGGTGATCCACGCCGTTTCCGCCGCCCTTATGTTGCTTCCGGCATAACATCGGCATGCAGGGCGCTGCGGGCAAGCCGGCACTGGCGGTCGGCGGCGCCGCCTGATGCATGATGCCGCGCCGGCCGGCACCCCTTGTGTGTCGGGACGGTTACGCCTAAAGATTCCGACAAATATTCTCGGCCGGGCGGATTGAGGGACCAGCCTCCAGCGCGCACGGCCCCGACGGAAGGAAACCGCCGATGGCGACGATAGAGGCCGTCCCGACCCGCCGATATGTCGGCGCGCCCCGGCGCGGCCCGATTACCCGCCTGCTCGAGGACGAGCGCCGCCTGGCGCTGTGCCTGATGCTGCCGACGATCGTGCTGCTCGGCCTGTTTATCGCCTACCCGTTCGTCAAGGGCATCGAGCTGTCGGTCACCGACACCACGGTCGGCGTTCCCGGGAAGTTTGTCGGGCTCGACAATTTCAAGAAGATCTGGTCGGACGACATCTTTCACATCGCGGTGTGGAACACCTGCCTCTACACTTTTGTCACTACGGTCTTCAAACTCGCCCTCGGCTTGTGGCTGGCGCTGCTGCTGAACCGCGATTTTCGCGGCAAGGCCTTTATGCGCGCCTTCATCCTGCTGCCGTTCATCATCCCGACCGTGCTGTCGACCTTTGCCTGGAAGTGGATGTTCGACCCGACCTTCAGCGTCCTCAACTGGCTGCTGTTCCATGCCGGGATCATCCATACGCGCATCAACTGGCTGGGCGATCCG
>DASZOZ010000062.1:0-72545 GCA_035550515.1 Allostellaceae bacterium
ATTCGTAGCGCACGTCGTCAAAGATGAAGAACTCGGCCTCGGGCCCGAAATAGGCGGTGTCGCCGATGCCGGTGGCGGCGAGATGGGCCTCGGCCTTCTTGGCGGTGGAGCGCGGGTCGCGGGCATAGGGCTGGCCGGTCAAGGGCTCGTGCACGTCGCAGAAGATGATCAGCGAGGGCTGTGCAGCGAACGGGTCCATCACCGCGGTGGCGCAGTCCGGCTGCAGCAGCATGTCCGACTCGTTGATCGCCTTCCACCCGGCGATCGACGAGCCGTCGAACATCACCCCCTCGGCAAGAAACTCCGGCGTGATGGTCCGCACGTGGTGCGCCAGATGCTGCCACTTACCCCGCGGATCGGTGAAGCGAAAGTCGACATATTTGCACTCGTTCTCCTTCAGCTTCGCCATCACGTCATCTATCGCCGACATCGATCTCGTCCCATCGGTTGAAATAAAAAAACAGCAGTCGGCACGTGCACATGTCGTGCCGACGCAACGTCCTGTGCGGGCTCCGCGGCTTTAGATCGCGTCCGGGCCGCGCTCTCCGGTGCGGATGCGGATCGCCTCCTCGATGCTCGAGATAAAGATCTTGCCGTCGCCGATCCGGCCTGTATGGGCGGATTGCTGGATGGCCTCGACGGCGCGCTCGACCATCGAATCCTCCATGACGACCTCGATCTTTACCTTGGGCAGGAAGTCGACGACGTACTCGGCCCCGCGATAGAGCTCGGTATGGCCCTTCTGCCGGCCGAAACCCTTGGCCTCGACGACGGTGATGCCCTTGATGCCCACCTCGTGCAGCGCCTCCTTCACCTCATCAAGCTTGAAGGGCTTGATGATCGCCTCGACCTTTTTCATCGACCCCGACCTCCCATGCCGATCCGCGCCCGGCTCCTCGCCAACGCCTGAGCATAACCCATGCCAGCCCTCGCCACGACCGGGACGCCGCGAAGGCTGGGCCAATGCGGGCGGTTAGGGCAATCGGTGGGCACAATGCCTAAAGTTTAGGCAGATGCAAGGGTGTCGTCACCGCGCACCGCCGCGCGGCAGGTTGCCGAGAAAGCGGCGGATGCGTTCGACGGCCTCGCGCAGGTTTTCCAGGCTGTTGGCGTATGATATGCGGATGTAGTCCTCGCCGAACGCGCCAAAGCTGGTGCCGGCGATCGTCGCCACGCCGGCCTGGTCGAGCAGCTCGGTCTGCAGCGTCTTGGCGTCGTAGCCCGTGCCGGCGACGTTGGGGAAGGTATAGAACGCCCCGCCGGGGTTGGCGCAGCGAACACCGGGCAGCGAATTGAGCGCCTCGACGATATAGGTGCGGCGCTCGGCAAAGGCTTTGACCATGCGCTCGACCGGGTCGCGCGGGCCGGTGAGCGCGGCGATGCCGGCGAACTGCGTCGCGGCGTTGACGCAGGAATGGCAGTTGATCGCCAGCTTCTCGGCATGCGGGAGGAGCTGTTTGGGCCATACCCCGTAGCCGAGCCGCCAGCCGGTCATCGCGTAGGTCTTGCTCCACCCGTCGAGCAGGATCACCCGGTCGCGGATTTCCGGATAGCGCAGGAGGCTCCAATGCTCCGCGCCGTCATAGAGGATCTCGCCGTAGATCTCGTCGCTCATCACCGCGACCTGGGGATGGTCGCTGAGCCCGCGGACCAGCTTGTCGAGCTCGGATTTCGGGACGACGCCGCCGGTCGGGTTGGCCGGGGTGTTGATGATGATGAGCCGCGTGCGCGGGGTGATCTTCGACAGCACCTCCTCGGCGCTGAACGAGAAGCCGGCGCTTTCGTACAGCGGCATCGGCACCGGGGTGGCGCCGGAAAAGCGGATGACGCTCTCGTAGATCGGGAAGCCGGGGTTCGGGTACATGATCTCCACACCCGGCTCGCCGAAGATCATGATCGCGAAGAACATCGTGACCTTGCCGCCGGGGACGACCAGCACATCCTCGGGTGACACCTCGACCCGGTGGCGGCGGTGGAGGTCGGCGACGACCGCCTCGCGCAGCGGCAGGATGCCGTTGGCCGGGGTGTAGCCGTGATGACCGTCGGCGAGCGCCTTGCGGCCGGCCTCGACGATGTGATCCGGCGTGGCGAAATCCGGCTGGCCGATACCCAGATTGATGATCGACTTGCCCTGCGCCGCGAGCGCATTGGCGCGGGCCAGCACCTCGAACGCGGTCTCGGTGCCGAGCGTGTTCATCCGGTCGGCGATCTGCAGCATCAGGGTCCTCCAGCTTTCATGCGCGGCTTTTAGCGCTATCCCGTCTCGGGTTAAAGGGAGCCGGCCTTCTCGGCGCGAACGTGACATGGAGCAAGCGGCCGAGACCGGTGCGGCCCAAGGCGTGGAACCGCGATTCACTCAGCCTTTTGTGGCGATGAAGAAGAGGCGGGGGTAGGGGAGGAGGATTTTGCCGTCGGACTGTGCCGGGTAGGCGTCGGCGAGGAGGGCGGCGTAACGGTCGAGAAAGACGGGGCGTTCGGCCTCGGTCAGGCGGGCGAGGAACGGCCTGAGGCCGGTGCCGTGCAGCCAGGCGATGATCGCGGGAACGCCGTCCATGATCTGGATGTAGTCGGTCTCCCAGACGGTGAAGGCGGCGGCGCGTGGCGCCAGCAGGTCGTAATAGAACGCCGGCGGCTGGACCGGCGACGGGTCGCGGGCGCCGGCGAGACGGTCGCGCCACGCGCCCTCGGCGGCGACCTGGCGCATCAGCCGGTGCGTCGCGAAATCGTGGTTGCGCGGCATTTGCACCGCGAGGACGCCGCCCGGCGCGACCTGACCGAACAGCCGCGGCATCAGCCGCCGGTGATTGCCGACCCATTGCAGCGAGGCGTTGGCGAAGACGACGTCGCTCGGCGCGGCGGCGCTCCAGTTCGCGATGTCGGCTTGCTCGAACGCGATGCCGGGATGGTCGCGGCGCGCGGCGGCGAGCAGCTCCTCGGACGAGTCGACGCCGGTGACCGCGGCGTCGGGCCAGCGTGCCTTGAGCGGCGTGGTGCTGTTGCCCGGGCCGCAGCCGAGGTCGACGACGCGCGCCGGCGCCGCGAGCCTGATGCGCGACAGCAGATCGAGCGCCGGCAAGGTGCGTGCGTCGGCGAATTTCAGGTATTGCTCGGCGTCCCAGGCATGCGCCATCGGCAGGTCCTCATCGCGTAACGATACGTCGCGCGCACCATGATATCGGCGGCGGCGGCGCGTCACCCGTCGCCGTGCCGGTGCCTCATAGCGCGTCCCAGAACGCGGCGGCGAGGCGGGCGCAGCGCTCGGGCTGCAGCAGGTTGACGCCGTGGCCGACGCCGGGCACCCGCTCGACCCGGCCTCTCGGGAGCTTTTCGGCGAAAATCTGCTGCTGCGCCGAAGCGATTGGGCTTTTGTCGCCGCTCAGCAGCAGCACCGGGGCGGCAACGCGCGGCAACAGCGGCACGGTGTCGACATGCTCGAAGCAATCGTGCATCGCCGCCGCGACCTCGCGCGGCGTGCGGTCCATCTCGCGCACCACCCAGTCGCCGAGTTGGGCGCTCGCCTGGTCCATGTCGAGCCGGTAGCCGAGGGTCCGTCGGCACCACTCGCCGACGCCGTGGGCGCGCATCGCGTCGGACGCGGTCGCCTGGTCGAGCGCATAGATCTGCTTGATGCTGTCGGGGATACGGGTCGGCGTGTTGCACAGCACGAGGCTGGCGAAGCGCTCGGGATGCGCCGCCGCGAGCAGCAGGCCGATGATCCCGCCGGAGGATTCGCCGACCCAGTGCACCCGCTCCAGAGCAAGCGTATCGAGCACGGCGAGCACTTGTGCGGCGATCGCCTTGGGGGTGTAGCGATAGCCGGCGGGCGGCTGGTCCGACAGGCCGCAGCCGAGCAGGTCGGGGCGATAGACCCGCCGCGCCTCGGCGATCGCCGGCACCCAGCGGTTCCAGAACAGCGCGTTGCGCGCGAAGCCGTGCATCATCAGCACCGGCGTTGGGGCGTCCCACGGCCACAGGTAATCGTCGACGATGCAGTGAACCGAGACGCCTTCGGGGAGCGGGATGCGGGGCATGGCGGTGTCCTCCAGTGGCCGGGCCGATGACGCCGAGTTGGCCGTACTTTGATCCCGCCGTCATGAATAGGGCGAAGCTATTCGCGGACCGGTCAAGCTCGGAGGGCGGGAAGTTAGGGCAGAGCGGCGAGAGCCACAATCGCCGCACCTTGGATAACGAGCATCAATGCAAACCATTTGATAAATGAAGCTTTTGCTCTGTCGATGGCGGCCGACAGGCAGCCGGGGCGCCCGTTTTCCTTATCGTTGCTGTTGCAGGCGAAGTATGTCATGCGGGTATCGTAGCGGGCTGAATGGCAGACGTCACCCCGCCCGCAGATACTGCACCGCCTCGTCGCGCTGGAACAGGTAGAGCAGCATGCGGAGGGCCTGGCCGCGTTCGCCGGACAGCGTCGGGTCGCGGTCGAGGACGAGCCGGGCGTCATCGTGGGCGACGGCGATCAGCGGCGCGTGCGCCGCGAGGTCGGCGAGGCGCAGCGCCGGCAGGCCGCTCTGCCTGGTGCCGAGCACCTCGCCGCCGCCGCGCAGGCGCAAATCCTCCTCGGCGATGCGGAACCCGTCCTCGGTGTCGCGCAGGATGGCGATGCGCTCGCGCGCGACCTGGCCGAGCGGCGCCTGGTAGAGCAAGAGGCAGGTCGAGGCCTCGCTGCCGCGCCCGATGCGGCCGCGCAGCTGATGCAGTTGCGCCAGGCCGAAGCGCTCGGCGTGCTCGATCACCATCACCGTTGCCTGCGGCACGTCGATGCCGACCTCGATGACCGTGGTGGCGACCAGCAGGTCGCTGCCGGCGCCGGCGAAGCCGGTCATCGCGCGGTCCTTCTCGGCGCTTTTCATGCGGCCGTGGACCAGGCCGGCGCGGCCGCGGAACGCCGGCATCGCGGCGAGGATGCGGTGACGCTCCTCGGCGGCGGCGAGGTCGGTGTCCTCGCTCTCCTCGACCATCGGGCAGATCCAATAGGCCTTGGCGCCGCGCCGGATCGCCCGCGCCACCGCCTCGACCACGTCGTCCAGGCGTTCGAGCGGCATTGCCCTGGTGTCGATCTTGTGCCGGCCGGGCGGCTTCTCGACAAGGCGCGAGGTGTCGAGATCGCCGTACGCGGTCATCATCAAGGTGCGCGGGATCGGCGTCGCGCTCATCAACAGGGTGTCGGCGGCCTTGCCCTTTTCGCCGAGCGCCAGGCGCTGCTCGACACCGAACCGATGCTGCTCGTCGATCACCGCGAGCGCGAGATCGCGGAAGGCGACATCGACGGTCAGCAGCGCATGCGTGCCGACGACGATCGGGATCAGCCCCGACGCGAGACCGGCGACCAGTGCTTCGCGCGGGCGGCCCTTCTCGCGGCCGGTGAGCAGCGCGACCTCGACGCCGGCTGGCTTGGCGAGGCGCTGCAAGGTCGCGTGGTGCTGGCGCGCGAGCACCTCGGTCGGCGCCATCAGCGCCGCCTGCGCGCCGCTCTCGACCGCGATCAGCATCGCCAGCAAGGCGACGACGGTCTTGCCGCTGCCGACATCGCCTTGCAGCAGCCGCATCATCCGCCGCGGCGCCTTCATGTCGGCGGCGATCTCGGCGATCGCCAGGCGCTGCGATGGGGTCAGCGCGAAGCCGAACCCGGCCTCGGCCTTTTGCGCCAGCGCCCCGGTGCCTTCGGTGACGCGGCCGCGCCGGCGCTGGCGACGCGCGCGCACCAGCGCCACGGCGAGCTGGCTGGCGAAGATTTCGTCATAGGCGAGGCGTTCGCGCGGCTTGGTCTCGGGTGAGAGATCGGCGGCGCTTTCGGGTGAGTGCACCACCTCGACGGCCGCGCTCCAGCTCGGCCAGCCACGTTGGCGCAGCAGCGGCGGGTCGATCCATTCCGGCAGGTCCGGCGCGCGCTCGATGGCGGTGGCGACGGCGCGCTGCAGGACGCGCGGCGGCAGGCCGGCGGTCAACGGGTAGACCGGCTCGATCGGTTTCAGCGTCTCGGCCTGCTCGACCGGGACGACAAAATCGGGATGCGGGATTTGCGGGATGTTGGCGTAGAACTCGACCTTGCCGCTGACGATGCGTTCGCTGCCGACCGGCAGCAGGCGCTGCAGGTAGTCGCCCTTCACGTTGAAATAGACGAGGGTGACGGAGCCGGTGCCGTCATGGCAGACGACGCGGTACGGGCGGCGGCCGATGCCCGGCTCGTGGCGCTCGACCTTGAGCTTCAGCGTGACGATGCCGCCGTTTTCGAGCTGCGTCACGGAAGGCGAGGCGCGGCGGTCGACGAGGCCGGCCGGTAGGTGCCACAGCAGGTCGACGACAAGCTTGCCGGCGGCGCGCTCGACCAGCCGGCCGAGCTGCGGGCCGATGCCCGGCAGGGTCGTCACCGGCGCGAAAAGCGGGTTCAGCAGGGCAGGGCGCAAGTTATCGGGTGTCCGCCATTCGCGGTCGCCGCATGACGCGACGCGCGCGACCCATTATATCGATGTCCGAGCAGCGCCAAACCAGACCATGACAGACCTGCCCGATCACCGCCGCAAGCGGCTGTTGTTTCGCTCGTGGCACCGCGGCACGCGTGAGGCCGATCTGATCCTCGGCTCGTTTGCCGACGCGCATCTCCACGGTTTCGACGACGTGCAGCTCGCTCGCTACGAGGCGCTGCTCGATCGGCCCGACCCGGATATTTTCGATTGGCTGACCGGCCGCTGCCCGCCGCCGCCCGAATGCGACCATGACGTGACCCGCATGCTCCTGTCGTTTCGCTACACCTCTCGGCTGACCTGATGCCGCTTGACGATCTGAGCCCGATACTCGGCCGGGTGAAGCGGCGCACCACCCTGTTCGGCGCCCCGGAAGGGCATGACGCGGCGGTCCTCGGCGCGCTGTTGCGCGACGGCGGCGCGGGGTCGTGGCTGCATGTCTGCCGCGACGATGCGCGGATGGGGCGTTTCGCCGCGGCGCTCGGGTTTTTCCATCCCGGCCTCGCGGTGCTGACCTTCCCGGCCTGGGACTGCCTGCCTTACGACCGCGTTTCGCCAAACGGCGAGATCACCAGCCGGCGCATCGACACGCTGACGCGGCTGGCGGCGCGGCAGGCGCAGCCCCACCCCACCGAGGCCCTTTTTGTGCTGACCACGGTCAATGCGGTGGTGCAGCGCGTGCCGCCGCGCAAGCTGTTCGACGGCCGGATGCTGGCGGTCGGGCCGGGCGGGCGGATCGGGCTCGACCGGCTGCAAAGCTTTTTCCGCAACAACGGCTACACGCGCACCGATACGGTCCGCGAGGCGGGCGAGTTCGCGATCCGCGGCGGCATCGTCGACCTTTATCCGGCGGGCGCGGCACAGCCGGTGCGGCTCGACTTCTTTGGCGACCAGGTCGAATCGCTGCGCTCGTTCGACCCGCTGACCCAGCGTTCCACCGGATCGATCGACAAGCTCGAACTGAAGCCGGTCAGCGAGGTGCTGCTCGACGAGCCGGCGATCCACCGCTTCCGGACCCGCTATCGCGAGCTGTTCGGCAATATCGGCAGCGACGACGCGCTCTACGAGTCGGTCAGCGCCGGGCGGCGCTATGCCGGCATGGAGCATTGGCTGCCGCTGTATTACGAGCGGCTGGAGACGCTGTTCGACTACATGCCGGCCGCCGGCGTCTCGTTCGATTACCAGGCCGACGAAGCGCGCCGGCACCGGCTCGACGGCGTCGCCGATTTTTACGCGGCACGGCAGAGCATTGCCGCATCGGGCGCCGGCGGCGGCGCGGCGCCGCTCTACCGGCCGGTGAAGCCGGACCAGCTGTTTATCGGCGACGACGAGTGGCAGGCGGTGCTCGGTGAGCGGGCGGTGGTGCAATTGTCGCCGTTCGCCAGTCCGGACCCCGACGCTTCCCCGCTGGGGACTGCGGCTTCTGTCGACGCCGGCGCCCGCCCGGCCAAGAGCTTTGCGGCGGAGCGGGCCGACGCGAAGGTCAACCTGTTTGCCGCGGTGCGCGATTATCTCGACGCCGAGCGCAAGGCCGGCAAGCGCGCGGCGATCGCCGCCTACAGCGCCGGCTCGGCCGACCGGCTGGCGACGGTGCTGCGCGAGCGCGGGCTGAGCGACCTGCGTTCGGTCGGCGATGGCGTCGCGCTGGAGAAGCTGCCGCGTTCGGCGGTCGGGCTGGCGATCCTGCCGCTGGAGCACGGCTTCGCGACCGACGGCCTCGTCATGCTCGGCGAGCAGGACATTCTCGGCGACCGGCTGGCGCGGACGCCGCGCCGGCGGCGCAATCTCGACGAGTTCATCGCCGAGGCGTCGGCGCTCGCGGCCGGCGACCTCGTGGTGCACGAGGAGCACGGCATCGGCCGCTACGAGGGCCTGGAGACGATCGATGTCGCCGGGGCGCCGCATGATTGCCTCAAGGTGCTCTACGCCGGGGACGGCCGGCTGTTTGTGCCCGTCGAGAATATCGAGGTGCTGTCGCGCTACGGCTCGGAGGATGCCGGGGCACAGCTCGACCGGCTGGGCGGCGCGGCGTGGCAAGGCCGCAAGGCGCGCGTCAAGCAGCGCATCCGTGAGATCGCCGGCGAGTTGATCCGCGTCGCCGCCGAGCGCCAGTTGCGGCCGGGCGAGGCGATCGCGCCCCCCGAGGGCATCTACGAGGAATTCGCCGCCCGTTTCCCCTATCCCGAGACCGACGACCAGTTGCGGGCGATCGAGGATGTGCTGGGCGACATGGCCTCGGGCCGGCCGATGGACCGCCTGATCTGCGGCGATGTCGGCTTCGGCAAGACAGAGGTGGCGCTGCGCGCGGCGTTTATCGCGGCGTACTCGGGGGCGCAGGTCGCGGTGGTGGTGCCGACGACGCTGCTGGCGCGGCAGCATTACCGCAACTTCGCCGAACGGTTCGCGGGGCTGCCGATCCGCATCGCCCAGCTGTCGCGCCTGGTCGCGGCGAAGGACGTGAAGCTCGTCAAACAGGAGATCGCCGACGGCAAGGCCGATATCGTCGTTGGCACCCATGCGCTGCTTGCCAAGGATGTGCGCTTCGCGCGTCTCGGGTTGGTCATCGTCGACGAGGAGCAGCATTTCGGCGTCGTGCAGAAAGAGCGGCTGAAGCAGCTCAAGGCCGACGTGCACGTGCTGACGCTGACCGCGACGCCGATCCCGCGCACGCTGCAACTGGCGCTCAGCGGGGTGCGCGAGATGAGCATCATCGCCACCCCGCCGGTCGACCGGCTGGCGGTGCGGACCTTTGTGATGCCGTTCGACCCGGTGGTGCTGCGCGAGGCGATCCTCAGGGAACGCGACCGCGGCGGGCAGGTGTTCTACGTCGCGCCGCGCATCGCCGATCTTGATGAGGTGCGCGAGGAATTGCGCAAGATCGTGCCGGAAATCCGCGTCTGCATGGCGCATGGCCGCATGCCGGCCAGCGAGCTCGAAGACGTGATGACGGCGTTTGACGAACGCGCCTACGACCTGCTGCTGTCGACCAATATTATTGAGTCAGGACTTGATATACCCTCTGCTAACACATTGATCGTGCATCGGGCCGACATGTTCGGGCTGGCGCAATTGTACCAGCTGCGCGGCCGTATCGGCCGCTCGAAGCTGCGCGCCTATGCCTATCTCACGCTGCCCGAGAAGAAGAAGCTGTCGCCGACCGCGCAGCGCCGGCTCGAAGTGATGCAGACGCTTGACATGCTGGGCGCCGGGTTCCAGCTCGCCAGCCACGACCTCGACATTCGCGGCGCCGGCAACCTGCTGGGCGACGAGCAGTCGGGCCATATCCGCGAGGTCGGCATCGAGCTCTACCAGCACATGCTGGAAGAGGCCGTGGCGGCGGCGCGCAGCGGCGAGTCCGACACGCTCGGGGCGGCGCCGCCGGAGGATTGGAGCCCGCAGATCACCATCGGCACGCCGGTGCTGATCCCCGAGGACTACGTCACCGACCTGGCGGTCAGGCTGGGTCTCTACCGGCGCATCGCCGGGCTGGCCGACCGGCGCGAGAGCGAGGCGTTCGCCGCCGAGCTGATCGACCGCTTCGGCCCGCTGCCGGCGGAGGTCGAGAACCTGCTGCAGATCATCGCCATCAAGCGCGCCTGCAAGGCGGCCGGGGTCGAGAAGGTGGATGCCGGGCCGAAAGGCGCGGTGATCACGCTGCGCGACAACCGCTTCGCCAACCCGGCCGGGCTGGTTGAGTTGATCCAGCAGCAGGCCGGCCGGTTGCGGCTGCGGCCCGACCAGAAGCTGGTCTATCTGCGCAACTGGGATGACGAGGCCGCGCGTCTCAAAGGCGTCGCGGGGCTGATGCAGGCGCTGGTCAAGCTCGCCCGCAACGCGCCGGCGGAGGCTGCGCCGATGCCCGCACCCGGGCCGGCGTTGCGAAAAGGCGCCGCCGCCGGAACACGCGCGTAAGGTGTTCTTCACAACTATCGGGGATAATGCCGTCGGGCCGCGTCCATTATCCGGATGGCGGTCGTCGTGCGTGCGGTACGCGTAGGTGAAGCGAATGGCCGACATCCTGATCATCGATGACGACCCGCAAATGCGCCGCCTGCTGACCCGCATCCTGCACGGCGCCGGCCACGCCGTCCGCGAAGCCACGGACGGGCGCGGCGGGATCGAGGAGTTTCGCCGTCGCCGGCCCATGCTGGTGATCAGCGACATTGTCATGCCCGACACCGAAGGCATCGAGACGATCCGCGTGCTGCGCGGCGCGGCGCCGCAAGTACCGATCATTGCGATCTCGGGCGGCACCGACCCGCTCTATCTGCGGGCGGCTTGCGCGCTCGGCGCCACGGCGTCCCTCGACAAACCCTTTTCCGCCAGCCAGCTCACCACACTCGTCGCCAAATTGCTTGCCGCAGCGCCGGTCCATTAGGCGGGGCGCGTGCAGGCCGGCGCGGGGATATCCGCTTTACCCGCTGCCCGGTTTCACTCATTGATGCGGGCATGAGCGACTCGGCGGCCCGCGCGGACATCGGGATCGGGCAGTGGACGGTGGAGGAGATTACCGGGCTCCTTGCGCCGCTGCCGCTCTTCGCGCGGCTCGATCCGCCGGCCGTAACGGCGATCGCCCGGCGTTGCGGCTTCGCCTATTTCCACGCCGGCGACGTGATCATGCGCGAAGGCGAGGTGAGCACCTTCGCCGATGTGATCCTGATGGGCGAGGTCGATATCTTCGTCACGACCCCGGCCGGGGAGGCGCATGTCGCGACGGTGGGGCCGCCGCATCTCGTCGGCGAGTTGGGCGCGCTAGCGGCGACGCCACGCAGCGCCACGGTGATTGCGCACGGCGATCTGTGTGTGCTGCGCATCGAGCGCGACAATCTGATGGCGCTCACCGCCCAGCATCCGTCGATCGGCTCGGCGATCATCGGCGAGCTCGGCCAGCGCATCTACCGGATGAACCGCTCGCTGGCCTATCTGACTTATGCGGCGAATGCGCTGGGCCGCGACGAATACGACCCCGAGATGCTCGCCGAGCTGACGCGGCAGCCGGGCGAGCTGGCGAATTTCGCGCGCGCCTTTGCGGCGATGGCGGCCGAGCTCGAAGCCAAGAAGCGCCGGCGCGACGAGATGCAGGCCGCGGCGACGATCCAGAATTCGATCTTGCCGCGGCCCTTGCCGCGCGACGGGGCGCTGGCGGCGGTCGACCTGCACGCCGAAATGCACCCGGCGCGCGAGATCGGCGGCGATTTCTACGATTTCTTCCTGATCGGCGCGGACCGGCTGGCGGTGACGGTCGCCGACGTGTCGGGCAAGGGCATCCCGGCGGCGCTGTTCATGGCGGTGTCGCGCACCGTGCTGCGCGGCGGCGAGCGCGGCGCCGACATGGCGGCGGACATGGAAAACGCCAACCGCCTGCTCGCGGCGGAGAACGCCGCGGCGATGTTCGTCACCGCGTTCCACGGCGTGCTCGACCTCAAAAGCGGGCTGCTGCGCTACTGCAATGCCGGGCACAACCCGCCCTACCTGCTGCGCGCCGACGGCAGCCGCGAGACGCTGAAGGCGACGGGTATCCCGTTCGGGGTCATGGAAGACGCGCCCTACCGCATCGCCGAGGTGCAGCTCGGGCCGGGCGACACGCTGTTCCTGTTCAGCGACGGCATCACCGAGGCGTTCAACCCGGACGCCGAGGAATTCGGCACCGAGCGGCTCGAGGCGGCGCTGGAGACCGCGCGCGGCGGCGCGGCGGCCGCCGTGGTCGGCGCCGTGCTGGCCGCGACCGGCAGCTTCGCCGCGGGCGCCGAACAATCCGACGACATCACCGCGCTGGCGCTGGCGTATCGCGGTTGATGCCCCGGTTACGCCGGCGACCAGCGGTAGATTTTCGTCAGTGTGCCGCCCATCAGCGCAACGCGCTCGCCGTCGGAGAGGCGGGGGGTGACGCGAAACGCGTCGACGCCCTCTTTGTAGGTGAGCAGCCCGGTGGCGCGGGTCCAGTCGGTGCCCCACATGCAGCGGCCGAAGCCGAACGCATCGAAGATGCGGCCGAGCGGGTCCCAGATGTCGTTGTAGGGAAATTTCTCGTGCGACAGCGTGCAGGCGCCGCTGATCTTGATCGCGATGTTGGGATGCGCCGCCAGCGCCACGACTTTCGGCAGGTCGGCCCAGGCGGTCGGCGGCGCGGGCGGCTCGAAAGGCTGCTGCAGGCCGAGATGGTCGACGACGATCTGGGTATCGGGGTTGCGCGCGGCCATCTGCCCGGCCTGTTCGAGGCGGCCCCAGCACAGCAGGTTCACCGCCATCCCGTGCCTTGCGGCGGCGGCGAGCACGCGGTTGACGCCGGGATCGGCCGGGTCGGTCGAGACATGCTCGCGCATCATGATGCGCACCCCGACCGTGCCCGGCTGCGCGGCCCAGTCGGCGATCGTCTCGGCCACTCCCGGGTCGTTGGGATCGACCGGGCGCACCAGGCAGAATTTCGTGGGATGCTTCCGCTGCACGTCGAGCGCGTAGCTCGGGTCGTAACCGTACATGCTGAACGGCGATACCAGCACCGCGGCGTCGACGCCCACCTCGTCCATCGCCGCCACCATCTGGTCGCCGGTCATCTCGGCCGGACCGTGCAGCGTGCCGACCCAGGGGCGGCCGGGATGGTTGCGCTCATAGGCATGCACCTGGACGTCGATCACCGGCATCTCTCAGCCCTCCCGAGTGGCGCTGTCTTGTGTGCCTCGAAGCCTAGTGCCGCGGTGCGGCGGAGCGAAGCCTATTCTGCGAAGGAAGAAATGGAGCGAGGGCACGCCTAAATAAGGTCGGCGGAAAATCGCGGAGAACCGATATGGCGGATGATGTTCGGCCACCACTCCCTCCCTTCACGCACGAGAGCGCGGTGCAAAAGGTGCGCGCCGCGGAGGACGCGTGGAACACCTGCGACCCGGTGCGGGTGTCGCTCGCCTACACGCCCGACAGCAAGTGGCGCAACCGGGCGGAAATCTTCGCGGGCCGTGCCGATATCGTCGCCTTCCTCACGCGGAAATGGCAGCGCGAGCTCGATTACCGGCTGGTCAAGGAGGTATGGGTGTTCGCCGCCAACCGCATCGCCGTACGGTTCGCCTATGAGTATCACGACGATTCCGGTAACTGGTTTCGCGCCTACGGCAACGAAAACTGGGAGTTTGACGAGAACGGGCTGATGCGGCGCCGGCATGCCAGCATCAACGACCGGCCAATCGGCGAGGCGGAGCGCAAATTTCACTGGGATCGCCGCGGCTCCCGCCCGTCGGATCATCCGGGGCTCAGCGATCTCGATCTGTAGAATCAGTCGGAGGCTTGCTCGCGCGGCGCGGCGCGCGGGCCGGCCTCGCCGCGCGTCAGGCGGGCGACCGGCACGCACAGCACGGCGAGCGCGGCGCCGAGCAGCACAAAGCTCGCGGTGGCGCCCCAGCAATCGGCGATCAGCCCCATGATCGGCGGGATGGTGATCGCGGCCATCCGGTTCATCGTCTGGCGCAAGCCGACCACGGCGCCCTGGCGATATGGGCCGACGGCCTTCGCCTGCACCGAGAACATCATCGGCTGCACCACGCCCGACAGCCAGCCGCGCACGACATTGGCGACGAGCAGCAGCGCGTAGATTCCGCCCAGAAACGGCGTGATGCAGATCGCCAGGATCGAGATCACCGTGCCGCTCAGCATGGTCTTTTGCGGGTCGCCGAGCCGCATCGCCCGGCCGGCGAACAGCGAGCCGAGACCGCTGAAGGTCTCCACCGTCGCGAACAGCAGGCCGATCGTCGTGCCGACAAGCCCGATGCCATGCAGATAGACGACGTAGAGCGAAGACTGGATGCCCATCGTCGAGGTGCGCAGAAAGATGATCGCCATCGTCGTCGCGACCGCGGGGATCGCCATCAGCGCAAAGCAGCCCGCATAGTCGGCGACGTTCGGCAGCAGATCGCGCAGCCGGAAGCCGCCGGAAGGCGGGGCGTTGCGCTGCTTGGCCTCGGGTGCGCGGAGCAGCGCGACGGTGAGCACGATACCCCATAAGGCGCCGAGCAGGTAAGACGGCCAGGCGCCGCCGAAATCCCAGGCAAGGCCGACGATGATCGGTGCCGCGGTGGTGCCGATGCGGGCGAAAAAGCTGAAGCGGCCGATATATTCGGCCTCGCCCTCGGCGAGCTGCGCGATCAGCGTCTGGGCGCCGGACCAGGCGAAGGACAACGCGCCGCCATTGACGATCTGCAGGATCAGCAATGGCCAGAACCACGGCAGCAGCGGGAACACCGGCGCCAGCGCGATCGCCGACCAGACGAAGAACAGCGTCACCCGCCGGGTGCCGAAACGGTCCATCAGCACGCCGATATGGATCGACAGGAACACCGCGAGCAGCGAGCGGGCGCCGACCAGCATGCCGACCTGCGCGGCATTCATGCCGAGCGACAGCCCGTAAAGCGGGATCAGGAAGATGTAGAAATCGGTGTAGCCCATGCCGAACAGACCGACGATGTAGATCGGCGCCGGGTTTTGCAGGGCTCGCGGGCGGGCGGGTTCGCTTCTCATTCTGCGGCCATAGTCCGGCCTTCCATGGTCGGCGCCAACCATTTCGTCCGCAAGGGTGAGGTGCGGTGCTTGCCGCTCGACCGGCGGGCGGATATTGAGGCGGGCGACAAAATCTCGAGGAGGCGGGGATGGCGGGGCTTCGGGCGGCGGTCGTCGCGATTGCGGCATTGGGGGTGGGCTTTGCGGCGACATCCGCTCTCGCGCAGAAACAGGGGGGCATCCTCCGCATCCCGCACGGCGACAGCCCGGCCAGCATGTCGATCCTCGAGGAATCGACCATCGTCGCCGAAGGACCGATGATGGGCGTGTTCAACAATCTGGTGATGTTCGACCAGCACATCGCCCAGAACAGCCTCAGCGATATCGTGCCCGAGCTGGGGACCAGCTGGGCGTGGAGCGACGACAAAAAGGTGCTGACCTTCAAGCTGAAGGAAGGCGTCAAGTGGCATGACGGCAAGCCCTTCACCGCAGCCGACGTCAAATGCACCTGGGATCTGCTGACCGAGCGGGGGCCGCAGAAACTCCGCGTCAACCCGCGCAAATCGTGGTGGCGCAATCTCGACCAGGTCACCACCAACGGCGATTACGAGGCGAGCTTTCACCTCAAGCAGCCGCAGCCGTCGTTCATCCTGTTCCTGGCCTCGGGCTGGTCGCCGGTCTATCCGTGCCACGTGTCGCCGGCGCAGATGCGCCAGCATCCGATCGGCACCGGCCCGTTCAAATTCGTCGAGTTCAAGCCCAACGAAACCATCAAGATCGCGCGCAACCCGGATTATTGGAAGCCGGGGCGGCCCTATCTCGACGGGATCGAATACACGATCATCAAGAACGCCGCGACGTGGATCCTGGCGCTCGGCGCCAAGCAGTTCGACCGCACCGGGCCGGGGTTTATCGCGCCGGCGCTGATGAAGGAGATCAAGGGCGCGGCGCCCGAGATGGAATGCCGGATCGACAGCTGGAACACCACACGGACGCTGATCACCAACCGCGCCGCGCCGCCTTTCGATAACCCCGAGCTGCGCAAGGCGATGCAGCTCGCGCTCGACCGCCGGGAGTTCATCAAGATCATCGGCGAAGGCGAGGGCCGGGTCGGCGCGACGATGGAGCCGCCGCCGGAGGGCGTGTGGGGCATGCCGGCCGAAATGCTGCAGACGCTGCCGGGCTATGGCCCCGATGTCGAAAAGAACCGCGGGCAGGCGCGCGACATCATGAAAAAGCTCGGCTATGGGCCGGACAAGCACCTCGCGGTGACCGTCACCACGCGCAATGTCGCGGCCTATCGCGACCCGGCGGTGATCCTGATCGGCCAGCTCAAGGACATCTATATCGACGGCACGCTCAACGCGATCGATACCGCGCAATGGTATCCGACGGTGATGCGCAAGGACTACACGGTGGCGTTTACCGTCACCGAGACCGGCCTCGACGACCCGGACCAGATGTTCTACGAAAACTATTATTGCGGGTCGGACCGCAATTACACCGGCTATTGCGACGCCGAGACCGACAAGCTGATCGACGCGCAGTCGCAGGAAAGCGATGTCGAGAAACGCAAGCACATCGTCTGGCAGATCGAGCGGCGCCTCGCCGAAGACGCCGGCCGGCCGGTCATCTTCCACCCGCGCCAGGTGACCTGCGCCTACCCGTATGTGAAAGGCATCACCACCGGCAACAACAGCCCCTACAATTTGTGGCGGCTGGAAGACGCCTGGCTCGACCGCTAGCGACGCGCTTTGGCGGGTGCTCGTCCACCGCCGCGATCACTCGATCGCGGCATGCACCAAATTGCTGATGCGGTCGAGGCGGGCGGAGTGCCACGGGTCGGGCTGGACGAAGTTCGTCAGATAGGTGAACGAGACACCGGAATCGGGGTCGGCCCAGGAATACGACGTGCCGGCGCCGCCATGCCCAAAGGTGCGCGGATGCGCCAGCAGCCCGAGGCCGCGGATGCGCGGACCGCTGCCGCGGGAATGCGGGCCGAGCCCGCGATGCATCGGGATGCCGGTCATCGCTTCGTCGGGCCGGTCGCCGGTGAAGTCGCGCGTGACGAACGCGACGAGCCGCGGCGAGAACAGCCGCACCGCGCCGAGTTTTCCGCCGTGCAGCATCATCTGGTAGAACGCCTGCAGCGCCCGCGCGGTGCCGAACCCGCCGCCGCTCGGCAGGCCAGCGGCGCGCATCGCGGCGCTGTTGTCGCGCGGCGGTTCGCTGTCCGGGCCGAGCGTGTCGGCGCAGCGGTGCTGCTGGTCCGCCGGCACGCCGACGTAAAGCTCGTCGCCGATGCCGAGCGGGGCGATGACGCGCTCGCGGATGACCTCGCGATAGTCGCGGCCGGTCACCGCCTCGATCACCATCGCCAGCGTCAGATGCGCGGCCCGGGCGTGGTAATGCAGCCGTGACCCGGCGGGCCATTCCGGCTTGAAGTCGCAGACCTGGCGGCGCATCAGCGCGTGGTCGGCCCAGGTTTCGCGGGTGACGTCGGCCGAAGGATAGCCGGCCTGGTGCGTCGCGACCTCGAACAGCGTGATGTCGCCCTTGCCATGCGCGGCGAACTCGGGAAGGTGGTCGGCGACCTTGTCGCTGAACGACAGCGCGCCTTCTTCGACGAGGCTCCATACCGCCGCGGTGGTCAGCACCTTGGTCTGCGAGAACAGCAGCCACAGCGTCTCCGGCCGGGCGTGCTGGGCGGCGCGCGCATGCCCGTAGGTGCGGAACAGCGCCAGCTTGCCGTGCCGGGCGACGGCGATCTGCGCGCCGGGATAGCGCCCCTCGTCGATATGGCGGCGGATCAGCCGGTCGAGATCGGCGAGCGGCTTTTCGGCGAGGCCGAGTTCGCTCGGGCTGCTCTCGGGCAGGGGAAAGACGCTCGGCATCGCGGCGGCTCCGGTCGGGTGAGGATAGGCGATGGTACGAGCTTTGCCGCGCCCAGGCCAGTGCCGGCCATGCCGCAATCGCGCTGGACAGGCCGCGGCCGGTTCCTTATACGTGCCCCTCCGCCAGTGCGCCCAGGTAGCTCAGTTGGTAGAGCAACGGACTGAAAATCCGTGTGTCGGTGGTTCAAATCCGCCCCTGGGCACCATTTCTTTTCAATGACTTAGACGACAGGGGCGGCCTTCGGGCCGCTCTTTTTTCGCCGTGGGCTGGTTCTCGTTGCGGCGACCCGGCGTGCTGCCGCCAGCGCTGCGCGCGCCCACTCGACAAGCTCGTCAGGTTCGTCGAACAACCGTTCCGGTGCTCGCCAGAAGGAGAGGTCGATGAGTTGGCCTCCTTTCTTGTAGTTGAGCGGCGGAACGGACGCGGCTTCCGCGAAGGCCGACCGGTTGCCGTCATCGACTCGGAGGTAGAGCGTGTTCTCTGTGACCATTCCGAGCATGTATCCGTCGCAGAACATGCCGGTCTTGCCGAACATGCGCCGCGTCGTGATGCGGCCGAGCGGCGCGAGCTGCTCGCGGAGGAACTCGGCAAAGCTATTGCTGGCGACCATGCTGCCCCCGCGTCTTCGGTCGGCGATCAGGTCATCGAATCGGGCTGCGAGCAACATCTTGTTACGGCCGATTCAATCGCCCCGAAATTTGCGTTAGCGTGAGCGATCCGCGCCGCCGGTTCGGGTTCGAGCGTGTTCGCACCGGATGCGCGCAAAGCGGTGGGCGGGCGATGCCGCTGGTCGATTTCGGGGCCTGTCCACCGGGCGCCGGGCGCGCGCACCGGGCGCGAAAATTGGCGTTTGCCGGCAACGCCCGCAGCGCTCGTCTACAGACAGGAGGGCTCGGATGGTTCGCGTCAGACAAGAGACCGACAGCCTCGGCGTCGTCGAGGTTCCCGTGGACAAGTTGTGGGGCGCGCAAACGCAGCGCTCGCTCGAGCATTTCAGTATCGGGCACGATCTGATCCCGCGCGAGATGATCACGGCGTACGCGACGCTGAAGAAAGCCGCCGCCATCGCCAATCACGCCGGTGCGCGGCTCGACGACCGTCGCTACCAGCTGATCGTTCAGGCCTGCGACGAAATCCTCGCCGGCAGGCACCATGACATGTTCCCGCTGCATGTCTGGATGACCGGCAGCGGCACCCAGTTCAACATGAACGTCAATGAGGTGATCGCGAACCGCTGCTGCCAGCTCGCCGGCACGCCGCTCGGCAGTCACCAGCCGGTGCATCCCAACGATCACGTCAACATGGCACAGTCGTCCAATGACAGCTTCCCGTCCGCCATGTGCATCGCCGCCGCGGTCGCCACGAAAAACCGTCTCGTTCCCGCCGTGGCGGCCCTGCGCGACGCGATCGCGAAAAAGGCCGAAGCCTGGGACGGCATCGTCAAGATCGGCCGCACGCATATGCAGGACGCGACGCCGCTGACCTTGGGGCAGGAGTGGTCCGGTTATGCCGGCATGCTGTCCGACGATCTGGAGCGGATCGACGCGGCGCTGCGCGGCGTCTATCAACTGGCGCTGGGCGGGACGGCGGTCGGCACCGGCATCAATGCCCCGCCCGGCTTTGCCGAGGCGGCGGCGGCCGGGATCGCGCAGCTGACCGGGCTGCCGTTTGTCACCGCGCCCAACAAGTTCGCGGTCCAGGGCGCGCACGACGCGCTGGTGCAGCTTTCCGGGACGCTGCGCACGCTGGCCGTATCGCTCTACAAGATCGCCAACGACATCCGCCTGATGTCATGCGGCCCGCGCGCCGGTTTTGCCGAGCTCGAGATACCGGAGAACGAACCCGGCTCCTCGATCATGCCCGGCAAGGTCAACCCGACCCAGTGCGAGGCTCTGACGATGATCGCCGTGCAGGTCATGGCCAACGACGTGGCCGTGGGCTTTGGCGGCGCCGGCGGCTATCTGGAGATGAATGTCTACAAGCCGTTGATGATCTTCAACATCGCCCATTCGATCACGATCATGACCGATGGCTGCACCAATTTCCGCCGGTTCCTGGTCGAGGGCACCAGGCCGAACCTGCAGAAGATCAACGAATCCGTCGAACGGTCGCTGATGTTGGTGACGGCGCTGTCGCCCATCATCGGCTACGACAAGGCGTCGGAGATCGCCCATTACGCGATGGACAACGACCTGACGCTGAAAGATGCCGCATTGACCCTCGGCTTTGTCGGGGAGGCCGAGTTCGACCGCGTCGTCGATCCGAAGAAGATGGTGAAACCATACGTGGCCGACGGCGGAGCGCGTTAGGGGATCGTCACGCCGACGCTTTCAGCACCATGTCGGCGGCTTTTTCGCCGATCATGATCGAGGGCGCATTGGTGTTCCCCGAGGTCAGCGTCGGCATGATCGAGGCGTCGGCGACGCGCAGGCCGGCGATGCCGTGCACCCGCAGCTGCGCGTCGACCACCGCCATCGGGTCGGAGCCCATCTTGCAGGTGCCGACCGGGTGGTAGGTGGTTTCCGCCGCCGCCTTGACCCAGTCGATGATCTCGTCGTCGCTCTGCCGGTCGGGGCCGGGGGCGATCTCGGTCACTTGCAGCGGCGCCATCGCCGGCGCGGTCATGATCGACCGGGCGATGCGGATCGCCTTGACGGTCAGCTCGGCATCGGGCGGCGCGGAGAGGAAGTTGAAGTTGATCGCCGGCGGCCGGTGCGGGTCGGCGGCGGTGATGTGGATGTGGCCCTTGCTCTCCGGCCGCATCGGATGCGCGTAGCAGGTGAAGCCGGACTGCTTGGCGATGCGCGGGCCTTTCGGGCCGGGCACGGTCAGCATCGGCACCCAGCCGAGCAGCAGGTCCGGCGCTTCCAGCCCTTCGCGGGAGAACACGAAGGCGCGCATCGGCGCGCCGACGCTGGCGAGAAACCCCTTGCGGAACAAGGCGTAGCGCATCGCCTGGTAGACCATGCCGAGACCGCGGGCGCGGTCGTTGTTGGTGATGCCCCGCTTGCCGACATGCCAGCGGGTGCGCGGCGCGTAATGGTCGCGCAGGTTTTCGCCGACGCCCGGCAGCGCCTGGCGCACCGCGATGCCGAGCGCCTGGAGCCGCTCGGGCTGGCCGATGCCGGATAGCTCCAGCAATTGCGGCGAGTTGATCGTGCCGCCGCACACCACGACCTCGCGCCCGGCCCGGGCCTCGCGCGTTTCATCGCCGACCGAATAGCGCACGCCGGTACAGCGCTGCCCCTCGAAGGTGAGGGATTGGGCCAGCGCCCCGGTCTCGATGCGCAGGTTCTGCCGGTGGCGGATCGGGTCGAGATAGGCGCGGGCGGTGCTCTGGCGGCGGCCGCGGGCGATCGTCGCCTGGCTCATCACGATGCCGTCCTGTCGGGCGCCGTTATAGTCGGGATTGTGGCGGATGCCGACTTGCGCCGCGGCCCGGATCAGCGCCTGGAAGATCGGCTCGCGCGGCTCGGGGTTGGTGACGCGCAGCGGGCCGTCGCGGCCGTGGAACGCGTCGTCGCCGCCGCCTTCATAGCTCTCCATGCGCTTGAAGAAGGGCAGCACCTCGGCATAGCTCCAGCCCTGGTTGCCCATCTGCGCCCAGGTGTCGAAGTCCTGCGCCTGGCCGCGCACAAAGGCCATGCCGTTGATCGAGCTGGAGCCGCCGAGCAGCTTGCCGCGCGGCACGGGGATGCGGCGGCCGTTGGTGTTGGCCTCGGGCTCGGCGGAATACAGCCAGTTGGCGGCGGGGTTGGTGATCAGCCGCGCCGAGCCGACCGGGATGAAAGACCACGGGTGGCTCGCCCGCCCGGCTTCGAGCAGCAGCACCTTCTGGCGCGGGTCGGCCGACAGCCGATACGCCACCGCCGCACCGGCCGACCCGGCGCCGACGACGATGTAGTCATAGGTTTCCATCTTCCCGGCCCCCTCGCACGCGTCACCCGAATGCCGCGATGACCGTCTCGGTCGATAGTATGCGGCTGTCTTCGGGATATTCGATGAATTCCGCGCAGGCCAGATAGAAGCGTTTGGCGCGCTCGTCCGCCGTATGGATCAGCGGCGCGCCGGCAATCAGTTGGCGACCTCGTGATGCGCCGCGGTGTGGTCGGCGGGCGGGCGCTCTTTCGGGCGGCTCGAAGGCCGCAGCCGCTCACGGATCGACTGGAAGAACACGTAAAGCGGCGGGACGGCGAAGATGCCGACAAACGACGCCATGATCATCCCGCCGAACACCGGGGTGCCGACATCGCGCCGCGCCAGCTGCGACGCGCCGGCCGCCACCACCAGCGGGTAGAGCCCGAGGATGAAGGCGAACGACGTCATCATCACCGGGCGGAAGCGGTCGCGCGCGCCCTGGACCGCCGCCTCGATCAGCGGTGTGCCGTGCTCGCGCCGCTCCTTCGCGAATTCGACGATCAGGATGCCGTTCTTGGCGGCGAGACCGATCAGCACGACCATGCCGATCTGGGCATAGAGATCGAGCGTCAGATGCGTCAGCACGATCGCGCCGACCGAGCCGAGGATGCCGATCGCCACCGACAGCAGCACCGGCACCGGGATCGTCCAGCTCTCGTACAACGCGACCAGGAACAGATAGGCGAACAAGACCGCGAAGCCGAGGATGATCCCGGTCTTGCCTTCGGCGCGCTTTTCCTGGAACGCGGTGTCGGTCCACTCGCCGGCATAGCCTTGCGGCAGCGTCGCCGCCGCGACCTTCTCCATCGCCGCCAGCGCCTGTCCGGACGAGACGCCCGGCGCCGGCGCCCCTTGCACCGTGACGGCGCGCAGATTGTTGTAGCGGATCAGCGCCGGCGGGCCGACCTGAACCTTGGCGTCGGCCAGGCTGCGCAGCGGCACCATCTTGCCTTCGTTGTTTTTCACATTGATGCGGAAGATGTCGTCGATGTTGGTGCGGTCCTGCGCCTCGGCCTGCACCTGGACCTGCCAGGTCCGGCCGAACAGGTTGAAGTTGTTGACGAAATAGCCGCCGAGCGAGGCTTGCAGGGCCTGGAACACATTGCTTAGCTGGACGCCGAGGATTTGCACCTTGTCGCGGTCGATATTGAGGTAGATCGACGGGTTGGTGGCAGAGAAGGTGCTGAACACGCGCTGCAGATCGGGGTTCTGATTGGCGGCGACGACCAGGCCTCGCAGCACCTGCGCCAGCGCCTGCGGGCTGCCGCCGCGCAGGTCTTCCAGGACATAGGTAAAGCCGCCGCCGGTGCCGAGACCGATGATCGGCGGCGGCGCCAGGGGCAGCACGTTCCCGCCGGGTATCTGGCGAAATTTTCGTGCGAGCCGCGCCATGATCGCATTGGCGGCGTCGGCTCTGCCTTTGCGTTCGTCGAACGGCTTCAACGTGACGACGATAAAGCCGGCGTTCGGCTGCGAGTAGTTGTCGATGAAATTGAGGCCGACGACCGAGGTGTAATCGGCGATCGCCTCCTCGCCCTTGAGCGCCTGTTCCGCCTGCTGCACGACCCCCAGGGTGCGCCCTACCGACGCGCCGCCGGGGAGCTGCACCACGACGAAGAACGCGCCCTGGTCGTCCTCGGGCAAGAAGCCGGTCGGCGTCACCTTGAGCAGCCCGCCGGTCGCGGCCCCGGCGACGACCACCATCACCAGGCCGATGATCGCCAGCCGCACGATCCGGGCGACCGCCGCGCCGTAAGCGTCGCGCACCCGGTCGATCGTGCGCATCACAAAGCCGATCGGTCCGCGGCGCGGCCCGTGATGCGGCCGCAGAAAGACGCCGCACAGGGCCGGCGACAGGGTCAGCGCGTTGATCGCCGAGAGGAACATCGATACCGCGACGGTCACCGCGAACTGCCGGAACAGCTCGCCGGAAATCCCGGGGATGAACGCCACCGGCACAAAGACCGAGAGCAGCACCAGGGTAATGGCGATGATCGGCGCGGTGATCTCGGTCATCGCCAGCTTGACGGCCTCGGGGGCCGACAGCTCGGGATGCTCCTCCATCACCCGCTCGACATTCTCGACGACGACGATCGCGTCATCGACGACGATGCCGATCGCCAGCACCACCGCGAGCAGCGAGACGGTGTTCGCCGAATAGCCGATCGCATTGAGCACGATGAACGTGCCGATCAGGCTGACCGGGACCGCCATCGTCGGAATGAGCGTCGCGCGGAAGCTGCCGAGGAACAGGTAGACCACGATCACGACCAGCACGAACGCCTCGATCAGCGTCTTCTGCACCTCGTGGATCGTCGCGGTGACAAAGGCGGTCGGGTCGTAGGTGACCCGCCATCTGAGGTCGGGCGGGAACCGCTTCGCCAGCTCGCCGATCTGCGCCTTGACCGCGTTGAGCGTCTTGATCGCGTTGGCGCCGGGCGTCTGATAGATCGCGATCGCCGCCGCCGGCCCGCCGTTGATGCGGGTCTCGCGGTCCATGTTGTTGGCGCCCAGCTCCAGCCGCGCGACATCGCCCAGCCGCAGCACCGAGCCGTCCGGATTGGTGCGGATGACGATGTTGGCGAATTCCTCGACGGTGGTGAGACGCCCCTTGGTCGAGATGTTGAGCTGCAGTTGCTGGTCTTTCGAGATCGGCCGCGCGCCGATGCGGCCGACCGCGGCCTGGACGTTCTGCGACTGGATCGCGTTGATGATGTCGCCGGTGGTCAGGTTGAGCCCGGTCAGCGCGTCGGTTTTGACCCAGGCGCGCATCGCATAATCCTGCGGCCCCCACAGCACGGCGTCGCCGACGCCCGGCGTGCTCTTGATCCGGTCCAGCAGGTTGATCGTGACGTAGTTCGACAGGAACAGCGAATCGTAGGTGTGGTTCGGCGAATCGAGTGCGATGACGCCGAGCAGCGCCGAGGATTTCTTTTTGACCGTCACGCCCTGCTTGGTCACGTCCGAAGGCAGGCTCGACAAGGCGACCTGCACGCGGTTGTTGACGTTGACGGTGTTGATGTCCGGGTCGGTGCCGAGCTCGAACGAGCAGAGCAGCGAGTAGCTGCCGTCGTCGCCGCTGACGCTCTTCATGTAGATCATCTTGTCGACGCCGACGACCTGCGCCTCGATCGGCTGCGCCACCGTCGCGTCGACGACGGCGGAATTGGCGCCCGGATATGTCGTGGACACCTGGACCTGGGGCGGCACGATGTCCGGGTACTGCGCCAGCGGGATCACGAACAGCGACAGCAACCCGGCGATCGTCGTCACCAGGGCGATGACGATCGCCAGCCGCGGGCGGTCGACAAAAATTGCGGACAACATGGCGTCAGCTGCGGTTGAGCGTCGAAGGCATCGGCCTGGCCTGGACGGGCGACCCCGGCCGCAGGGTCTGCGTCCCTTCGACGATGACCAGCTCGCCGCCTTTGAGGCCTTCGCTGATCACGATATCCTCGCCGTCCGCCCCGCCGGTCTTGACCCGGCGGATCTCGGCCTTGCCGTTATCGACGATAAAGACGTAAAGCCCCTGCTGGTCGGTGATCAGCGCCGCCTGGGGGATGACGATCTGCTCCTGCGGCTTCTTGGCTTCGAGGTTGACCGTGACCAGCTGGCCGTCGATCAGGCTGCCCTTCGGGTTGGGGAAGACCGCGCGCACCTCGACCGTATCGGTCGATTTGTCGACTGTGACGCCGACAAAGTCGATCTTGCCGATCTCGCCGTAGCTGGTGTTGTCGGAGAATTTCAGGTTGACCTTGATGTTGCCGACGTCGACCGGATGGTCGGGGTCTTGGGCCCGCATGATCGCGCGCTGGCTCACCGGAAAGAGCACATAGGTCGGGTCGACGCTGACGATCGTCGTCAGCACGCCGCTGTCGGGGCTGACCACGTTGCCCTTGGTGATCAGCGTGCGCCCGATCTTGCCGGTGATCGGCGAGGTGATGTCGGTGTAGCCGAGATTGATCTGCGCCGCTTCGAGATTGGCCTGATCGACAAGGATTTTGGCGTCGGCGTCGCGGTCCGCGGTCAGCGCCTGGTCGCGCGCGACCACCGTGCCGGCGTTGGTTTTCATCAAATCCTCGGCGCGCTGATACTGGATCGCGGTCAGGAGCTTGTTGGCCTTGGCCGAGGCCAGGGCGCCGGAAGCCTGGTCGACCGCGGCCTGAAACTGGTCCTTCTCGATCTGGTAGAGCTTCTGGTTCTCCTTGACCATGTCGCCTTCGGTGAACAGCACCTGGTCGAGAAAGCCGGTGACCCGCGCCCGGATGTCGACGCGGTTGATCGCCTGCACGCGCCCGACGAAATCGGCGTTGCGCGCGACCGGCTTGCGCTCGGCCGGCACCGTGCCGACCGGCACCGCCGTCGGCGGCGGTTGCTGCGCCAGGGCCGAGGCCGCCAGCCAGCAACTGAAGAAAGCTGCCGCCACCGCACGCATCGTCCCCTCCTGCCCCACGCCCCGCCGCGTCATCGCCCATCGTGGAGGCAATCGTGCCGCCGCGCGAGCGAAAATCTCCGGGTCCACTATCATCATTTCGGGTGACGCGCCCGTGTAGGTCTCACACCGCCTCTTCTTCCTTGATCCAGGCGGCGAGCAGCTCCCAGATCACGGCGAGGAGGATCGGCCCGAGGAAGACGCCGGTAATCCCGTAGGCGAGGGTGCCGCCGATGACGCCGATCAGAATCACCAGCATCGGCGTCTTCAGACCCCGCCCCATCACAAAGGGACGCAAAATGTTATCGATCAGCGCGACCGGCACCATGTAGATCGTGAACAGGATCACCGCGGTCGGCGCCATCGTGAACCATGCCCAGATGATCAGCGGGATCAGGATGATCCCGGCGCCGATCTGGATGATCCCGAAGATCAGCACGCCTGAGGTGATCAGACTGGTGCCGGGCACGTGCGCGACCGCCAGCCCGATCCCGGCGAGCAATGCCTGCAGCGCCGAGATGCCGACCACGCCGCGCGACACCGTACGGATCGTCGCGCCGGCAAGCGCGACGAATTCCTCGCCGCGCCGCAGGGCCAGCCGTCCCGACAGTCGGTTGATCGCCGCGACCAGCGTCGGCGCGGGCGAGAACAGAAAGCCGGCGATGATGATCGCGGCGAAGAACATCAGGATCGCCGCACCGGCATTGGCGGCGAGCAGCAGGAAGTTGCCGGCCAGGGGTTTCAGCAACGGGACGAATTGCGCCGCCGCCGCTTCCAGATTGGTCGAGGCCAGTTCGAGGAAGTCATAGAGCTGGCGGCCGAACAGCGGCCATTCCTTGATGCTTTCCGGCGGCGCCGGCAGCGACAGCGCCGCCAGGTCGAGATGTTCGGAAATCCCCCGGACGCTCTCGATCAGGTCGAGCACCAGCCAGCTTGCCGGGCCGATGACGACCACCAGGCTGATTAGCGTCACCACCGCCGCCGCCACATGACGGCGGTTGCCGAGCCAGCGCGACAGGCGCTCGAACACCGGGTAAAGCGCGACCGTCAGGATCACGCTCCAGATCACCACCGTAATGAAGGGCTGGATCAGAACGAAGGAGGCGTAGAGCAGCAGCGCCAGCGCCCCGAAACGCAGGCCGATCTCAAGCAGGTTCTGCTCGTGCCGGTCGAGCTCCGGGAGCGGCGCCGCGGGCTCGGCCGCGGGGCTGGGATCGGCCGGGCGGCGTCGCCGGCTCGGTGCGGTGCGTTGCTCCGGGGCCGCCATGCAAGCTCCTAATAGATTTCGGGCACGAAGCGCCGCCCGCTGAGGCCGATCTCCGGATCGTAATGATCCTTTGCCGAGCGTTTTGGCAGCTTGATCTTGTCGCGCGGTACGTCTCCGACCGGGATGAGGCTCAACAAATGGGCGATGCAGTTGAGCCGCGCCTTTTTCTTGTCGTCGGAGCGAATGATGTACCAGGGGGTTTCCGGCGTGTCGGTCACGAGCAGCATCTCGTCGCGCGCGCGGGTGTAATCGTCCCAGCGCTGCCAGGACTCGATGTCCATCGGACTGAGCTTCCACTGCCGCAACGGGTCTTCGATGCGCGCCTCGAAACGGCGGGTCTGCTCCTCCTTGCTCACTTCCAGCCAATACTTGACCAGGACGATGCCGCCCTCGACGATGGTGCGCTCGGAAAAGGGCAGGATCCGCAAAAAGCCGGCATGCTGCGCCTCGGTGCAGAACCCCATCACGCGCTCGACCCCGAGGCGGTTGTACCAGCTGCGGTCGAAGATCACGATTTCCCCGGCGGCCGGGAAATGCGTGATGTAGCGCTGGATATACATCTGCGTCTTTTCGCGGTCCGACGGCGCCGGCAGCGCCGCGACGCGGAACACGCGCGGGCTGACCCGCTCGGTGATCGCCTTGATCGTGCCGCCCTTGCCGGCGGCGTCGCGGCCTTCGAACACGACGATGACGCGCAGGCCTTTATATTTGACCCACTCCTGCAGCTTGCAGAGGCCCACCTGAAGACGCCGCAATTCCTTCGCGTATTCCTTTTTCTTCATCGCGAGGTCCTCCGACATGGCGGCGGAACGGTCGCCGCGACCGTGCGCGACACGCGCTACCGCAGGTTCAATCTGATGCTAAATACGACGACGGTGTCGCGCCGTCACATTGATTTGCGTCGACCGGCAGTCCGCATCCCGGGGCGAGGCCTCGGGCCGGCTATCCGGCGGTGCGTCCGAGCGTGTGGCGGAAGACGATTGCCGCGGTCAGCAGCAACACCGCCCCCGCCTGGTGCGCCGCCGCGAGCGGCACCGGCACCACCAGCAGCAAGGTCGAAATCCCCAGCGAAACCTGCAGCAGCGCGGCGGCCAGCAGCGCGTGCAGCGCAAGGCGTGCCGGGCGGGGCAGGGACGCGCGCACCCCCGCCAGCCACAATCCGACGACCGCGCCGGCCGTCGTCTCCGCGAGCAGGCGGTGATCGAACTGCACCGCGGGGATGTTCTCGAACCAGTTGCGGATAAACGGCGAGAGCTGCGCGTAGCCCGCCGGCACGAACCGGCCGTCCATCAACGGAAAGGTATTGTAGGTCAGCCCGGCGTTGAGCCCGGCGACAAACCCGCCGGCGACGATGGTCACGGCGACGAGCGCCAGCAACGCTTCGCCGGCGCGGCGCCAAGCCCAGCCCCCACTCCGACCGTCCCGCGCTTGCGGGGGAGGGGAATGGCCGACGCCAGCGACAGCGGTGGGGGCCAGCAGCCCCAGCGCCGTCCACAGCGTCGCCGCGTAGATCACCAGCGCCAGCGCAAGATGCGCGGTCAGCCGGTATTGGCTGACCTCGATCCGGCCGGCGAGACCGCTTTCGACCATCCACCAGCCGAGCGCGCCCTGGGCCGCGCCCAGCCCGAAAATCCCGGCAAGCGGCCCGGCGAGCCGCCGCGGCACCCGTCCTCGCAGCAGGAAATACAGGAACGGCAGCAGGTAGACAAAGCCGATCAGCCGCCCCCACAGCCGGTGGACGTATTCCCACAGATAGATCGTCTTGAACGCGGCGAGGCTCATGCCGGTGTTCATCAGCCGGTATTGCGCGGTCTGCTGGTATTTGGCGAATTCCGCCTGCCAGTCGGCGGCCGAGAGCGGCGGGACGGCCCCCATCACCGGCTGCCACTCGGTGATCGACAGCCCCGACCAGGTGAGCCGGGTGACGCCGCCGATCACCACCATCGCAAAGATCATCGCGCAGCAGACGAGGAGCCAGACGGCCACTGCCGTTGTGTCCGCCCTGGCGGCGCGCGCCGCGTCGTCGCGCGGCTTGCTGAGGCTCGTCGAGACCATGGCCGATCTATGACCCGCCCGGCGGCGGTGCGGCAATGGCGATCATGCCGCAGCCCCTTCAGCCTTCCCGGGCCATCGCATCGAGGCAGCCTTGGAGGATGTACGCCGCCGCCACCTTGTCGACGATTTCCGCGCGACGCTTGCGGGTCATGTCGGCGGCGATCATCTCGCGCGTCACCGCGGCGGTCGACAGCCGCTCGTCCCACAGCAGCACCGGCAGGTCGCGCAGCGTCAGCAGGTTGCGGGCGAAGGCGCGCACCGATTGCGTGCGCGGGCTGTCGCGCCCGTCGAGCGCCAGCGGCAGGCCGATCACCAGCCCGCCCGCCGCGTGCCGGTCGACCAGCGCCAGCAGCGCCGCCAGATCGTCGCGAAACCGGCGGCGGCGGATCGTGTCGAGCGGGCTGGCGATCTTGCACCGCGTGTCGCTGAGCGCGAGGCCGATGGTCTTCGTGCCGACATCGAGCCCCATCAGGCGCCGCCCTTGCGGCACCGCCGCCGCCAATGTCGCGGGGTTGTCGACAATCATGGCCGATGATAGCGTGAGGCTGCCGATTTTGCCGCGAAAGACACCGAAAACATGGCGTTGGACAAGGCCACCGTGGCGCGCATCGCCACGCTGGCGCGCATACGCGTCGCCGAGGACCAGCTCGAACCGCTCGCCACTGAGCTGAGCGGCATCCTCGATTGGGTCGAGCAGTTGATGGCGGTCGACACCGAAAACGTGCCGCCGATGACCAGCGTCGCCGAGATGACGCTGCCGCTGCGCGACGATGTCGTGACCGACGGCGGGAACCGCGAGGCCGTGCTCGGCAACGCCCCGCGCCCGGCGCGCGGCTTCTACGCCGTGCCCAAGGTGGTCGAGTGAGCGCGCTCACCGGCCTGACCCTGGCCGAGGCGCGCGACGGGCTGAGAGGCAAACGGTTCTCCGCCCGCGAGCTGGCCGCCGCCTATAACGCCGCGGTCGAGCGGGTCGCGCCGCTCAACGCCTTCGTCACCGCCACCCCCGAGCGGGCGCTGGACATGGCCGCCGCCGCCGATGCGCGGCTCGCCCGGGGCGAGGCGCTGCCGCTCGACGGCATTCCGCTCGCGGTCAAGGATCTGTTCTGCACCAAGGGTGTGCTGACCACCGCCGCGTCGCACATCCTCGACGGCTTTGTGCCGCCCTACGAATCGACCGTCACCGAGAAGCTGTGGGCCGCCGGGGCGGTGATGCTGGGCAAGACCAACATGGACGAGTTCGCGATGGGCTCGTCGACCACGACCAGTTATTACGGCCCGACCGAGAACCCGTGGCGCCGCAAAAACCACGCGGGCGACAACCGGCCGCTGGTGCCGGGCGGCTCCTCGGGCGGTTCGGCGGCGGCGGTGGCGGCGCGCGCCGCGCTCGGCGCGACGGGCACCGACACCGGCGGCTCGATCCGCCAGCCGGCAAGCTTCTGCGGCATCGTCGGGCTGAAGCCGACCTATGGCCGCTGCTCGCGCTGGGGCGTCGTCGCCTTCGCCTCGTCGCTCGACCACCCCGGCCCGATGACGCGCACGGTGCGCGATGCCGCGCTCATGCTCGGCGCGATGGCCGGCCACGACCCGCGCGACTCCACCTCCGCCCCGCTGCCCGTGCCCGATTACGCGGCGGCGCTGACCGGCGATGTCCGCGGCCTCAAGATCGGCATCCCCAAGGAATACCGGATCGACGGCATGGCCGGCGAGATCGAGGCCCTGTGGCAGGCCGGGATCGCCTGGCTCAAGGACGCCGGCGCCGAGCCGGTCGAGATTTCGCTGCCGATGACCAAATACGCGCTGCCGGCGTATTACGTGATCGCGCCCGCGGAAGCGTCCTCGAACCTCGCGCGCTATGACGGCGTCAAGTTCGGCCTGCGCGTCGACGGCGACAGCCTCGACGACATGTACGAAAAGACCCGCGCCGCCGGTTTTGGCGGCGAGGTGCGGCGCCGGGTGCTGATCGGCACCTATGTGCTGTCCGCCGGGTATTACGACGCCTATTACTTGAAGGCACAGCGCGTGCGGACGCTGATCGCCCGCGATTTCGCCGCCGCCTTCGAGAAATGCGACTGCATCCTGACCCCGACCGCGCCTTCGGCCGCCTTTGCCATCGGCGAGAAGGCGGACGACCCGGTGGCGATGTATCTGAACGACGTGTTCACGGTGCCGGCCGACCTCGCCGGCCTGCCGGCGATCTCGGTGCCGGCCGGGCTGTCGGACGGCCTGCCGCTCGGCCTGCAGGTCATCGGCCGCGCCTTCGACGAGGCGATGGTGCTGCGCGTCGGCCAGGTGCTGGAAACCGCCGCGCAGTTCACCCATGTTCCGAGCTTCCTGGCCGGATAGGTGATCAGCGAGCCTCGAAGGACGCACAATGTCCCCGCAGCAAGAAGCTCTTAGACCATGACCATGCCGATCGAAGGCCGGACCGGGGAGTGGGAAGTCGTCATCGGGCTCGAGGTGCATGCCCAGGTGGTGGCGCAGGCGAAGCTGTTCTCGGGCGCGGCGACCGCGTTCGGCGCCGAGCCGAACACCCAGGTATCGACCGTCGACGCCGCGTTTCCCGGCATGCTGCCGGTGATCAACCGGCATTGCGTCGAGCAGGCGGTGAGGACCGGGCTCGGCCTCAACGCGCAGATCAACCTGCACAGCGTGTTCGACCGCAAGAACTACTTCTACCCGGACCTGCCGGCCGGCTACCAGATCTCGCAATACCAGCAGCCGATCGTCGGCCGCGGCCGCGTCGAGATCGAGATGCCGGACGGCACGACGCGGGCGATCGGCATCACCCGGCTGCATCTGGAGCAGGACGCCGGCAAGAGCCTGCACGACCAGCACCCGCGCGACACTTATGTCGACCTCAACCGCGCCGGCATCGGGCTGATGGAGATCGTCTCCGAGCCCGATTTGCGCTCGGCCGAGGAGGCCGGCATCTATCTGCGCAAGCTGCGCTCGATCCTCCGGTATCTCGGCACCTGCGACGGCAACATGGAGGAAGGGTCGCTGCGCTGCGACTGCAATGTCTCGGTGCGCAAGCCGGGCGCACCGTTCGGCACGCGCTGCGAGATCAAGAACCTCAACTCGGTGCGCTTTGTGATGCAGGCGATCGAGGTCGAGGCGCGCCGCCAGGTCGGCATCATCGAAGACGGCGGCACGATCGCCCAGGAGACCCGGCTGTTCGATACCGCGCGCGGCCAGACCCGGCCGATGCGCTCCAAGGAAAACGATTACGACTACCGCTATTTCCCCGATCCCGACCTGCTGCCGCTGGTGCTCGACCCCACCTGGGTGGCCGGGCTGAAGGCCGCGCTGCCCGAGCTGCCCGACGCCAAGCGCGCCCGCTTCCAGCGCGATTTCGGCCTCGGCGCGGAGGAGGCGGGTGTGCTCACCGCCGAGCGCGCGACCGCCGAGTTCTTCGAGGCGGTCGTCGGCCACGGAGCGCCGGGCGGCCGCGGCCGCGGCCCCAAGGCGGCCGCCAATTGGGTCACCGGCGACCTGTTCGGCGCGCTCAACAAAAAGGGGCTCGGCATCGAGGATTCACCGGTGTCCGCGCCTGCCTTGGGCGCCCTCATCGATCTGATCGCCGACGGCACGATCTCCGGGCGGATCGCCAAGGACGTCTTCGCCGAGATGGTCGAGACCGGCGGCGACCCGGCGGCGATCGTCGCGGCCAAGGGGCTGCGCCAGGTTACCGACACCGGCGCGATCGAGGCCGCGGTCGACGCCGCGCTCGCCGCCAGCCCGGCGCAGGTCGCGCAATACGCGGCCAACCCCAAAATCCTCGGCTTTTTTGTCGGCCAGGTCATGAAGGCGACCCAGGGCAAGGCCAACCCCGCCCTGGTCAACGAGCTGCTCAGGAAGAAGCTCGGCGGCTGAAGGTGGGTTGCGCTGCGTTTAACCTGGGTTGAGCGCAGCGCAACCCATCGGACGGTTCAGAAGGTGCCGAGCACGCGGCCCGTCCCGGGTTTCAGCCCGAGATCGGCGACGCTGTCCTCGGTCAACGGGCCGACGGATGTCGGCCTGCCGCCGGGGACCGTATCGCGCGCAACGGCAAAGGCTTCGTCGGAATCACTGACCGCGGCCGCGACGATGCGCCGCCGCAGATTACCGCCGCTTGCCGCATCGGGCCCCGTTACCAGCATCATCCAGCCCTTCATGGGTTTACCTCCGGTTTTCGTCACCCACAGCATAGCACGGGCTCAAGGCAGCCGCTCACCGGCGCCCCGAGCACCTGGCCGCGAAAACCGCTAAGCCTTTCCGCCAGTCGCCCCGTCCCGCAGGTATTTGTTGAACCAGTCGAGGGTGCGCTGCCAGGCCTCCTTGGCGGCGGCTTCGTCGTAGCGCGGGGTAGTGTCGTTGTGGAAGCCGTGATTGGCGCCCTTGTAGATATGGCCTTCATGCGTCACGCCGGCCGCGGTCAGCGCCTTGTCGAAGGCCGGCCAGCCGTCGGTGATCCGGGTGTCGAGCTCGCCGTATTGGGCGTTGATCGGCGCCTTGATCTTGGCGGTGTCCTCGGGTTTGGGCTGCGCGCCGTAGAACGGCACGCCCGCCGCGAGGTCGCTCCCCATCCGCACCGCGAGCTGGTTGACCACACCGCCGCCAAAGCAGAAGCCGACCGCGCCGAGCTTGCCGGTGCCGTCGGGCCGCGCCTTCAGCCATTTTGCCGAGGCTTCCATGTCGTTGAGCACCTTGGCGCGGTCGAGCTGACCGAACAGCGCGACCGCCTTTTCCTCGTCGCCCGGATAGCCGCCGAGCGTCGTCAGCGCATCGGGGGCAAAGGCGATGAAATCGGCGACCGCCAAGCGCCGGGCGACATCTTCGATATAGGGGTTGAGCCCGCGGTTCTCGTGGACGACCAGCACGACCGGCAGCTTCTTGTCGTTGGCCGGCCGGACGAGGTAGCCCTTGATCGTGCCGTTGCCGTTCGGCGACGACACCGTTTCGGTCGCGCTCTTGATGCGCTTGTCGTCGGGCGGCACCTGGATCGCCCAGGCGTAATTCGGCCGCAGCATCTGGAACAAGGCCGCCGCGGTCAGGCCGCCGACCGCGAACCGCTCGGCGCCGCGCAGAAACCCGCGCCGGTCGATGCCGCCATGCACATAGCGGTTGAGCAGATCGATCAGTTCCTGCGGAAAATCGGATGCCTTCTTCCGTTCCACGATGACCTCCCCGAGCGGCGCAAGACCGCCGCGTCCCATATCAGTCCCGGTTGCTCGCGGCGATCACTTCTTGGTGTTCCCCGCCTCCTTCCGCAGCCGGTAGACCCCCGGCAGGTTGCGGTAGCGTTCGGCATAGTCCATGCCGTAGCCGACGACGAACGCATCGGGAATGTCGAAGCCCTTGTAGCGGATGTCGACCGGCTGCGCGCCCGCGACATGCTTGTGCAGCAGCGCGCAGACGTCGAGGCTCGCCGGCCCCTGCCTGCACAACGCGGCGATCAGGGCGGTGATCGTCAGCCCGGTGTCGACGATGTCCTCGACGAGGATGACGTGATGCCCGGCGATGTCGAGTTTCGCCTCGTCCTCGATGACGACATTGCCGGAGGAACGCGCCGCCGGGCCGTAGGACGAGGCACGGACGAAGTCGATGACGAACGGGGCCGTGATCTGCCGCATCAGATCGGCGGCGAAGACGGTCGCCCCCTTGAGCACGATCAGCAGCGTCAAGGCGGCGCCCGAATGGTCCGCGGAAATCTGTCCGGCGAGCTCGGCGACCCGCTTCTTGATGCGCCGCGCCGAGATCAGCGGGCGAAGCGCCTCACTCATCCGGCATCCGCGGCGGACTGGCTCCGGCGGCCGGGAGTTGATCTCGACGAGATCAATCCCGGCGGTACGGATAGCAGCGGCCGCGTTCCAGCGTCACGCCGTAATGCTCGGCCAGCGCGCGGATCGCGTCGCCCTGCTCGGGATACGGATCGGCATTGCCGGGGCCGACGATGATCGGCCGGAAGCTGCGGTCGTCCTTGCCGCCGGGCGGCAGCATCGCGGTCGCCAGCGGCGTGCCGTCATCGGCACGCAGCGTGAGGAACAGCGGCATCTCGCGCTGGATATGCGCTTTCAGCCCGATTTCCTGCTCGAAATAGACATTGGAGATCGGCTGGAAGCTTTGCGCCGCCTTTTCCTGCTCCTTGCGGAAATATTTCTCGACCGCGTGGCGCATCGTTTCGGATTCGCTCGCCGCTTCAGCCTCGGTCTCGATCCGAAACCAGGTTTTGCCGTCGGGAGCGTCGCAGACGTACTTCATGCTGCCTCCTGGGCAATTCGGCAGGCACCGGCTTGCGCAAGACGGGCTGCCGCCAACAGCAAAATCCGCTCGCGCCGCGCTGTCAACACCTCAGAACAACGCCAAGGATGATCGCCGTCAGTCGGAACTCGCCTCTCGTTTTCCGTCGCAAATTGCAGAAAGGGCGGCGGTCTGCGACCGGCTGTCTTTCCATAAGATATTGATTTTCAACGTTTCTTCTTCCCGGATCGAGCGTGGCACGGACGATGAACCCGGACTGGCAAACCGCCAACCAAGGAGCTCGCCGTGCCGTCAGCCCCGCTGCAAACACCCGCCCCGTTCGCCTCGCTTGTCCCCGAGCCCCTGCCGCGTCACCGCTGGCGTCTGGCGCAGCTGTTCACCGCGCCGTTTCACGATATCGACGACCGCGCCGCACGGCTTGCGGCGGCGGCGTTGCGCGAGCGTGAGGCGCGCGAGACGGCTATGTCCGGTGCGACCGAGCCGCGCGGTTAGGCGCGCGGCGCTCCGCCCGCTGCCGGTGCGGAGCAGCCGCTCCCGACGATCCGGTCCAATCGCGCCACAGCGCGATCAGCGCGGCCATGATCGCCGGCCCGAGAAACAGGCCGATGATGCCGAAGGTTTCGAGCCCGCCGAGCAGCCCCATCAGCACCCACAGGAACGGCAGGCGCGCGGCGCCGCCGATCAATACCGGTCGCACGAAATGGTCGGCGACGAAGAGCACGATCATCCCGGCGACAAAGATGACGATGCCGCCGATCGCCTTGCCGACTGACACCATGTAGATCGCCGCAATTGTGAAGATCACCGGTGCGCCGAACGGGATGACCGCGAGCACCCCGGTCAGCGCGCCGATCGAGGCCGGGTAGGGCAGGCCGACCGCGACATAGACGACGCCGAGCACGACGCCCTCGGCAAAACCGACCAGCACCAAGCCGGTCACGGTGCCGTGCACCGCATCGATCATGTGGTGGGCGATCACCTCGCCGCGCGCGCCGATCAAACGATTGCTCAGGCCGCGCAGCTGGCTGGCGAGGTTGCTGCCGTCGCGGAACAGGAAAAACAGCGTCAGCAAGGTAAACAGGAAGATCACCACCCGGTGGGCGATTTCGCCGCCATATTCGCGCGCCGACTCGGCGATCATCCGCGGCGTCAGCCGGCCGAACAGCGCTTCGGCCATGATCGGGTCGGAGAGGTTGGTGTGCCACCAATCGGCGATCGACGGACCGACCACCGGCAGATCGGTGATCCACCCCGGCACGGCAAGCCCGCTGTGGCGAGCCGAGATCACCAGTCCGATAAAGAAATGGGTCTCGCGCGCGATCGCGATGCCGAGCATCACCAGCGGAGCGACAAAGAGCACCGCAATCGCCGCCGTCAGCAGCAGCGGCGCCGCGATCCTCGCTTTGCCCTCGGGCAGTAGTTGCAGCAGGCGCTGATAAAGCGGCCATAACGCAATCGCCAGCACCGCCGCCCAGGCCAGCGCGGGAAGAAAATCGTGCAGGATCCACAACCCGATGATCACAAAGCCGGCCGCCAGGACCAGACCCGCGCGAAATTGTGATGGTGGTTCCGGAGCGGTCCGGCCGGTGTCGCTCAAGGTGCGTTTCTCCTCACTCGCCGCAGTCTACCGGAGAGAACGCGCGAGCGCACGCTGCGGCAGCGGCGTTCGGCCGCGGATCGCGCATTGTCGAAGCGGGGGCGGTCTTGCCCGGCGGCAAGCTGTGGAATACCTTATCGGACAGGCGAAGCGCAGGTTTTGGCGCGGGCGCCTGTCGCGCACCGACCATGCGGAGGGAGGTTAGAGGATGGGCTACACGCTTGAGCAAATGTCACAGGACATGCACCGCATCATCGCCGCCGATCCGGGGCCGAAAGGCCGCGAAAAGGTTTGCGAACTGGTGCGCAGGGCCTGTGCGGACGAGGAATTCGTGGCCAAGCATCTGCCGGAGGACGGCCCGGAGCGGAAAATCCTCTACGAGGACCCCGATTTCAAGTTCTGCATCCTCGCGCATGTCTACCACGGCGCCAAGGAGAGTGCGCCGCACGACCATGGCCCGACCTGGGCGATCTACGGCCAGGCGGTCGGCGAAACGGTCATGAGCGACTGGGACAAGCTTGCGCCAGCCAGCGAGCAGGAACCCGGCAAGGTGAAACTGCGCCGCGAATACACGCTGACCCCGGGCACGGCCTATGTGTACAACGAAGGCGACCTGCATTCGCCGCGCCGCGCCGGTGCAACCCGCCTGATCCGTATCGAGGGGCAAGATGTGACCAAGGTGCGCCGGTATGCCTATGAGCGCGTCGCGTAAGACTGCGCCGCGCCGGTAACCCGGACAAAAGCCCGGCCTCCGCGAGGAGGCCGGGCTTTTACGTCTATCCGCAAACCGGACAAGAGAAATCGCGGGTGCCCCAGGGGGACGCCCGCGATCCACTGAAGGGGAACGCCGGCGGCGAGCGGTGCCGCCGTCGAGCTTAGCCTTCGACGATCGTAACGCGGCGGTTGCGCGGCTCGCGCACGCCGTCCGGCGTCGGCACCGAGTTGTCGTTCTCGCCGCGGCCAGCCACCGTCATCGCCTTCCAAGGCACGCCCATCCGGGCGAGGATGTGAGCGACGTTCCGCGCGCGGCGGACCGACAGGCGCTGGTTGTAGCGCGCAGAGCCCGAGCGGTCGGTGTAGCCGGTGACCTGGACGGTCGCGGCGCCACCAGCCCTGAACGTGTCCGCAGCCGCCTTGAGGATGGCCATGCCCTGCGGGCCAACCCACGACCGGTTCCACGCGAAGTAGACGGTGAAGACCTTAGCGGCCGGAGGCGGCGGTGGAGGCGGCGGTGGCGGGGCTGGCGCCACAACCGGCACGCACGCCGCCACGAGCAAAAGGGTGCAGAGGGCAAGGACACGCTTCATCGGGTTCCTCCGACAGTTGAGCTTACGGACCATATAATAAATCACCCAATTATACTACCTCAAACCGTTATAGGACGATTAACCCATTGTTTCGCACAGCGCAATGGTCGCGGAGCCGGCCATGACCGTCAACCTGCGGCCGAACGCGTTCCGGTAGCGCGGTTTCAGATGGTGTTTGAGCGGGTGATGCCGGCAAACCAGTCAAATGAAGCCTTTGGCACGCGCGCCAAAGTGCTGCGGTCCAGCCGGGCGAGACCGAACGTCGCAGAGAAACCGTGCGCCCACTCCCAGTTATCGACTAGCGTCCAGATGAAATAGCCGTGGAGATTTACCCCGGCCGCGATCGCGCGGTGCGCCGTCGCGATATGATCGCGCAGGTAGGAAATCCGCCGGCGGTCGTCGATATGCCCCCCGGCGTCGGCAGGCTCGGCGAAAAAAGCGCCGTTTTCCGTCACATACACCCGCGGGTTGCCATAATGGTCGCGCAGCTCGCCGAGAATGTCGGTGAGGCCGCTCGGGTCGATGCCCCAGGTCATCCCCGTGGTCTGCATCCCGGCCGGCAACGCGCCCCAATTGGTGCCGAGCAGGCCGTTGGGGTCGCTGCGCTGGTACATCGGCGCATAATAATTGACGCCGAGGAAATCGACCGGCTGTCTGATCTGCTCGATATCGCCGGGGCGGATCAGCTTTTCGACGAGCGGCAGATAGGCGGCCGGATAGCTGCCGTGGAACAGCGGGTCGAGATAGGCGCGGTTCCAGGCGGCATCCCACGTCTCGGCGGCGGCCTTGTCGGCCGGCAGGTTCTGCGCCGCGCGCACGGGTTGCAGGCTCATGACGGTGCCGAGCGTGAAGCGGCTGCCGCCGGCCGCGCGCAAGGCGGCAAGTCCGCGGCCCTGTGCCAGGTTCTGGTGATGTCCGGCGGCCGCCATCGGCGCGCGCCCGCGCAGACCCGGCGCGTGCTCGCCGAGGCCGTGGCCCATGATCGCGTGCACCTGCGGCTCGTTGAACATCGCCCAGGTCTTGACCCGGTCGCCCAGCCGCCGCGCCATCAGCACGGCGTAATCGGCAAACCAGCCGGCGATGTCGCGGTTGCCCCAGCCGCCGCGATCCTGCAGGGCCTGCGGCAAATCCCAATGGAACAGGCAGACCCAGGGCTCGATCCGGGCCTTCAGCAGGGCATCGGTGACCCGGTCGTAATAGTCGAGCCCTCTCGCATCCGGCTGGCCGGTGCCTTCCGGCAGCACCCGCGGCCAGGATATCGAGTAGCGGTAGGCCTTGACCCCGAGCTTCGCCAGCAGCGCGACATCGTCGGGATAGCGGTGGTAGCTGTCGCAGGCGATTTCCGGCGTGGTGTGGTCGCCGATCGTGCCGTCGATGCGCGCGAAGCTGTCCCAGATGCTGTCGGCCTTGCGGTCGCCGCGCCCTTCGATCTGGCACGACGAGGTCGAGACGCCCCAGACAAACCCCGGCGGGAAACGCAGCGGCTCGGCCGCCGCCGGCGCTCCCCTGGCCCAGCCAGCGGCAAGCATGCCGGCCGCGCCGGTCTTCAGCAGCGTGCGGCGGTGCACGGCGCGTGCCGGCTCAGCCGCCGACGGCGCCTTGCGTATTGACGTAGACCGCGTAGAGCGAATGGCTCGCGGCCATGAACAGCCGGTTGCGCTTGGTGCCGCCGAAGCAGACATTGGCGGCGCGCTCCGGCAGCGCGATCCGCCCGATCATCGCCCCGTCCGGGGCGAACACCGCGACGCCGTTGAGGTCGGCGCTCATCCCCCAGCCGCACCATAGGTTGCCGTCGACATCGCAGCGGAAGCCGTCCGGCGTGCCCTCGCCGAGATCGGCGAAATCGCGGCCGTTGCGCAGCTTTGTGCCGTCCTCGACGACGTCGAAGACGCGGATGGCGCGCTGTGGCTGGGCGCGCGACTCGACGATGTAGAGACGCGCCTCGTCCGGCGAAAAGGCGAGGCCGTTGGGGCCACGAATATCGTCGGCGACCACCGTCACCTGGCCGGTGCGGGCGTCGATCCGATAGACGCAGGTAACCGGCAGTTCCGGTTCCGCCTTGTCGCCCTCGTACTCGCCGAGGATGCCGAAAGGCGGGTCGGTGAACCAGATCGAGCCGTCGGACTTGACGACGACGTCGTTCGGCGAGTTGAGCGGCTTGCCGCCGACGCGGTTGCACAGGACGGTGATGGTCCCGTCATGCTCGGTGCGGGTGACCTGCCGCCCGCCATGCTCGCAGGTCACGAGGCGGCCCTGGCGGTCGCGGGTGTTGCCGTTGGCGTTGTTCGACGGCTTGCGGAAGACGCTGACCGCGCCGGTCTCCTCCTCCCATTTGAGGATGCGGTTGTTGGGGATGTCGCTCCATAGCACAAAGCGCCCGTCGCCAAACCACACCGGCCCCTCGCTCCAGCGGCAGCCGGTATAGAGCAACTCCACTGAGGCGTTGAACGGCGGCCGGATCTTCTCGAACCGCGGGTCGAGCGTGATGATCGCCGGGTCGGGATACAGAAGGGAAGGCTGCCAACCGGTTTCGCTCATCGCTGGGACCCCTGCTCGCTGTCGCGGAGCGCGAGCATGGTCCGTTTTGGCGATGGTCTCAAGGCCGCGGCGGAGGCCGCCGGCAACGTCAGAAACTGCTCGCGATCTGCGAGAACAGTCCCGAGACGTCGGTGCCGATCGTGGCGATGGCGCTGAACGCGGCGATCGAAACAAAGAACGCGATCATGGCGTATTCGACGGCGGTCGCGCCGCACCGATCGAGCCGTGGTCGCCGGAATGCGAAGCGCATGCCCACAAAAGCCCTACAACCTGACACAGCGATCGTAGGCCCGGAAACATTGACGATTCGTGAAACAGCGGCGCGAGGACGTTTCCCCCCAAGTCTGCTGCACCGTTTCCGCGATTGTCGTCCCCGTTTTTTCATGGACAATCAGCGCCCGGTCGGCTAGAGGGAGCACCGTTGCGTCAATCCCGGTTGTTTAATTTACGTTAAATCGTCGCGTCTTGTTCTACCGGCTGTGACGATTTGCACAACAACATCGGGATTGACATTACGAGCTATTGGCCAGCATCAGAACCTTCATTCCTCTAGATTTTTCTTTGAGGGTTTTGTTGCGGCTGAATTGTTGCGATTTGATCTTGATGAAGGTATTTATTTTGGCGTTTAAGGGCGAGTTCTAGGATGCATTAGCCGGCCGCGGTCGCGGATTGCGTCGACGGCGGTCGGCGTGGAATCATCGCGCGGCGGGCCGTACAGGGGACGGCGGCGCTACCGGGGCGGCGCCCCGGGCGGCAACCGATATTGGGGGGACATCCACCGGATGGCGCTGGGTGTGGACATTGTGACCGGGGGCGGGGGGTTCATCGGCAGCCACCTGGTCGACCGCTTGCTGGCCGATGGCCGGTCGGTGCGGGTGATCGACAATTTCAGCGTCGGCAATCCGCGGAACCTCGAACAGCACCGCGACAATCCGCGGCTGGAGGTCGTCACCTGCGACATCGGCGAGGAGCCGGTCGGGCCGTGGCTCGCCGGCGCGGAGCGGATTTTCCACCTTGCGGCGCGCGCCGACATCGTCCCGTCGGTGCAGAACCCGCACGTCTATTTCCGCGCCAATGTCGACGGCACCTATGCGGTGGTCGAGGCCGCCCGCGCCGCCGGCGTGCGGCGTTTCGTCTATGCCGCGTCGTCGTCGTGCTACGGCATCCCGGATGCGTATCCGACCCCCGAGGACGCGGCGATCCGGCCCGAATACCCCTATGCGCTGACCAAATATCTCGGCGAGCAGATCGTGCTGCACTGGGCACGCGTCTACAAACTGCCCGCGGTGTCGCTGCGCTTTTTCAATGTCTACGGTCCGCGCGCGCGGACCAGCGGCACCTATGGCGCGGTCTTTGGTGTGTTTCTTGCGCAATTGCTGGCGGGAAAGCCGCTGACCATCGTCGGCGACGGGACGCAGACGCGGGACTTCACCTACGTCACCGATGTCGTATCGGCGATCATGGCCGCGGCCGAATCCGACGTGGTCGGCGATTTCTTCAACATCGGCAGCGGCGACACCTACAGCGTCAATCGCCTGGTCGAGCTGCTCGGTGCAAAGGAGACGGTGCACATTCCCAAGCGTCCGGGGGAACCCGATTGCACCTTTGCCGACGTCTCGAAGATCCGCCGCGAGCTTGGCTGGAAAGCCTCGGTCAGCTTCGAGAGGGGCGTCGGCCATATGCTGGAAAATCTCGACTATTGGCGCGACGCGCCGGTGTGGACGCCGGATCGCATCGCCGAGGCGACGGCGGACTGGTTCCGTCTGCTGTCGCGGTAACGCGCCGGAGGGAAAAGCGCGCATGCGGGAAGCTGGCAGTAAGATCAAGAGCCTTCAGGAAATCGACGCGGTCGCGGAGGCGGAGCGCGCCGCGGGACGCACGATCACGCTGTGCCACGGCGTGTTCGATTTGCTGCATGTCGGCCATCTGCGGCATCTGCGGGTGGCGAGCGGGTTCGGCGACACGCTGATCGTCTCGATCACCGCCGATGAATTCGTGCAAAAAGGCCCCGGACGGCCGGTGTTCCAGTCGATGCTGCGGGCGGAGATGCTGGCCGCGCTCGAGCTGGTCGACTACGTGGTCGTGGTCTACGATCCCAGCGCCGAGCCGATCCTGCACGCGGTCAAGCCGGACATCTACGCCAAGGGCGGCGACTATATCGACCCCGACCAGGACGTCACCGGCAAGATCGTGCGCGAGCGCGACATCGTCGAGCAGCATGGCGGCAAGCTGGTCTTCACCGAAGACATCACCTTCAGCTCGTCCAACCTGCTCAACCGTTTCTTCAACGTCTTCGAGCCCGAGGTCAAAGCCCATCTCCAGGAGCTGAAAAGCAAGGATGGCGAGCGCCGCATCGCCGCGCTGATCGACAAGATCAGGCCGCTCAGCGTGCTGCTGGTCGGCGACGCGATCATCGACCGCTACAGCTATGTCACGGCGATGGGCAAGTCGGCCAAGGAGCACATGATCGCGACCTTGCTGCAAAACAGCGAGACCTTCGCCGGCGGCGTCTTCGCCACCGCCAACCATGTCGCGAGCTTCTGCCGCAAGGTCGATCTGCTGACCTGCCTCGGCGGGCCGGAAGAGGAGAATTTCGAGGAGTTGGTGCGCGCCAGCCTGCGCGCGAATATCGAGCTGATGCCGGTTCACCGGCACGGCTCGCCGACGACGCTGAAGACGCGGTTTGTCGAACCGACCTATCTGCGCAAGCTGTTCGAGGTCTATTCGATGGACGATACGCCGCTCGCCGGCGACGAGCAGCGCCAGATCGACGAGCGGCTCGACTCCTGCATCCGCGACTACGACGTGGTGATCGTCAACGATTTCGGGCACGGGCTGATCGCCAACTCCACGATCGACATCCTGACCCGCAAGGCGCGCTTCCTGGCGATCAACGCGCAGATCAACGCCGGCAACAACGGCTTCAACCTGATCACCAAATACGCTCGCGCCGATTACATCTGCCTCGACGTGCCGGAAGCGCGCATGGCGGTGCACGACAAGGTCAGCGCGGTCGAGACGGTGTGCGGCGAGTTGCTGCCGGCGGCGATCGATTGCCCCAACATCATCGTCACGCACGGCAAGCAGGGCTGCTTCGCGCATAAGCGCGGCTACAACGGCGTGTTCCACATCCCGGCACTGACCCAGCAGGTGGTGGATACGGTGGGGGCCGGGGACGCGTTTCTCGCGGTGACCGCGCCGATGATCGCCGCCGGCGGCGAGATCGACCTTGTCGGCTTTGTCGGCAACATCGCGGGCGCGGTGAAGGTCGGGATTGTCGGCCATCGAAATTTCGTCGAAAAGAGCGTCCTGCAGAAATACGCCGCGACGCTTCTCAAATAGGCGGCGCGACGGCCTTGCCGGCGCAGCATGCATCACCACAGGAGCCAGTGTTTTATGCAGCGGAAGTGGAATGTCCTTGTCACCGGCGGCGCCGGCTATGTCGGGGCGGTGCTCGTGCCGAAACTGCTGGCGGCGGGCCACACCGTCACGGTGCTCGACCTGTATCTCTATGGCGACGACGTGCTGAAGCCGGTCGAGAACCACCCCCGGCTGATCCAGATCAAGGGCGATTTGCGGCATCCCGCGGCGGTCGAGAAGGCGCTCGCCGGGTGTGATGCGGTCATCCACCTCGCCTGCATCTCGAACGACCCGTCCTTCGAGCTCAACCCGGCGCTCGGCCGCGAGGTCAATTACGACTGTTTCCGGCCGCTGGTGCAGGCCGCGAAGAAGGCCGGGGTGAAGCGCTTCATCTATGCCTCGTCGTCGAGCGTCTACGGCATCAAGGAAGGCGTCAACGTTACCGAGGAGCTGTCGCTCGAACCCCTCACGGACTATTCGAAATACAAGGCGCTGTGCGAGCAGGTGCTGACCGAGGAGCGCGAGCCCGGCTTCACCACGCTGATCCTGCGGCCCGCGACGGTCTGCGGCTACTCGCCGCGGCAGCGGCTCGACGTGATCGTCAACATCCTCTGCAACCACGCGGTCAACACCGGCAAGATCAAGGTGTTCGGCGGCGGCCAGCTGCGCCCCAACATCCATATCGAGGACATGACCGACCTCTATTGCAGCACGCTGCAATACGCGGACGACGCGATCGACGGCAAGACCTACAATGCCGGGTTCGAGAACCACAGCGTGCTCGAACTGGCCGAGATGGTGAAACGCATCGTCGGCCACAACACCGTCGAGCTCGAAATGGTGCCGACCGACGACAACCGCTCCTACCACGTGTCCTCGGAAAAGATCGCGCGCGAACTAGGCTGGCGGCCGACGCACACGATCGAAGACGCGGTGGTCGACATGGTCCGCGCGTTCCGCGACGGCAAGCTGCCGAATGCGATGACCGATTCGCGCTACTTCAACATCAAGACGATGCAGGAGCGGAACCTCGCGTAGAGCAGGCGACGCTTGTCGGCTACGGCGAGGCCGCCTTCGCGAACGGCCGGTTGCCGAGGCGCGCGGTGAGCCGGCGGAGTGCACCCGGCCGGCGGCCGTGCGCGACCTCGCCGAGCCACCAGCGGGCGAGCCGCGCCAGCGCCGGCCAGTCGCCGGGGCGGCGTGCAAGCATCTGCGTCATCGGGTTGAAGAAGGTCGACATCGCCGACGGATGACGCAGCAGCGCCGCCCGGATATCGGCGAACGCGGGCTCGCCGAGCTTGTCCCAGATCGCCGCGCAAACCGCCTGCTGCTGCCGCGGGTCGCGCATGCCGGTGCCCGAATAGGTCTCCGCCGCGACGCGGAACACCGACAGCGGCTCGGGGACGACGGCGAAGCCATGCCGGAACGCCAGCGTGTAGACCGCGAACCAGTCGGCATGCCAGCGCAGCCGCGGGTCGAAGCCGCCGATGGCCAGCAGCGCGTCCCGCTCGATCAGCGAGGCGTTGACCGGCAGCCAGACAAAGCCGCGATCGAGCAGCCGGGCGAAGTCGCTCGGCCCGAAATATGCCGCGCGGTCGGCGGCGTACCACGGACCGAGATCGGAATCGGCCTGATGGTGAACCCGGCGCTGGTCGGCCTCGAAATACTGCACGAAGCTGGAGGTGAAAACCTTGGCTTGCGGGTAGGCGGCGGCCGCCGCGGCCATGCGCGCGACGAATTGCGGCTCGATCCAATCGTCGGCGGCGGAGGACAGCAGATGACTGCCGCGCGCCGCGTTGAAGCCGCGGTTGAGGGTGTGGTTGACGCCCAGGTTCCGCTCGTTGCGGAGCAGGCGCAGCTGCGGCAGGGCAGCGGCAAAGCGCGCGATGACGGCGAGGCTGTCGTCGGTGGACGCATCGTCGATGACGATGATCTCGTCCGCCGGCCGGGTTTGTGCCGCCAGCGCCTGCAGCGCCGCGCCGATAAAGCGGGCGTGATTGTAGTTGGGCAGGACAACCGATACGGTCGGCGGCACGGTTTCCGTCATCTCGCCGCACCCGCGGGCGGCGCCATTTGCTGTTACCCATGCTGACATTGATCACCGCGACGCTCAACGCCGCCCGTTATCTCGAACAGGCGATCGCGTCGGTCCCGCCGCCGCCGGCCGCGGTCCAGCATATCGTGGTCGACGGCGGCTCGACCGATGCAACGGTCGACATTTGCCGCCGCCATGCGGCGATCGAGATAGTGACGGCGCCGGGCTGCTCGATCTATGAGGCCTGGAATATCGGCGTCGGCCGGGCGCTCGGCGATTGGCTGATGTTTCTCAACGCCGATGACGAACTTGCCGCTGGTGCAGCGGACGCGGTGGCGGTGGGTTTTGCCGGCCGCCCGGAAGCCGGCATCGTCGCCGGGCGGGCCGAGATGATCGACCGCGCCGCACCTGCCGCCCCGCCGTTGGTGCTGACCGCGGCGCCGGACGGGCGGCTCGACGTGGCGCGGCTGGCGCTCGGGGTGCCGGCGATCAACGCCATGGCGTTCCGCCGCTCGCTGTTCGAGCGGTACGGACCGTTCGACACGGCCTATCGCATCGCCGGCGACCGCGCCTTCCTGCTGCGGCTGGCGCTGGACGCCGCCCCGCCCACGGTCGCGACGACCGACGCCTTGCTGTATCGCTACTATTCGCATTCGGGCTCGCTGACCTTGCAGCGCAGCCTCGAACAGCGGCTGCGCATCGCGCGCGACCATATTCCGCTCGCCCGCCGGCTCCTCGCGGAGCACCCGACGGCGCGTGTCCTCGGCTATTGGCGGCGGCGCGAGGCGGCGGTGGCGACGTTGCGCTGCGCCGCCGCCGGCCGTGCCGCGGAGGCGCTGCGCTTCGCGGCTCAGCTGCTCTGACGGCCGGGGCCGTTCTCGCGATACCAGCGGTAGACGTCGCGGATCCCGTCTTCGAGCGCGATGCCGGGACGCCAGCCGAGCGCCGTGAGCCTGGTCACATCGACCAGTTTTCTCGGCGTGCCGTCGGGCTTGCTGCAGTCGAAGACGAACTCGCCGGTGAAACCGACGATACGGCCGATCAGCGCCGCCAGCTCGGCGATCGGGATATCCTCGCCGCAGCCGATATTGATGTGCTGGTCGGCCGACCAGTGGCGCATCAGGAAGATCGACGCGTCCGCGAGATCATCGACGTGCAGGAATTCGCGGCGCGGCTCTCCGCTGCCCCAGATTTCGACGGTGGGCGCCCCGGTCTCCGCCGCCTCGCCGATCCGGCGCAGCAGCGCGGGCAGCACATGGCTCGCGAGCGGGTCGAAATTGTCGCCGGGGCCGTAGAGATTGGTCGGCATCACCGAGACGAAATCGCAGCCATGCTGCCGGCGGTAGGCCTCGCACAGTTTGAGGCCGGCGATCTTGGCGATGGCGTACCACTCGTTGGTCGGCTCCAGCGGGCCGGTGAGCAGCGCGTCTTCCAGGATCGGCTGCGGCGCAAGCCGCGGATAGATGCAGGTCGAGCCGAAAAACATCAGCTTCTCGGCGCCGGTGCGGTATGCGGCATGCACCACGTTCGAAGCGATCGCGAGGTTGTCGTACAGGAAATCGCTCGGCCGCGTGTCGTTGGCGTAGATGCCGCCGACCGTGGCGGCGGCCATGAACACCGCCTGCGGGCGATGGTGTTCGAACCATGCCGTCACGACCGACTGGTCGCGCAGGTCGGCGCTCTGGCGCGAGGCGGTGAGGATCTCGCAACCTTCGCGTTCGAGGCGCCGCACCAAAGCCGAGCCGACCATGCCGCGATGGCCCGCAACATAGACACGCTTGCCGCGCAGCTCATAGTCGGGGCCGGTGCTCATCGCGGGTCCTGGCTAGCCGCCGGCGACGTTGATCAGCACGCGCCCGGCCTTGCCGCTGCGCACCAGGTCGAAGGCCGGGTTGATGTCGTCGAGCGCAAATTCATCGGTGATGATGCCGTCGAACGACAGCTTGCCGCCCTGCACCAGCCGGATGATGCGCGGGATGTCGATCTGCGGTTTCGCGCTGCCGCCCTCCGATCCGGTCAGGACCATGTTGAAATGCACCCGCAGCGTGTTGATCGTGACCTTTTCATGCGGCACCCCGACGAGGATGAGGCCGCCATCCTTGTGGGTGAGCTCGTAGGCATTCTCGATCACCGATTTGACCCCGGTGGTTTCGAGGATCTTGTCGGGCCCATCCCGGCCGACCACCGCGCGGATGGCGTCGTTGACCTGGTCGGCGCTCATCCCGGCGGAGTTGACGGTGTGGGTGGCGCCGCGCGCCTTCGCCATTTCGAGCTTGTGGTCGAGCAGGTCGACCGCGACGATCGGATGGCCGCCGGCCAGCGCCGCGAATTGCACGAGGTTGAGACCGACGCCGCCGACCCCGAAAACCACCACCGACTCGCCGATCTTGAGGTGCGCGTCGTTATTGACCACGCCCGCCGCCGTGGTGACGGCGCAGCCCAGCAGCGGCGCGATCTTGAGGTCGAAATCCGCCGGGATCGGCGTCATCCGGTTCTCGGAGATCACCGCGTACTGGTTGAAGGTGGTGATCCAACCGGCGTTGAGCTTGGCGCCGCGCCAGGCATAGGCCGGGGTGCGGCTCTGGATGCCGCTGCTCGGCCGCCAGTGCAGCACGACCGTGTCGCCCGGTGCGACCGTGGTGACGCCGGGGCCGATCTCGATCACCTCGGCCGACGCCTCGTGGCCGAGCAGATGCGGCAGGAACTTGTCCGGACCCTTGAGCGCGTCGATCTCGTTGATCTGGGCGCCGCAGATCGTCGTGTACAGCACGCGCACCAGCACCTGCCCGGCATCGAGCGCTTCGGGCAGCGCGATCTCGTCGACGACCAGCGGCTTGCGTGATTCGGCGAGGATCGCGGCCCGGCCGGTTTTGATTTTCATCACGTTTTGCCTATTCGAAATAGATGAACTCGTAATCGCCGGTGTAACCGAAATGATTGTAGAGCCAGATCCAGGACGCCGTGTCGAAAAATGCCTCGCAGGTCAGCGCCCAGCACTGCATGTTGAACTGCTCGGCCTCGTTGCGATAGCTCTCGACCATGACGTAGCCGGCCTTGCCGACGCGCTCGATCTCGCCGAGCGCCGATTGCAGCTCGAAAATCTTGAGGTTGTGCAGGCAGCCGAGCGAGACGACGAGGTCGAACGACTTGTCGCCGAACGGGTAGCGGTCCTGCGCCTTGTAGCGGAACAGCTTGTCCTTGACGCCGGGATGCGCGTCGGCGAGGCCGTGCCGCGACATGTCGAACCCGACCAGCTCGGCTTCCGGGAGCAGGCGCTGGAATTCCCTGAGCAGATAGCCCTTGCCGCAGCCGACATCGAGGATGCGGCATTTGCCCGACAGGCCGTGCAGATCGATCAGCCCCTTGGCGACCGGCGCCCAGCGCCCTTCGATATAACGGTATCCGCCATAGCCATAGCGGCGGTCGCCGTCCCAATAGTCGAACTCGTACTCCTTCGCCTTCAGCATGCACGCGATCTTGTCGTCGACCATGCGCGGCAGATATTCGCGCTTGGTCGCGGTATGCAGCGACGTGACGATGTTGAGCAGCCGGCCCATGCCCTCTCCTGGGTTCAAGAAATGCGGGAAGGGCGATGCGCCCGTCGGGCGAACTGATCGCCGTCCCCGCCGATCCTGTCAAGCCGCCATAGGCGCGCGGGGCGCGGTCAGCGGCAGGTGTCAAACAGGGCGTCGATCACCGGGATCGCGTCGGGCACGACGATGCCGAACCGCTCGCGCAAGGCGCTGCTGTCGAGGGTCGTGTGCGGCGCCGTCGAGCCCGGCGGCAGGCCGGCCGAGGCGGCGCCGACTTGCTCGACCAGGGCCGCATCGGCGCCGAGTTTTTGCGCCAGGTGCAGCGCGACCGCGCTGTAGGCCATGTCGCGCGGCCCGGTAAGCTGGTAGATGCCCGGGCCGGGATCGGCGAGCAGCCGCTCGATCGCCTGGGCGACAAGCGCGACGGGTGTCGGCGCCATGTGCATGTCGTGGAATGCGCGGATCGGCTTGCCGGCGCCGAGCGCCGCGATCCAGCCGCGCAACAGGTCCATGCCGGGCGAGACGATCTTCGCCAGCCGCAGGATGGCGGCGGGCTCGCCGCGCGGCATGTGGGCCGCGAGCGCGGCTTCGGCGGCGGCTTTCTGGCGGCCGTATTCGCTGACCGGGCAGGGCGGCGCGTCGGCCGGTACATGGGGGCGGGAGCCGTCGAAAACCTTGTCGGTAGACAGGAACAGCACCGGTATGCCGCGCGCGAGAAGCCGGTCGGACAGCGTCGCGATGCCCGTGACGTTGACCTGTCCCGAGCCTGCCGGGTCGCGGGCGCAGTCGTTGAGCCGGGCGACGGCGGCGCAAAGGCAGGCGGCATCGATGCCGGCCGGGATCGGCCAGTCGCTGGCCGGTTGCGCCAGGTCGAGATAGGGGCGGTCGGCGGCGACGCGGTTCTCCCGCCGGGTCGTCGCCAGCACCTCATGGCCGCGGCCGCGAAGATAGGCGGCGGCGGCGCCGGCGATCTCCGAATCGCCGCCGACGATGAGGAATTTGCGGCTCACGCGGCGCGGCGGCGCTGCAGCCCGTCGCGGACGGTCTCGGCGATCGCCGGCGGCTGCAGCCCGTACAGCTCCATCAACTGGTCCTGGCTGCCGTATTTATGCGCAAACACATCCGGTATGCCGAGCCGCTTCACCGGCGGCATCGCCCCCGGCAGACGGTCGATCAGCGCGTCGACCACGGCGCTGCCCAACCCGCCGACGACCGTGTGCTCCTCGACGGTCACGACGAGCCGCGCGCCGGCGGCGTGCTCGACCACCGCCTCGACATCGAGCGGCTTCACGGTATGCATGTGCATGACCGTGCATTCGATGCCTTCGGCGGCGAGCGTCGCCGCCGCTTGCAGCGCACGCGTGGTCGCAACGCCGGTGCCGACCAGCAGCACGCGGTCGCGGCCGGCCGCTTCGCGCATGACGATGGCCTTGCCGATGGTGAAGCCGAGTTCCTCGCGGCTGACGACCGGGTCGGTATAGCCCTTCGCCAGCCGGATATAGATCGGCCCCGGCCAGTCGAGCGTCTGGTCCATGAACCGCTTCATCTCCTCGGCGTCGCACACCGCGACGATGGTCATGTCCGGCAGCGCGCGCATGATCGCGATGTCCTCGATCGCGAGATGCGTCGGCCCGAGCGGCGCGTAGACCAGACCGCCGCCATTGCCGATGAGGCGCACCGGCAGGTTGTGCAGGCACAGATCGACCGCCACCTGCTCATAGCAGCGCCGGGTGATAAAGGTCGCGATGGTGTGGACATAGGGGATGAACCCCTCCATCGCCAGCCCCGCCGCCATGCCGACGACATGCTGCTCGCTGACGCCTTCCATAAAGGCGCGGCCGGGCATCTCGGCCTTCATGCGCTTGACGATCGGCGGGTCGAGATCGGAGCCGATATAGGCGACGCGCGGATCGCGCGCGGCCAGTTCGAAGACCTTGTTGCCGCAGGCTACCCGCATGACGCCGCTCCCAGCGCTTCGTACATCTGCGCGATCAGCTTCTTGTCGATGGTCGATTTGTGGTGCCAGCTCGGGTCGTTCTCGGCAAAGGCGAAGCCCTTGCCTTTCACCGTGTGGCAGATGATTGCCGACGGCCGGTCCGCCTCCAGCGGCAGACGGCGCAGCACCGCGCGCAGCGCGGCGCAATCGTGGCCGTCGATTTCGGCCACGCCGAAGCCGAAGGCGCGCCATTTATCGGCCAGCGGCTCCAGCGGCAGGATGTCCTGGGTCGGCCCGGCCGACTGGATCTTGTTGTAATCGACCATCACGGTGAGGTTGCTCAGCCGGTGCTTGGCGGCGGAGAGCGCCGCCTCCCACACCGAGCCTTCGTTGATCTCGCCGTCGCCGGTGACGACGATCACCCGCGCCTTGCTGCCCTTGATGCGCAGCCCCATCGCGCGGCCGACGCCGATCGGTAGGCCATGCCCGAGCGCCCCGGTCGATGCCTCGACGCCGGGCACCTTGCCGGCCTCCGGGTGGCCGCCGAGGATCGATTCGCGGCGGCAGAACGTATCGAGCGCCTCGTGCGGGAAAAAGCCCTTCTCGGCCAGCATCACGTACTGTCCGATGCAGCCATGCCCCTTGCTGAGGATGCAGCGGTCGCGCTCCTCCCAAGCGGGGTCGTCGGCGCGGAAGCGCAGGACGTCGTCGTACAGCACGCGCATGATTTCGAGCAGCGACAGCGACGAGCCGACATGGCCGCGCGCGCCGCCGTCCAACGTCCTTACCACCAGCCGTCTTAAATAGATCGAACGTTCGTCGAGGGGCGGGCCGGGGTTTAGCCGTGCCGCCGGCGCGACATCATTCGCCATGTTGAATCCGCCTGAAGTTCCCGCGGCACCATGCACAGATTTGCCCGTCCGATCAAGCCGAGGGGAGGCCGCCGGCCGGCTTGACAGGGACGGCTGGATCGGCCCTCTATCGGCCCGCCGCTGGGGGAAGCCGGGTTGCATCCGAATGGCCGGAAGACAGCGTATCGGCATCGATCTCGACAACACCTTGATCAATTACGACGGGGTTTTTTGCTCGCTCGCGGTGGCGCACGGGCTGATTGCGGCGCCCGCGACGCCGACCAAGGCGGCGGTCCGCGAGGCGATCCGGGCGCTGCCGGACGGCGAGCTGGCCTGGCAGCGCCTGCAAGGGGTGGTTTACGGCAAGGGCGTCCGCGACGCGCTGCTGTTCGACGGGGCGGAGGCGTTCCTGCGCGCGGCGCGTCGGCGCGGCTGCGAGGTGTTTATCGTCAGCCATAAAACGGAGTTCGGGCATTACGACCCCGATCGCGTCAACCTGCGCCAGGCGGCGCTCGCCTGGATGGAGACGCAGGGGTTCTTCGCCGCGAACGGGTTCGGCATTCCCAGCGCCAATGTGCTGTTCGCCTCGACGCGGGCCGAAAAGATCGCCGCGATCCGCGAGCTCGGCGTTGAGGTCTTTATCGATGACCTGCCGGAAGTGCTGGAGGACAGCGACTTTCCCGCGGCCGTGGCGGGCATCCTGTTCACCGGCGGGGCCGAGGCCGCGAGCGCCTATCCGCGCGCCGCCGCCCATTGGCGCGACATCACCGCAATGGTCTTCGGATGAACTTGTCTCGGGTGGACTTGGCTCAGGCCGGACCGGGGCAGATTGCGGCGGAAGCCGAGCGGCTGGTCGGCTGGCCGGTTCTTGCGGTGATCCCGGTGCGCCGGGGCGGCAACAATCGGGTGTTTCAGCTTATCGGCCGCGAGACGCGGGCGGTGCTGAAGATTTATCCGGCGCAGGCCGAGGACCGGCGGGACCGGCTGGGCCATGAGTTCGGCGGGCTGTCGTTTCTTGCCGCTCATGGGGTGGCCGAGGTGCCGCGCCCGATCGCCCGCGACACTTTGCAGCACTGTGCGGTCTACGAATGGATCGACGGGACGCCTCCCGATGCGGCGGCCGAGGCCGATATCGACGAACTGGCGGACTTCTTTCTGCAATTGCAGCGGCTGCGCTCCCGCCCCGGCGCCGCGGCGCTGCCCGAGGGGGCGACGCCGGCGTTGTGTCCGGCGGAAGTCGTCCGGCAGCTCGGGGAGCGTCTCGAACGGCTGCGCGCGGTGCTCGCGCCGGCGACCCCGGCGGCGGCGTTTGTCGAAGAGAGCCTCGCGCCGGCGGCGGCGGAGGCGGTCGGCCGCCTGCGGGACGGCTGCGGCGCGGCCGGGCTGCGGTTCGATGGTGTGTTGGCGGTGCCGTACCGCGTGCTGAGCCCATCCGATTTCGGCCTGCACAACGCGCTGCGCCGACCGAACGGCAGGCTCGCCTTTCTCGATTTCGAGTATTTCGGCTGGGACGAACCGGCGAAAGCGGTCGCGGACGTCATGCTGCATGCCGGCATGTCGTTGAGCCCGGCGCTGGGACGCCGCTACCGCGATCGGGTGGCGGAGGGCCTGCGCCTTACCGACCCCCGCTTCCCCCAACGGCTGGCGCTGTATTTTCCGGTGTTTCGCGCGATCTGGTGCTTGATCCTGCTCAACGAGTTTCTGCCGGAGAGATGGGCGCGGCGGGTCCTCGCCGGCATCGCCGAGGATCGCCCGACCGCCGAGGCGAAACAGCTCGCCAAGGCGCGCAGGATGCTGGACCGCTCCCTCGATTGAGGCGCCCGTGCGACGGTCGTCATCCTTGCGCAAGGCAGCGTGAAATGTCTTCCTACGACCGGATTCTTCTCGGAAAAACGAGCTGGACTTTTCCCGCGCCGCCGGCCGCAGGCCGGCCGTCAATGGCGGAGAGATGATTGGTTGTGCCGACTGAAGAGGCGGTGCTTTCGCCGGAGGCGCCGCGGCGTCCGCCTCCCAAGGCTTTCTGCATTCTCCTGCCGGTCTGGGGCGAGAGCTACGTCACGCAATTTCTCGACAGCAACCTGCTGACGCTTTTGGCGCCCGGCAACATACCGGCCCTCGCGGCGATGCTGCCGACGCGCTTTGTCTTTCTGACCCGGGCGCGCGACGAACCGACGATCCGGGCGCATCGGGGATGTGCCCTGCTGCAGGCGGTCTGCCCGATCGAGTTCATGCCGATTGACGATCTCATCATGTCGGGCAACCACTCGACGACCATCACGCTGGGCTGGGAGCGCGCGGTGCGCCGGGCGGGCGAGACCATGCTCGACACCTGCTTTGTCTTCCTGGTGTCCGATTACGTGATGGCGGACGGCTCGCTGCGGACGATCGGCGAACGGATGCTTGCCGGCGCCGACGCGATCCAGGCCGGCAATTTTCAGCTCAGCGAGGAGACTGCCGATGCCTGGCTGCAGGAAAAACTGGCGACCGCCCGAACCTCGCTCTCGCTGGCGCCGCGGGAGATGGTGCGATGGGGGCTCGACTGCCTGCATCCGGCGACCGTCGCGAATACCGTCAACTATCCGCTGTGCCACAATTCCCATACCAACCGGCTGTTCTGGCGGGTCGACCGCGACACGCTGATCGGCCGCTTCTACCTGCTGCACCAGATCTGCATCCGGCCTGAGCGCAGCGATTTCCTGGTCGGGTCGGCGTCCGATTATTCCTTTGTTCCGGAGATGTGCCCATCGGGCAACGTCGTCATTCTCAACGATTCCGACGCGTATTTTGTCGCCGAGGTCCAGCCGGTCAGCCACGAAACGCGCTTCATCTGCTACGGGCCCAATACGGTCGAGGATCTGGCGGAAAGCCTCTCGGAATGGACGACGTTCCGGCATCGCCTCAATGCGCGGGAGACGATCGTCTTTCATGCCAGCGATTTGCCGGCGTCGCTGCCGGACGCGGTCGGCGAGGCCGATGGGTTTATCGCGCGGATCACCCCCCGGCTGGCGCCGCCCCAACCCTACCGCAACCATCCTTACTGGATCGGCGCGGTCGCGGCGCTCAACGACGCGATCGCGGAACGCCGGAGGGTGACGGCCGAGGCCGGCCCGGTGCCGGCCGCCGCCTCGCCGCCGGTCGCGGCCGCGCGCGGCGGCGTGCTGGGATTGGCGCGTCGCTTGCGGGCCAGGCTGGTCGGCACGGTGCCTTACGTCTCGCGCGTGCACCCGCGCCGCCGCGACTATCGCGCGCTGTTGGCGGCGTGCGAGGCCATGATCCCGCCCGCCTCCCGCCTGCTGATCGAGGGCAGCGACAGCACGGGGCTGGGCGAGGCGCTGCGCCAGAAATATCCGGACGGGGTGCTGTTTTCGCTTCGCCTCGCGCCGACCGAGCAGCCCCGGCCGATTGTCGGCATCGGCGAACAAAAATTCGATGTCGCGTTTATCGGGCTGGTCAACGACGATCTGAGCCAGGTCGAGGTCAACCTGCGGCGTGTCGCCAACGCGATGCGGCCGGGCGGGCAGGTCGTTTTGGTGCTGGTCAGCACCGACGGCTCCGTCGACCCGGACAGCCCCGGACAATCATATGCGATCCGCCTCGCATCCCTGGTCCCGCCGGGCATCGCGGTCAAGGAGTGCCGCATCGCGACGATGGGGCGGGCCCGCTGGTGGCTGAACGATGCGGCCGCGCGCGCCGTGACCAGTTTGCTCGCGCGGCGGCGCAAGATCGCGCCGCTGGTCTGGTTGCGGATCGCGTTGTGGAGCCTGCCCGCGCTGCTGGCCAATATTGCCGGCTCCTACCGCGAGCCCGACCCGCTCAAGTCGCGCCGCGTGGTGTCGAGCGTCCTGATGCGGTTTGTCGTCGAGTCGGCAGTCTCGGGCCGCCCGCCGTCACCCTTCGGCCGGCGCCGGCCCATCGCACTCAACCACATGGCACGCTACGCAAATGTCTTTGCCGGGATCACGCCGTGGAGCGGCCGGGTTCCGCCCGGATACCTGATCGATTTCTGCGGCGTGCTGACCGCTGCCGAGTTCACCAACGAGGCCGACGATCCGCGCTTTCGGCTGATGGTCGGCGCCGCCGGCAGCGGCGACGACCGTCCGGTCGGCACCAGGCTGCCGACGATCGAGGACGGCGAGGTCTGGTTCGAGGCGGTCAACTGGGTACTGGCGGCGAGCGAAGCCAAAACGCAATTCGTCATGATGACCCTGGGCGCCAATTACGGGGCGCAGGCGGTGTGCAGCTATCGGATCCTGCAACACTTCAACCCGATGCCGTGCAAGCTCGTCGCGGTCGAACCGGTACCGGAGAATTTCGCGCGCATACAACGCCATTTCCGCGACAACGGGCTCGATCCGGCGGAGCATTGGCTGGTGCCGCTGGCTCTCGCGGGAAACACGGCGCCGGTGCTTTTCCCGGTCGGGGCGACCGGCAGCGGCGCGCAGAACGCGATTGCCAGCAACAACGACGAGGCCCGCCAGGGCTATGTCGATGCCCTGACGGAAGCGGGCCATGAGGCCGCCGAGGCGGCGCTGCGCAATCTGCTGCTGCACAACACCACAGGGTTGGTTCGGCCGCTCGGCAAGGACATCGACCTCACCGCGGAGATCAAGCTGGTGAGCGCGATGACGCTGCGTGAACTGCTGGAACCGTTCGCGCTGGTCGACTATGTCGAATCCGACATTCAGCAATCGGAAATCGAGGTCTTTCCGCCATGCATTGAAATCCTGCGGCAAAAGGTGCGGCGCATTCACATCGGCACCCACGGCGCGGACGTGCATCATGCCTTGCACAAGCTGTTCGCCGGCAATGGCTGGCATATCGTCTTCAGCTTCGCGCCCAATTCCCGCCACGAGACCGCATTGGGCAGCTTTACGACGAATGACGGGGTTTTGACCGTGCTCAACCCCGACCTGTAGATGGGTCGACAGTGGAGAAGGCCTATGCTACAGGCGCTCGCTCCGGCGCCGTGCGCCGCTCTCTCCGTCCTCGAGGCCAGCAAAAGTCAGCCGGACGAAGCGATATGTCCATCGATCAAACGTTTTCCGATGCAGCTGCCCAGGGAGCTGCCAGGGGGATCGGAACCGGAGCGGTGCTGCCGGTGCAGGCCTCGCGCCTGGCCGAGGCGGTCACCGACCTTGCGGCGGGGTTCACGCGGCGCTGGATCTGGAGCCGGCTTGCCTATCAGGACATCAAGCTGCGTTATCGCGGCTCGGTGCTCGGCCCGTTCTGGGTGACGCTGACGAACCTGATCATGATTTCGGCGATGGGCGCGATCTATGCCCAGTTGTTTCATGTCGATGCCGAGACCTATGTGCCCTACATCATGATGGGGATTCTCGTCTGGCAGTTCATCTCCGGCACCATCAACGAAGCCTGCGCGACATTCACCGACGCGAAAGACGTCATCCAGCAGGTGCCGATGCCGTTCTCGGTGCAGGCCTACCGCGTCGTCTATCGCAACCTGATCGTGTTCGCCCACAATGTCGTCATCGTGCCGTTCGGGATCATTCTCTTTAAGGTGCCGGTCGATTGGCACCTCGTCGAGGTCATTCCGGGGCTCTTCCTGCTCAGCCTCAACGGTCTGTGGATCAGCCTGCTGCTCGGCGGGATCAGCACCCGGTTCCGCGACATCCCGCCGATCATCTCAAACGTGGTCCAGGTGCTGTTCTTCCTGACCCCGGTGTTCTGGCCGCTCGACGCGGTGCAGAATTTGCGCAAGGCGCTGGCGCTCAACCCGTTCTTCGCCTGGATCGACGTCGTGCGCGCGCCCCTGCTGGGGGTCGCCCCGGAGCCGACATCGTGGCCGATCCTGATCGGCTGTGTGCTGGTCGGCGGGTTTTGCAGCTTTTTGTTTTTCGTCCGCTTCCGCGAGCGGATCGCGTACTGGATTTGAGTGCGCGGCGGGATGGCTTCGATCAATCTGCGCGACGTGTCGGTCGAGTTTCCGATCTATCAGCTGGGCGCGCGCTCACTGAAGAAGATGCTCATCTCGGGCGGCACGCGCGGCAACCTGGCGCGCGATGCGCATGACCGGGTGATGGTGCGCGCGCTGCACGACATCAGCTTCGACATCGCCAACGGCGAGCGTCTCGGGTTGATCGGCGCCAACGGTGCAGGCAAGACGACGCTGCTCAAGGTGCTCGCCGGCATCTACAAGCCGACGCAGGGGCGCATCCACATCGCGGGCCATACGACGGCGCTGATCAATGCCTCGGTCGGCCTGAACCAGGACGCCACGGGGCGCGAAAACATCATCCTGCGCGGCCTTTATATGGACATCCATCCGCGCCAGATGCGCGACCGCATCGAACAAGTGGCCGAGTTTACCGAGCTCGGCACTTATCTCGACATGCCGGTACGGACCTATTCCTCCGGCATGATGGTGCGGCTGGCCTTTGCGGTGTCGACCTGCATCCGGCCGGAAATCCTGATCCTCGACGAATGGCTGGCGGCGGGCGACGCGCAGTTCCTGGCCAAGGCGCAGCGGCGCATGGAGGAGTTTGTCGAGCATTCGAGCATCCTCGTGCTCGCCTCGCATTCGTTCGAACTGATCGAGCAGTGGTGCCGCGTCGCGGTCTATCTGAAGGACGGCGGCATCGAAGCGATGGGCGCGGTGGAGGACGTGGTCGCGCGCTACAAGGAGGACGTCGCCGGCGGCGATTGAGGCAATCGCCGCGGCCGCACCGCCCGTCCTGCACGCCGGAGCAGGTTGCGATAGAATTCGGCGCCCCGCGCCGGATAGAGCGCCAGCGACCGCAGGGTATGGGCCAGCGCCGGCCCGTAAGCCTTGGCGCCGAAGGCCGCGGCGGCGGCTTCGAGGCGCAGCGTTGCCTCGAAGCAGCGGCGCGCGGCGGCGCCTTGGGCAGCGATCGTCGGCCCGTGCCTCTCACCGATACGCCGCAGTGCGGCCTCGACGGCGTGGCGAGAACCGCCCGGCCCGACCTCGACCCAGGCCAGCACCTCGCTCGACGAAAGCAGGCGGCGGCCGGCCTCGGCAAGCCGCAACAGCCAGTCCCAGTCCTCCAGCCGCCGCAATTCCTCGTCGTACGGGCCGATGGCGGCGAAGACCGCGCGGCGGCACAGCAAGGTGGTGCCCGGCCCGCAGGTGCAGCCGAGCAGCTGGCGGTGGAAGAAGGTGCCGGCGGTCCAGTCGGGGGTGATGTTCCGCGCCGGGTAGCCCGGCTTGACGCATGCGTAGGCGCAAACCGTTCCGGCGACTTCCAGTGGTTGCCCCTGCATGGCCGCAACCTGCACGGCGAGCTTGCGCGGGTACCAGACGTCGTCCGAGTCGAGGAAGGCCACGTAGTCGCCCGCGGCCGCGGCAACACCGGTGTTGCGTGCGGCGGCGGCGCCGCGATTGCGCGGATGGACGACGCGGCGCAGCCGCGGATGCGGCGTCTGCGCCAGGGCTGCCGCGAGAGCGTCGGTCGAGGCGTCGTCGACGACGATGATCTCGATATTCCGGTAGGTCTGGGCCAGCACCGAGGCGATCGCCCGGCCGACCAGATGTGCGCGGTTGTAGACCGGGACGACGACACTGACCAACGGGCTGACCAACGGCTCGGCGGCCGCCGGAGGGCTCGCTGCGATCACGATAAACGCCTCATCGCGACCGGCAAGGTGATCCCCGCCGGAGCGGCGGTCAAGCCGGCAGGGGGCAGGCCAGTCAGGGGGCAGGCCAGTAGGGGTCAGGCCGGCCAAGAGCCAAGCCGGCCAGGGCCAAGGCGGCCAGGGGTCAAGTCGGCCAGGGGTCAAGTCGGCCAGGGTCAAGTCGGCCAAGGGTCAAGTCGGCCAAGGGTCAAGTCGGCCAGGGGTCAGCCGGCGTTCAGGCGGTGCGGCGGCGATGCGGCGTGGCCGGCGGTTCCGCCGGCCCGCCGGGCGTCAGCACGATCGCCGCCTGTCCCGGCAGCCGCCATTGGCCCGCAGGGAAGGGATCGGCGACACCCCCGCCGCCGTAATCGGGGTGCTCGCTCGACCAGCGCAGGCGCCAGGTTCTTCCTGCGAGGGGCGCAACGAGCGGCTCCGGAATGCTGGCCACCTGGCGGTCCCGGCCGAGATTGACGATCAGCAGCCAGTCGTCGCCGCTGGGCGGAAAATGCCGCAACAGCCAGCAATCCTCTTCCAGCACGGCGCCGTCGAGCGGTGCCGGCCCGGCGCCGAATAGTTCGCGGCGCAGCGCCAGCAGGTCCCGGTGCAGCGCCACGACCTCGGCATGCCGCTCGCGTTCGTTCCAGTCGAGGATGCAGCGCCGGAACGTGTCGGGATCGCCGGGGCCGGCAAGGCGCGCTTGCATTTCGGCGCCGGCGATGCTGGGAAACTGCACCAGGAACTCGCCGCGCCCCTTTTCGACCGCCGCGCCGAGACCGCCCTCGTGGTCGGCGAAATACAGGAACGGCGCCGAGGCGGCGAATTCCTGGCCCTGGAACAACAGCGGGATGCCCGGCGACAGCAGGAGATAGGCGGTGATGGCCCGCCAGTTGCCGGGGCTTGCCAGCTGGTGCCCCCGTAAGCCCTTGGCGGAATTACCGACCTGATCATGGTTCTGCAGGAAGACGACAAACTTGCCCGGTGCGAGGTCGAGCGCCGCCGTGCCGCGCGGCTGCGCCTGCCAGGTGTAATGCTGGCCCTGATAGAGAAATCCGTGTTTCGCGGCGGCGACGAGCTCGCTCGCCCGGCCGAAGAAGTCGCTGTAGTGGCCCTCGCGCCGGCCGGTCACGGCGACCATCGCCGCATGATGAAAATCGTCGTTCCACAACGCGTCCAAAGCATACCCGCCGTTTTCGCGGGGACGGACGATGCGGGCCGTCTGCGTCTCGTTCTCGGCGGCGACAAAGGTCGTCCGTTGCGGGGCCGCGTCTCTTACGGCCCGGCCGATCGCGGCCAGGATATGGTCGTCGGAGGCATCGAAAATCTGCTGTGTCGCATCGAGCCGCAGCCCGTCGAAATGGTACTCGCCGATCCAGTAACCGGCGTTGGCGACAAAGAACTCGCGCACCGGCCCGCAATCGGCGCCGTCGAAATTGATCGCCTCGCCCCATTCGTTCGCGTGGCGGTCGGTGAGGTAAGCCGGGGCGAAGGTCGTCAGGTAATTGCCGTCGGGACCGAGGTGGTTGTAGACGACGTCGAGAAGGACGGCGAGACCGAGGGCATGGGCGCGATCGACAAAGCGCCGCAAATCGTCGGGGCGGCCGTAGAGCCGTGTCGGCGCGAGTAGATCGACGCCGTCATAGCCCCAGCCGAAACGGCCGGGGAAGTCGGCCACCGGCATCATCTCAATGCAGGTGACGCCGAGTTCGGCGAGCGCCGGCAGACGCGCCGCCGCCGCACTCCAGGTGCCCTCCGCGGTGAAGGTGCCGACATGCATTTCATAGATCACCAGCCTCTCGGCCGGAATGCCGCGCCAACCGGCGTCGCTCCAGGGGAAGACGGGATCGATGACTTCCGATGGCCCGTGCGGCCCCTCCGGCTGAAAACGCGACGCCGGGTCGGGCAGCCGCCAATCCCCGCCGTTCAGCCGGAAACTGTAGCGCGTACCCGCGCCGGCTTCCGCGACAAGCGCGGAGAAATAACCGTCAGGTTCGGAGGTCATCCGGTGCGCGCCGCCGTCCTCGATGTCGAGCAGGAGTTCGCGGGCAGCCGGCGCCCAGACGCGGAAATGCACGCCGCTGCCGGGCTGAAGCTCGGCGCCGATCGGGAGGCGGCGGGTGAGGGGGGCGGGATCGCTGTTCATGGCTCCGGCATCATGCGGACACGCAAAAACGGAGCGGCTCATGGCCGCCCCGCTCCATTTTTCGCTTCGCTTCCCGGTCTACCAGTAAGGCGTCGCACGGTAATGGCGATGGATATCGTCTTCCCAGGTCCGGTCGGCGACCCCGGTCTCGAAAAAATCGGCTGTCGCGAGCGGCGCGTCGCGCAGTTGATCGTCCGTGACGTTGAGCTCATAGGCGTCGAGTTCGGGGTTGTAGCGCAACGCACTCCAAGGCAGCGCGCGGTACTCGGAGCCCATGCCGAGAAACCCGCCGAAACTCATCGCCGCATAGGCGATCTTGCCGGTGAACTTGTCGAGCATGACGTGCTCGATGGTACCGATCTTGTCGCCGTTGCTGCGCCGAACCGAGCTGCCTTCGACCTTGTCGCTGGAAATAAGGCGCGTCGTCTCGCGCACCGAGGCATCTGCGGCCATCGTATTCCTCCAATCTCTGTCGATTTCAAAGACCAACCCTGGGTGATTGCTGAAGTTCCGTTCGTGTTGCGTAATGTTTTATTTAATGCATAACGACAATCTCTTGCGCGATCGACGGGTTAATCGTCGGCGCAAAGCAAAGCTGCGACCGGAAATCCGGTAAACAACTCCGCCGCGGCGATGTGCTCGCTGCGGCCGTAATCCCGGCCGGTCAGCACGTCGCGCCACCGACCGGCACCGGGCAACGGCAGCACCGTGGCGCCCCATTCCGGACTGTCGCCGCCATGGTACAGCCGGTACACGAGGCGCGGCGCTGCGACCACCAGCGTCGTCTCCGCCTGCTGCCGGGCGAAGGCGCAAAGATGGTCGTCGCCGCGGCCGCCTTCGCCGTAAAGCGGCAGATAGGCGCCTTCCAGGAAGAGGGCCGGCCGGTCGCGCCGCAGCGCCAGCAGCCGGCTTGCGACCAACAGCTTTTCCCGCCCGTCGCACCAGTCTGCGGCCAGCGCGGCAGGCTCCGCCTGGGCGACGACAGGCAGCAGGTCTCGCCGCCGGTCCCAATCGGGAGGGCGCCGATTGTCGGGGTCGACCAGGCTGAAATCCCACAGCTCGCATCCCTGATACACATCCGGAACGCCCGGCGCCGTGAGCTTGATCGCCAGCTGGGCCAGCGAGGAAATCGCCGACAGGCGGGCGATGGAGCCGATAAAGCCGTGAAAGTCGGCCAGGAAGGTGTTGGGCCGGGTGCCGTCGAGCACCATCGCGACAAAGCGGCTGAGCGCCGCCTCGTAGGCCTGGTTGGGGTTGCTCCAGCTCGACTCTTCCTTGCCCTCCCGCACCGCCTTGATCATGTAGGCGCCGATGCGTTCGGCAAACGCCGACATCGCGCCGGCGTCATACGGCGTAAGGCCGGGCGGCCAGGCGCCCACCAGCGTCTGATAAAACAGATATTCGACATTGCGGTCGGGCACGACCTCACCGTCGACCTCGCTGCGCCGCGATCGATTGAAGCGCAGCCAGCGCGAGACCGATTGGCCCCATTGACGCGGCATTTCCGACAGCATCGCGAGGCGGATGCGGCCGTCCTCGCCGCGCTTGGTGTCGTGCGTCGCGGTCGCGTTCATCGCGCCGGGCCAGGCGCGCGCCCGCTCGCGCATCAAATGGTGGAAGCCGGCGAGCGACAGGCCGAAGCGGCGCGGGTCGCCGCCGACCTCGTTGAGCGCCAGCAGCCGGAAGTCGCGGTAGAACGCGGTGTCCTCGGCCGACTTCGCCATCACCGGGCCGGTCACCTGCTGGAACTGCATCGCGGTCCGCACCGTGTCCTCCGGCGACAGATGGCTTGCCGCTTCGCCGGTCAGCACACGGTGAAGAAAGTCGAAGATGCTGGTGTCGGCGGTGCGGGTCTGCTTTTTCGCCTGCGCGATCGCCCAGTCGATGAAGCGATGGTCCTCGGCGCTCGCGCCGCGCTCGGAAACATAGGTGCGGTAGACCGGAAACGCGCCGATCACCTGGCGCAGCGCAGCGAGCATGCCGTTGACGGTGAAGTCGCGGGTGCGCCAATCGCTCATCGACAGGCGGTGAAAGCGGTGCGCCAGCACGTTCATCTCGCTCGCGAGATTGATGTCCATGATGCGCCGCTTGGTGTTTTGCAGCACGCCGTCGAAATCGAGCGATCGACCGGTCAGCCGGCGATAGAGACGGGTCATGGCCCGCTCGCCGGCCGGATCGACAAACAGCTCCAGCAACTGGTTGACGAACTCATAGCCGGTGCTGCCGTCGATCGGCCAATCCGGCAGCGTCTCGTACCAGGCGAGGATCTTCTCGACGACGATATAGCGGTCGGGTAGGTGCCGCCGCAGGTCGGCGAGATAAGCGGCGGGATCGAACAGCCCGTCGATGTGATCGATGCGGACCCCGTCGATCTCGCCGCGCTCCGCCATCGTAAAGATCAGCCGGTGTGTCTCGGCGAAAAGCTCGGGCAGCTCGACGCGAATGCCGGCAAGGTCGTTGATGTTGAAGAACCGGCGGTAGTTGATCTCGTCGGCGGCGACCCGCCAATAGGCGAGGCGGTAGGCTTGCGCTTCGAGCAGCCGGTGCAGCGGCCGGAACGAGGCGGGGTCGCCGGGTTTGCCGTGCCAAGAGCGTACGGCCGCCTCGATCGCGGCGGCGGTTTCGGGCTCGCGGGCGGCTTCCGCGAGAAATTTCTTGGCCCGCGGCGCGCGGCTCCAGGCACCGCTCTCGGCATCCCGCACGGCGAGAAATTCGGCGATCGCCAACCCCAAGGTCGCGCCGCCGGCGGTCAGTATTCGCGCGTAGGAAAGCGGCGAGGCGGGAAAACGGTGCTCGTAGTACCAGAAGCTGAAGCTGCCTGCGGCGGTGTCGAAGCGCAGCTCGATCTCGCCGGCTTCCAGGATCGCGCCGTATTGATCGCCGAGCACCGGCAGCAGCACGCGGCCGCGCAGATCGGGGCGGCCGTCTTCCCAATTGATGTCGAAATAGCGCGCGTAGGGCGAGGCTTCGCCCCATTCCAGCACGTCGACCCACCAGGCGTTGTCGGCGCCGACGCCCATATGGTTCGGGACGATGTCGAGGACGAGCCCCATGCCGTGGTCGCGCAGCGCCCGCGCCAGAGCGCGAAACTCGTCTTCGGTGCCGATTTCGGGGTTGAGCCGCTGGTGATTGACGATGTCGTAGCCGTGCGTCGAGCCCGGCCGCGCCTCGGTCAACGGCGAGGCGTAAACATGGCTGACCCCCAGCGCGGCGAGATAAGGCACCAGCGCCAAAGCGTCACGGAAGGTGAAGCCGCGATGGAATTGCAGCCGATACGTTGCACGCGGCGGTGCCATGGGGCTGACCTCGATGCGGCGCGCGGAAAGGTGCGCCGCCCCTGCGCCAACACCTGCGCGGCGAGATCGCTCCGCGGCAAGGAAACCACCGGCTGAGCCGGCGGAACCTTCGCTTGCCGCCGCGCTTTACCGGGGAGGCGAGCCGACCCGTGTGGCGGCCGCCGATGCGACATCGAAGAGGGTGAGCCGTGACGACACCCATACTCGGCGGCGCTCCGCCTCGGAATGCTCGCGGCTTCAGCCGCCGCTCACTGCTGACCTCGACGGCGTCGGCGGTTGCGCTTGCCCCGGCCGCTGCGCTGGGTCAGGGCGCACCGGTCGTCGCGGCGGCGCGCCCGGCCGACCCGCGGCTCGCGGTGGCGTTCGACCTGACAGTCAACAACCAGACCCGGCACCTGGCGGTCGATCCGCGCACCACGCTGCTCGACGCGCTGCGCGAGCATCTCGGGCTGACCGGCGCGAAAAAAGGCTGCGACCATGGCCAATGCGGCGCCTGCACGGTGCTGGTCGACGGCAAGCGCGTGCTCGGCTGCCTGACGCTCGCGGTCGCGGTGCGCGGCCCGGTGACGACGGTCGAGGGCCTCGCCGACGCGAGCGGCAGTCTGCACCCGATGCAGCAGGCGTTTATCGACCAGGACGCCTTCCAGTGCGGCTATTGCACGCCGGGGCAAATCCTGTCGGCGATCGCCTGCATCGACGAGGGCCATGCCGGGAGCGAGGCCGACATCCGCGAATACATGAGCGGAAACCTGTGCCGGTGCGCGGCCTACCCGCACATCGTCAAGGCGGTCAACCAGGCCAAAGGCGAGATGCGGAGCTGACCATGCGCCCCTTTATCTATCAACGCGTGGGCGGCCTCGGCGAGGCTGTCGGCATCGCCGGCCAGGTCGCAAGCCCGGTGCCGCCGACATTGGCGCCCATCCAGTTTCTTGCCGGCGGCACGACGATCCTCGACCTCATGAAGCTCGATGTGATGCAGCCGGAGGTGCTGGTCGACATCCGCGACCTCGGGCCGGCCGGTCGGCTCATCGAGCAGCGCGCCAATGCGCTGTATCTCGGCGCCTTTGCGACGATGGCGGAGGCCGCCGAGCACCCCGCGGTCAAGGACAACTACCCGGTGCTGGCGCAATCGCTCGAACTGGCGGCGAGCCCGCAGCTGCGCAACATGGCGACGCTCGGCGGCAATCTGCTGCAACGCACCCGCTGCGCCTATTTCCGCGATCCGTCTTGGGGCCAGTGCAACAAGCGCGCCCCGGGCAGTGGCTGCGCGGCGCTCGACGGGGTCAACCGCAAGCATGCCGTGCTCGGTGTCAGTGCGAATTGCATCGCCGCATATCCCGGCGATTTCGCCCAGGCCCTGGTCGCGCTCGACGCGGTGGCCGAGATCGTCGGGCCGGCCGGCAACCGGGTGGTCGAGGTCGCGGAGCTGCACCGCGAACCGGGTGATGCGCCGCATATCGAAACCAACTTGCTGCCCGGCGAGGTGATCGTCGGGTTCCTCGTGCCGCAGGCCGCATGGGCGCGCCGTTCGCTGTATCTGAAAATCCGCGACCGCGAATCCTACGAGTTCGCATTGGCCTCGGCGGCGGTGGCGCTCGACCTGGCCGACGGCACCGTCAACACGGCGCGCATCGCGCTCGGCGGCGTCGCTACCAAGCCATGGCGGGCGCGCGCGGCGGAAGCCGCGCTCAACGGGCAGAAGCTCGACGAGGCGGCGGCGCGGCACACCGCCGACATCGCCTTTGCCGACGCCCAGCCGCGCGGCGACAACCAGTACAAGCGCGAGCTCGGCCAGCGGACCCTGGTCCGCGCGCTGCTGCAGGCCGCGCAGCTGAATGTCTGATCCCGGGTGAACTGAATGGACGGATCTCTCGCACAGCCGCTCAAGATCGGCGCCGCGGCGCCGCGCATCGACGGCCGGCTCAAAGTCACCGGCGAGGCGCGCTACGCCTCCGACACGCCGCTTGCCGACCCGGTATATGCGGTGTTCGCGACGAGCGCGATCGCCCGCGGGCGCATTGCCCGCATCGATGACGACGGGGCGCGCAGCGTACCCGGCGTCATCGACATCCTGACGCATCAAAACGCCGCCGACGCGGTCAAGCAGACCAAGCTGTTCAGCGACGGCGGCTATGTCGGGTCGACCATCGTGCCGCTGGCCTCGGACCGGATCTGGTATGGCGGGCAGATCGTCGCGGTGGTGCTGGCCGAGACCTTCGAGGCGGCGCGCGAGGCGGCTCACCGCCTCAAGATCGATTATGCGCCCGAGCCGCCCGCGGCGGGTTTCGACAGTCCAGGCGCGCAGACCGTGGCGGCCAAGGACGCATCGGGCAATTTCGAGGACCCGCAGGTCGGCGATGCGGAAGCGGCGTTCGCCGCAGCGGCGGTGACGGTCGATCAGCATTATGCGACGCCGATCCAGCACCACAACCCGATCGAGCTGTTCACCACGAGCTGCGCCTGGGCGGACGGCAAGCTGACGGTCTGGGAAGGCAGCCAGAACGTCACCGGCTTCAAATACGGGCTGGCCGAACAGCTCGGCATCGATGCGGACAAGATCCATATCGTGTCGCCCTATGTCGGCGGCGCGTTCGGCTCGCGCGGGTCGCTGACCCAGCGCACCGCGCTGATCGCTGCCGCGGCGCGCCGGCTCAACCGGCCGGTAAAGCTCGTGGCGACGCGGCAGCAAGGGTTCACCATCGCCAGCTACCGGGCCGAAACGCGGCACCGGCTGCGCCTCGGCGCGGATCGCGACGGCAAGCTCGTCGCGCTGATCCACGAGGGCGAGGAGGTCACCAGCCGGCCGGACAACTACAAGGTCGCGGGCACCGATGCGTCGACCCGGCTTTACGCCTGCCCCAACGTCGCGTCGAAAGTGTCGATCGTGCATGCCGACCGCAATACGCCCGGCTTTATGCGCTCGCCGCCGGAGGTGCCGTACCTGTTCGCGCTGGAATCGGCGATCGACGAGCTGGCGGTCGCGCTCAAGATGGACCCGATCGAGCTGCGCCGACGCAACGACACCGACCACGAGCCGATCCGCAACCTGCCCTATACCAGCCGCTCGCTGATCCCGTGTTTCGAGGCGGCGGCGAAATCCTTTGGCTGGGAACACCGCGAGCCGCGCCCCGGCGCGATGCGCGACGGCGACTGGCTGATCGGCTGGGGCTGTGCGTCGACGATGTATCCGACGCAGATGGGGCCGGCGGCGGCCCGCGTCACGCTGCTGCCGAACGGCACGGTGCGGGTGCAGACCGCAGCGCACGAGATCGGCACCGGCGCCTACACGGTGATCGCGCTGACCGCATCCGACCGGCTCGGCATCGCGCCGGACAAGATCGTCGTCGAGCTCGGCGATTCTGCCTTGCCGCCGGCGCCGGTCGCGGGCGGCTCCAATACCACCGCCAGCGTCTGCAACGTCGTCGCCCAGGCCTGCGAGCAGATCCGCAGCCGCATCGCCGCGGCTGCCGCGGCGGGGGAGGGACCATTTGCCGGCAAAGACCCGACGTCGCTGGTGCTGGCCAACGGCCGGCTCAACGGCCCGGACGGGCAGGGCGAGCCGCTCGACACAGCGAGCCGGCGAGTCTCCAACGGCGCGATCGAGGCCTACGCCGAAAACCTGCCGCACGGCGTCCCGCCGGAAGGGCTCGCCAAGCTCTATCAGGGTCACGTGATGCTGGCCGGCGGCGCGAAGATGCAGGACCGCATCCAGTTCGCGTTCGGCGCCGAGTTTGTCGAGGTGCGGGTGCATTCGCGGACCCGCGAAATCCGCGTGCCGCGGGTCGTCGGGGCTTTCGCGGCGGGGCAGATCGTCGACGCCACGACGGCGACAAGCCAGCTTATGGGCGGCCTGATCTGGGGCGTGTCGTCGGCGCTGCACGAAGCGACCGAGATCGACCGCCGCTACGCCCGCTACATCAACACCGACCTGGCCGAATACCTGATCCCGGTCAACGCCGATATCGGCGAGGCGCAGGTCATCCTCGTTCCCGAGGAGGACCGCGAGGTCAATGCGCTCGGCATCAAGGGCCTCGGCGAACTCGGCAATGTCGGCACCAACGCCGCGGTCGCCAACGCGGTGTACCACGCGACCGGGCTGCGCATCCGCGAGCTGCCGATCCGGCTGGAAAAGCTGCTCGAAGCGCCAACGATCAGCCTGTGATCGGCCGGTGACCGGAGGGCGCCATTCCCGACGATCTGCGCGGCAATTTCGACGCCGATACACGACGCGACCCCAAGACGCCGCGCCGCGTGCCGCCGCATGACTATCTGCTGCTGCCCGATGAAGGCGACGCGCGGCAGGAACCGTACGAGGTACGCCAGCGCGACGACAAGCCGCCGCCGGACCCGGTCGCCGAGCGCAGGCGCAAGCGGCGGCGCCTTGTTGTTTTTGCGGTGCTTGGCGCGCTGCTGCTGATCGCGGCGCTGGGTTTTGCCTATTATTGGTGGACGACGCTGCGCTGGTTCTATTCGACCGACGACGCCTATACCCAGGCGGATAATTCGGTGATCGCTCCCAAGGTCGCCGGCTATGTCGCCAAGCTGCTGGTGACCGACAACCAGCACGTAAAGGCCGGACAGGTCCTGGTGCAGATCGATCCGCGCGACTACCAGGCGGCTGTCGACCAGGCGACCGCCGATGTCGCCTCGGCCAAGGCGAACATCGCCAATATCGACGCCCAGTCGGTGACGCAGCAGGCGACGATCGAGCAGGCCCGCGCCGACATCGCCTCCGCCCAGGCCGCCCTGCAGTTTTCCCAGCAGCAGAACTGGCGCGCCCAGGAGCTGGTGCGCAGCGGCACGGGGACGGTCCAGGCCGCCCAGCAGGCAGCCGCGGACCTGCAAAGCAAACAGGCGGCGCTGAGCCATAACCAGGCGGTGCTGCAAGCGGCGACCGACAATCTCGCCGTGTTGAAAACCCAGCGGACGCAGGCCGAAGCGACGCTTCAGCACAACCAGGCGGCGTTGGAGCAGACGCGGCTCAATCTCGGCTACGCGACGATCACCTCGCCGATTGACGGCGCCGTCGGCGACCGCTCGGTGCAGCTCGGCGCGTATGTCCAGCCGGGCCAGGGCCTGATGACGATCGTGCCGCTGGGCCACGCGATCTACGTCGTCGCCAACTTCAAGGAAACCCAGATCGAGCAGATGTTCCGCGGCGAGAAGGTCGATCTGTCGATCGACACGTTTCCGGGCGTCAAGTTCACCGGCACCGTCGACAGCCTGGCGCCGGGCAGCGGCGCGCAATTCGCGCTGCTGCCGCCGGAGAATGCGACCGGCAATTTCACCAAGATCGTCCAGCGCGTGCCGGTGAAGATCCTGATCGACGACCCGCCGCAGGGCCGGCTCGACCAGCTCCGCCCCGGCCTTTCGGTCGAAGCCAGCGTCGACAGCCGGACCGCGCCGCCGCCGGGCCAGCGCCGGACCTTGGCTCCGCCGGTCGCGGCGCCGGCAGCGACGCCGACAGCAGCACCGTCGGGGCGCTGATGGCCAAGGGCCGCACGGAGGAGACCAGCCTGCGCGATTGGATCGCGGTGTTCGGCGCCATCCTCGGCGCGTTCATGGCGGTGCTCGACATCCAGATCACCAACGCCTCGCTGCCGGACATCCAGGGCGGTATCGCCGCTTCGCTCGACGAGGGGACGTGGATCTCGACCGCCTACTTGATCGCCGAAATCATCACCATTCCGCTCAGCCCGTGGCTCTCCGACATCTTTTCGACGCGCCGCTATCTGATTGCGAATTGCGTGCTGTTCCTGATCTTTTCGGTGCTGTGCGGGCTGTCCGACAACCTGATGATGATGATCCTCTGCCGGGCCGGGCAGGGGTTCACCGGCGGCGTCTTTATCCCCAGCGCGATGACGATCGTGCTGCGCTGTCTGCCGCTGTCGAAGCGGCCGGTGGGCCTCGCCCTCTTCGGCATCACCGCGACGGTCGCGCCGGCGATCGGGCCGACGATCGGCGGGTGGCTCACCGACACGTATTCCTGGCACTGGATCTTCTATATCAACCTTGTTCCCGGAGCCGTCCTGATCTGGGCGATCGCGACCGGGCTCCGGCGTGAGAGGATGCGGCTCGACCACCTCGCCGGCGGCGACTGGCCCGGCATCTTCTGCATGGCGGTGGGGCTCGGCTCGCTGATCACCGTACTCGAGGAGGGGCAGCGCAAGGATTGGTTCGGCAGCCCGATGATCCGCGACCTCGCGATCCTTGCCGCGGTCTTTATCCCGCTCTTCATCCTGATCGAGCTTCTCCACCAGCACCCGTTCATCAATCTGCGCCTGTGGAAGGAGCCGGCGTTCGCCAGCGCCTCGCTGATGGGTTTCGGCATGGGGATCGGGCTTTACGGCCTCGTCTATGTGCTGCCGGTGTATTTCGCGCAGATCCAGAATTACGACGCGATGCAGATCGGCGAGGTGGTGATGGGGCAGGGGCTGCCCCAGCTTTTGTTCTTCCCGCTGGTGCCGCTCGCGATGCGGCGCTTCGATCCGCGCGCGATCGTCGCCTTTGGTCTCGCCCTCTTCGCGTTCAGCTGCTTTTTGAACATCCATCTGACCCACGACTGGGCGATCCAGCAATTCCGCTGGACCCAGCTCGT
>DASZOZ010000063.1:0-2124 GCA_035550515.1 Allostellaceae bacterium
CGGGCGGCAAGGCGGCCTTCTGCGGCAGGCTCGGCAACCAGCGCCACGGCCGAGCGAAAGTCCGGCAGGTCCCGCCGGTCGACCGCCGTGAACAGATAGCGCCGGCCGGAAAGGCCGCGAAAATAATGGAAGCGGTCGCCGAGTCCCACCCGCTGGGGGACTTCCGGGGGCTGATCGGAGAGGAGGGGTGGAAGCACGGCGACCATGAGAACAAAGATAGAACAGATTCTCTTACCGGTCAATTAATCCCACGGAAGTTCGCCGAAAAAAGAGTCTCAATCGGGCCGAATCGAGTCCGGGCCGGGGAGAAATTTCAGCGTCGCGGGTCGGCGCGGCCCTCGGCCACCAGCCGGCTGGAGGCAGTCTCGATGGCGTCCTGAAGCCGCGTCAGGAATGTGCGCGTATCGAGGCCCGGCGGTATTGGCGGCAGGAATTCGATCACGATCGTGCCGGGGTAATGCAGCAGGCTGCGACGTGGCCAGGAAAGGCCGGAGTTGAGGGCGACGGGCACGACCGGGACGTTGAGCGAGCGATAGAGCAGCCCGACGCCGCCCTGATAGTCGGGGGGCGCATCCACCGGGCGGCGCGTGCCTTCCGGGAAGACGACGATCTCGCGGTTCTTGGCGATCTCCTCGCGGGCGCGGGCGGAAAGATGGCGGAGCGCCGCGGCGCCACCGTCGCGATCGACATGGATCATCCCGGTCTTCACCGTGTACGGGCCGAACAGCGGCAGGGCGCGGATCGACTGTTTCATCACGATCGTCATGTTGGACAGGATCGGGAAGAAGGCGATCGTCTCGAACGACGACTGGTGCTTGGAAGCGACCAGGGCGGCCCCGTGCGGCATGTACTGGCGGCCGCGCACCTCGAAGCGGGCACCGGTGATCTTCTCGTGCAGAAAAAGGACTGCCCGCGCCCAGTTGCGCACGACGCCCATGCCCGCTTCCTGCGAGCCAAAGACGAAGACCGGCAACGAGCCGACCAGCATCACCGCAGTGACCAGGTAAAACGCGACGTTGAAGAGGATCGAGCGGATCCAGATCATGCCGTCGGTCGGCCGGCGTTGCCGGCAAGGCCGGCGGCGGGAGGCGGGGCAAGCGGGGAAAGCGCAAGGCGCGAGGCGGTGAGCAGATACTTCCCGTATTCGCGCACCAGCAGGCCGAAGGCATCGGTGTCGCGCCACCAGGTGTCGAGGTGCAGCTCGGGATTGGACACCGGATAGGGAATGAGCTCGACGCCCGGCATGGCGTCGGCGAGCTCGGCCAGGGAGCGCGGCATGTGGTAGTCGCTGGTCACGACGATCAGCGAGCGGTAGTCGTGTTCGGCGGCCCAGTCGCGCGTCTCGGTGGCGTTGCCGATGGTGTCGCGCGCCGCGTGACCGAGATCGACGCAGCAGGCCATGATGCCGTTCAGGTCGGGTTCGACGGTGTCGGCTATGGCCGCGGGGCCGACGGCGGGATTGACGCCCGAGATCAGCAGACGGCCGGCGCGGTGCTCGGCCAGCAGGCGCAGCGCGCCGTCGATGCGGGCGCTGCCGCCGGTCAACACCACGATCCCTTCCGCCTCGGGCGAGACCGGCGGGCGGGCGTTGGCAATGGTCGTCGCGAAGGCAATGAAGCCGACCACGACGGCGACCACCGCCGCAGCCGCGATCAGCGCGAGCGCGACACGGATGCCACCGATCGCCGGCGGCGGTGCGCCGTCGGCGGACGAGTGCGATGGCGCTGCCGGATGGCGAAGCACATGCGTCATTTGCCGCGATAGTCCCTGCCTTGCGGGCTCCTTGCAAGCCTCTTGCTAGTCACTGTCGGCAAGGTGCTGGTAGACGGTGAGGCGCGAGGTCAATGCCGTCATGATGGCTACCAGGAAGGCGATGCCAAGGGCGCCGAAATAGCCCAGCGGGCCGACGGCGAAATGGCCGAACAGCGCTGACACCTGGTCGGTATCGGGACCGGCCATCAGCGGCACGACGAGGAAACCCAGCAGGGCGAAGAGAATGCCCGCCGCGGCCGCGCCGGCAAAGCCGCCGCGCAGCCCGAGCAGCAGGAAATGACGCTGGAACTCGCGGGCGATGAACCCGTCCTCGGCGCCACAGATGTGGAGCACCGCGACGACGACGCGGTT
>DASZOZ010000064.1:0-4568 GCA_035550515.1 Allostellaceae bacterium
CGCTCGCTGCGGATCCCGGTCCGCTATCTCGCCAACCTGCTGACGGCGGGCGCGGAAGCGCCGATCGTCACGGCGCTCGAGCGGATGCTCGCGATGCGTTTCTATTTCCGCCAGCGTCAGCTCGGCGAGGGCGACGGGAGCAGCGTCCTGGCCCAGGCCGGTCTCTCGGTCGCGCAGGTCGAGGAGATGCACCGCTACCTCTCGATCGCCAATTACGAAGACCGCTTCGTCATTCCGACGAGCCACCGCGAACAGGCTGAAGATGCCTATGGCCTGAAAGGGTCGTGCGGCTTCACCTTTGGCAACGGCTGCGATTTCGGGCCGCCGCACTCGACGCTGTTCGGCGGCAAGATGGGCCGCCGCAAGCTGACCCCCATCCGCCATCTCGATACCTAGGGAGGCAGGCTTGCTGCTCTTCAGAGCCTTGAGCGCGCTGCTGTCCTATCCGTCGCAGGATATGCGGCAGGCCTTGCCCGAGATCGCGGAGGTGGTTCGCGCGACGCCGCTGGTGAAGCCGCGCGAGCGGCGCGGCCTCCTCGACCTCATCGAGGAGCTCGGCCGCGGCGATCTGCTGGAGGCGGAAGAGCGCTATGTCGACCTGTTCGATCGCGGGCGGGCGCTGTCGCTGCACCTCTTCGAGCATCTGCATGGCGAGAGCCGCGACCGCGGCGAGGCGATGGTCGACCTCAAGCGGATCTACGAGCAGGCGGGGTTCGAGCTTTCGGCGCGCGAGCTGCCGGATTACCTGCCGGTGCTGCTGGAATACCTGAGCTGCCGCGACCTCACCGAGGCGCGGGCCATGCTGGCGGACTGCGCGCATATCCTGGCGACGATCGGCCGCTCCCTGTTTGCGCGGAGGAGTCGCTATGCGGCGGTTCTGCAGGCGTTGATCGTCATCGCCGGCGAGAGCCCGATCGATGCCGCCGGGATACCCCCGGTCCAGGAGAGGACGGAGACCCTCGATCGGGATTGGGCGGAAGCGCCCGCCTTCGCCGGAGCGCCGCTGCCGGCCGGCTCACCCGCGCGCTAGGAGAGGAGCAAGAACAATGCCGTCCGCAGCCTATGTGAACACGCTTCTCTTCGGCGTCTATCCTTACGTCTGCCTCTCCGTCTTGCTGATCGGCAGCCTCATCCGCTTCGACCGCGAGCCCTATACCTGGAAGAGCGATTCATCGCAGATGCTGCGCGCGGGTCAGCTCCGGCTTGGCTCGAACCTGTTCCATTATGGTGTGATCGTGGTGATCCTCGGCCATTTTGGCGGGTTCCTGGCGCCGCATTGGACCGTCGACTGGGCGCTTACGCCGACCGCCCATCAGCTTCTGGCGATGGTGGCGGGCGGTGTCGCCGGCACCGTTGCCATCATCGGACTGACGATCCTGATCGCGCGGCGCCTCGGCGACGCCCGCATCCGGCTCAACAGCCGCAAATGGGATATCGCGGTTGCCTTCCTGCTGTGGCTGCAGCTCGCGCTCGGCCTGCTCACGGTTCCTCTTTCCGCCTTTCACATGGACGGCGCCCTGTTCGAGACGCTGACGACCTACGTAAAAGGCGTCGTGACGTTCAACGGCGGGGCGGCGGCGCTGATGGCGGGGGTGCCGCTGGTGTACAAGCTGCACATCCTTCTCGGCTTCACGATCTTCCTGGTTTCGCCGTTCACCCGGATGATCCACATCTGGAGCGGTGCGGGAGCGCTCGCCTATCTGTTCCGGCCTTATCAGATCGTCCGCACGCCGCAGACGCGCGCGAAGGAGCCGATCCGGTCATGACCGTTTCGGTAAATGGCGTCGAGGTGACGGCCCGGCCGGAGGCGACCGACGAGCTCACCGCCGCGCGCGAGCTGCTCAGACAGCGCGCTGTCGCGCTGGGCCTGCTGGGCGAGGCGCCGACCGACGAGGCCGCCGTCGAGCAGGCGATCGAGGAATTGCTCGCCCGCGAGGTCGTGACACCGAGCCCGACCGACGCGGAGTGCCGGCGCTATTACGATGCCCATCCGCGGGAATTCGAGAGCGGCGACCTGGTCCATGCCCGCCACATTCTCTTCCAGGTGACACCTGCGGTGCGCATTCCCGAGATTCGGGCGCGCGCCGAGCAGACGCTGAACCAGTTGCTGCGGGAGCCGGAACGCTTCGCGGCCGTCGCGGCCGAGTTGTCGAACTGCCCTTCCGGCCAGCACGGGGGCAATCTGGGCCAGATCGGCCGCGGCGACACGGTGCCGGAGTTCGAGGCGGCGCTGTTTCGCTTGGGATCGACCGGCCTGCTGCGGGAGTTGGTCAAGACCCGTTACGGCTTCCACATCGTCGCCGTCGATCAGCGCCTGCCGGGAACGCGGCTGCCCTTCGACGTGGTGCGGGACGACATCGCCGAACGCCTCCGCGTCATGGTCGAAGAAAAGGCGCTCCGGCAATACATCAGCGTTCTGGCAGGAAAGGCCGACATCCAAGGCGTCGACCTCAACGGGACAAACATACCGCTTGTTCAATAGCCCTCGCCCGGCTCGCCACCCTCTCCCGCATTGCGGGAGAGGGTGGGGTAAGGGTCAGACCTTCTCGATCACCTCCATCTGGGCGCCGTCGGGAGCTTCGAGGAAGGCGACGTGGCGGCCGTTATTGTTGAGCTCCTCGAGCACCTTGACGCCGTTCTTGCGTGCCGTGGCCATCGTCGCGGCGTAATCGTCGGTCTGCACCGCGAGATGCTCGATGCCGAGGAATTGCGGGTGGTTCTGGCTGTCGATCTTGACCGTGATGTTGAGCTGCAACCCGTGCAGGTCGACGCGGACGCCGCGGCCCGGAATCTCAGCCAGCAACTTGCCGCCGAAATTACGGATGTAGTAGTCGGCGGTCTTTTGCGGATCGACCGATTTCAGGTGGACATGCCCGATTTCGAAAGCCATCTCCGTTTCCTCCTCGGCTGGGGCCCTTGCGTACCGCGCCCTGGCGTATCGCAATCGTGAGCAGATTCGGTTTGGCGGGCAACGTCAAGCCCGAGTAGGTTCCGCGCCAGCGTTACGGCATTCGATCAGGGAGGGAACCATGCCGATCAGCACCGACAGTGCCGGGATTGTCTTTACCGGCTGCGAGATCACCGCGGGGGCCAGTGCCAGCGCCGGTGGCGGCTCGGGCCACGCGCCGGGCCATGCGCATGCGCACGGCAAGCGCTGGGAGGTCGTGATCGCCGGCAAGCGGATCAAGACGGTCGATGTCCATGCGCACTGCATCGTTCCGGACGCCGCGAAGATCATCGCCCATCCGCTCGAAGCGCCGGCGCTGTTGTGGTCGGATGTCGGGACGCGCCTCGGCGAGATGGACCGCACCGGGGTCGACGTCCAGGCGCTGAGCATCAACCCGTTCTGGTACCGCGCCGAGCGCGATCAGGCGGAGGCGCTCATCAAGATCCAGAACGAGACGCTGGTCGAGTTCTGCGCCGGCAACAAGGACCGTTTCGTGGCCTTCGCGACCGCCGCGCTGCAATTCCCCGATCTCGCCGCCCAGCAGGTCGAGCATGCCGTGAAGAACCTCGGCCTGCGCGGCGTCGGCGTCGCCGGCTCGTGCGCCGGCCAGGATCTCGCCGACCCGAAATTCCACCCATTCTGGCAGAAATGCGAAGAGCTCGGGGTGCTCGTCTTCATGCATCCGCTAGGCACGCGCGAACTGGAGCCGAGCGGCCGGCTCGCCGGCAACGGGCTCCTCACCAACACGATCGGCAATCCGTTGGAGACGACGATCGCGCTGTCGCACCTGATCTTCGAGGGGACGCTCGACCGCTTCCCCGGCCTCAAGATCTGCGGCGCGCATGGCGGCGGTTTCCTCGCCTCCTACGCCCATCGCTCGGACGCGGTGCTGCGGGTGTTCCCCAACCGCGTCGGCACGCCGCCCAAGAAAAAGCCCACCGAGTACCTGCGCAACGGCCAGATCCTCGCCGACACGATCATGTTCACCGGCGAGGCCGTGAAGCATCTGATCAATGTGATGGGTGTCGAGAACGTGGTGATGGGCACCGACTACCCGTTCCCGTGGAACACCGAACCGGTGGACCACATCCTGTCGATCCCCGACATCACCGACGCCGACAAGATCGCCATCCTCGGCGGCACGCTGCAGAAGCTGATGGGGATCGAAGGGTAGAACCCCGACGAATTTACTATCGCCGCCCCCGGGCTTGACCCGGGGGTCCACGTTTTTTATCCGCGGGCGCCGAAACGAGGAGACGTGGATGGCCGGGTCAAGCCCGGCCAAGGCGACGAGAGTATCTGTTGCGGCAAAATTCATTCCGTCGCGGCGCTGGCCAGTTCGCGGGTGCGCGCGTCGAGCTTTGCCATCAGCGTGGTGAGGCCGCCGTCGCGCATCACCGAGCGGAAGGTGTCGCGCTCCATCTGCACCAGGCTGGCGCCGGCGCTGAAGATGTCGACGATCTTGTAGTGTCCGGCCTCTGCCGCGACGTGCCACTTGACCGATTGCGAACCCCAGCCGTCCTTGGTGAAGGTCGTCCAGATCACCGCCGTACCGTCGGCGAGCGGCTCGACCGGCGCGGTATCCACCCGCACGCCGGGGCCGGAGGCCAATTCGAGCTGC
>DASZOZ010000065.1:0-10510 GCA_035550515.1 Allostellaceae bacterium
GATTTTCGCCACGGTCGGCGACGAGGGCGGCGGTTACGGCAAGCTCGCGCAGTTCGAGGCGGCCGACCTCGCCGGCAAGGGCGGCGACCGCAAGGCGGCGGTCGCGATCTACGACAAGATCGCCGCGTCGTCGGATATCGATCCCGAGCTGCGCGACGCGGCAACGGTGCTGTCGGTGATGAACAGCTTCGCCGGCAGCGACCCCGGCGCAACGATCGACCGGCTGAAGCCGCTGACCGAAAGCGGCAACGCCTGGCGCCCGACGGCGCTCGAACTGACCGCGGCGGCCAAGCTCAAGTCCGGCGACAAGGCCGGCGCGCTCGATATTTACAAGAAGCTGGCCGACGATCTTTCCGCGCCGGAGGGCGTGCGGGCGCGGGCCGCCGAAATGGCCGCCGTGCTTGCTTCCTGATCTCCGCCGGCCGCCGATGAACCGTCGTCGCTTCGTCTCGGCGATGCTCGCTTCCACCGCCTTGTCGGGGTGCGGGCTGTTCGGCGAGAAGCCAAAGGCGCGCCTGCCGGGCGACCGCATTTCGGTGCTTGGTCTCGACCGCAGGGTCGAGCCGGATCCGGCGCTGCTGAACCAGCCGGTCAAGTTGCCGCCGGCCGCGCCGAACTCCGAATGGCCGGAACCCGGCGGCAACCCCAGCCACTCGATGGGCAACCTCGCCTTGCCGAGCCAGGTTCGCAAAATCTGGGACGTCAGCGTCGGCGACGGCACGGCGCGCTATACCAAGGTGATGTCGCAGCCGGTCGTGGCCGCCGGCCGCATCTTTGTGATGGACGGCGGGGTCCAGGTCAGCGCGCTCGATCCGGCGAGCGGCAGCCGGTTCTGGCAGGTCGACCTGAAGCCGGAAAACACTCGGGGCAACGCCTTTGGCGGCGGCCCGTGCTTTTGGAACGGGCATCTGTTTGTCGCCACCGGCTATGCCGAGGTCGTCGCGCTCGACCCTGGCGACGGCAAGGAGATCTGGCGCAAGAACGTCGGCTCGCCGGTGCATGCGGCGCCGACGGTGGCCGATAACCGCGTCTTCGTCGTCACCGTCGACAACGAGCTGATCGCCTTGTCGGCGCAAGACGGCGCACGGCAGTGGTCGCATAACGGTATCCCCGAGACCGGGTCGCTGCTCGGCGCGGCGAGTCCGGCGGTCGAAGGGGACATCGTCATCGTCGCCTATACCTCGGGTGAGCTGTTCGCGCTGCAGGCCCAGAACGGCCGCGCGCTGTGGTCGGAAAACCTGGCCTCGGCGCGCAGCATGGATGCGATGACCGCGATGGCGGACATCCACGGCCGCCCCGTCATCGATCGCGGCCGGGTGTTCGCCGTCAGCCATAGCGGGCGGATGATGTGCATCGAGCTGCGCACCGGCGCGCATGTCTGGGAGCAGGATATCGGCGGCAGCCACGAACCGTGGTCGGTCGGCAACTATGTCTTCCTTCTCGCCAACGACAACGAGGCCGTCTGCCTGACGCGCGGCGACGGCAAGGTGCGCTGGGCGGCGCAGCTCCCGGCCTATGAGGATATGGCGAAGAAGAGCGACCCGATCCTCTGGACCGGGCCGGTTATGGGCGGGGATCAGCTCATCGTGCTGTCGTCGAGCGGCCTGGCGGCGTGGCTGTCGGCGCAGGACGGCAGCGAGCAATACCGCACCAAGGTCTCCGACCGATGCTTTGTCGGGCCGGTGATTGCCGACAACACGCTTTATTTGCTGACCGACGACGCCAATCTTTCGGCGTATCGGTAGCTTTTCATTTTAACCTGCTCTGACGGCACCACTTATTCCGATCGTCATGGCCGGGCTTGGCCCGGCCATCCACGAGGATGGGTCGGGTCAAAGAGGGACGCGGGCGGCACCATGGGGTTTACGGTCGCCATACTCGGCCGGCCGAATGTCGGCAAATCGACGCTGTTCAACCGGCTCGTCGGCCGGCGCGCGGCGCTGGTCGACGACATGCCCGGCGTCACCCGCGACCGGCGGGAAGGGCAAGGGCGCATCGCCGACCTCGAATTTCGGGTCATCGATACCGCCGGGCTCGAGGAAGCGGCGCCGGCCACGCTGGCGGGCCGGATGCGCGCGCAGACCGAACGCTCGCTCGACATCGCCGACGTGGTGCTGCTCGTCGTCGACGCGCGCGAAGGCCTCACCGAACCCGACCGGCATTTCGGCGGCTGGCTGCGCAAGAGCGGCAAGCCGGTGATCCTCGTCGCCAACAAGGCCGAAGGCCGCACCGAGCTCGCCGCGGTCGGGGAAGCCTATGCGCTGGGGCTGGGCGATCCGGTGCCGCTCTCGGCGGCGCATGGCGAAGGCTTTGCCGAGCTTTACGACCGGCTGCGCGACTTCGCACCTGCGTCGGAGGAGGTCGCGGAGGAGGCGGCTGCGGACGCGCGGCCGCTGCAGCTGGCGATCGTCGGGCGGCCGAACGTCGGCAAATCGACGCTGGTGAACCGGCTGATCGGCGAGGACCGGCTGCTCACCGGGCCGGAGCCGGGGATTACCCGCGACGCGATCGCGCTCGACTGGGAGTGGCGGGGGCGGGCGATCCGCCTCGTCGACACCGCGGGACTGCGGCGCCGCGCGCGGGTCGAGGCGCGGCTCGAACGCCTCTCGGTCGCCGACACGCTGCGGACGATCCGTTTCGCCGGCACAGTGGTGCTGGTGCTCGACGCGCTCGAACCGTTCGGCCGGCAGGACCTCACGATCGCCAATATGGTCGCCGAGGAGGGCCGGGCGCTGGTCCTGGCGGCGAACAAATGGGATGCGGTCGTCGACAAGCCGGCGGCGCTGCGCCAGCTCCGCGACCGGGTGACCACCTCGCTGGCGCAGCTGCACGGCGTCCCGCTGGTGCCGATCTCGGGCATGACCGGCAGCGGCCTCGACCCGCTGATGCAGGCGGTGATCGATACCGATGCGGTGTGGAACAAACACATCCCGACGCCGGCGCTCAATCGCTGGCTGGCGGCGATCCAGCAGCATCACCCGCCGCCGCTGGTCGGGGCGCGGCGGCTCAAGCTGCGCTACATGACCCAGGCCAACACGCGGCCGCCGACCTTCGCGCTGTTCGCCTCGAAGCCCGGCGAGCTGCCCGACAGCTACCGGCGCTATCTGGTCAACGCGCTGCGCGCGGATTTCGCGCTGCCCGGGACGCCCATCCGGCTGATGCTGCGCAAGAGCGACAACCCCTACGCGCGCGAATGACCGGCAGCCCGTCCCGCGCCCTTGCCCTGCGTCACGCGTGCGGCCGAGGATGATTCCGGCTTACCGCGGACGCCGATCGCCTCTATCGTGGCACCGGGGGCGTCGCACCATCGGCACTGATGCTGTTCAGTAGTTTTCAGTTCATTTTTGGCTTTTTACCGATTGCCCTCATTGGCTATTGGCTGCTGGCCAGGCATGAGCGGGCGCGGCTGTGGTATCTGCTGCTGGCCTCGCTGGCCTTTTACAGCTACTGGGATTGGCGGTTCACCCCGCTCCTGGCCGGTTCGATCGTCGTCAACTGGGCGGCGGCCGAGGCATTTTTTGCCTATGGCAGGCGCGCCATCCTGATCGGAGCGATCACCGCCAATCTGTTGTGCCTCGGCGTCTTCAAGTATCTCGGCTTTTTTGAAAGTATCGTCTTCGACAGCACCGGCTGGAACCCGTCGCTGGCGCGTCTGGCGCTGCCGCTGGGGATCAGCTTTTTCACCTTTCACCACATCATCTACCTCGCCGACCTGCTGCGCGGGCGGCGGTTCCGTTATTCGTTCCGCGACTACGCGCTCTATATCGCGTTGTTCCCGCAAATCCTCGCCGGGCCGCTCGTCCGCCATCGCGAGATCATCCCGCAATTCCCCCTCGCGCCCGACCGGCCGGGTTGGGAAGAACGGGTCGCGCAGGGCATCGGCATGTTCGTCATCGGGCTGTGGAAGAAGATGTTCCTGGCCAACGTGCTGGCGGCGCAGGTCGATGCCGCCTATGCCGCCGCGGCGGGGCCGCATCTGACGGTCGGCGACGGCTGGACCGCGACCTGCGGCTTCGCGCTGCAGATCTATTTCGATTTTTCCGGCTACTCGGACATGGCGATCGGCCTGTCGCTGCTGTTCGGGTTCAAGCTGCCCTACAACTTCGCCGTGCCCTACCGGGCCACCAGCATGCACGACCTGTGGCGCCGCTGGCACATGACGCTGTCGCGCTTTTTGCGCGACTATCTGTTCATCCCGATGGCCGGGCATCGCCCGACCGTGGCGCGGCACGCCGCGGCCTTGTTTCTGACGATGGTGCTGGCCGGCCTGTGGCATGGCGCCGGCTGGACCTTTATCGTCTGGGGTGCGCTGCAAGGTGCCGGGCTGGCGCTCGAAGTGCTGTGGCGGCACTGGAAACTGCCGGCAATGCCGGCGGCGCTGGGCTGCGCGATGGTGTTGTCGTTCTGGGTGCTTGCCTCGGTGTTCTTCCGCGGCCCGTCGATCGAGATCGCCGTCAAAATGCTCGGCGCCATGTTCGGGCAGGCGGAACCCGGTCCGATGCTCGGCTGGCGGACCATGCTGATCGGCACCGCGCTGGCGATGATCGGGCCGAGCAGCCAGGATTTTATCGAGCGCCTGAAGCCGGCGCGCTGGCTGGCGCCGGCGGCGGCGTTCGCCACCATCGCGCTGATGCTCAAGATGGCCGACGGGCCGTCTTATGAATTCATCTATTTCCACTTCTGAGCCCGCGGCGGCCCCCGCGGCCCCCGCGGTCAACGCGACCGGCTGGCGGCGCGTGCTGTGGGCCTATCCGGTCGCCTGCCTGCTGTTCGCGGCGCTGGCGCTGGTCGTCATTGCCGGGCTCGACCCGTACGATACCGGGCGCTTCGCCCTGCTGGGGGAACACGGCGTGCCGCGTTTCGGTCAGCGGCTGACCGGGGCGAGCCTCGCCCGCGCGCCCGATACAGAGGCGGCGATCCTCGGCAATTCGACCATGCAGTTGATCAGCCCGGAACGGTTGGCGGCGCTGACCGGGTGGCGCTTCGTGTCGCTGACCATGACCTTTAGCGGCCCGACCGAGCAGCTCGCGGCGGCGCGCTGGCTGGTGCGCCACCATGACGGCGTCCACGGCGCGGCGCTGAAAGCGCTGGTCTTCGGCATCGACAGCAGTTGGTGCGAGGCCGACGGCAAGCTCGACATGGCGGAGCCTTTCCCGTTCTGGCTCTACTCGGACAGCGCGATCGAGTATCTGCGCTCGCTGATCAACATGCGCGGCGTCGACGCGGTGGTGCATAAACTGCGCATGATGGCGGGCGCGGAGCCGCCCCTGCGCGCCGATGGGTACAGCAATTTCGAGCCGGAATACGCGACCCATGAAGCCGCCGGGGCGGCGGATCTGGCGCTCGGCGCGCGGCCGGTGGCGGCGACCGGCACGGGCAATTTCGCCGCTGTGCCGCTGTTGCGGGATTTCCTGGCGATCGTGCCGAAGACGACCTCGATCGCCTTCGTGGTGGTGCCGCATTACTATATCGACCTGCCGATCCCGGCCACGCCCGCCGCCGCGGAAGCCGAGCAGTGCAAGGCCGGCTATCGCGAAATCGCCGCATCCCGGCCGCATACCGCGCTGCTCGATTTCCGCAAGGACGACGCGATCGCGCGCGACCGGCGCAATTTCTGGGACCGCAACCATTACCGCATGCCGATCGCGCGGATGCTCGAAAAGCACATCGCGGCGGCGTTGGACCCAGTGACGGCCTCCGGCGACTGACCGCCGGGCTATGCCGGCTTGGCTTGCGACTCCGTGTCGGCAAGGTCGCCGGCCTCGACCACCTCGCCGTTGCGCGCGCACTCGGGCAATGCCAGCCGCACGAAAGCCTCGGCGACGCTCTCCGGCGGCGGCAGCGTCATCGGGTCCTCGCCGGGGAAGACGCGGGCGCGCAGCCGGGTGCGGACCACGCCGGGGCCGACCAGGTTCGCCCGCACGCGCGTCTTTGCGATTTCGGCGGCGTAGGTCTTGACCAGCGCTTCCAGCCCGGCCTTGCTGACCGCGTAGGGACCCCAATAGGCGCGGGGGGCGCGGGCGATGCCGCTGGTCACAAAGATCGCCCTGCCATGCTCGGCGGCGCGCAGCAAAGGGTCCATCGCCCGGATAAGCCGCCAATTGGCGGTGAGGTTGAGCGCGATGACCTCGTCCCACAGCTTCGGGTCGATATGCGCGAGCGGCGAGAAGGTGCCGAACTCGGCTGCATTGCCGACGAGGATGTCGAGCCGCTCGAAGCGCTGGTAGATCGCCGCCGCGAGCTCGTCGATCTTGATGAAATCGCGCAGGTCGAGCGGCACCAGCGTGGCCGTGCCGCCAGCGGCGCGCACCTTGTCGTCGACCTCTTCGAGGCCGCCGACCGTGCGCGCCGCGAGCACCAGATGCGCGCCCTCCCGGGCGTAGGCTTCGGCGACGGCGGCGCCGATCCCGCGTGACGCGCCGGTGACCAGCGCGACCTTGCCGGCGAGCCGCGCCACTTCTTATCGAGGCCCGCGCATCAGCGGCCCGCGTAGGCCGGCCGCCGGCGAATGACCAGCAGCGCGAGAATGCTGAGCAAGGCGGTGAACATCAGGTAGTAGCTCGGCGACAGCGGATCACCCGTTCCGGCAATCAGCCAGGTCGCGACAAACGGGGCGAACCCGCCAAAAACCGTCACCGAGATGCTGTAGCTGAAGGCCACGCCCACCGCGCGGGTCTCGACCGGGAAGCGCTCCGACATCAACGACGGCAACACGCCGCTGTAGCCGCCTTTGACCAGGTTGAGCCAGCCGACGGCGAACACCGCGGTCGCCACCGACGGCCAGGTCACCATCAGCCAGAAGACCGGGTAAGAGGTCACCAGGAAAAGCCCCGCGGCCCACAGCATGATATGCGGCCGGCCGGTCTTGTCCGAGCGATGCCCGGCGACCAGCGAGACGACCGCGAGCACCACCCCGCCGACCAGCGTGGCGATAAAGCCGGTCGAGGGGTGCAGGTGCAACGTCTTGATCGCGTAGGTCGGGATGTACAGCAGCAGGTAATAGGAGGCGTTCGAGACGATCGAAGCGCCGAGCGCCAGGATCACCTCGAGCGGCTGCTCCCTCAGCAGCGCCCGGATCGGCACGCTGTGCGGCTCGGCCTTGGCGAACGCGTCGGTTTCGGTCACGCGCGAGCGGATATACAACCCCGCCGGCCCGACCAGCAGCCCGAACACATACGGGACGCGCCAGCCCCAATCGACCAGCTGCTCGTGGGTCAACGTCGTGGTCAGGACGATGCCGAACAGCGCGACGATGATCGAGACGATCCCGGTCGTCGCCCATTGCCAACTGGCGCTGAACCCCTTGCGGTCGGCGCCCGCATGCTCGACCAGGAAAGCGACCGCGCTGCCGAATTCGCCGCCGACCGAGAAGCCCTGCAACAGCCGCGCCAGCATGATGATCAGCGGTGCGGCGAGACCGATCGTGGCGTAACCGGGGGTCACGACCATCAACGTCGTGCCGATCATCATCAGGCCGATCGACAGGGTCAGCCCGGCCTTGCGGCCGGCGCGATCGGTATAGGCGCCGATGACCACCGCGCCAAGCGGACGCACCAGATAGGACAGGCCGAAGGTGCCGAAGGTGAGCAACAGCGAAATGGTCGAGCTGCCGGCCGGGAAGAACACCTGGGCGATCGTCACGGCAAAATAGCCGTAGACCAGAAAATCGAACCATTCGAGCACGTTGCCGATCGTCGCCGCGGCGATCACCCGGCTGAGGGGCTGTTGCGCCGGCAACGCGCCGGCGAGCGTAATGTCAGAAGCCATCCTGGTCCCGTTTATGTTGTGTCAGCGCCGTGCGGCGAACGCCGACAGAGTAGACCGAGATTGGCGGAGCGGGCGAATATTTAAGCCGGCGCGAGCAGCGAGAGCTGCACCGAAACCTTGCCGTCCTCGGCGTCGACCAGCGGGATCGGGTAGTCGCCGGTAAAGCACGCGTCGCAGAAGCGCGGCGCGTCGTCGTCGCGGCCGGGCCGGCCCATCGCCTTGTAGAGCCCGTCGGTCGAGACAAAGGCCAGCGTGTCGACGCCGATCAGCCGCGCCATGGCGTCGACGTCGTAGCGCGCGGCCAGCAACTGGTCGCGGTCGGGGGTGGCGATGCCGTAGAAGCAGGGATGCGTGGTCGGCGGGCTGGAGATGCGCATGTGCACCTCGCTGGCGCCGGCGTTGCGCACCATCTCGACGATCTTGCGCGAGGTCGTGCCGCGCACGATCGAATCGTCGACCAGGATGACCCGCTTGCCCTTGAGGTTGCGGTTGGCGTTGTGCTTGAGTCGGACACCGAGATTGCGGATCTGGTCGGTCGGCTCGATAAAGGTGCGGCCGACATAGTGGTTGCGGATGATGCCGAGCTCGAACGGCAGGCCGGATGCCTGCGCGTAGCCGATCGCCGCCGGGACCCCGGAATCGGGCACCGGCACGACGATGTCGGCGTCGACATGGCTCTCGCGCGCCAGCGCCTCGCCGATCTGCTTGCGCACCTCGTAGACGCTGCGGCCCTCGACGACGCTGTCGGGGCGGGCGAAATAGATGTACTCGAAGATGCAAAAGCGCTCCGCCTTGCGGGCAAAGGGCTTGATGCTGTGCAGGCCCTCGGCGTCGGCGGTGACGATCTCGCCGGGCTCGACATCGCGCACGAACTCGGCGCCGATGATGTCGAGCGCGCACGTCTCCGAGGCGATGATCCAGGCCTCGGCCAGCCGGCCGACGACCAGCGGCCGCACCCCGAGCGGGTCGCGCACGCCGATCACCGAGTCCTGGGTCAGCGCGGCGAGGGAATAGGCGCCCTCGACCTGGCGCAGCGCGTCGACCACCCGGTCGATGATCGTGCCCTGCTGGCTGGTCGCGATCAGATGGTTGATGACCTCGGTGTCGCTGGTCGTGTGGAACAGGCTGCCGCGTTTCACCAGCTGGCGGCGCAGCTGGTACGAGTTGGTCAGATTGCCGTTGTGGCAGATCGCGAGACCGCCGTATTCGATCTCGAAATAGAGCGGCTGGACATTGCGCAGCGCCACCTCGCCGGTGGTGGCGTAACGGTTATGGCCGATCGCCGCATGGCCTTGGAGCTTGGCGACGACCTCCTTCGAGCTGAAATTGTCGCCGACCAGCCCCATCCCGCGATGCGCGTTGAACTGCTCGCCGTCATAGGTGACGATGCCGGCGGCTTCCTGGCCGCGATGCTGCAAGGCGTGCAAGCCGAGGGCGGCGAGCGCCGCCGCCTCCGGATGCCCGAATATGCCGAACACGCCGCATTCCTCATGCGGATGGTCGTCGTCGAAGGGGATTGTGGCGAGCATGGGCCTCGAGCTTGAAATGGGCATCGCGCGGCCGGAAAACCAGCCCGTGTCTTACACGGAACCGTCATGTTTCGCTAGTGTCGTGGTTTCGAAGTTCGCCAAGTGCCGATATCGGCATCGTCGCGAACTTCGAAACCGAAACGACACTAGCCCTGTCGAGGCTTTAGGGCCCGTTTTGCTGCTGGATCAGCCGGTCGAGATCGCGCTTTTCGTCGGGCGAATAGGCGGGCGGCGAATCGGGGGTCGCCGCCGGGCCGGGGGCTGGATTGGTAAAGGCGCGCATCGCCCTTTCCGCCTCGGTCTCGATCCGGCGCGACTTGCCACCCGCGGCGGCCGGGCGGGCTGAATGCGGAATGAGATTTTGCAGCGCGGCGGCACCGGCCGCGAGGAAGGGCAGGGTGCGGGATTGGGTAAACCAGCGCGGCTGGTCCGCCGGCGGGATCCAGGCGAGCGGCAGATAGGCGATCGAGACCAGCACGAGCCCGCGGGCGATGCCGAAGATCAGCCCGAGGCTGCGATCGACCGGCGAGAGCGGGCTGCGCTTCACATGGCCGGCGAGCATCTTGGCGACGAGGTGGAAGAGGATCAGCGCCACGACGAAGACGAGGCAGAAGGCGGCGATATTCGCCACCATGCCGCCCGGCACGAAGCGTGCGAGCATCGGGGCGGCGAGGGGATAGGCGTAATAGCCGGCCGCGCCGGCAAAGAGCCAGGCGGCGATCGAGAGCGCCTCGCGCACGAAGCCGCGTGCATAGGCAAAGACCCCGGACAAAGCGATAACGGCGATAACGGCGAGATCGAAGACCGTCACGACTCGATTCTCGCCGGGCCCAGGACGCGCCGCGTCTCGCCGGCGCGGTCCTCGAAGATCGCGACGAGTTGCCGCAGATGCTGCACCTCGCGCACGGCGAGTCCCGAGTCGGTCTCGCGCTCCTTGGCGCGGCCGCGGCGCGGCGGAATGAACGCCGCGGTGAAGCCGAGCTTTGCCGCCTCCTTGAGGCGCGCCTCGCTTTGCCCGACCGGCCGGATCTCGCCCGAGAGACCGATCTCCCCGAAGACGACCGTGTCGGCGGGCATCGGCTCGAGCGTCAGCGCCGAGACGAGCGCGCTGGCGACCGCGAGGTCGGCGGCGGGCTCGGCGATGCGCAAGCCGCCGGCGACGTTGAGATAGAAGTCGCGGGCGCCGATCTGCAGACCGCAGCGCGCTTCGAGCA
>DASZOZ010000066.1:0-3601 GCA_035550515.1 Allostellaceae bacterium
CTTCAGCCATTGCTCCTGCTGCGCGGGCGTGGCGTAGCGCACCAGCGTTTCCATGTTGCCGGTGTCGGGCGCCGAGCAGTTGAACACTTCCGGCGCGATCGGCGAGCGGCCCATGACCTCGCACAGCGGCGCGTATTCGAGATTGGTAAGCCCGGCGCCCAGTTCCGACTCGGGCAGGAACAGGTTCCACAGCCCCTCGGCGCGCGCCTTCTGCTTCAGCTCCTCCATGACCGGCGGGATCTGCCAGCGGCTCGGCGCCTCCTCGATCTGCCGCTCGAACACCTTTTCCGCCGGGTAAACCTCGCGTGCCATAAAGTCCAGGAGCTGACCCCGGAGACGTTCGGTCTTGGGCGACAGGTCGAAATCCATCGGCATTTCCTCGCACGGCGCTGCGCCCATCATAGCGTTCGCGCGGCGCGGCGCGAGATCGATGCGTGCGGGTTTGGCTATTTGCCGCCGCCGCGCCGAGGGCTACTGTTTCGGCGCTGGCCGAAGGAGTGAAAGATGCCCGTGCTGCTCGGCGCGATCGCCGACGATTTCACCGGCGCCACCGATTTGTGCAACACGCTGGTGCGGCGCGGCATGAAGACCGTGCAGCTGATCGACGTCCCGTCAAGCGGCGCCGGGGGCGGCAACGCGCCGGCCCCGGACGCCGAGGCGGTGGTCATCGCGCTCAAGAGCCGCACCATCCCGGTCGGCGAGGCGGTCGCCATGAGCCTCAAGGCGCTCGACTGGCTCAAGGCGGCGGGCGCGCGGCAGTTTCTGTTCAAATACTGCTCGACCTTCGATTCGACCGACAAAGGCAATATCGGCCCGGTCGCCGAGGCGCTGCTCGACGCGCTGGGTTCCGACTTCACCCTTTATTGCCCCGCCTTCCCCGAGGCCGGGCGCACGATCTTCAAGGGCTATCTGTTTGTCGGGGACGTGCTGCTGTCGGAATCGGGGATGCGCGACCACCCGCTGACGCCGATGCGCGACCCGTCGCTGGTGCGGGTGCTGCAGCGGCAATGCAAGGGCAAGGTCGGGCTGGTGCAGCACGCGACCGTCGCGCAAGGCCCGGCGGCCATTGCCCAAGCCTTCGCCGCGCTGAAGCGCGACGGCTGTCGCCACGCGATCATCGATGCCATCGCCGATCATGACCTCGAAGCGATCGGCGAGGCCGCGCAGGATTTCGCGCTGATCACCGGCGGCTCGGGGATCGCGCTCGGCCTGCCGGAAAATTTCCGCCGGCTCGGACTGATCGGCGACGGCGGCGGCGCCGACGTCCTGCCGCAGATCGGCGGCAAGGCGGCGGTGCTGTCTGGCTCGTGCTCACCAGCGACGCTGGCGCAGCTCGCCCATATGCGCGAGCGCGCGCCGGTCTTTGCCATCGACCCGCTTGCCGCCGCCGCCGGCACCGATGTCGCCGCCGCGGCGCTCGGCTGGGCGAGCGACAAGCTGGGTGCCGAGCCTGTCCTGTTCGCCGCGACGGCGCCGCCGGACCAGGTCGCCGCCGTGCAGCAGAAGCTCGGACGCGAGCAAGCGGGCGCGCTGGTCGAGCGCATCATGGCCGAGATCGCCCGCGGTCTGGTCGAGCGCGGCGTGCGCCGGCTGGTGGTTGCCGGCGGCGAGACCGCGGGCGCCGTGGTGCAGGCGCTGGGTGTGACCGGCTTGCGGATCGGCCGCCAGATCGACCCCGGCGTGCCGTGGACGGTGAGCCTGGGCGACCCGCCGCTGGCGCTGGCGCTCAAATCCGGCAATTTCGGCAAGCCCGACTTTTTCCTGCGGGCGTTCGAGGCTTTGGCAGAGGCGTCGCGATGAACCCTACCCCCACCCCGGCCCTCCCCCGCTGGCGGAGGGCGCCGGTGTTCTCAACCCCCTCTCCCGGTGGCGGGGGAGGACTGAGGTGGGGGTGCGGCGATGAGTGACGCCAAGGCGCGAGAGGCGATCTGCACGCTGGGCGCCTCCATCTTCAACCGCGGCCTCACCGCCGGCTCGTCGGGCAATATCAGCGTGCGGGTCGAGGACGGCTGGCTGATGACCCCGACCAATGCCTCGCTCGGTCGGCTCGACCCGGCGCGGCTGTCGAAGCTCGACGGCAGCGGCAAGCTGGTCGGCGGCGACGCGCCGACCAAGGAGAGTTTTCTGCACCGCGTCATGTACGACGAGCGCAGCGGCACCGGCGCGGTGGTGCATCTGCATTCGACGCATTCGGTCGCGGTGTCGTGTCTCGCCGAAATCGACCCGCACGACGTGCTGCCGCCGATCACCGCCTATTACGTGATGCGCGTCGGCCGGCTGCCGCTGGTGCCCTATTTCAAGCCGGGCAACATGGCGCTGGCCGAGGCGGTGCGCGGCTTCGCGTCAAAGCACCACGCGGTGCTGCTCGCCAATCACGGCCCGGTGGTCGCGGGGTCGAGCCTCGACGCGGCGGTCAACGCGATCGAGGAGCTGGAGGAAACTGCCAAGCTTTACCTGTTGCTGCGCGGCGCCAAGACGCGCTTTCTGACCCCGGCCCAGGTCGCCGAGCTGCGCGACTGACGGCTTGTTTCCCTTGCGGCACTCGATAGAGTGCCGCAAGGGCCGGTAGACCGGGCCGCAGACGGGGGCAGCGGGGATGACGACAACGCTCGGGTGGCGCCGCGCCGTGTGCGGGTTGGCGGCAATGATCCTGCTGATCGTGGTCGAGCCGGCGCGGGCCGAGGAGAAGCCGATCGCCATCGGGCTCAGCATGGCGTTGACCGGCGGGCTCGCCGCGGTCGGCAAGACCGGCCTTCTCGCTTTCCAGATCTGGGCCGAGGACGTCAACAAGAAGGGCGGCCTGCTCGGCCGGCCGGTCAAGCTCATCTACTACGACGACCAGTCGAACCCCGCCACCGTGCCGGGCATCTATACCAAGCTGATGGATGTCGACAAGGTAGACCTGCTGGTCTCCGGCTACGCCACCAACATGGTGGCCCCGGCGATGCCGATCGTGATGCAAAAGAACCGGCTGTTCTTCGGCCTCTTCGCTCTCGCGATCAATGTCGAGTTTCACTACCCCAAATACTTTTCGATGCTGACCTTTGGCCCAGACCCGAAACCGACCTTCTCAAAGGGGTTCTTCGACGTCGCGATGGCGCAAAACCCGAAACCGAAGACCGTCGCGCTGGTCACCGCCGACGCCGAGTTCGGCCGCAACGCGCTCGACGGCGCCCGGCAGAACGTCAAGGAAGCCGGGCTGCAGACCGTCTACGATCGCGCCTACCCGCCATCCACCGTCGACTACACGCCGATCATGCGCGCGGTTCAGGCAACAAATCCCGATGTCGTTTACGTCGCCTCATACCCGCCCGACACGGTCGGCATCCTGCGCGCGGTCAGCGAGATCGGCTATCGGCCGCCCTACTTTGGCGGCACGATGGTCGGCACCGCTTCGGCCGCGTTGCGCACCCAGCTCGGCCCCTTGCTCAACGGCGTGGTGGTCGGCGAGCTGTGGGAACCGGCCAAGACGATGGACTTCCCCGGCATTTGGGACTTCCTCAAGGAGTACCAGCCGAAGGCCAAGGAACAGGGGGTCGATCCGCTCGGCTATTTCCTGCCGCCCTTCGCCTATGCCGAGATGCAGGTGCTGGAGGAAGCC
>DASZOZ010000067.1:0-95754 GCA_035550515.1 Allostellaceae bacterium
GGGTCGACGGCACCGGCGGCACCAGCCACGGCCAGCCTGCGACGGCGACGAACAGCAGCGCCGCAGCCGCCGGCGCGTGCCGCAGCCGCAAACCGCTCACGACGCCCGCTCCGCCTTGAAGGCGGCGATGTCGAACTGGAAGTCGAGCGTCGCCGGCGCCGTGCCCGGTGCGGCGACATGCGACTGGATCGCCAGGTTGTCTGGGTAAAGCACCGGGCGCGCGCTCTCGATGGCGTAGAGCAGGTTGCGCAAGCCCGCGATGTCGCCGCTCGCCCGCACGCGGACCCCGATACGCGTCGCGCCCGCGGCGGCCTCGCCGCGCAGCACCTGCAACCCCAGCACCTGCACATGCGCCTTGGCGGCTTCGGTCTTGACGGTCTCTTGCAGCACGGCGGTGGCCTGTGATTCCGGCATGTCGGGATAGAGCAGCGCGGGACCGACCGGGGCGGGCGCGCCGCCCTGCGGGACGGTGAGCAGCCGGTAGCGCTGCAACACTGCCGCCTTTGCGGCGAGCGCCTCGGCATTGCCCGCGATCCACTCGCCGTAGGCCGCGAGCGGGCCGACGCAGAACAGCACGCCGAGCGCGGCGAGGATGGCCAGCGCGGCGGCCCGGCCCAGCGCGGGACGTTCCGTCAGGGTCACGGTTTGACCTCGCCGCCGTTCAGCGTGCCGCCCAGCTGGAAATGTTCGAGCCCGGCCGCTTCGCGGGTGATCGGCGCGCGAAACACGATGCCGGAGACATGGCCGGCTTTTTCCAGCGCCAGCGCGACGGCCGCGCCGGACGGCGCCAGCCCGTCGAGCACCACGTCGCGCCCGCTGATCGACAAGGACAGCAGCCAGGCGCCGTCGGGCAGATCGCGGCTCAGCCTATCCAGCGCTGCCACCAAAGGCGGCCGTCCCCCCCGCAGCGCGAGGATCGCGGCGTCGCGCTCGGCGGCGCGCCGCGCGCCGTCGCTGACGCGCAGCGCGGCCTCCGCGCCCGGCTTCAGCGCGGCAAGCTCGCGGTCGAGGGCGTCGAGCGCGTGCTGCTGCGCCAGCGGCCATGACACCAGCGCCGCCAGCCCCGCCAGAACCGCCGCGACACCGAGCCAGCGCGTCGAGCGCGACGCCGCTTTGCGCGCGCCGGCATAGGCGGCCGGCGGCAGGTATAGCGGCTTTGCGCCGGCGCCGACCGCGATCGCCGCGGCCCGCAATCCCAGCGCCGCGAGCGCCGCACCAATCTCGTCGACGACGGCGCGCGGCACCGCGACGACCTCCACGGTCACTATGCCGTCGCGCTCGCCCTGCACGAGGCGGTGCTGGAAATGGACCTGCTCGGCGGGAAACGGGAAATGCCGGGCGATCTCAAAGCCGAGGATGCGGTCGAGCTGGCCTTTGGCGCCGGGCGGCAGGGCGATGGTCTTGGCAAGCGTGCGGTCCGCCGGGATTTCGACCACGATCGGACGGCGCCCGACGACGCGCTCGATCACCCTCAGGTCCGCTGCGCCGTCCGCGTGCCGGTCGACCTGGCCGATCGGACGTCCGCCGCGGCGCAGCAGCCAGTAGCGCTCGCCGGCCTCGATCACCACGCCGCGCCGGCCTTGCGTCGCCAGCCGCGCGCGCAGGTCGTGCCGACAGGCAGCCAGCTCCCCGATCCACCAATCGAGGGCGCGCCGCAGCCCGGCGCGCGGACGCGCGCTGTCGAGCGGGCGGTTGGCGGCGATCGTCATGGGCGACGCACCGACCCTAGAGCAAATCGCGGCGCGGCGAAATCACCGCGTCGTCCCGTACCGCGCCGCGCCTACCAGACGAAGCGCGGCGCGATGATCGTCGGCCGCACCCCGACCCCTGCCGCGGCCGCCGCGATGCGGTCGCGATCGAGCCGGCCGTCCGGCGCGAACTCGGCGAGATGGATGCCCTGGCCGGCGATCAGCAGGCTGTCGAGCCCGGCCCCGTTGGCGCCGGCGATATCGGTCCGCAAGCTGTCGCCGACCGCCAGGATGCGGCGCCGGTCGGCAATGCCGAGCAGGCCGAAGCAGGATTCGTAGACCGACGGGTAGGGCTTGCCGTGCCAGCGCACCGCGCCGCCGATGGTCTCGTAATGCACCGCCAGGGCGCCGGCGCACAGCGCCAGCTTGGCGCCGTGATTGACCATCAGGTCGGGGTTGGCGCACACCATCTTGAGCCCGCGCTGGCGCGCGGCGGCGAGAATCGGCGCGTAATCCTCGATCGTGTCGTCCCAGCCGGCGGGGCCGGTGTTGAGGATGAACTCGGCGTCCTCGGCGCGCTCGACATAGTCGAGGTCGAGGCCGATGCGAATCTCCAGGTCGCGGTCCGAACAGATATGCAGGCAGCGCCGCCCAAGATCGGCGTAGAACGCATCGTCGCGCCGCCTGAGGTATTGCCAGGCCTCCTCGCCGGACGACATGACCGCATGGTAGAGGCCCGCCGGCACGCCGATCGCGGTGATCCGCCGGACGACGTCGTGGGCGCGGCGCGGTGCGTTCGACAGCAGCACGATGCGCTTTCCGGCGGCAAGCAGCGCCGCCAGGCACTCGAGCACCCCCGGATAGGGCTTCACCCCGTCATGGACCACGCCCCACAGATCGAGCACAAACCCGTCGTAATCGGCGGCGATGTCGCGCACGCCCGTGATCTCGCGAAACGTCATGGAGCCATCGTCAGTTGCAGCGATGGGCGACCCTAGCACAACCGGCGCGCCGCGTGCTGTCGGGAACGGCCATCGGCGGCAGGGCGTTGGGCTGGGCACAACAGGTTGCCGACAGACAGGGTCGTGTCATGAAATCGGGTTTGGGTTTCGCCGTTGCCGTTATCGGGTTGCTCGCCGCCGCCGCTTCGAGCTGGGCGCAATCGCTGACGCCGATCCAAGGCTGGGTGCCGTTCGACAGCCCCAAGGCCAAGACGCTGATGCAGAACGACCCGAGCCACCCCGCGCCTCGGCCGCAAAAGCCGTCGGGCTTCGATCACTGAACCGCCGCCGCGGCGGCGCCGGCAGGCTCGGGCCGGGGGTGATCGGCGCCGACGGCCGCGGCGACCGTTTGGAAGCGGTCGCGCCGCAGCAGCTCGCCGAGCCCGCGCTTGATGCGGCCGATCAGCGCCGGTCCGGTAAAGACCAGCGCGGTGTAGAGCTGCACCAGCGACGCCCCGGCGCGAATCTTGGCGTAGGCGTCCTCGGCGCTGGCGATGCCGCCGACGCCGATCAACGGGATTCGTCCGTCCGTGAGCCGGTACATATCCGCCAGCGCCTCGGTTGACGGTGCAAACAGCGGCTTGCCGCTGAGCCCGCCCGCCTCGCCGGCATGCCGGCTGTGCAGGCTTGGCGGCCGGGCGACGGTGGTGTTGCCGATGACGATGCCGTCGATGCCGGTCTCGGGCGCGAGCAGGGCGATGTCGGTGCGCTCCTGCGGTGTCAAGTCGGGCGCGATCTTGACCAGCAACGGCACGCCGGGCGCCGCGGCGTCGCGCGCCGCCACGACCGCGTGCAGCAGTTCGCCCAGGCGTTCGCGCCGCTGCAGGTCGCGCAGCCCCGGCGTGTTCGGCGACGAGACGTTGATCACGAAATAATCGGCGAGCGTCCCGACCCGCCGCACCCCGTCGCGGTAATCGGCGACGGCGTCCTCGCTGTCGCGGTTCTTGCCGAGATTGACCCCGACGATGCCAACCCGCCGCCGCGCCCGGAGCCGCGCCAGGGTCTGGTCCAGGCCTCGGTTGTTGAACCCCAGCCGGTTGATGACCGCCGCGTCTTCATCGAGCCGGAAGAGCCGCGGCTTCGGGTTCCCCGCTTGCGGGCGCGGCGTCACCGTGCCGGTCTCGGCAAACCCGCAGCCGAGGCGCAGCAACGCGTCCGGCACCCGCGCGTCCTTGTCGAACCCGGCCGCCACCCCGACCGGGTTCGGGAAGTCCCGACCCCACAGGGTCTGCCGCAGGCTCGGCGGGTCGGGTTCGCCGCGCCCGGCGGCCAGGCCGCCCAGGCCGGCGCCGAGGCCGGCGAGCGTCACGCGGTGCGCCGCTTCGGCCGGCAGCGCCCGCAACAGCGGCCGAATCAGCGGAAACAGATCGGGCAACACCACACCTTTCGCTGCCTCCCAGGGGCACCGGGATTATGCACGCGGCCATGGCCGGCGCGGCCCGGAATCTGCCTCATCGCGATAACGCAGCGGATCCCGGCCTCGGTGCCCCCGACGGGCATTGACCGGCGGCCGGGTCAAGGCGTCAATACCGCCAGCCGTTCCACGAGGTAGTCCGCCGATGTCCGACGCTGCGAAAATGCCGCTTGCCCGCTTCAAGGTGCTCGACCTGACCCGCGTCCGCGCCGGCCCGACCGCGGTGCGCCAGCTTGCCGATTGGGGCGCGCAGGTGATCAAGATCGAGGCGCCGCCGTCGCCGGGCGAAGGGCTGGGCGGCCCCCGGCTCGGCCCCGATTTCCAGAACCTGCACCGCAACAAGCGCAGCCTGACGCTCGACCTCAAATCGCCCGACGGCGTCGAGATCTTCCGCAAGCTGGTGCGCGACGCCGACGTCGTGGTCGAGAACTACCGGCCCGACGTCAAGACCCGGCTCGGCATCGATTACGCGGCGCTGAAGGCGGTCAATCCGCGGCTGGTCTACGCCAGCATCTCCGGCTTCGGGCAGAGCGGGCCGTATCGCGACCGCCCGGGCTTCGACCAGATCGCCCAGGGCATGGGCGGGCTGATGTCGATCACCGGGCTGCCGGGCCAGGGACCGGTGCGCGTCGGCATCCCGGTCGCCGACCTGTCCGCCGGCATCTTCACCGCGATGGGCATCCTGGTCGCCCTCCTGGAACGCGAGGTGTCCGGCGAGGGCCAATGGGTGGAAAGCTCGCTGCTCGCCGCGCAGATCGCGATGCTCGACTTCCAGGGTGCGCGCTGGACCATCGCGCACGAGGTGCCGGAGCAGGCCGGCAACGATCATCCGACCAGCATCCCGACCGGGGTGTTCCGGACCAGCGACGGCTACATCAACATCGCCTCGGCCGGTGACGAGATTTTCGGCCGGCTGTGCAAGGCGCTCGACCGGCCGGAACTGGCGCAGCATCCCGACTACAAGACCGGCAAGTCGCGTTCCGACAACCGCAAGGCGCTCAACGCGGCGATCGAAGCGGTCACCCAGACGCGCACCAGCGCCGAGTGGATCGAGCGGCTCAACAAGGCCGGGGTGCCGTCGGGTCCGATCTACAAGATGAACGAGGTGTTCGCCGACCCGCAGGTCAAGCATCTCGGCATCGCCCAGCAGGTGCACCATCCCAAGCTCGGCGACATCGAGCTGATCGGCCAGGCGGTGACGCTGAGCCGCACGCCCAGCCGCCTCGTCACCGCCAGCCCCGAAGCCGGCGAGCACACCGCAGCGATCCTCGCCGAGCTCGGCTACAGCGAAGGGGACATCGCCCGTCTGCGGGAAAAGGGGGTGGTGTGAGCAGGCCTATGATCGAGCGCGGCTCGTCATTATCTTGCTGAAGCAATGGCGATCACCGCGCTCGATACGCACCAGACGGTCAAGGACCTCACCGCCGCCGGTTTTACCGACGCGCAGGCGGAGGCGCTGGCCTATGCGCTGCGTCAAAGCCAACAGCTCGATCTGTCACAGCTCGCTACCAAAACCGATCTTGTCGAGGTGAGGCGCGAAATGGCCGAAATAAAAGCGGACCTGATCAAGTGGATGATCGGCATGACCTTTGCGGGCGGCGGAGCGGTTGTCGCCCTCGTGCGGCTGGTTGTGGGAGCCACTCGTAATCCGATTTAGACCCGCGCCTCGCGCGGGTCGAAGCGCTGGAGCAGCGCGTCGCCGAGCAGGTTGCAGGCGATCACCGTTATAAAGATCATCGCGCCGGGATAGATCGCCAAGGTCGGCGACGACGTGATCAGCTCCTCGGCGTTTGACAGCATGCTGCCCCAGCTGGCGAGCGGCGGCTGCACGCCGAGTCCCAAAAAACTCAGCACCGACTCGAGCAGGATGATGTCGCCGACCGACAATGTCGTCGCCACCACCAGCGGCGCCGTCACATTCGGCAGGATATGGCGCCACAGGATATGCGGCACCCCCGCGCCGAGGCTCTGCGCGGCGCGAACGAAGTCGCGGCTGCGGGTCACCAGCGTCGCGCCGCGCACCAGCCGCGCCGCCGTCGTCCAACCGACCAGCACGGCGAGCACGACGATGCGGATGAGGCTGATCGCCGGCGAATCGGCGACCACGTGCGGCACGCCGATCTTGCCGAGGTCGAGCGCCGCCAGCACGATCAACAGCGGCAGCAAGGGCAGGGCGATGACGGCGTCGGTCATGCGCATCAGCACCCTGTCGGTCCAGCCGCCGAGATAGCCGGCGGCGAGTCCGACCGCGGTGCCGACGGCGGCGGCGGCAATCGCCGCCGCGACGCCGATGGTCAGCGACACGCGCCCGCCTTCGAGCAGCCGCAGCAGCAGGTCGCGGCCAAGCTCGTCGGTACCCAGCGGGTGCGCCCAGGAAGGCCCACCGAAGCGGTCCAGCAGGTCGACGGCCGACGGGTCGGCCCCCAGGATGTGCGCAATGAGCGGGCCGGCGAGCGAGACCGCGGCGATCAGGCCGAGCAGCGCGAGCGGCAGCTTCACCGGCAGCTCACTGGTACGTCACCCTGGGGTCGAGCCAGGCATAGGCGAGGTCGGCGGCGAGGTTCGCGAGCATCGTCACCGCGGTCGCGAGCAGCAGCGCGGCCAGCGCGAGGTTGTAATCGTTGCCCATGACCGCATCGAAGATCAGCTTGCCCACGCCGGGATAGGCGAACATCTCCTCGGTGACCAGCGCGCCCGACACCAGCGACCCGAACGACAGCGCGAGGATCGTCGCGATCGGCACCAGGGCGCCGCGCAGCGCATGCCGCCAGACGATCCGCGCCTCGCTCGCGCCCTTGGCGCGGGCGGTGCGGATATGGTCGTGGCCGAGCGCGTCGCGCATCGCGGCGCGCACATAACGCGTGTACCCGCCGAGGCTGGCGATGGTCAGCGTCGCCACCGGCAGCACCAGATGGCGCAGCCGGTCGGCGACACCGCTCGCCTCGCCACCGCCCGTACCGCCGGCCGGCAGCCAGCCGAGGCTCTGCGCGAAGACCAGGATCAGGATCAGCGCCAGCCAGAAGGTCGGCAGCGACACGCCGGCGAAGCAGCCGAAGTTGATCGCCGCGTCGAGCCGGCTGCGGGGCCGGCAGGCCGCGGCGATGCCCAGCCCCAGCGCGGCGGCGAAGGCGAGGACAAAGCTCGACCCCAGCAAGACCAGCGAATTGCCGAGCCGCGGCAGCAGGGTGGCGACGACCGGCGCGGAAAACAGCCGGGAATAGCCCAGGTCACCGGACAACGCCGCGCCGGCCCAGGCGAGGTAGCGCTCGGTCAGCGGCTGGCCGACGCCATAGAGCTGCTTCAGCCGCGCGACGTCGGCCGAAGTCAGATGCGGGTCGGCGCCGAGCATCAGATCGATCGGATCGCCCGGCATCAGCCCGATCAGCCCGTAAATCACGAACGACATCAGCACCAGCATCGCCGCGATCTCGACCAGCCGGATGACCGTGAAGCGGATCACGCCGCCGTTTCCCACACCCGCCCCGGCCGATGAGGCAAGCCCGTCACTTCGCCTCGCCCCAATCGGTCGACCACAGCGTGGTCGGATACTGGTTGCCGGTCGGCCGCACCCCGGTCAGCCATTTCGGCAGGATGAACGCGTCGGAACGGAAATAGAGCGGCAGCGACGGCAGGTCGGTCGCATAGATGCGCTGCGCCTCCGCCCACAGCGTCTTGCGCTTCTCCGGGTCGAGCTCGACTTCGAGCGCGTCGATGACGCGGTCCATCTCCGGGTTCTTGTAGTCGCTGATGTTCTGCCCGGCATAGCCGTTCGCCGCGTTTGGCACCTCGTCGGAGCGGAAGATCGAGCGCGGCGAGTTCTCCGGCGCGCTGATCCAGGCATACATCGCGAGATCGAACCGGCGATGCGGCAGCGTCTCGCCGAACAGCACGCGCGCGGGCTCGTTGTGGATGCGGATATCGACCCCCAGCTTTTTCCACGCGCTTTGCAGCACCTGCTCGACCAGTTCGCGCGAGCGGTTGCCGGCGGTCGTCGTCAGCTCCAGCGACAGCGTCTTGCCTTCGGCATTCCGGCGCGTCGCGTCGGACTGGGCGTGCCATCCCGCTTCTTCGAGCAATTGCCGGGCCCGGGCCAGGTCGAACGGGTATTTCGGCACATCGTCCGTGTAGCCGGCGTCGAGTGGCTCGACGAAGGCGTTGGCGACCGCCTGTTTGCCGGCGAACAGCGTCTGCGTCAGCGTGGCGCGGTCGAGGCCGAGCAGCAGCGCGCGGCGCACGCGGATATCGGCAAGGATCGGGTTGTCGAGATTGGCGTCGACATGCTCGAAGGTCAGCCCCGGCTTGTAGAGGATGGTGAATTGGCCGCCGTGGCGCTTGTCGAAGGCGAGGGCCTCGTCGAGCGGCAGCCCGACTTCGCCCGCCACCATGTCGATCGTGCCCGACAGCAGGTTCGCCTCGAGCGCTGCGGTGTTCTCGATCGCGCGCACCGTGATGCGCTTGAAATAGGGCGCCGGCCCGGCCCAATGCGGGTTCGGCAACAGGACGATATGCGACCCGGAAACGAACTCGGCGACGCGGTAGGGGCCGTTGTAAAGCCCCGGATTGGTCGGGTCGGTCGCGTAGCGGGTGCGCAGCCTGTATTGGGCGGGCTCGGCGAAGGCGGCACGCTCCAGATGCGCCGGCAGCAGGACGAAATCGTTGATCGCCGCGAAATCGTAGCTGAGGCGGTCCCAGTGCAGCGTGAACGTCTTGTCGTCCTTGACGTCGACGCCGAGGATTTCGCGATACAGCTCGGCGTTGCTGACGGGGCTTTCCTTGTTGCGGCCGAACGCGTAGGTGAATTTGACGTCGTCGGTGGTGACCGGGACGCCGTCTCCCCACATCGCATCCGGCCGGATCGTATAGGTCAGATCGACCCCGGTCTTGCCGTCGGGCAGCGTGGTCTTGACCGCGCGGCCGTTCTCGAAAGAGGGCAATTCGGTGCACAGCAGACAGGCTATCTTCCAGTCGGCATCGAACACTGTGAACGGCCGGACCGCGAAACCGAGCACATAGCTTTTCGCCGCGACCGCATCGATATCGGGGTGGAGCGTCACCGGAAACTGTACGATGCCGATGGTCAGCTGGTCGCGCGCCGCGGCCGGGCCGATGGGAAACGACAAAAAAGCCGCCAGCAGCAGCAACCAACGCCGCGAGTGTCGGCTGCGCCGATCCACCGTGCCGCGCTCGCGGGTTACGTCAGTTGCGTGCATCAGCCGCGCCCCAAGTGCTTGAAACAAGGTGCTCCCGGGACATAATATCCGCTACCGACGGGAACGGGCACGCACCACGAGCGGTTGCGTGTCCCTCGGAACGAAACAACATCAGCGTTGTTTCACCCGAGGGCTCGCAAGGGTCACCCGCGGAATTTATGCCGTAGCCGTTGTGTCAAATCCCGAAATGCCACAGAGGACAACAAGCATGAAACATCTCTTGACTGGCGTCGCCATGGCCGCGGCCCTCGCGATCGCCGCCCCTGTTTGGGCACAGCAGAACGCCCCGATGACGCCGGGCGGCAACAACCCCACCAGCGGTTCCGCCGGGCCTTTCGCCCCGAAAGCCGCTCCGGCCCCGGCGAAACCCGCGGGCGCGGCGCCGGCAATGGCACAGCCGATGGCGAAAAAGTCGATGCATCACCCCATGCATCACCGGGTGCATCACATGGCCCGCCGCCACCACGGGCACATGATGAACGAAGGCGACCAGATGACCGAGCAGCTCAACGCGCAGGAACTGGCCCGCATCACCGGCGGGAATACCGGCGCACCGCCGGCCCCGATGCCCGCGGGCGGCAACAATCCGACCAGCGGGACCGCCGGTCCGTTCGCGCCGAAGTAAAACCCGCCGCAAATCCGGTCGGTTCAGGCACAAGGGGGCGTTCGCCCCCTTGTTGCGTTCAAGGTCAATGCGACGCAGTTCCAGAATATCGCCATTAGCTAAAAATTCATCTTGCTTCAAGATTTTGTCTGCGGCGAATACTGTTCGTATCGATGTTCATTTAATGCATTTTAAAGCAATAATTTAGCGATCTTGAAAGCGATAGCGGTTGGCGACCCGGTTTCGTTCAGACTCCTTTAATCGGCCGAGCCATAGGTTGGCCGCCAATGTCTCGAACCATCCTTGGTCGTCATGGCAGCAAGGACTAGTACCGGCCCGGACACCCCCTTTCCGGAATGGATCACGCGCTTTGTCGCCGACATCCCGTCAGCGGTGGCGCTGTTCGACCGCGAGTTGCGTTATGTCGCGGCGAATAACCGGTGGCTCAACGCTTTCGGCATGGTCGGCGAGGAGCTGGTCGGGCACGGCCATGACCAGGTCGACCCGCCCAGCGCCGCGATCCTCAGTGACCTGCACCGCCGAGCGCTTTCCGGCGAGACGGTGGAAGGTTGCCTGACCGACGACGACGCTCTGCAAGAAGGGGCCAGCCAGCGCATCGTCAGCGTGCGGCCGTATCGCGATCGCGACGGCGCCATCCTCGGCGTGGTCGCGACGATGCACGAGGCCCTGGCGATCGCCACCGGGAAGTCGCTCGAATACGCCAGCGATGCGCTGACCGGCCTGGCCGGCCGCCACTGCTTTATGAAGCGGGTCCGCTCGGCGATCGCGCCGGAAGCGGGGCCGCGCCGGCCGGCGGCGGTCTTCCTGCTCGATATCGACAATTTCAAGGGCGTCAACGATCTGCACGGCGCCAGCGCCGGCGACGAGGTGCTGCGCGTGATCGCCAACCGGCTGCTCGCCGGCACGCGCTCGCGGCAGCTGCCGCCGCCGCGCACCAGCAAGAACCCGGCGATGCAGCGCACCGACATGGTCGCGCGTCTCGGCGCCGATGAATTCGCCGTCATCCTCGGCAGCCCGGCCCCCGGCCCCGCCGATGCCGACGCCTTTGCACGCCGCCTGCTGCAGCTCGCGGCCAGCCCGGTCATCATCGGCGAGCAGCGCGTCCGCCTGTCGGCCAATCTCGGCTATCTGGTCACGACCGACGAGCACCGCAGCGAGGACCATGTGATGCGCGACCTCGATGTCGCGCTGCAGGAGGCCAAGCAACGCGGCCCCAATACCGCAAAAGCCTGGGAGCCCGCGCTGACCAGCACGGTCGGCCGTCGCCTGGCCCTGCTCGACCAGCTGCGCGCCGCGCTCGACGAGAACCAGTTCGTCCTGCATTACCAGCCGATCCTGCGCCTCAGCGACGGCCGCGTGGTCGGCGCCGAAGCCCTGCTGCGCTGGAACCACCCGAGCGACGGGCTCGTCCCGCCCGCCGCGTTCCTGCCGGTGCTCGAGGAAACCGGCCTGATCGTCCCGGTCGGCTGCTGGGTGCTGCGCGAGACCGTGCGGCAGATGCAGGTCTGGCAGATGCTGTACGGCCGCGACCTGCTCGATTGGGTCAGCGTCAACGTCTCGGCGCGCCAGTTCAACGACCCTTCGGTGCTGCTCGCCACGCTGGCCGAGATCCGCGACAGCGGCTTCCCGCTCTCGCGCCTCAAGATCGAGATCACCGAGTCGGCGGTCATGCGCAACCCGGCGGTCACTAAGGCGGTGCTGACCGAGGTGCAGGAGCTGGGCATCCGCATCGCGATCGATGATTTCGGCACCGGGTATTCGGCGCTCGGCGCGCTGCGCGATTACCAGGTCGATACGGTCAAGATCGATCGCGGCTTCACCGCGCGCATCGATACCGCCGACGGCAAGGAACTGGTGTTGGCGATGCTCAAGATCGCCCGCATCTACGGCGCGGATGTCGTCGCCGAGGGGGTCGAGACCGTGGCCGAGCGCGACACGCTGCGGCGCCACGGCTGCGGCTATGCCCAGGGGTACCTGTTCGCCAAACCGATGGACGGCAGTTTCTTCGGCGCCTTCGCGCTGACCCACCTCGTCGAGACCGGCGACGCGGCCGATTAGAGGCCGTCGTCGGTGGCGACGCTGCGGCGGCGGGCGATCCGGTCCATTTCGTCCAGCAGGTCGTGCAGCATGTTGTCGGCGGTGTACGACATCTTGGCAAAGGCCCGCAGGAAATTGTCGGTCCGCGGGAGCTGGAACAGGCTTTCGTCGCCGTCGCTGCGGCTGGTCACGGTGATCGTCATCACCGCCTCGTAGGGCTGGATCACCAGTTCCTTGAGCGGTTTTCCCGGGCCGGTCACGTATTCCACGACGCGACAGCGGCCGCCGTCGCTGTTCTGCGGCGTGATCGTCATGCGATACGCCGCGCGTGTCGTCGCCGCCTCGACCAGCGCGCGGGTGAACGGCCGCAGAAAGCTCTCGTCGAAGCCGAGCAACGCCATCGCCCGGTCGCCGTTGACCCCCGAACGCATCTCCAGCGTGGTCCAGAGCGACGAGCGGCCCTGGAAGTAATCGGCCGACGCCAGGTCGAGATTGATCGCATCGATCGGCACCGGCGCCGACGCCGATCGCGCCGACAGGAAAGCAAAACACGCGGGTTCGCGCTTTAAGGAAATATTGGTTGAAGCCTCGAGATTGCGGTCGCTGATCGCCGGTGTGTCGCTCAAGGCGGCCTCCTCGAGGGAAACGGGGGAGCGGCAAAATGCCACGGATGGGAACCCCCGTATTGTTACGGGGCAGTTACGTTCTGTCAAAACTCGGCTGCTCTTGTGCGGCCTTTGGCCGCGTGATTACAGCATTTCATCGCGATCGTTCGAGCGGCCGGGTCAGGACGCCTTGGCGAGCTCGGTCGCCTGTTCGATGGCCTCTTCGGCGGCCAGCCATTGCGCCTCGGCTTCGGCGATGCGGCTCGCCAGATCGGCGCGGCGTTTCAGGGCCTCGGCCAGCCCGGTCCCGCCGCCGAACGCCTGCGGTGCGGCGAGCTGCCGGTCGAGCGCCTGCTGCTCGGCGGTGAGCCGGGCCGCCACGGCTTCGGCGCGCCGCGATTCGCGGCGCAACGGCTCCAGCGCCAGCCGCGTCTGCGCCGCCTCGCGCCGCGCCAGCCGTTTCGGGTCGCGCTCGGCCGGTTTTCCCGACCGTTCTTCCTCCGCCGCGTCGCGCTCGACGAGGCGCCGGCGATAGGCGTCGAGATCGCCGTCGAACGGCTTGACAGTGCCGTTCTCGACCAGCCACAGCCGGTCGGCGACCAACTCGACCAGATGCCAGTCATGGCTGACCAGCACCACCGCGCCGGCATAGCCGGCCAGCGCCTCGACGAGGCTCTCGCGCGTCTCCATGTCGAGATGGTTGGTCGGTTCGTCGAGGATCAGCAGCCCCGGCGCGTCATGCGTCACCAGCGCCAGGTTGAGCCGCGCGCGCTCCCCGCCCGACAGCGCGGCGACCGGAACGAATGCCTTGTCCTGGCCGAACCCGAAGGTGCCCAGGCGCGCCCGGATCGCCTCTTCGTTGAGCTGCGGCAGCAGCGCGGCGAGATGGTCGTACGCCGATTCGTCCGGCCGCATCTCTTCGATCTGGTGCTGTGCGAAATAGCCGGTGACGAGCTTCGACGGCCGCGCCACATGGCCGGACATCGCCGGCAGCCGGCCGGCGAGCAGCCGGGCAAAGGTGGTCTTGCCGTTGCCGTTGGCGCCGAGCAGCGCGACGCGGTCGTCGGGGTCGAGCCGCAAATCGAGCCCGGACAGTACCGGCCGGCCCTCGGCATAGCCGACGCTCGCCTTCTCCAGTGTGATCAACGGCGGTTTCAGCGGCGCCGGCTCGGGCAGGCGCAGCTCGATCGGCGGCGCCTCGGCGATGGCCGCGACCGGCTCCAGTTTCGCCAGCGCTTTCAGCCGGCTCTGCGCCTGGCGCGCCTTCGACGCTTTGTAGCGGAAGCGGTCGACAAATTCCTGCATATGCTTGCGCTGCGCGTCCTGGCGCTTGGCGACCGCGGCCTGCCGCGCCTTGGCCGCGGAGCGGGCGCGCAGATAGGCGTCGAAATTGCCCGAATAGAGGGTCAGCTTGCCGGCCTCGAGATGCAGGATCGACGTCGTCGCCGCGTTGAGCAGCTGACGGTCGTGGCTGACCAGGATAAAGCTGTGGCGATAGCGCCGCAGATAGCGCTCGAGCCAGAGCGAGGCTTCCATATCGAGATGGTTGGTCGGCTCGTCGAGCAGCAGCAGGTCGGGCTCGGCGAACAGCACCGCCGCCAAGGCGACACGCATCCGCCAGCCGCCCGACAATGCATCGATCGCACTGTCCTGCATCGCCGCGTCAAAGCCGAGCCCGGCGAGGATGCGCGCGGCGCGCCCCGGCGCGGAACGGGCGCCGATGGTCTCCAGCCGCGCCTCGATCTCGGCGATGCGTTCGGGCGCCGCGCCGCCGTCGAGCTCCGCCATCAGCCGGGCGCGTTCGCGATCGGCCGCGAGCACCGTCGCGAGCGGTGTCGCGCCGCCGCTCGGAGCCTCCTGCGCCAGAAAGCCGATCCGCCAGTCGCGCGGCAGGGTGACATCGCCGTCGTCGGGGATGAGCCGGCCGCGGACCAGGTCGAGCAGCGTCGACTTGCCGATGCCGTTGCGTCCGACGAGCCCGAGCTTGCACCCCTCGGGGATCTGCGCATTGGCGTGATCGAGCAGCGCCCGCCCGCGCTTGCCGCCGACGCGGTAGGTGACGTCCGACAGCGTCAGCATTTGTCGCTCGGGGGAACAGCGTCGAACCGCGCAACATAGGCGGCGGGCGTCAAAATGCGGATGCCGCGCCATGGATCGAGCGTCAGCAGTTCCCGGTCACTGCTGACGATCAGATCGGCGCTCGCGGCCAGCGCCAACTCCAAATACTTATTGTCCTTGCGGTCTCGGCAATCAGTCACGATCCGATCGGGCTCCACGACGATAGCCACCGCGGTGAGTATTTCCAAAATCAGCTCAACCCGCGCCGGGGAGAGGTATTTCCGAAATTTCGGACGCGCGGCAACCTCGCGGATTTCCGCTTCAACCGGCACCACAGGCAGATCGTATCATTCGATCGGGCCAGCAACAGCGCCCGCTCCGGCACCGAATTTTCGCTTAGCAATGCGCCAACGGCCGAACTCGCATCAAACACGATTTTCGGCATTGTAGGCGGCCAACTCGGCATCGACTTCCGCGTCGGTGAGCCCGCCGGCGCGGGCGTCCTCTTTGACTTCCGCAATCAGCCGCGCCAAGGGATCGCTGTCGGGCGAGGATGGCCGCAGGAGGTTGCTGACGAGCTTCCCGACCGCAGCGCGCCGCTGCTCGTTATCCAGTGCGGATGCCGCATCTTTCGACAGCGGAACCTCGACCATCGCGACATCATTCACAATAGGTCCTCCAAGAGGAGGAAATCATAGCATTCCGGCCAAAATTGGTCAGCCGACGTTCTTCGAGTATGACGATGCTGCTCGGCCATATCCGCGTCGGCCTGTCGGGGTGGCTGTATCCCGGCTGGCGTGGCGTATTCTACCCGAAGGGTCTGCGGCAGAAGGACGAGCTCGCCTATGCCAGCCGCCACGTCGACACGATCGAGATCAACGGTACGTTCTATTCGCTGCAACGCCCCGAATTGTTCGCCGCGTGGCGCGAGGCGACCGCCGAGGGCTTTGTCTTCGCCGTCAAGGGCGGGCGTTTCATCACGCATATGAAGCGGCTGCGCGACGTCGATGCGGCGCTGGCGAATTTCTTTGCCTCGGGCATGCTGGCGCTGCGCGACAAGCTCGGCCCGTTCCTGTGGCAGCTGCCGCGCGACTTCGCCTTCGACGAAGAGCGGATCGAGGCATTCCTGTCGCGGCTGCCGCGCGACAGCGAGGCCGCCGCGGCGCTGGCCAAGCGGCACGATGATCGGGTGGCCGGCCGTGCGCTGACCTTCGCGCACATCCATCACAAGCTGCGTCATGCGCTCGAAATCCGCCATCCGAGCTTTCTCGACCCCGGCTTTATCCGCCTGCTGCGCCGGCAAAACGTGGCGCTGGTGTTTTCCGACGCGGTCGGGTGGCCTTATGTCGAGGACGTGACGGCGGATTTCGTCTACATCCGGCTGCACGGCGCGGAGGAGCTCTACGCCAGCGGCTACGAGGATGCGGCGCTCGACCGCTGGGCGGCGCGGACCCGATGCTGGGCCGGCGGCGGTTCGCCCGACGACGCCAAGCTCATCGACCCGGTGACCGCACCGCGCCGCGAACCGCGCGACGTCTATGTCTATTTCGACAACGACGCCAAGGTCCGGGCCCCGGTCGACGCGCAGGCGCTGCGCCGCAAGCTCGATCAGGCTCCACCCGTCCGCAGCACGCGCTGCGCGATCGACCAGCGGTGGACCTCGCTGGGGCCGTCGTAGATGCGGAAGGGGCGGACTTCGCGGAAGATGCGGGCGATGATCGTGTCGTCGGTGATGCCGAGGCCGCCGAGCACCTGCATCGAACGGTCGACGATGTGCCAGATCGCCTCCGAGCAGATCACCTTGGCCATGCTCGATTCGTGGCGCCCGCGCTCCCCCCGGTCGAGCACCCAGGCGCAATGCCAGATCGCCAGGCGGCTGGTGTGGATGTCCATCTCGTTGTCGGCGAGCATAAAGCCGATGCCCTCGTGCTCGCCCAGCGGCTTGCCGAAGGCGTGGCGGCGGCGGGCGTAGTCGGTGGCGATGTCGTGGCAGCGCCGCGCGGCGCCGAGCCAGCGCATGCAATGCGTCAGGCGCGCCGGCGCCAGCCGCGCCTGCGCGTAGCGGAAACCCTGTCCGACCTGGCCGAGCACCGCCGTCTCCGGCACGCGCAGCCCGTCGAGCCGGATCACCGCATGGCCGCCGGCCATAAAGCCGTCGAGCGTGTCGAGAATGCGCTCGACATGGATGCCGGGCGCGTCCATCGGCGCGAGGAACATCGTCGCGCCGGCCGGGCCGAGATCGTCGCTGTCGTTCTTCGCCATGATGATCGCGAACCTCGCGCCGACGGCGCCGGTGATCAGCCATTTCTCGCCGTCGATGACAAAATCGCCGTGATTGCTCTTGGCGTCGCGGCGCGCCGTGGTCAGCAGCATCGACGGGTCGGCGCCGGCGCCCGGGGCCGGCTCGGTCATCATAAAGCAGGAGCGGATGTCGCCGGTCGCCAGCGGGCGCAGGTATTCGTCCTTCTGCGCTGCGGTCGCGACCTGCTCCAGCAGGTGCATGTTGGCTTCGTCGGGCGCGAAGCAGTTCAGGGCGATCGGCCCGAGCGGCGAATAGCCCGCCGCCTCGAACATCACCGCCTTGCCGCGGTGGTCGAGGCCGAGCCCGCCCCATTCCCGGCCGACATGCGGCGACAGCAGCCCGGCGCGGCGGCCGAGCGCCACCAGCTCGCGGCGGAACGCCTCGCTGGGCCCGTGATGCCCGAGACGCGGGTCGTTCTCCAGCGGGATCATCTGTTCGCGCACAAAGCTATCGGTGCGCTCGCGCCATTCGTTAAGCTCGTCAGGGATCGCGAAATCCACGATTGGCCTCCAAGAGAACGATGCCCGCCCGGATCAAGCACGCCATCGGCACGAATGCAACCAAAGCGCCGGAAAGCATGTCGCCGGATGTGGTAAGAGGTGTAGCCGTTACGCTTGCAAAGCCGGAGATCGGAGACCGCGTGAACGAGTCCCTGCTGCTGCTTCAGGAACTGCTGCGCAAGACGGCTGCCGGTGATTCGGCGGCGTTTGCGACGCTGTACAAGCAAACCTCGGCAAAGCTGTTCGGCGTGGCGGTGCGCATCGCCGGCCGCGGCGAAATCGCCGAGGATGCGCTGCAGGAATGCTTTGTGCTGGTGTGGCGCCGCGCTCGCGAATACGACCCGCAGCGCGGCGGCGTGATGAGCTGGCTGATCGCGATTGCCCGCAACTGCACGATCGATTCGCTCCGCCGCCGCGGCGCGCGGCCGGAGGGCCACGCGGTGCCGGAAGAGGCGCTGCGCCAGCTTGCCGCGCCCGACGCCACCGAGCGGGGCGCCGAGCTGCGCGCCTTGCATTCCTGTCTTGGCGAGCTCGAGGAAAAGCCGCGGCAGGCGGTGATGCTCGCCTATCTTTACGGGCTGAGCCGCGAGGAGCTGGCGGCGCGGCTCGCGGTGCCGGTGGGGACGGTCAAGAGCTGGATCCGCCGTAGCCTCGATCGCCTGAAGCGGTGCCTCGACGCATGAGATACGACAGCCCCCAGTTGCGCGAGCAGCTTGCCGCGGAATATGTGCTCGGCACCATGCCGGCGCTCGTGCGCCGGCGCTTCGAGCGGCTGCTCGTGGGCGACGACGTCCTGCGCCGGACGGTCGAGGCTTGGCATCTCCGGTTCGACCCGCTCGACGACGCGGCGACGGAGCGCCAACCGCCCCAGCGCATCTGGAACGCCGTCGAGCGCCGCCTGGCGCTGCCCTCGCCGCCGGCGGCGGAGCGGCAGGGTTGGCTGGCCTCGCTCGCTTTCTGGCGGGGCGCGGCCCTTGCCGCGGCGGCGCTGGCGGCGCTGGCCTTTGTGTACATTGCGGTGCGCCCGGCGCCGGTGCCGGCGACAAGCGTCGTCGCGATCCTCAGCGACGACAAGGGCAACCCGGGCTGGATCGCGCTGGCCGGCGCGCGCGGCGGCGACATCGCCGTCGCGCCGATCCGCTCGGTGGCGATCGACGCCGCGCATGCCTTCGAACTCTGGGCAATCGCCGGCGGCAAACCGAGCCCGCTCGGCCTGCTCGCACCCGATCCCGGTCACCCGCTGATGGTGCAGGCCTCGCTGGTGCCGCCGGGCGGCGTCCTCGCGATCAGCGTCGAGCCGCCGGGCGGGTCACCGACGGGTCTCCCCACCGGCCCGGTGCCGTACAAGGGTGCCGTGCTGCCGCCCGGCCGCTAGGGCCGGTTCCGGTCGGGGGATCCCAGCGGCCCGTTACGCGTGCCCGGCTTCGCCGGAGAGCATTTCCGGGGAGACGCCGAGCTTCGCCAGGGCGCGCGTCCATTTGCTGTCGTCGTCTTCATCGAAAACGAGCTCGGCATCGGCCGGCACCGAGAGCCAGCCATTGGCCTGGATCTCGGCATCGAGCTGGCCGGGCGACCAGCCGGCGTAACCCAACACCAGGAGGCTGTGGCGCGGACCTTCGCCGCGGCCCATCGCGCGCAGGATGTCGAGCGTCGCGGTCATCGCGAACGCGTCGCCGATGCCGAGCGTCGCCTCCTCGCGATAATCCGGGCTGTGCAGCACAAAGCCGCGGCCGGGATCGACCGGGCCGCCGAAATGCACCGGCTGCGGCTGGTTCGACCTCACCGGCTCGATCTTGAGATGGGTGTACAGCTCGCCCATCGTCAGCGAGTCGATCGTCTTGTTGATCACCAGCCCCATCGCGCCCGCCTCGCCGCTATGGGCGCAGAGATACACGACCGAACGCGCGAAACGCGGGTCCTGCATTTGCGGCATGGCAACGAGAAGCTGCCCGGTCAACGAGTCCACGATTTCCTCCGCTCGTTCCGGCTTTGAATACCGGCTTTGAATATAGGTCGGTTGCGGCGTTTGCCGAGACCAATTTCCGCGCGCGGCCGGGCGCGGTTTACGCAGCCGCTCGCGCTATGCTATCGCTCTCGCCGGCAATCTTGATCCGGCGCCGCTCCCGCGCGCCGGCGCAAATCGGAGGAACAATCGATGGCCATCCAGGTTGGTGACAAGGTTCCGGACGTGAATCTGCGGGTGCTGAGCCCCGAGGGTCCCAAGGAGATCACCAGCGCCGAATTGTTCGGCGGCAAGAAGGTTGCCTTTTTCGCGGTCCCGGGGGCCTTCACCCCGACTTGCTCGCAGCGCCATCTGCCGGGCTATGTCGACAAGGCGGCGGCGCTCAAGGCAAAGGGCGTCGACACCATCGCCTGCGTCTCGGTCAATGACGCGTTTGTGATGGGCGCCTGGGGCAAGGACCAAAGCTGCGGCGACAAGGTCATGATGCTGGCCGACGGCAGCGGCGACTTCACCCGCGCCGTCGGGCTGGAACTCGACGCCACCCGCAACGGCCTCGGCAAGCGCTCGCAGCGCTATTCGATGCTGGTCGACAACGGCGTGGTCAAGGCGCTGCATGTCGAGGCGCCGGGCAAGTTCGAGGTCTCCGACGCCGAGACGATGCTGAAGGACCTTTAACCAGGTCGGCGGAATCCGTCATTGCGAGCGCGCCTCGCAATGACGGGCGCCTCTCTTACTTCCGCCAGTCTTCGCGCAGGATGCCGAAGAGCAGGTGGTCCTGCCATTTGCCGTCGATCAGCAGATAGCGGCGGGCATAGCCTTCCTCGGTGAAGCCGGTGCGCAGCAGCAGCGCGCGGCTCGGCACGTTGGTCGGAAGGCAGGCCGCCTCGATCCGGTGCAGGCGCAGCCGGTCGAAGGAAAAATCGAGCACCAGCGGCAGCGCCGCGGTCATCAACCCATTGCGCGCGAAGGGCTCGCCGACCCAGTAGCCGAGGCTCGCGGTCTCGGCGACGCCGCGCCGCACATTCGACAGCCCGACACCGCCGACCAGCGTCTCGTCGAGCTTGAAGATAAAGAAATTATACCCCTGGTCGCCCCGCCAATCCTCACTGTAGCGGGCGATCCGCGCCCGGAAGCTGGCGCGGCTCAGCGCGTCGACCGGCCAGGTCGGCTCCCACGGCGCGAGAAAGCCGCGGGAGCGCGCGCGCAGGCTGGCCCAGGCGTCGTAATCGCCGCGTTCGGGCGGGCGGATGAACACCTTGTCGCCGGCGAGGCGCAGCGGGTCGGCGCGCGTCGCGAACAGGCGGGGAAAGGTCTTGCGCTGCGGCGCCACTGCCGTTCCGTCCCTGTTCAGCCGCAAAGCCGCGTTTCGAAGCGCGCGAAATCTTCGAGCTTGCCGAGCGGCCCGAGCGCGACCAAGGTCGGCGTCCCGCCGCGCCAGGACTCGACGACGCGGGCGATCGCCGCATCGTCGACCGCATCGATGCGGCGCACCAGATCGTCCGGGTCGAACGGCGTGCCGTGGATCAGCATGTGCTGCGCCATCTGCTCGCAGCGCGCCGAGGTGCTCTCCAGCGACATCAACAGCCCGGCCTTCATCTGCGCCTTGGCGCGGGCCAGCTCGGCCGGCGCGAAGCCGTCGCGCAGCTTCAACGTCTCGTCGCACAGCACCGGCAGCAGCTCCGCCGCTTCATCCTCGCCGGTGCCGGCGTAGATGCCGAACAACCCGCCGTCGCGATAGCCGTGCGCGAAGGAACTCACCGCGTAGGCCAGACCGCGCTTCTCGCGCACCTCTTGGAACAGCCGTGACGACATACCGCCGCCAAACGCCGTCGAGAGCACCGCCCCGGCGTAATAATCCGGGTCGGTCAGGGTCGGCCCGGGAAACCCGAGCACCAGATGCAGCTGTTCGAGGTCGCGGTCCTGGCGGTGCTCGCCGCCGACATAGCATGCCGCCTCGCTGCTCACCGCGCGCTCCGCCGGCATGTCCGACAGCAGCTTGTCGGCAAGGTCGACGATGCGGTCGTGGTCGAGATTGCCGGCCGCCGACAGCACCATCCGCGACGCGCCGTAATGGTCTTGCAGGTAGGAGACGACCGCTTTGCGCGACAGCGACTTGATGATCTCCGGGCTGCCGAGCACCGGCCGGCCCATCGCCTGGTCGGGGAACGCGCGTTCCTGGAAATAGTCGAAGACGATGTCGTCGGGCGTGTCGTTGGCCTGGCCGATCTCCTGCAGGATCACCGCCCGCTCGCGCTCCAGCTCGTTCGGCTCGAAGGTCGAGTGCTGCAGGATGTCGGCGAGGATGTCGAGCGCGAGCCCGGCATCCTCCTTCAGCACCTTGGCGTAATAGGCGGTGCTTTCGCGCGAGGTATAGGCGTTGAGATGGCCGCCGACCGCCTCGATCTCCTCGGCGATGGCGAGCGCCGAGCGGCGCTTGGTGCCCTTGAACGCCATGTGCTCGAGGAAATGCGCCACCCCGTTGACCGCCGCCGGCTCGTGCCGCGTGCCGACATCGACCCACAGGCCGAGCGAGACGGTGGCGACCGTGTCGATGCGGTCGGTGACGATCCGCAGCCCGTTCGACAGCGTGGCGAGGCCGACTGTGTCCTTTGCCATCACGCGGCCCTCGCCCGCAGCCGCGCCCGTTCGCGGATAAACCGCGCCACGGCGGCGATGTCGTTCGGCAGCACGGTGACGCGTTCCGGTCTTTCCATGATCTCTCCGAGCGCCGGCGGCAGCGGCGGGCGGACGCCGGTCGCCCGTTCGACCGCGTCGGCGAATTTCGCCGGGTGCGCGGTCGCCAGCGCCACCATCGGCGCGCCGCCGTCCCGGTCGTCGTTCAGCCGGTTATCGTTCAGCCGGTCGTCGTTCAGCCGGGCGCGGGCCGCGGCGACGGCGACCGCGCTGTGCGGATCGATCAGCAGGCCGGTGCGCCGGTAGGTGTTGCCGATCTCGGCCAGGGTGCCGTCGTCGTCGACCCGGTGACCGGCGAAGGACTTGGTGGCGCCGCGCCAGACCTGCTCATCCGGCGGCAAGGCGCCGTCGCGGCGGAACGCGGCGAGGGCCCGCGTCACGGCCGCACCGCTGCGGCCCTTCAGCTCGAACAGCAGCCGCTCGAAATTGCTTGCCACCTGGATGTCCATGCTCGGGCTGAGGCTCGGCGTCACCCCGGCGATCGACATGTCGCCCGAGGCAAGATAGCGCGCCAGGATGTCGTTGGCATTGGTCGCCAGCACCAGGCTCTCGATCGGCAGCCCCATCGCCCGTGCCAGATGCGCGGCGTAGACATTGCCGAAATTGCCGGTCGGCACGGCGAATGACACGGCGCGGTGCGGCGCCCCGAGCGCCAGCCCGGCGGCGACGTAATAGACGATCTGTGCGGCGATGCGCGCGAAGTTGATCGAGTTCATCGCCGACAGGCTGAGGTCGCGGCGCAAGGCGATGTCGGCGAACAGAGCCTTCACCAGGTCCTGGCAGTCGTCGAAGGTCCCGTCGATCGCGATCGCGTGGCAGTTCGGCGCGTCGACCGTCGTCATCTGCCGCCGCTGCACCGCGGAGATGCGGCCGTGCGGGTAGAGGAAGAAAATGTCGATCGCGGCGCGGCCGCGGCAGGCTTCGAGCGCCGCGGAGCCGGTGTCGCCCGAGGTGGCGCCGACGATCGTCACCCGCTCGCCGCGCCGCGCAAGCGCCGCGTCGAACAACTGCCCCAGCAACTGCAGCGCCAGGTCCTTGAAGGCGAGCGTCGGGCCGTGAAACAGCTCCAACAGCCACAGCCGCTCGTCGAGCTGCACCAGCGGTGTCACCGCGGCATGGCGGAAACCCGCATAGGCGGTCTCGCACAGGCGCCGCAGCTCGCCTGGGCCAAGGCTCGGCGCGGCGAACAGGCCGACGATGCGCGCGGCGAGGTCGGCATAAGGCAGCCCCGCCAGCGCGGTCAAATCGAGCCTCGGCAGCGCCTCGGGCACGTACAGCCCGCCATCCTCCGCGAGGCCGGCCAGCAGCACCTCCTCGAACGAATAAGTTGCCGGGTCCGGCCGGGTATCGCGGGTCGACAGGTAACGCATTGGCGAAGTGTAACCCATCGCCCAGGCCGGCCGCCGGTTTATTTGTCGAGCCAGACGTCTTCGAAGCGCCAGCCGTTGTAGATGCTGTTGACCATAATCGTCAGCCCTTTGACGTAAGGCTGCATGCAGCTCGCCCCCACCGGGTAGAACAGCACCGGCCGGATCGCCGCGTCGGCGAGCTTCTTCTCGATCTGCGCGATGATCGTGCGGCGCTTGTCGGCGTTGGCTTCGAGCGATTGCGCATGGACCAGCTTTTCCACGTCGGCGTCGCAGTACCCGGCATAGTTCCGCGGCGAATGGCAGCCGAAATTCTCGACAAACATCTCGTCCGGATCGTCGACGCCGGTCTCGATCGGCACCGCGCCGATGGTGAAATCTTTGCGCATGACCTTGGGATACCATTGCGTGGTGTCGACGATGTCGAGGTCGGCGTCGATGTAGATGTCCTTGAGCTGCGAATTGAGCAGCACCGCCGGCTGCCGCCAGGACGGGATGTCGCGCGTCGAAAGCTTGGTGACGAGGTGTTTGTCGGGGCCGTAGCCGAGCTTCTGCATGATCGCGCGCGCCTCGGCGAGGCTTTTTTGATGGTCGGGGTCATAGCCGGGCAGCGTCTTCAGCATCGCCTCGTCCATCCCCCACACCCCTTCCGGGGGCGGCATCATCAGCGCGCCGACACGCCGGACCCCGCCATTGATGATCGCCGAAAAGGCTTCGCGGTCGATCGCCAGGGTCATCGCCTTGCGCAGCTCGATATTGTCGAACGGCGGTTTTGACGGATTGATCAGCATCGTGCGCGGCACGTTGACGCCGTTCATCGTGCAGATCGCGTTCGGCGCCTGCGCCTTGAAGTCCTTGAGGGTCGGCGGGGTCACGCCGTAGGGCGAGCCGACATCGTAGCCGCCGGCGAAGAACGCCAGGTTGCGCGGCGCGATCTCGCGGAAAATGTCGAATTCGATGCCGTCGAGATAGGGCCGGCCCGGCTTCCAGTAGTCGGTGTTCCTGGTCAGCTTGACATATTCGTTGGGCTTGAACTCGACGAATTTGAACGGGCCGGTGCCGATCGGGTGCTGGCGCATCTCGCGCGCCGGGACGTGGCAGGGATAGATCGGCGCCCAGCCCGAGGCGAGCAGCGCCAGCAGCGCCGGCTGCGGCTCCTTGAGGTGGAAGCTCACCTCGAAGTCGCCGCGGGTCGTCACCTCGGCGACGTTTTCGTACCAGGCCTTGCGCGGGTTGACCCGCAGCCTGTCGTTGCCGAGCCCCATCAGCAGGTCCCAGGTGCATTTGACGTCGGCGGCGGTAAACGGCTTGCCGTCATGCCATTTGACCCCCTGGTGCAGCGGAAAGGTCAGGGTCTTGCCGTCGTCGCTCCAGCTCCAGCTCGTCGCCAGATCGGGGACGATATGGTCCATGCTGTTCTGCGGAATGTGCTGGTCGTAGAGCACCAGGTTGTTGAACACGGCCATCGCCGGTTCCTCGGCGGCGCGGGTCGATTCCTCGAGGATCGACATGCTGGCCGGGCTGTCGAAATGCTGGATCTTGAGTATCCCGCCCGACTTCTGTGCGTAAGCCGGCGCCGCCGCAAGGCCGGCGAGAGCCAACGCAAAGCCCAGACGCGCTAGGCGCATCGCATCCTCCCTATTACAAAAAACGGTGTTTCCATAGGCGGTTACTGGTCGAGCCAGATGTCTTCCATGCGCCAGCCGTTGAACAAGCTGTTGACCATGAGGGTCATCCCCTTGACCCGCGGCGTCCGGCAGGTCGCGCCGCGCGTATAGAAGATTACCGGGCGCACGCCATCGTCCGCCAGCTTCCGTTCCGCTTGCCACACCAGATCGCGGCGCTTGGCGAAATCGCTTTCGGCCGATTGCCGGGCCACCAGGGCATCGAATTCCGGGTTGCAGTAGCCGGTGTAGTTGCGCTCGGCGCCGCAGACATAGTTTTCGAAAAACATCTGGTCGGGGTCGTCGAGCGCGGTTTCGGTCACCGTCAGGCCCACCGTGTAATCCTTGCGCAGCAGCTTGGGGAAATAAACCGGCGTGTCGACCGCATCGAGCTGACCGTCGATGTAGATTTCTTTCAGCTGGTCGATGAGGATGACCGTCGGGTCGCGATACCCGGGAATATTGCGCGTCGTCACGCTGACGGTGAGCCGCTTGTCCGGGCCGTAGCCGAGATCTTCCATGATCTTGCGCGCTTCGGCGCGGCGCCGGGCGACATCGCCGTCATAGCCGGGCAGCGTCGCCAGTTGATCCGCGGGCATCCCCCAGACGCCTTCCGGCGGCGGCAGCATGGCCCCGCCAACAACGCCGTGGCCCTCGGTCAGAATGTCGATAAACGCCTTGCGGTCCAGCGTCAGCGCCATCGCCCGCCGCAGCCGCGGGTTGTCGAAGGGCGCTTTGGACTGGTTGATGATCAGCGTGCGGCTGCCGTTGTCCAGTGTCAGGTCGCAGATCGCCTCCGGCGCTTGTTTCGCCACGTCCCTCATCAGCGGGATCGAGACGGCGTAGGGAAAGCTCATGTCGAACTTGCCCGCGGCAAAGGCGAGGAGCTGCGTTGCCGGGTTGGGAATGATCGAATATTCGATGGCGTCGAGATAGGGCCGGCCCGGCTTCCAGTAATCCGGGTTGCGCACCAGCTTGATCGACTCGTTGGGCTTGTACTCGACAAACTTGAACGGGCCGGTGCCGATGGGATGCTGCCGCATCTGCGCCGGCGTCACATGGCAGGGATAGACCGGCGATGCGCCGGAGGCGAGCAGCGCCAACAGCGACGGCTGCGGCGCCTTCAGATGAAACGTGACCTGGTGGTCGTTGTCGACGGACACGTCGTCGAGATTGCGGTACCAGGATTTGCGCGGGTCGACGCGGAACTTCTCGCTCGCCCGCCCGGCGAGCAAATCCCAGGTGCATTTGACATCCGCCGCGGTGAACGGCTTGCCGTCATGCCATTTGACGCCGCTGCGCAGCTTGAAGGTCAGCGCGGTGCCGGCGCTGTCCCAGACCCAGCTTTCGGCCAGTTCGGGGCGGATGGTCGCGAAGGTGTTCTGCGGCACGTGCTGGTCGAACAGCACGAGGTTGTTGAACACGGCCATCGCGGGCGTGATCGCGTAGCGCGTCGATTCCTCGTGGATCGACATGCTGGCCGGGCCGTTGCTGTCGAAAATCCGCAGCGTGCCGCCTGGTTTTTGCGCCGCGGCCGGCATCGCCGCCGCGGCAAGCAACGCGACCGTGAGACCGGCTGTTACACCTCGCATCGTCCCCCCTCGGTTCCGGCATCGACCGTTACTGGTCGAGCCAGACGTCTTCCATCTTCCAGCCGTTGTAGATGCTGTTGACCATGATCGTCAGCCCCTTGACCTTGGGCTGCATGCAGGTGGCGTTGACCGCGTGGAAGATGATCGGCCGCGCGCCGTCTTCCTGGAGCTTCTTGTCGATCTCCCAGACCAGCCTTTTGCGCGCCTGCTGGTCGGTCATCTGCGATTGCTCGACAAATTTCTTGTCGAGCTCCTTGTTGCAGTAGCCGCTGTAATTGCGCAGCGAGCCGCAGGCGTAGTTCTCGAAGAACTGCTGGTCGGGGTCGTCCACGCCGCTGCCGGTGTTGTTGAGCGCGACCTTGTAGTCCTTGCGCGTGATCTTGGCGTGCCAATTCGCCGTTTCGATCGTTTCGAGCACCGCGTCGATGTAAATTTCCTTCAGCTGGTCGATGAGGATCACCGCTGGGTCGCGGAAGGTCGGCACGTTGCGCGTCGACACGGTCAACTGCAGCTTCTTGTCGGGGCCGTAGCCGAGCTTCTGCATGATCTCGCGCGCCTGCGCCCGGTTCTTCTGCACGTCGGGATCATAGCCGGGGATGGTGCGCAGCATCTCCGCCGGCATGCCCCACAGCCCTTCCGGCGGCGGCAGCATCGCCGCGCCGATTTTCCCATGCCCCTCGGTCATGATGTCGATGAACGACTTGCGGTCGATCGTCAGCGCCAGCGCCTTGCGCAGATCGGCATTGTCGAACGGCGGCACGTCCCGGTTGATCAGCAGGTTGGTCGTGCCGTTATTGGTGGCGGTGATGCAGTTCGCCTGCGGCGCCTCCTTGGCGATGTCGCGAATCAGCGGCGGGGTGATGTAATAGGGCCAGGTCATGTCGAACTTGCCGGCGACAAAGCCGAGAACCGCGGTCGAGCGGTTGGGCACGATGTCGTATTCGATGCCGTCGAGATACGGCCGGCCCGGCTTCCAGTAATCCGGGTTCTTGGCGACCTTGATGTATTCGTTGGGCTTGAAGTCGACGAACTTGAAGGGGCCGGTGCCGATCGGATGGGTGCGCATCTGCGCCGGCGATACGTGACAGGGATAGATCGGCGAGTAGCCCGAGGCGAGCAGCGTCAGCAAGGCGGGTTGCGGCCGCGCCAGGTGAAACGTCGCCTGCAGGTCGCCGTCGGCGGTGACCTGCGCGACGTTCTGCCACCATTCCTTGCGCGGGTTGACGCGCAGCTTGGCCTCCCCCTTGCCGGTCAAGAGGTCGAAGGTGCACTTGACGTCGGCCGCGGTAAACGGCTTGCCGTCATGCCATTTGACGCCCGGCCGCAGCTTGAAGGTCAGCGCCTTGCCGTCCGCGCTCCAGCTCCAGCTTTCCGCCAGGTCGGGGACGATGTCGTCGAGGCTGTTTTGCGGCTTGTGCTGGTCGTAGATGACGAGGTTGCTCATCACCCCCATCATCGGCACGACCACCGAGTAGGTCGCCTCCTCGTGGATCGACATGCTCGCCGGGCTGTCCCAGTGCTGAACCTTGAGGATGCCGCCCGGCTTTTGCGCCGCCGCCGGCGCCGCCAAGGCCAGCACCCCGGCCGCGACCCCGGCGAGCGCCGCCAGCCGGTTGCGAATATTCGTCATTTGCCTACCTCCCAGAGAAATTCGTCGGTTCTTTCGCCAGGCTCATTTGTCGAGCCACACGTCTTCCATGCGCCATTCGTTGTAGATGCTGTTGGTCATGATGGTCAGCCCTTTGACGTAGGGCTGCGTGCAGGTCGCGCCGGCCGGGTAGAACAGCACCGGGCGAACCGCGGCGTCGGCGAGGATGCGCTCGATCTGCCAGACGATGTCCTTGCGCTTTTGCGGGTCGCGCTCCATCGATTGCTGGTTCACCAGCTTGTCGAGGTCGTGGTTGCAGTACCCGGCATAGTTCCGTGTCGCGCCGCAGACGAAGTTTTCGAAATACATCTGGTCGGGGTCGTCGACACCGCTCTCCATCGGCACCGCACCGACCGTGTAGTCCCGCTTGGCCATCTTCGGGTACCACAGCGCGGTGTCCACCAGGTCGAGCTCGCCGTCGATATAGATGTCGTGCAGCTGCGAGATCAGCAGCACGGCCGGATCGCGCCAGGCCGGGAAGTTGCGGGTCGAGACCTTGATCGCGAGATGCTTGTCGGGGCCGTAGCCCAGCGACTGCATGATCTTGCGCGCCTCGTCGCGGCGCTTGGCCACATCGGGATCGTAGCCCGGCAGGGTTTGCAGCACCTCCGGCGGCATGCCCCAAACGCCTTCGGGCGGCGGCATCATATTGCCGCCGATGCGGCCTTCCTTGTCGGTGATGATGTCGACAAAGGCTTTGCGGTCAATCGACAGGCTCATCGCCCGGCGCAGTTGCGGGTTGTCGAACGGCGGGGCGTTGGGGTTGATCAGCATCGTCCGCGGCACGTTGACATGCGAGATCTCGCACACCGCCTTGGGGGCCTGCGCCTTGAAGTCCTTGAGCGTGGGGATAGTGACGCCGAACGGCGTCACCATGTCGAACTTGCCGGCGAAAAAGGCGAGGTTGCGTGGCGCGTCCTCGCGCATGATGGTGTATTCGATACCGTCGAGATACGGCCGGCCGGGCTTCCAATAGTCCGGGTTGCGCGTCACCTTGATCGACTCGTTGGGCTTGAACTCGACGAACTTGAACGGACCGGTGCCGATCGGATGCTGGCGCATCTCGCGCGCCGGGACGTGGCAGGGATAGACCGGCGACCACCCCGAGGCGAGCAGCGCAAGCAGCGCCGGCTGCGGCTGCTTGAGGTGAAAGGCGACCTCGTAATCGCCGTTGGTGGTCACCGACTCGACATTGTCGTACCAGGTCTTGCGCGGGTTGGCGCGGAGCCTGTCGCTGCCGAGCCCCATCAGCAGGTCCCAGGTGCATTTGACGTCGGCCGCGGTGAACGGCTTGCCGTCATGCCACTTGACCCCCTGGTGCAGCGGGAAGGTCAGGGTCTTGCCGTCCGTGCTCCAATTCCAGCTCGTCGCCAGGTCAGGGACGATGGTGTCGAGGCTCGACTTGGCGATGTGCTGGTCGTACATGACGAGGTTGTTGAACACCCCCATCATCGGCTGCACGGTCGCGCGCGTCGCTTCTTCGAGGATCGACATGCTGGCCGGGCTGTCGAAATGCGACAGCTTCAGGACGCCGCCGGATTTCTGCGCCTGCGCCGGCGTCGCCGCGGCCAGCAGCGCCAGACCCGCCGCCATGCCCAGACCCACCGCCACGCAAAGAGGCTTGCCGATCATGTCCCCTCCCGTTTTTTGTCGCGCGGCGGTTGATCCGCCGTCGGCCGTGTCGAACTTACCATAACCTTACGCGATGACCGGCGAGCAAATCTGCTCGCGGCGCGCGCAATCTAGGCTACGCTCGGCGCCTCAGGCAAAGAAGGCCCTCATTCAAAAGGACGAGCCATGTTCGAAGGCTTCACCCGCACCGAGATCGACACACCGTCGAGTGCCTTTGGCGGGGCGCGCATCCACCTGCGCCACGGCGGCGACGGGCCGCCGCTGCTGCTGCTGCACGGCAACCCGATGACCCATGTGTCGTGGCACAAGATCGCGCCGCGCCTGGCCAAGGATTTCCACGTCGTCTGCGCCGATCTGCGCGGCTACGGCGACAGCGTCGGGCCCGACGATGCCGGCCCCAACAACATCAACTACTCGTTTCGCGCGATGGCCCAGGACCAGGTCGAGGTCATGGAGCAGCTCGGCTACCGCGAGTTCATGGTCGCCGGGCACGACCGCGGCGCGCGCACCACGGCGCGCATGTGCCTCGACCATCCCGACCGGGTGAAAAAGGCGGCGCTGGTCGATATCCTGCCCAACCATCACATCTGGACGCATACCTCGAAGGAATGGGCGCTGCGCTCGTGGCACTGGCCGTTCATGGCGCAGCCCTACGACTTCCCCGAGCGGATGATGGCCGGGGTCGGCGCCCGCTGGTTCATGGAGAAAAAGCTGTCGAAGCCGGGGATCGGGCTCGGCTTTTTCGACCCCGAGGCGTTCGAGGAATACGTCCGCTGCTTCAACTGGAAGACGATCAAGGGCTCCTGCGCCGATTACCGCGCCTGCGTGACCTGCGACCTCGAGATGGACACCGCCGATTTTGCGGCCGGCCGCAAGATCACCGTGCCGCTGCTGGTGATCTGGGGCGCCCGCAGCCACACCGAAGGGGTGCACGGCGACGTGCTCGCGGTATGGCAGAAGACCTACGCCGAGAATGCCTGGGGCGGTGCGCTGCCCTGCGGCCATTATGTGCCCGAAGAAGCCCCGGACGAGACCTACGCGCATTTCGTCAAGCATTTCCGGGACTGACCGCCGACCGGAAGCCCCTCGCTGCCCGCGGGGAGGTTCTCACTTGAAATAGGGCGAGGTGACCTGATCGCCCGGCTTGATGCCGAGTCGGGCGACGGTGCCGCCGTTCAACTCGACCACATAGCGTGCGGGGAGGCGGCTGGCGATCATGTCGGTCGAATACGGCACCGCCCGCTCGTGGATGTCGATGACCCGGCCGCGCTCGTCGAGAAACAGCATGTCGAGCGGGATCACGGTGTTCTTCATCCACATCGTGACGTTGGTCGGGTGCTTGAAGTCGAACAGCATCCCGGCATTGGCCGGCATGCTGCGGCGGAACATCAGCCCCTGCTCCATCTGCGCGTCGCTGAGCGCCAGCTCGATCGTGAATTTCTGCGGGCCGCTCGCGGTCTGAACGGTCAGTTCGGATGTCGCGAAGTTTTCCAGCGCCCGCGCCGGCAGCGCCGCCAGCAGCAGGGCGAAGACGAGGAGATGGCGGCGAAGCAGCATGCACGGTCTCTAGGGCTCGGACACATGGTCCAGGTTGGTGCACTATCTGAGTGAGTCAGTGCACGAAGCAAGCTTTGAAGCGGCTGTTCCGAAGGACGCAGCGATGATGAACACCAACCGCCCGCCGCCGCATCCCGCCACGCTGGCGGCCCAAGGCCTGGGTTGGACCGATGCGGCGACCGGCGCCGTGGTGCTGCCGATCCAGCCGGCGACCACCTTTATCCGCGACCCCGACAACCAGTATCGCCGCGGCCGTGGCTATGCCCGCGCCGACAACCCCGGCTATGACCAGCCGGAGGCGCTGCTGACCGCGCTTGAAGGCGGCGCCGAATCGCTGCTGCTGTCGTCGGGGATGGCGGCGGCGACGAATGTGTTTCAGGCGCTGCCGGCCGGGGCGCATGTCGTCGCGCCGGTGGTGATGTACTGGGCGCTGCGCCGCTGGCTCGCCAGCCATGCGGCGCAAGGCCATATCGCGGTCGATTTTGTCGATGCCGCGTCGCTCGACGCGCTGAATGCCGCCGTGCGCCCTGGCCGAACCCGGCTTGTCTGGATCGAGACGCCGGCCAACCCGCTATGGCCGGTGACCGACATCGCCGGCGCGGCCATGATCGCGCACCAGGCCGGCGCCCTCCTCGCGGTCGACAGCACCGCCGCGACCCCGGTGCTGACCCGGCCGATCGAGCACGGCGCCGACATCGTCATGCATTCGGCGACGAAATACCTCAATGGCCACAGCGACGTCATCGCCGGCACGCTGACCGGGGCGCGCGACGACGAGTTCTGGCAGCGCCTGGCGGCCGGGCGGAGCGGCGGCGGCGCGATCCTCGGCAACATGGAGACCTATCTGCTGATGCGCGGCATGCGGACGCTGTTCCTGCGCGTCGAGCGCGCCTGCCGCTCGGCCCAGCAGGTGGCGGCGGCGATGGCGCGGCATCCCCGCATCGCCGAGGTGCTCTATCCCGGCCTGCCCGGCCATCCCGGCCACGCGATCGCCGCGCGGCAGATGCAGGGCGGCTTTGGCGGCATGCTGTCGATCCGCGTCAAGGGCGGCGAGGCGGCGGCGATCGCCACCGCGGCGCGGGTCGAGATCTGGAAGCGCGCGACCTCGCTGGGCGGGGTCGAGAGCCTGATCGAACATCGCGCCTCGGTCGAGGGAGCGGGAACGCCGGTGCCGGGCGACCTCCTGCGCCTCTCCGTCGGCATCGAGGACCCGGGCGACCTGATCGACGACCTCGACCATGCGCTCAGCGCGTCGGCGGCAGCTCCCAGAAGCTGACGATCAGCCCGCCGGCGACGATCAGCGCGCCGCCGACCAGGATCGGCAGGCTCGGGATCGCCCCGAAGGCGACAAAGCTGATCACCTGCCACACGACGAACAGCGTCGCGATGTACAGCCCGACCACCCGTTCGAATGGTTGCGGGGCAAGGTTGAGCATGACGCCATAGCCGAACAGCAGCGCCCCGCCCACCACCAGCACACCGAGCCGGGCGACACCGGCACGGGCGAAAAGACCGTTGCGGACAAACGCGTCGCCGCTGGCCTCCAACGTCGTCGCGGCGATCAGGAACGCCCAGACGGTGAGAAAGCGCACGCCGAGGACCTACATCAGCCCCAGTTCGAGCCGGGCCTCCTCGCTCATCCGGTCCATCGTCCAGGGCGGCGACCAGACGAGCTTGACCCGCACGTCCTCGACCCCCGGCACCTCGCCGATCGCCTTCTTGACCTCGTCGGGCATGCTGGCGGCAACCGGGCAGGAGGGCGTGGTCAGGGTCATCTCGACAAAGACGATGCCGCCCCGCTTGACCATCAGCTCATAGATGAGCCCGAGATTGACCAGGTCGACGGGGATCTCCGGGTCGCGCACGGTCTTCAGCGCTTCCAGCACCGGATCGAACAGGCTCAGATCGTCCTCGCCCTCGGGCCGCTCGACCTCCTCTGCTTCCGCCGGGGGCGGCGGGTCCCGGTGTTCGAAAGCGAAATAATCGCGTTGGCTATCTACCGACATCAGGGAACCCTATACTGGACTGCACACGGTCGCATCGGATGTGGCCGCAACACTGCCGCTACTCCGTTTTGACCGGCTCGGCGGCGCCGCCTTTCAGCGCCGCCTCGAAAGCGTGCCAGGGCAGCGTGGCGCATTTGACGCGGGCCGGATAAGCCTTGACCCCGGTCAGCGGCTCGAGCCGCTCGCCGTCCTCTTCGAGCGCCTCGGGCAGCGCGTGCACCTCGCCGCCGGTGACCTTGGCGTGGAATTGCGCGAAGAGGGCCTGCGCCTCGGCCAGCGTCCTGCCTTTTAGAACCTCGGTCATCAGCGAGGACGACGCGGTCGAGATCGCACAGCCGCGGCCCTCGAAACTGACATCGGCGATGCGGTCGCCGTCGAGCGTCAAATAGATGGTCACCCGGTCGCCGCAGAGCGGGTTGTGGCCCTTCGCGGTATGGGTCGGGTGCGCGATCGGCCGGAAATTGCGCGGATGCCGGCCGTGATCGAGGATGATGTCCTGATAGAGGTCGCGCAGATCGATGCTCATCGCGAAAACATCTCCCGGCACGCCTCGACCGCGGCGGCGAGCGCGTCGATGTCGTCCCTGTCGTTGTAGACGCCGAGCGAGGCTCGCACGGTGCCGGCGACGCCGAGCCGGTCCATCAGCGGCTGCGCGCAATGATGACCGACCCTGACCGCGACGCCGTGCTGGTCGAGCACGGTGCCGACGTCATGCGGGTGGATGCCGGCAAGGTTGAACGACAGCACCGAGAGCCGCCGCTGCCCGGCCGCGACAAGGCTGAGGTCGGGGATGCGCGACAGCCGGTCGATCGCATAGCCGGTAAGGTCTTCCTCGTGATCGCGGATCGCCTGACGGCCGAGCCCTTCGATAAAGTCGAGCGCGAGCTTGAGGCCGGCCGCGCCGGAGATGTCCGGCGTGCCGGCCTCGAAGCGGTGCGGCGGGTCCTGGAACTCGGTGTGCTCGGGCGTGACCAGGGTGATCATGCCGCCGCCGGTCTGCCAGGGCGGCATCGCCGCGAGCAGATCGTAGCGGCCCCACAGCACGCCGATGCCGGAGGGCCCGTAAGCCTTGTGGCCGGAGAAGGCATAGAAATCGCAGCCGATCGCGCGGACATCGACCGGCATGCGCGGCACCGCCTGGCAGCCGTCGACCAGCACGCGCGCGCCCTGGGCATGCGCCAGCCCGGTGATGCGCTCGACGGGGAGGATCGCGCCGCTGACGTTCGAGACATGGGTCACCGCGACCATTTTGGTGCGCGGACCGAGCATCGCCTCGAAGGCGGCGAGATCGAACCCGCCGTCGGAGCCGATCGGCGCGACGCGCAGCCGGGCGCCGACCCGCTCGCACAGCATCTGCCACGGCACGAAATTGGAATGGTGTTCGAGCTCGCTGACGATGATCTCGTCGCCCGCCGCGACAAAGGCCGGCCCCCAGCTTTGCGCGACGAGGTTGATGCTCTCGGTGGCGCCGCGGGTGAAGACGATCTCGTTGGCGTCGCCGGCATTGAGAAAGGCGCGGGTCGCCTCCCGCGCCGCCTCGAAGGCGTCGGTCGAGCGCTGGCTCAGTTGATAGACGCCGCGATGCACATTGGCGTAATCGCGGCGATAGAACTCGGCGACGCCGTCGATCACCGACGCCGGCTTTTGCGCGCTGGCGCCGGAATCGAGGAACACCAGCCCCGGATTGTTCCGGTAGATCGGGAACGCGCGGCGCAGTTCGCACGCATCGATCGCCGGGCGCGGCTTCGCGGCCGCGAGGTCGTTCATCACTGGTCCTCCAGCCGGGCGAGCCTGAGGCTCAGCCGGCGCAGCAGGTGGTCGCGGATCGGCGCGTCGGCGATGCCCTCGATCGGCTCGCGCAGAAACCCTTCGATCAGCAGGCGGCGCGCCTCGTCAGCCGGGAGGCCGCGCGAGCGCAGGTAGAACAGCGCCGTCTCGTCGAGCTCGCCGACGCTGGCGCCATGCGCGCATTTGACGTCGTCGGCGAGGATTTCCAGCTCCGGCTTGGTGTCGATCGAGGCGCGGCGGCCGAGGATCAAATTGCGGCTGGTCTGCCGCGCATCGGTCTGCTGCGCGCCCTCGCGAACCTTGATGGTGCCCTGGAACGCGCCATGTCCGCGGCCGGCGGCGACGCCTTTGACGAGTTCGCCGGTCTTGCCGCCGGGCAGCCGGTGATCGATGGTCGTGACGATGTTGGCTTCTTCCATGCCGCCAACGACAAAAGCGCCGTCGATGCGGCACTCGGCATCGACCCCCGCGATCGTGACGGAGATTTCCTGGCGCATCCTGCCGCCGCCGAGCAGCAGCGAGAACGCATTGAGCTTGGCGCGCTCCGACAGCAGCACGGCGTCAACGTCTTCAAAATGGGTTGCCTCGCCGGCTTCTTCGACCAGCGCAACCCGGGTTAGCGCCGCTTCATGTTCGATACGCCACAAGGCGAAATCGTTGCGCCAATATTTGCCCTCCCCGGCATAGGTCTCGACGACTGTCGCCCGGCTGCCGTGGCAGAGTTCGATCATGCTGCGCGTATGCAGCGAGGCGTCGCCGGCACCCGACGCGAGATGCACGATCTCGATCGGGGCGTCGAGCGAGACACCGCCACCGACTTCAAGCACAAAGCCGTCGGCGAAGAACGCGGCATTGAGCGAGGCAAACGGGTGCTCGCTTCCAGTATCCGCCGCGAAGGCTTTCACCAGACCGGGTCGCTCGGTGACCGCTTGGCGCGTCGAGCCGAGCCAGACGCCGGACGGCACATCGAGCCGCGACAGTTCCGGCACGAACCGGCCATCCACCAGCACGATCCGCGCGGCGCTGGCATCGAGCCCCAGCCCCGCCGGCACGCCCATGGGCCGGCCCATGACCGAAGGCAGCATCGGATGTTGTTCGAGGGAGCGCAGGTCGAGATAGCGCCAGTTCTCGCTGCGCCGGGCTGGGAAGCCGGCTTCGGCAAAGCGATCGAGGCTTGTGCGGCGCGCGCGGCGCAGCCATTCCGGCTCGCTCGCGGTCTCGGTGAAAACGTCGAGATACGGCCGCGCCTCGGGTTTCACGGGGAAATCGGCAAGGGTGCTCATCGCATTCACGCGGCGTCCGCCGCGCCGTAGCCGCGGCGTTCGAGCTCGGCGGCGAGGCTCTTGTCGCCGCTTTCGACGATGCGGCCGCCCTGCAGCACGTGCACCCGGTCGGGTTCGATGTACTGCAGCAGGCGCTGGTAATGGGTGATCATGACGATCGCCCGGTCGGGCGAGCGCAGCCCGTTGACGCCGCGCGCGACGAGGCGGAGCGCGTCGATGTCGAGCCCGCTATCGGTCTCGTCGAGGATCGCCAGGCGCGGCTCCAGCATCGCCATCTGGAAGATCTCGTTGCGCTTTTTCTCGCCGCCCGAGAACCCGACATTGACCGCGCGCTGCATCAGGTCTTCGCTGATCTCCAGCAGCTTCAACCTGGCGCGCACCGCGCGCAGGAACTGGCCGGCGTCGAGCTCGGGTTCGCCGCGATGCCGCCGCGCGGCGTTGAGCGCGGCGCGCAGGAAATACATGTTGTTCACGCCGGGGATTTCGACCGGGTACTGGAAGGCGAGGAACACGCCTTCGCGCGCCCGCTCGTCGGCCGGCATGGCGAGCAGGTCGCGGCCGAGATAGGTCACGCTGCCCGCGGTGATCTCATACCCCTCGCGTCCGGCGAGCACCGAGGCGAGCGTCGATTTGCCCGACCCGTTCGGTCCCATGATGGCATGCACCTCGCCGGCCCCGACCGAAAGGTCGATGCCCTTGAGGATTTCGCGGCCGTCCTTGAGCCGCGCGTGCAGGTTTACGATTTCAAGCAATTCTCAACCCTTGTTTGCGTTCAGCAATCGAGAGCATGGCGGATCACTCTCGCACGCCCTGTCGCTCAGCGATCCGCACAACCAGCGAGATAAGGTGTGTGATCCGCTCTTCCAGCACAGCCATTCGCCGTTCCATGCCGTCGAATCGAGCCTCCAGCCCGGCAAATCGGCTTTCCAAACCTGAGAACCGCGTTTCGAGCGATCCCAGTCGCACCTCCGTGCCCGAAAATCGCTGCTGCAGTTCGCGCATTTCAGCCGTCAGCCCCAAAAGCCGGGTACCGGCAAAATCGAGCGTGATGCGTTCATCGCTCATTTAACGTCCTCCGCCCTCAGCCCACGCTGCCTTCGAGGCTGACGGCGAGGAGCTTTTGCGCCTCGACCGCGAACTCCATCGGCAGCTCCTTGAGCACCTCGCGGCAAAAGCCGTTGACGATCAGCGACAGCGCATCCTCCTGGCTGAGGCCGCGCTGGCGGCAATAGAACAGCTGGTCCTCGCTGATCTTCGAGGTGGTCGCCTCGTGCTCGATCTTGGCCGAGGGGTTGCGCACCTCGATATACGGCACGGTGTGCGCGCCGCAGCGGTCGCCGATCAGCAGCGAATCGCATTGCGTGTAGTTGCGGGCGTTCTCGGCGCGCGGCTGCACCCGCACCAGACCGCGATAGGTGTTCTGCCCGCGCCCGGCCGAGATGCCCTTCGAGATGATCGTCGACGACGAGTTCTTGCCGATATGGATCATCTTGGTGCCGGTATCGGCCTGCTGGCGGTTGTTGGTGATCGCCACCGAATAGAACTCGCCGACCGTGTCGTCGCCTTCGAGAACACAGCTCGGATATTTCCAGGTGATCGCCGAGCCGGTCTCGACCTGGGTCCACGAGATCTTGGCCCGCGCGCCGCGGCAGGCGCCGCGCTTGGTGACGAAATTGTAGATGCCGCCGCGGCCCTCGGCGTCGCCGGGATACCAGTTCTGCACGGTCGAGTATTTGATCTGCGCGTCCTCGTGCGCGATCAGCTCGACCACCGCGGCGTGGAGCTGGTTCTCGTCGCGCTGCGGCGCGGTGCAGCCTTCGAGATAGCTGACATAGGCGCCCTTGTCGGCGATCAGCAGGGTGCGCTCGAACTGGCCGCTGTTGCGCGCATTGATGCGGAAATAGGTGCTCAGCTCCATCGGGCAGCGCACGCCCGGCGGGATGTAGGCGAACGACCCGTCGCTGAACACCGCGCTGTTGAGCGCGGCGAAGAAATTGTCGCCCTGCGGCACCACCGTGCCGAGATATTTGCGGACCAGGTCGGGGTGCTCGCGCACCGCCTCGCCGAACGAGCAGAAGATGATGCCGAGCTCGGCGAGCTGCGACTTGAAGGTCGTCGCCACCGAGACGCTGTCGAACACGGCGTCGACCGCCACGCCGGCAAGCGCCTCGCGCTCGCGCATCGGCACGCCGAGCTTTTCGTACATCGCCAACAGCTCGGGGTCGACCTCGTCGAGCGATTTCGGCGCGTCGTCCTTTGACTTCGGCGCCGAATAATAGGTCGCGTTCTGATAGTCGATCGGCTCGATCTTGAGCTTTGCCCAGTCCGGCGCCGCCATCTTTTGCCAGGCGCGGAACGCGTGCAGCCGCCAGTCGAGCAGCCATTCCGGCTCGCCTTTCTTGGCCGAGATAAAGCGCACCGTGTCCTCGTTGAGGCCGGGCGGCGCCTCCTCGGTCTCGATCTCGGTGACGAAACCGTATTTGTAGCCCTCGTTGAGGGCGCCGATCTGGGTGGGGAGGGGGGCGCTCATCAATGCGCTCCCGCCGACGGGAGGGTCTTCGCCGCGACCGGCAGGAAGGCATAGGGGGAAATCATCTCGTCGAGCGTCACCGCGCGCAGCGCCTCGCCGACCGCCCGGTTGATCGCCGCCCAATGCGGCCGGGTCGGGCAGTAATTGGTATGGGTGCACTCGTCGACGTGGATCGAGCACTGGGTGAGGCCGATATCGCCGTCGATCGCGGCAACCACCTCGGCCACCGAGATTGCCCCGGCCGGCCGCGCCAGGCGATAGCCGCCCGCCGCGCCGCGGGTCGCCGTCACCACCCCGGCATGCGCCAGCGCCTTCAGCAGCTTGGCGACGGTCGCCAGCGGCAGCCGGGTCGCGGCGGCGACCGAGGCGGCGTTCTCCTGCCGGTCCGGCGTCAGCGCCAGATGCGTTGCGACAATCACGCCGTAATCGGCGAGCTTCGAGAGGATGATCATGCCGTCGTCCGCGCCAGACCCGTTGCCAGACCCATTGGCAGACCCCATTGGGATAAGCCAATTCGTACTGATTTAGTACGCGATACATCGTCGCTCGCCGCGCCGGGGTCAAGGCAAAAATGCGCGCTGCCGCGGAATGCCGCCTCGGCCGTCGCGGCACACAAGGTTGCCGCGGCGCTGCCAATGACGGTCTGAATCAGAAAATCAGATCGCCCAGATGCAGGTCGATGCCGAGGCGGATGATGCCGCCGCGGTAGACGAAGGTCTTGACGTTGCTGAAGTTGACAAAGGCGCCGTTCATCGGCTCGGCGACGGTCCTGATCTTCCCGAGATCGTAGTAGAGCGCTTCGATGCGGGCGGACCACGGGCCGGACGTCAGCAGCTCGATGCCGGCGCCGACGGTCGGTCCGACATGGGCTGTCGTCACCGCGGCCGAGTAGAAGCCGGAACCGGCGCTGAGGCTGATGCGCTGCGAGGCGTGCAGGCCGCCGTAGATCACGCCTCCGGTCGCGTAGATCAGCAGGTTGTCGATCGGAATGCCGATGCGCAGCCGGGTGGTGCCGAACCAGTCGATCGACTGGTTGGCGGTAAAGCTGCAGTCGGGGCAGGGCGCGAAGCCGGCCAGTGGGAGCGGGCTGCCGACATCTTGCGTCCCGCCCATGCCGCTGCCCTGCATGTCGCTCTCGATGCCGACCATCAGCGGCGGCATGCCGTTGCCGAGCTCGACGGGTGCCAGATAGCCGATCTGAGCGCCGCCGAGGATGCCGCTGCCGTTCGGGCCGCTCTGGTTGAGGACGACGCACCCGCTGGAATTGCCGGTGAGCGAATTGGTGCAGGTGCTGGCGGCGGTGCCTTCAAACCAGCCGCCGCCGAGATTGGCGCCGACGTAGAAGCCCTGCCAGCGCGAGGCGAGGGTCGGCGGCGCCGGCAGCGGGGCGGCGGCGGCGGCCTCGCCGATAATGTCGGGTCCGGTGACGGTCGACGCCGGCTGCAGCGCGACTGGCGTCATGCCGCCCGCCGGCGCAGGGAGCGCGGGCGGCGGTGTCGCTGCGGCCGACACGGCGCTTGACGGCGGCTGCATGGCGCCCGGGCCGGGCGCTGGGGCTGGGGCTGGGAGTGCGGGTTGTGGCGGCGGTGTCGCCGCGGCCGATGCGGCGCTCGGCGGCGGCTGCATGGCGCTTGGGCCGGGGGAAGGGACCAGCGGGGTGGGTTGCGGCGCGGTTGGTTGCGGCGCCGCGGCCACGGGCGGCGGGGCCGCTGCCGGCATGGTCGGGGGCGGCGCCGGGTGCAATATCTGATCGACGATATCGCCGCCGGGCGGATCGGCATGTGCAGAAACCGAAACAATCATGCCAATAGCGGCAGTCACGCCGATGGTTCGAACCGTCATTGCCCGACATCTGCACAGTATTCGACCGACACAACCTAGCCGATTGTCTCGGCGATCACTTTCGGCCTCCCTAAGCGCATGGAAAGACTCGGATAACCGGCGCGGCGCGGTGCGGCGGCGGCGCGGCAAAGGGCGAATCGCGGCTGCTTTGTGACTGATTTGTAATCGTTTTGCGCTTGTTGCCGGTCGCCGCCGTGACCATCTCCTGTGGCCGGAAGGCCGTGCCGGCCAGAGATGTGTCATGAAGCTTCTTGTCGTCGAGGACGATCGCGAGACCGCCGCCTACCTCGTCAAGGGTTTGTCCGAAAGCGGCTATACCGTCGATCAGTCGGGTGACGGGCGCGAGGGTCTCTTTCTCGCCAGCTCGGGCAGCTACGACGCGATCATTCTCGACCGCATGCTGCCGGGCATGGACGGGCTGGCCATGCTCGGGGCGCTGCGCGCCGCCGAAATCGGCACGCCGTCGCTGATCCTGTCGGCGCTCGGCAGCGTCGACGACCGGGTCAAGGGGCTGCGCGCCGGGGGTGACGATTACTTGGTCAAGCCCTTCGCGTTCAGCGAATTGCTGGCCCGCGTCGAGGCGCTGTTGCGGCGCGGCGCGGCGGGTACGGCGACGACGAAACTGCGCGTCGCCGATCTCGAGCTCGACCTGCTGACCCGCACCGTCAAGCGCGGCGACGCGGTGATCGACCTGCTGCCGCGCGAGTTTCAGCTGCTCGAATACTTGATGCGTAACGCCGGCCACGTCGTCACCCGCACGATGCTGCTGGAGCACGTCTGGGACTATCATTTCGACCCGCAGACCAATGTGATCGACGTCCATGTGAGCAGGCTGCGGCAGAAGATCGACCGCAATTTCGACCGGCCGTTGATTCATACCGTGCGCGGCGCCGGCTATTGCCTGCGCGCCGGCGACTAGCGCGTCTTGGCTCGCACGTCGGTGATGCGCCGCTTCGTCATGCAAATCCGCCGCGTGGTCAAAACCCACGCGTTTCGCCTGGCGAGCCTTTATTTCGCGGTCTTTGCGGTGTCGGTGCTCGGCGTCCTGCTCTCGGTCTACTGGATGAGCGCCGATTTCGTCGAACGGCAGACGCAGGCGACGCTCGACGCCGAGATCGCCGGGCTTGCCGAGCAATACGCGCAGCGCGGCCTCTCCGGGCTGATCCAGATCGTCGCGGCGCGCAGCGCCGGCGACCGCGGCGACGGCGTGCTGTATCTGGTCACCAATGCGGACGGGCACCCGCTGGCCGGCAACATCACCGGCTGGCCCGAGGGCACGCCGGCCGCGCCGGGGCCGGTCTCGTTCCGCGTCGCCATCAAAGGCAAGGGCGGGACCCAGATGCACCCGGCGCAGGGCGCGCTGATCGTCATCCCGGACGGCTATCGGCTGCTGGTCGCACGCGACATCAGCGACGCCGCGCTCTACCGCGAGCGGATCAAGATGACGCTGGTGTGGTCCGGCCTGGTGGCGCTGGTCGCCGGGCTGATCGGCGGCGCGGTGCTGAGCCGCAACCTGCTGCGCCGGGTCGAGCAGGTCAACCGTACCGCCGAACGCGTCATGGGCGGCAACCTCGCCGACCGGGTGCCGCTCAAGGGCACGCGCGACGAGTTCGACCAGCTCGCTGCCAACCTCAACAACATGCTCGACCAGATCGAGCGGCTGATGGCGGGGATGCGCGAGGTCTCGGACAATATCGCGCATGATTTGCGCACGCCGCTGGCGCGGCTGCGCGCCCGGCTCGAACTGAGCCTGATCGACGCCAACAATACCGGAGGCCCGGAGGAAGGGGCGCAGACCGCGGCGGTGCGGGCGGCGATCGACGAGGCCGACCGGCTGCTCGCGACGTTCAATGCGCTGCTCAATATCGCCGAGGCCGAGTCGGGGGCGCGGCGCAACCAGGCCGAGCCGCTCGACCTCGCGCAGACCGCGCGCGCCGCCGCCGAGCTCTACGAGCCGGTCGCGGAGGAAAAGGGCTGCGCGCTCAAGCTCGATGTCGAACCGGGCATCATGATCCGCGGCGATCGCCACCTGCTGTCGCAGGCACTCGCCAATCTGCTCGACAACGCGCTCAAATACGGCGGCGGCGAGGTCCGGCTGTCGGCGCACCGGCAGGACGGCCGGGCCGCGCTCGAAGTCTCCGACGCCGGCCCGGGCATTCCCGAAGCCGAACGCGAGGCGGTGTTCGACCGCTTCGTACGGCTCGAACCGTCACGCAGCACGCCCGGCAACGGGCTTGGCCTGAGCCTGGTGCGGGCCGTGGCGCGGTTGCACAACGGCACCGTGGCGCTCGGCGACGTCTATCCGGGTACGGGGCATCCAGGGCTCAAGGTGCGGCTGGAATTCGCGGCGCTGTAGCGGCGCCGTCATCGCGAGCCGCCACCGGGCACCACCGGGCAGATGACGGTGCGGCGCTAATCCGGCTCGTGGCCCTCGCGCGACAGGCGGACGCGCTCGCCGGTCTCGACCATCAGCTCGTGAAATCGTTCGCGGTCATAGCCGGCGCTTTGCAGCACCGGCTGCATGATGTCGTCGGCGAGCAGCTCGTCGAGGCTTGGCTCATAGCGGCAGCATGGGGTCCGCCCGGCCATGATTCCCCTCCTATCTCATCAGGTTGTAGGCAATATCGTCGTCAAGCGTGTCCGCAATGTGGCTCGGGCTCGGAAATTTCGCGGCATTTTCTCCATCCGGCCGCCGCAATTTCGCCTAGATGGAGAATTTGGGCGCGTCGTCCTGCCGGCTTCCCCGCGCCGCCGACTTCCGCTAAGTGGAACGGGTTGCCGCGTCGTTAATTCCGTTGTCACCGCCGAGGCGCCCGAGTGATCGCCGCGTTTATCGCCCGCCTCGTCGAGCTCAGCCATCGCCACGCCGTCCGCCACGTGCTTGCGGCGCTGGTCCTGGTGGCGGCGGCGGGCTGGTACGCCGCCGGACATCTGGCGATCGACACCGACATCGAAAAGCTGCTGCCGAGCGACCGGCCCTGGCGACAGAACGAGATCGCGCTCGATCGGGCCTTCCCGTACAACGCCAATTTGCTGGCGGTGGTGATCGACGCTTCGAGCGGGGATCTTGCCGACACCGCGGCGCAACGGCTCGCCGAACGGCTCACTGCCGAACCGGACCTCTTCCACCATGTCCGGCGCCCGGACGGCGGCGGCTTTTTCGACCGCAACGGCTTGCTGTTCCTGTCGGTCGACGAGCTGAACACACTGTCGCAACAACTGATCGCTGCGCAGCCGCTGATCGGCAGCCTGTCGGCCGACCCGAGCCTGCGCGGCCTGTTCGACACGCTGAAACTGTTTATCGAGGGCGCCGGCCGCGGCGATGTCGGTATCGAGAAGCTCGAACCGACGCTGGCCAAGATCGCCGATATCGTCGATGCCGTGGCGGCCGGGAAGCCGGCCGACCTGTCCTGGGGCGAGGTGCTCACCGGCAAACCGCCGACCAGGCACGACCTGCGCAAATTCGTCCTGGCCCAGCCGGTGCTCGACTACAGCGCCCTGGAGCCGGGCCGCAAGGCGACCGACGAAATCCACCGGCTGGCGGCGGAGCTCGGCCTGACCCCGCAAGCCGGGGTGCGGGTGCGGATCACCGGCCCGGTCGCGCTCGACGACGAGCAATTCGCCGCGCTGCGCGAGGGGGCGCTGCGCTCGGCGGTGATCTCGATCGGTTCGGTGCTGATCATCCTGCTGCTCGGCTTGCGTTCGCCGCTTCTGGTGATCGCGATCCTGCTGACCGTGGTCGCCGGGCTGGTGCTGACGGCGGCGTTCGCGGCGCTGGCGGTCGGTTCGCTGAACGTGGTTTCGGTCGCCTTCGGGGTGCTGTTCGTCGGGCTCGCGGTCGATTTCAGCATCCAGTTCTCGGTGCGTTACCGTGACCAGCGGCACCGGCTGGGCGGCCTCGACGCGGCGCTCGCCGCCGCGGCGCGGACCATCGGCCCGTCACTGGCGCTTGCCGCCGCCGCGACGGCGATCGGCTTCCTGTCGTTCGTGCCGACGGCCTATGTCGGCGTGCGCGAGCTGGGCCGGATCGCCGGAGCCGGCATGGTCATCGCGATCGCGCTCAATTTCCTGCTGCTGCCGGCGCTGCTGACGCTGCTGCGGCCGCGTGCCGAGCCGGAGCCGGTCGGCTTCGCCTTTGCCGTGCCGGCCGACCGGTTTATCGCCCGACGGCGGTGGTGGATCGCCGGGGCCGCGGCGCTGGTCGCCTTGCTGTGTCTCGTGCTGCTGCCGCGGGTGACGTTCGATTTCGATCCGCTCGACCTCAAAGACCCCAACGGCGAAGCGATGCAGACGGTTTTCGACCTGATCGAGGACCCGCAGACAACGCCTTACACGGCCGAAATCCTCGCCCCATCGCTCGATGCGGCGACGGCGCTGGCCGACAAGATCGGCGACCTGCCGGAGGTTGCGCAGGTGGTCACCGCTGCCAGCTTCATCCCCGAGCAGCAGGACCAGAAGCTCGCGATCCTGTCGGATCTGGCGCTGCTAGTCGGGCCGGGCCTCGCGCCGGTGACCAAGGCGGCGCCGCCGACCGATGCCGCGGTGATGGCGTCGCTCGCCGCCTGCCGCGATGCGCTCCGCCGGTTTGTCGCTGCGCATCCCGAGACCAAGCCGACCGCGCGCCTGGCCGCGGCGCTGGACGCCGCGCTGGCGCGCGGTCCGGCGATCCTGCCGGCGCTCGACAAGGCGCTGTTGTCGGGGCTGCTCTATCGCCTGCGGCTGCTCGCCAGCCTGCTGCAGGCCAAGCCAGTGACCCTGGCGGACCTGCCGCCCGACCTGCGCGAGAGCTGGATCGCCGCCGACGGACAGGCCCGGGTCGAGGTGTTCCCGAAAGGGAACGCGCGCGACCCCGCGGTTCTCCGCCGCTTTGTCGCCGCGGTGCAGCGCGTCGCGCCGCAGGCCACCGGGACGCCGGTGACCATCCAGGAATCCGGCGCGCTGATCAGCTCCTCCTTTGTCGAGGCCGGGGTCATCGCGGTGGCGGCGATCGTCGTGCTGCTGGCCATCGTGCTGCGGCGGGTCCGCGATGTCGCCGTGGTCGTTGCGCCGTTGCTGCTGGCCGCGTTGCTGACCCTGGCGCTGACCGTGCTGACCGGGCAGAAGCTCAATTACGCCAACATCATCGCGCTGCCGCTGCTGCTCGGCATCGGCGTCGCCTTCGACATCTATTTCGTGATGAACTGGCGGGCCGGCCTCGCCGACCATCTGCAATCGTCGACCGCGCGCGGCGTCGTGTTCAGCGCGCTGACGACGATGTGCGCGTTCGGCAGCCTGTGGCTGTCGCCCGATCCGGGCTCGTCCGAGATGGGCAAGCTGTTGACGGTCTCGCTGGCGATGACGGTGTTCTGCACGCTGTTCGTGCTGTCGGCGCTGCTCGGGCCGGCGCCCGCTAGCGCGGCGGCAGGTCGGCGTAGCGCACCAGCCGCAACCCGAGCGCCGCGGTCTGCTGCCGCACGCGCGGGCTCAGCAGCGCCGCCAGCTCCGCGGCGTGGCGGTAGCCCGGCACGAAAGAAGCCGCGCCGCAAGCCGGGTGGGCGTAAATCTCGCTGACCCCGTCCGGCAGGTGCGGCAGCAGCGCGAGCAGCCGATCCTCGGTGATCGCGCCGCTCCAGGCGATGCCGAACACCTGGTCGTTATGGGCGATCGCGGCGCGGCCGAGCCGTCGCCGCAAGGCCGCCGCGACCGGCGACCAACCGATGCCCCGATGCCGGTCCGCGGGGGCTGCAAGGCGGAGCGGCGCCGGCGGCTCGTAGGGCAGCCGCATCGCCCGCAAGCCGAACTCGCGGCCGATCCCGATCACCAGACGGGCGACGGTCGGGTGGACATGGATGTGCTTGTGGCCGTTGACGTGGTCGAGCGGCAGGCCGGTCGCGGCGAAGGCGGCGAACTGCGCGCGGATTTCCGCCGCAAGCTGGCGTTGCGCCGCCGGTGAGAAAAAGAAGCGGAAGCCGGCCCGCACCATGTTCGGGTCGAACCTGCCGTCCGGTCCGACCAGCGCCGGCACGGCCGAGGGCGGCAGGATCGGCGCGCCATCCGCCAGCACCAGGTGCAGGCCGACACCGAGACCGGGCAGACGCTGCGCGCGCGCCACGGCGTCGGCCGCCGCCGGCGCCGCGACCATCAGGCTGGCGGCGGTCAGGATGCCGTCGCGATGCGCCTGCTCCACCGCCGCGTTGACCGCGCCGTCGCGGCCGAAATCGTCGGCGCATACCACTAATTTTCGTTCGGCGGCCATATCGCTGCGGGATCGCTATCGGTACGCAGCGCCAATGGAATCACCACGGAGACAGAGAGAGCACGGAGGGTCGTTCCCCGGCTCGTTATCACCGTGTCCTCCGTGTCTCCGTGGTTAATTGTTGCTGCGTTGCGGCGCATGCGGAGGTCAATTCGCCATCTCCCGGTGGCGCAGGAACTGGAAGAACTCGACCCCCTCGCGCAGCCGGCGCTTCATCATCTCCGGGCTCCTGATCATCTCGGCGACCAGCGAGGCGATCTTTTTCCGGCGGAAATAGAAGCGCTTATAGAAGGTCTCGACCGAGTCGAAGATTTCCGTGTGGGTCAGGTGGTCGTAGTGCAGCGGCGCGATCTGCACGCCGCGGTCGTCGATCAGCTCGGCATGTGCGGCGTCGAGCCAGCCGTTCTCGACCGCCTGGCGATAGAGCTCGGTGCCGGGGTAGGGCGCAGCGAGCGACACCTGGATCGTGTGCGGGTTGATGTCGGCGGCGAACCGGATGGTCTCCTCGATCGTCTCCTGCGTCTCGCCGGGCAGGCCGAGGATGAAGGTGCCGTGGATGGTGATGCCGAGCTCGTGGCAATCCTTGGTGAAGCGGCGGGCGACGTCGATCCGCATGCCCTTCTTGATGTTGTGCAGGATCTGCTGGTTGCCGCTCTCATAGCCGACAAGCAGCAGGCGCAGGCCGTTGTCGCGCAGCACTTCGAGCGTCTTGCGCGGCACGTTGGCTTTGGCGTTGCACGACCAGGTGACGCCGAGCCGACCCAGCTCCCTGGCGATCGCCTCGGCGCGCGGCAGGTTGTCGGTAAAGGTGTCGTCGTCGAAGAAGAACTCCTTGACCTGTGGGAAATCGGCCTTCGCCTGGCGGATTTCCGCGATCACGTGCTCGACGCTGCGGACCCGGTAGCGATGCCCGCCGACGGTCTGCGGCCACAGGCAGAACGTGCAGCGCGATTTGCAGCCCCTCCCGGTGTAGAGCGAGACGTAGGGGTGTTTCAGGTAGCCGATGAAATAATCCTCGATCCGCAGGTCGCGCTTGTAGACGTCGCTGACGAAAGGCAGCGAATCCATGTCTTCGAGGATGGCGCGTTCCCGGTTGTGCACCGGGGCGCCATGGGGGCCGCGATAGCTCAGCCCGTCGATATCGGCAAAGTCGCGGCCCTCCGCGACCTCCTTGATCGTGAAGTCGAACTCCTCGCGGGCGACAAAGTCGATCGCGCTCGAGGCGGTCAGGCTGGCCTCCGGCTCGACCGCGACCTTGGCGCCGACAAAGCCGATCTTGAGCCGCGGGTTCACATCCTTCAGCGCTTCGGCGACCTTGACGTCGCTGGCGAAGGACGGGGTCGAGGTGTGCATCACGACCAGCTCGTAACGGCGCGCCTGGTCGAGCACCGGGCCGAGTTCGAGCCGTGCCGGGGGCGCGTCGACGAGCTTCGACCCCGGCACCAGCGCGGCCGGCTGGGCCAGCCAGGTCGGGAACCAGAACGAGCGGATTTCGCGCTTCGCCTGATAGCGCGAGCCGGCGCCGCCGTCGAAGCCGTCAAACGACGGCGGCTGCAGGAACAACGTCTTCATCATCACTCGCCGTCTCTTTCGACAATGATCCCGTTCGGCTCGATCTGGAACAACTGGTCCCGCCAGGAGACGTTGCGTCCGCAAAAGCTGCCGATGAATACCGCGAACGACAACAGGTCCCGCGCCGGCAGCAGCCATAGACCGGTCAGCGGCAGCCGCAGCAGGCGGGCGGTCGCCACCGCCGACGCGCCGCGCAAGGCGCAGCAAATCGCGAGAAACCCGAGCGAGGTCAAGCTGAATCCGCTGACCAGCGCGATCAGCGCGGCGATCGCGATCGGATGGGTCACGATCGAGCCGGCGAACCCGGCGGGCGCCATCAGCCGCGCCGTGCGTGCCCAGCGCAACTCATGCTGCCACAATTCCTTGAGACTGTGTTCCGCGACCGAGGTCTCGGCGAGATACGGCGACAGGGACGTGGTGAGCCCCGCCTCGCGCACCGCGCGCCCCATGCGGTGGTCGTCGGCCAGCTCGTCGCGCACCACCGACAGGCCGCCGATCCGGTCCAGAACCGCGCGCCGCAAGGCGATCGTCGCGCCGAACACACCGCCGCCGGCGCCGATCGTCTCGCCGACCAGGGCGCCCGGGAGAAAGCCGTAATTGATGTGCAGCGCACCGAGCCGCGACCACAAGCCGCCGATCGGCAGCCCCTTGTAGAGGCAGGTGACCAGGCCGATCGTCGGGTCGCAAAGCGGCGCGGTCACCGTGGTGAGATAGTCGCGGCCGACCCGCATGTCGGCATCGGCGAAGACCAGCAGGTCGTGGCGCGCCGCGGGCAGCATGTTGACCAGGTTCGCGACCTTGAGATTGCGGCCGACGGCCCGCTGGTCGACAACCAGTTCGATGTCGCTGTCCGGGCGTTCGGCGATCACCCGCCGGGCGATCGGCAAGGCGTCGTCGTCCGGGCTGCGCACCCCGAAGACGACCTGCACCGCCGGATAATCCTGGTCGACGAACGACAGCAAATTCTCGTAGAGCCCGGGCTCGGTGCCGTGCAGCGGCTTCAGCACCGAGACCGGCGGCCGGTCCCGCGGCAACACGACGCGCCGGCGGGCGAAGCGAATCGCGGTGACGACCGTTGCGGCGAGATAGACCCACAGCGCCAGCGCGACGAGAGCGAGGATCAGCACATTGCCTCTGCCGCTTGAACCGGCGACGACCGGCGGAGGGGATAATGTTTTGAGGTTGCGTTCGCAACCAGGATTGTCAACGATGGCGTCATACCGCCTCTGTTGTCCACGGCCCCAGCGGTTCCGTTTGTGAGCACTGTCTTGTCCCGCGTCCTCGGCCGTTGGATTCGCGCCGCCGCGTTGATCGCGGTCGGCCTTCTCGCGTCCTGTGCGACACCGCCGGCCGACCCGGTCGCGCGCGCCGAGTTCGACCGCACCAACGACCCGCTCGAACCCCTCAACCGCAAGACCTTTGCCTTTAACCAGTTTGTCGACCACGCCCTGCTGCGGCCGGTGGCGAAGGGGTACGTCGCGGTGGTGCCCGACGACGCGCGCCGCGCGATCCACCACGTGCTCGACAACATGAAGGAGCCGACCCTCTTCTTCAACAACGTGCTGCAAGGGGAATTCGAGCGCGCGTGGATCACCCTCGGCCGGTTCGCGGTCAATTCGACGGTGGGCTTCGGCGGTCTGGTCGATGTCGCGACGCTGAGCGGGGTCGAGCGTCAGCCGGCCGATTTCGGGCAGACCTTGTATGTCTGGGGGATCGCCTCCGGCCCCTACTTGGTCCTGCCGATCCTCGGCCCGTCGACACCGCGCGACGCGATCGGCGGCGGGGTCGATTCGTATGCCGACCCGTTTACGATCCTGGCGAAAAACGACGACGTGACCGACCTGCTGACCTATCGCTTCGTTGTCGGCGGGATCGAGGAGCGTGCCGGCGTGCTCGACGTGCTGGACGATCTGGAAAAGAACTCGGTCGATTTTTACGCGCAGCTTCGCAGCCTCTGGCAGCAGCATCGCGATGCCGAGCTGCGGCACGGCAAGGCGCCGGAGACCGCGCCCGGGCTTTATGACGACCCCGGCAAACCGGCGCCCCCGCCTTCCTCCGCGACACCGGCCCGCAAACCCGCGGCGATGCGGCCTGCGACCGTGCATGCGGCGAAAGCAGCCGCGGCGCCCCCGGGGAAGGCGCATACCCCGGCGGCGCACGCGCATCACACTGCAGCCGGCCGCCGGCGCGACGCGCAGCGGCATCCGGCAGCGGTCGCCAAGCAGCCGCGATTGAGCCGCGCTATCCTGTGCGCAGCGTCGCGATGTGCTGGTCGAGCAGCTTGACCAGCGCGTCGGCGCCGCCCTGCTGCAGCACGCCGGCGTATTCCGAGCGCTGGCTCGCCAACTGGCTGATCGTGCCGCTCAGGTAGACGTCGATCGCCTGCCAGGCGCCGTCCGGGGACGGCCGCATCAGGTAGTTGAGCGTGACCTTTTCGCCGTTCGGCTTGATCAGCGTCGAGGCAACGACGAGCCCGTTCGGGCCGGCGGCCGGATTGGGATCGACCGCAAAGCGTTCACCGCTGTAGTCGTCAAAGCGATTGGCGTAGACCGAGATCGTGTAGCGCGCGAACGCATCGGCCACGCTCCGTTGCTGCGCCGGCTGAAAACGCTGCCACTCGGGGCCGACCGCGAGCCGGCACATCAGCGCGAGGTTGTAGGTTTGGTTGATCGCGGGAGCGAGACGCTGATAGCGCTGGTCGAAGCCGAGCCGGGCTTTCATGACCGCGAGCAGCGCGTCGTAAAAGCGCTGGATCACCGCCACCGCCGCGCCGGGCTCCGCGGCCGTCGCCGCGAGCGCCAGGCTGGCGGGCAGGAGGGACAGGAGAAACGCGCGTCGGTCGGGCGTCATCGGGCTCATCGGTTTGTGGCGCTCCGCGGCAGTGATAGCAAAGCCGCGCCGACGGCACAGCCAAATCCGTATGGCAAATCCGCACGGCAAATCCGTGCGGCACGATGGCCGCGCCGGTTGTCTCGCCGCGCAACGCGCCCATATCCCAGGCGATTGCGCGGACGACGCGAGTTGTGGCACGGATAGGCCGGGCGAGGTGCGGCAACCCGAGGGCGAAACGGCCCTGGGGGGCGAAACGACGAGGCGAAACGCGAACGATGATTCGAGTGGTCCTGGCCCAGCCGCGGGGTTTCTGCGCCGGCGTCGAGCGCGCGATCGAGATCGTCGAGCGGGCGCTCGAAAAATACGGCCCGCCGATCTATGTGCGGCACGAGATCGTGCATAACCGGCACGTCGTCGAGCGCTTGCGCGCCAAGGGCGCCCGCTTTGTCGACGAGATCGACGAGGTTCCGCCCGGCGCGGTGACCATCTTCAGCGCGCACGGCGTCGCCAGCGTCATCGAGACGCGCGCCGGGGAACGCGGGCTGCCGGTCATCGATGCGACCTGCCCGCTGGTGTCGAAGGTCCATATCGAAGGCCAGCGCTATGCCAACCAGGGCCGTGAGATCATCCTGATCGGCCATGCCGGCCACCCCGAGATCGAAGGCACGATGGGCCGGATCACCGGCAAGGTGCACCTGATCTCCAAGCCCGAGGAGGTGGCGCGGCTCAACGTCGGCAACCCCGACAAGCTCGCCTTCATCACCCAGACCACATTGTCGGTCGACGACACGCGCGCGGTCATCGAAGCGCTGAAGGCGCGCTTCCCGTCGATCGTCGGCCCCGACACCAAGGACATCTGCTACGCGACGCAAAACCGCCAGCGCGCGACGCTCGAACTGGCGAAGATCGTCGATGTCGTGCTGGTGGTCGGCGCCCCGAACAGCTCGAACTCGAACCGGCTGCGTGAGATCGCCGCGGAGTTCGGGGTGCCGAGCTATCTGATCGAGGACGCCAACGCGCTCGATGCGGCGTGGCTCGACGGCGTCTCGGCGGTCGGCATCACCGCCGGCGCGTCGGCGCCCGACGAGCTTGTCGAGGAGCTGGTCGAACGCCTGCGCGAGATGGACGAGGTCGAGATCCAGCGCCTTTCCGGGGTCACCGAGAACGTGCGCTTCCGGATGCCGAGCCAGCTCACCGAGCCGTTGGCCGGCAACTGAACCCCAAGCAACGAGGTTCCTCCGTGGCGATTCCGCTGCACCAAATGATTCGCGTCGGCGCCTATGTCGTCAGCCGGCACCTGCGCGGGGTCAAGCGCTACCCGCTGGTGCTGATGCTCGAACCGCTGTTCCGCTGCAATCTCGCCTGCGCCGGCTGCGGCAAGATCGATTACCCGGACCCGATCCTCAACCAGCGCCTGTCGGTCGGCCAGTGCCTCGAAGCGGTCGACGAATGCGGCGCCCCGGTGGTCGTGCTGGCGGGCGGCGAGCCGCTGCTCCACCGCGAGATCGAGCAGATCGTCGAAGCCATCATCGCGCGCAAGAAATACGTCTATCTGTGCACCAACGCGCTGCTGCTCGAAAAGAAGATCGACCTGTTCAAGCCGAGCCCCTATTTCGCCTGGACCGTGCATCTCGACGGTGACAAGGAGGACCACGACCGCTCGGTGTGCCAGGACGGCGTGTACGACCGCGCGGTCGAGGCGCTGAGGGAGGCGAAGTCGCGCGGCTTCCGCGTCAACATCAACGCCACCTTGTTCGACACCGCCAATCCCGAGCGGATGGCGAACTTCTTCGACGCCGCGACCGCGATGGGCATCGACGGCATCACCGTCTCGCCCGGCTACGCCTATGAGCGGGCGCCCGACCAGGCGCATTTTCTCAACCGGCGCCGCACCAAGGAGCTGTTCCGCGACATTTTCCGCCGCGATGTGAAGCGGCGCTGGCAGTTCAACCAGTCGAGCCTGTTCCTCGATTTCCTCGCCGGCAACCAGACCTATCACTGCACGCCGTGGGGCAACCCCTGCCGCAACTATTTCGGCTGGCAGCGGCCGTGCTATCTGCTGGGCGAAGGTTACGCCGGCAGCTTCAAGGAGCTGATGGAGGAGACCGACTGGGATTCCTACGGCACCGGCAACTACGAAAAATGCGCCGACTGCATGGTGCATAGCGGCTACGAGGCCAGCGCCGTCGTCGATACGGTGAAGCGGCCGTGGAAGGCGGCGGCGGTCGCGCTGCGCGGCATCAGGACCGAGGGGCCGATGGCGCCGGAAATCGATCTCACCCGCCAGCGCCCGGCGGAATACGTCTTCTCGAACCATGTCCAGAAGGCGATGGCGAAACTGACCGCCGCCAAGAAGGCGGTGCACGGCAACGCCGACTAGGGTTCGATCACCTGGTTCGTCATCGCCGGGCTCGACCCGGCGATCTCGCTGGCACTCCGGAAGATGGCCGGGTCAAGCCCGGCCCAGGGGACGTGGATGGCCGGGTCAAGCCCGGCCCAGGGGACGTGGATGGCCGGGTCAAGCCCGGCCAGGACGAACCATTACAATCGACTCGATCTGTTTAAGCGCCGGCGAGCACGCGGTTGAGCGCCCGCGCGGGCGCGACGAGCGCTTGCAGCGCCTGGCGGGCCTCCAGCGCGACGGTCAGCAGGTTCGGCAGCTGGCGCGGCCGGCGCAGCACCGAGGCGAGGACCTGGCCCAGCGCCGGGGTGCCGTCATCGGCGAGCGGCACCAGCGCCGCCGGCGGCAGTTCGCGCGCCGCAGGATCCGCGATCGCGCGCAGCACGACAAACGGGATGCCGAGCGCCGCCGCGGCACGGGCGACGACGACGCTCTCCATATCGACCGCGACGGCGCCGGTCGCGCGCCAGGCCTGGCGCTTGTCGCGCCGGGTCGCCAGCGCCATGTGCGTGCCGAGCACCGGGCCCTCGATGGCGCCGATCTCCGCGACCATCTCGCTGATCCGCAGCCGCAGGCTGTCGCTGCTGAGCCACCGGCGGTCGTCGTCGACCACTTCGGTCGATAAGACGATATCGCCGGCACGCAGTCCGGGCTTCAGGCCGCCGGCGATCCCGAAACTGACCAGACATTCCGCGCTAGGGGCCGCTTCCTCGACGACCCTGACGGTGCGCTGGCGGTCGCCGCCGCCGATCACGGCGTCGAGCCCGGCGCGCCGGGCGATCCTCGCCTCGGCCGCCAGACCGGTCGTGCAGAGCACCGTATAGGACAGGGGAGGCCCCCAGGGTGAGGATTTTTCGTTGCCGGTCATACCCTTACGCGAGAAGCCGGGAATTATCCAGCCGCAAATGACCGGGTGCGCTAGCGCGTCGCACAGTCCGGGACCCGTGCAAGGGCAACTTGGCTCCACGCGCCCGCTCAGATGCCAAAGGCAACCTTGGGTGAATTCGCCTGGCTGAGACGGCGGTAGCGCGCCAGCGCCCATAGCGGAAAATACGCGCGATAACCGTGATAGCGCAGGTAGAAGACCCGCGGGAAGCCGACAGCCGTGTACCACGGCTCGTCCCAGCCGCCGTCGCCCGTCTGCGTCGCGACCAGGAACGCGATGCCGCGCTCGACCGCGGGATGCGCCACCTCGCCGGCCGCCATCAGGCCGAGCAGCGCCCAGGCGGTCTGCGACACGGTGCTGTAGGGCGCGGTGCCGCGCGGTGCGTTTGGCGCATAGCTGGCGCCGCTTTCACCCCAGCCGCCGTCTTCCCGCTGCCGTTCGAGCAGCCACGCCACGGCGCGGCGGATTTCCGGCGCGTCATGGGCGATCCCGGCGGCATTAAGCCCGGCCAGCACCGACCACGTGCCGTAGATATAGTTGGTACCCCAGCGGCCGAACCAGCTGCCGTCGGCCTCCTGCTCGCGGCGCAGGAAGTCGATCGCCGCGGCGACCGCCGGGTGGTCGGCGGCGTAGCCGAGCTGGGCCAGGAAGCCCAGGCAGCGCGCCGATACGTCCGCGGTCGGCGGGTCGAGCAGCGCGCCGTGATCGGCGAAGGGGATATGATTGAGATAGGCATGCGTGTTGTCGGCGTCGAAGGCGCCCCAGCCGCCGCCCTTGCTCTGCATGCCGATGATCCATTCGGCCGCGCGTTCCAGACCGCCGCGATAGCGCCCGCCGTCAAAGCGGTCGAGCGCCATCCCGGCGGCCGCGCTGTCGTCGACATCGGGGTAATGGGCGTTCTCGTACTGGAAGGCCCAGCCGCCCGGCGGAAGGCCGGGCCGCTGCACCGCCCAATCGCCGACCACGTCGAGCACCTGCTTGCCGGCCAGCCAGTCGAAGGCGCGGCGGAGCGGCGGGGCGAGGGCGTCGTCGCCCACATCCATCAGCGCGTGGCCGGCCAGCACGGTATCCCACACCGGCGACAGGCAGGGTTGGCAATAGGCGCTGCCGTTTTGCCGCGCGACCAGCTTCTCGATCGCGCCGGTCGCGGTCACGCAATGCGGGTGGTCGAGCGGATAGCCGAGGGTGACGTACATCAGCAACGCATTGACCATGGCCGGGAAAATCCCGCCCAGCCCGTCCTCGCCGTTCAGCCGCTCGGTGACGAAGTCGACGGCCTTGTCGATCGCGCGCTGGCGGCGGCTTTGCGAAAAACGCGGCTCGACGGCGCGGACGACGCGGTCGAGCGCGACAAAAAGACTGCCCATGAGCGACGGGGTCGGCGGCGAAATCCAATCGGTGACGGTGTCGGGCGGCTCGACAAACAGCTCGGCGATCGAGACGCCGCGCGGGTTTTTCGCCCGCGGCCGCTTGGCCATCAGCACCAGCAGCGGGACGATGACGGTGCGCGACCAGTAGGACACCTTGTCGAGATGAAAGGGAAACCACCGCGGCAGCAGCAGCATCTCGATCGGCATCACCGGCACCGCATGCCACGGCACCTCGCCCCACAGCGCCAGCAGGATGCGGGTGAAGACATTGCTGCGCCGTGCGCCGCCGGCAGCGAGGATGGCCTCGCGGGCACGCACCATATGCGGCGCATCGACCGGGTCGCCGATCGCCTTCAGCGCGAAATACGCCTTGACCGAGCAGCTGATGTCGAACGTCCCGCCGCGGAACAGCGGCCAGCCGCCATGCTCCTCTTGCGTCGCGCGCAGGTAGCGGCCGATGCGTTGTTCGAGATCGCTGTCGATGGTGGCGAGATAATGCCGCAGCAGGACGTATTCGGCCGGGATCGTGGCGTCGGCTTCGAGCTCGAAGACCCAGTGCCCATCCTCGTGCTGGCGCGACAGCAGCCATGTGGTCGCCCGTGCCACCGCGCGGTCGAGCGCGGCCGATTTTGCCACGCCGGAACTGATCGCCACCGTATCGGGTGCCATTAAGCTACGCTGCTCGTTTCTTGTCGGGAGACATGGGGCCGCGCGAGGAACGGGTGATGGCCTCCGCCGCGGCAAGACCGGAGCGAATAGCGCCTTCGATCGTTGCCGGCAAGCCAGTATCGACATAATCGCCGGCAAGTAGCAGGTTGTTCCATCGCGTCGCGGCCGGCGGACGCTTTTCGAGCTGTGCCGGCGTCGCGCGGAACGTCGCGCGGCGCTCCTTGACGATGCGCGCCGCGGGCGGCGCCGGTTGCGGCGGCAGGCCGAGCGCCTTGGCGACGTCGCGCCACAGCAGCGGCGCCAACGCCTCCGCCGGCTGGTCCACCAAGGCATCGGCGGCGCTGACCGTGACCGCGATGACCTCGCGCTTGCAGAACACCCACTCGGCGGTGCCGCCGACAAGCCCGATAAAGCGCGGCGCGCCGGCCGGCGGCGCGACCCGGTAATGCGCGTTGACGATGGGCGCGTGATCGTCGGGAACGACCAGCTCCGGCACCAGCCGGGCCGCGACTGCCGCCGGCACCGCCAGCAAGACGCTGTCGTGCCGCGGGATGTCCACCTCGCCGCCATCGAAATCGAGCCGGGCGACCCGGTCTTCGTCAAACACCATCGCCCGCAGCCGGGCGCCGAATTGGATCGCCGCGCCGCGGTGCCGCAGCATGGCGAGCGCCGGGTCGACAAGGCTCTCCGACAGGCCAATGCTGGGCAGCAGCGGCCGGCAGGCCTCGGCGCCGCCGCCCAGCGTCTCGTTCAGCACCTGCCAGAACATCAGCGCCGCGCCGTCTTCGGCCGCGGTGTTGAGCGCCGCCACCGCGACCGGCTGCCACAGGCGCCGGTAGAGCACGCTGCCGGTGTCGAGCCGGTCGGCGACGGTCGCCGCGGGACGCGACTCGCGCAGCCGCAATGCGGCAAGGTAGTCGAGGGCGCTGGTGCCGGGCACGCGCCGGCTGCGGCACAGGACCCACCACGGCAGCGACCCGCAGTTGGGCCGGAGCGTCCAACGCTCGCCGCTGTCGAGGTCGATAAAGGGAAACGCGGCGTCGCCCGGCGGCTCGAACGTGCCGAGCGCGCCGGTCAGGCGAAGATAGGCGAGCGCCGAGCGGTTGCCGCTGAGCAGCAGGTGATTGCCGTTGTCGATGCGGACGCCGAGCTCCGCGTCGACATAGGAGCGGCAGCGGCCGCCGCCGTGCTGGCTGCTTTCGTAGAGCGCCACGCACCGGCCGGCAGCGGCGAGCGCCGCCGCTGCGGCGAGCCCGGCCAGCCCGGCGCCGACGACGTGAACCCGGCCGATGCTGTCGGCCGCCGGGCTCATATCAGCCCGTGGCGCAGCACCAGCCACAGTTTGCGCCGGCTCGACAGGCTGACGCGCTCGGCCGGGTCGCGCCAGTCCGCGGCGAGCAGCGCGTCGAGCATCGCGCGGTAGAACGCCCCCATCACCGCCGCCGGCCGCATCGCCCGGCGGGACGATTGCGCCATCGCCGCATCGGCGGCGGCGAAATGGCCGATCGCGACCGCCGCGAGGTCCCGGCATACGGCGGGCAGGACGGGGTGGCGGAGCACTGTGCGCGGGTCGTCGTCGCGGATGCCGTGCCGGTCGAGCAGCTCGCGCGGCAAATAGAGCCGGCCGCGCTCCGCGTCCTCGGCGAGGTCGCGCAGGATGTTGGTCAGTTGCAGCGCGCGGCCGAGGGAATCCGCGACGCGATGGGCCGACGCGCTCGGATCGCCGAACACATGCACCGACAGATGCCCCACCGCGGCCGCGACGCGCGCGCAATAAAGGTCGAGCGTCGCCATATCGGGCGCGCGGATGGCGCTGCCCGCATCCATCTCCATGCCGTCGACGACATCGTGAAAATCGCTCTTGCGCAGTTGGAAGCGCGCCACCGGCCCGGCCAGGGCGCGGGCGATCAGCTGTCGCGGGCGGCCGGCGTAAAGGGCTTCGATTTCGTCGTGCCATGCGGCGAGACCGGCCTCGCGGTCGGCTTCCGGCCAATCGTCGGCGATGTCGTCGACTTCGCGGCAAAAGGCATAGACGGCGTACATCCCGTCGCGCCGCTCCTGGGGGAGCAGCCGCATCGCCCAATAGAACGAGGTGCCCGCCGCCTCGACCCGCCGGCGAATGGTCTCGCGCAGTGAAGCCTCGTCGGAGACGGCTCCGGCGTTGTCGAACGTGGTCCCGGTCACCGATGGGTCGACCGGCGGCGGCCGCGGATGATGCCGGTGAGGAGGGCGGCGGCGAAATCGCCTTTGCGCAGCGCCACCCGGGCGGCGAGCGGGTCGCCCCGACGCAGGCGGCGCGACAGCCGTACCGCCAGCGCGACGATGGTCGCCGATTCCCACCGCAAGCCGCGGGCGGCGACCCGGCCCGGAAGCTGCTGCGCGGTGACGATCAGCCGGTCGGTCGAATCCAACAGCCGGTCGAGGACCCGGCGCAATCCCGCGCTCGCCGCGGGCGCGCCGAGGCAATCGACCGTGATGCCGGCCTCGCCCATCAGGCCGAGCGGCAGGTAGACGCGATCGAGAGCGCGATAGTCGTCGGCGCAGTCCTGCAGGTGGTTGAGCACCTGCAAGGCCGAGCACAGCGCGTCGGACGCCGGCCAGGTGTCGCGGCTCTCGCCGTGCAGGTCGAGCAATTGCCGCCCGACCGGCGAGGCCGAGTAGCGGCAATACGCCATCAAATCGTCCCAGTCGCGATAGCGCAGCTTGGTGGCGTCGAGGCGGAACGCATGCAGCACGTCGTGGCAGTGCTGCGCGGTGACGCGGGTCTCGGCAAGGCTGCGGCGCATCGCGGCGGCCGCCGGGGAGTCGTCGCCCGGCGCACCGTCGAGGATTTCCCCCATGCGGTCGAGCCGCCGCACCTTGTCGTCGGCCGATAGGTGCGGGTTGTCGGCGATGTCGTCGGCGTTGCGCGCAAAACGGTAGAAGGCGTGCACATGCGGCCGCAAATCCTTGCGGATCAGGAACGAGCCGACGGGAAAATTCTCGTCGCCTCGCCCCTTGCCGGAGGGCGTCTCCAGTCCCCGGTCGGCGGGCTTCTGGTCGGCGGGCTTGGCTGCGGCGGCGGCGACGCTCACGTGAGATACCCGTTGGCCTCGAACCATGCGACGGCGTCGGCGATCGCTTGCTGTGCGGAACGCGGCGCATAGCCGAGCACGCGCATCGCCTTCGCCGAACTGAAGTACATCTTCTTACGCGACATGCGTACGCCGTCCAAGGTGGTAAAGGGTTCGCGCCCGGTGACCCGCGCCATCAGCTCGGCGCCGGCGGCGATCGGCAGCACCACGGCGTAGGGGATCTTCAGCGCCGGCGGCCGTCGGCCGACCAGCCGCGCCACCTCGGCGAGGATCTCCGCCAGGCTCATGTTCTCGCCGCCGAGAATGTAACGCTCGCCGACGCCGCCGCGCTCCGCCGCCAGCAAATGGCCGGCGGCGACGTCGTCGACATGGACGATGTTGAGCCCGGTCTCGACATAGCCGGGCATCTGGCCCTTTGCGGCTTCGATGATGAGCCGGCCGGTCGGCGTCGGCTTGATGTCGCCGGGGCCGATCGGGGTGGAGGGGTTGACGATGACGGCCGGCAGCCCGCGTTCGGTCGCCAAGGCCTTTACCGCTTCTTCGGCGGCGAATTTCGACTGTTTGTAGGGGCCGATCATGTCGCCGTAAGCGCTGGGCGTCGCCTCGTCGGCGACCCCGTCCTTGACGATGCCCAGGGTCGCGACGCTGCTGGTGTAGACGATGCGCTCGACCCCGGCCGCGAGCGCCGCCAGCATCAAGGCGCGCGTGCCGTCGACATTGGCCCGAAACATCCCCGCCGTGTCCGGCACCCATAGCCGGTAATCGGCGGCGGCGTGAAACAGGAAGCGGCAGCCCTCGACCGCCTTGGCGAGCGAGGCGGCGTCCTCCAGCGAACCTTCCGCCACCTCGACATCGAGCCCGGCGAGGTTGCGCCGGTCGCTGTTCGGCCGCGCCAGCACGCGCACCCGCTGTCCCGGCCGGCGCAGCAACACCCGCACCACCGCGGCGCCGACAAAACCGGTCGCGCCGGTGACAAGGCTGAGGCCGGAAGACAGAGGCATGGCTGCGACACTACAAATTACCGAGGGGCGATGCTATGTAATACCGGTGCGGTATGAGGTATTACGATGTCGCGGATGACAAAAAAGGGGCAGGTGACGATCCCCAAACGGGTGCGGGACCATCTCGGCCTCAAACCGGGATCGGAAGTCGAGTTTACGGTCACGAACGACGGCCAGATCGCGCTGAGAACCAAGGAGAAGAGGCCCAAGAGCCGGTTCGACGAATTTGTCGGCACGATCGACTTGGGCATGACCACCGACGAGTTCATGAGGATCATCCGCGGCGACCCCGACGAATGATCCTCGTCGATACCAACGTCCTCCTCGACCTGCTTGGTAACGACCCCGTATGGGTGGGCTGGTCACGGGCGCAGCTCAACGCGCTCGAAACCACCGATGTCATGGCGATCAATGATGTTGTCTACGCCGAGTTGTCGCCTAGCCACCGCCGCCGTGAGGACCTCGACAGGTTCCTCGGCAGGACGGGCGTCGCCCTGGTTCAGACACCCCGTGCAGCGCTGTTCGTGGCGGGTAAAATATTTCAGCAATATCGCCGTTCCGGCGGGCTACGCACCGGTGTTCTGCCGGATTTCTTCATCGGCGCCCATGCCCTGGTGAGCAGCGCGAGGCTGCTCACACGAGACCCGCGCCGCTACCGAACGTATTTCCCCGGCGTTGAGCTGATTACGCCGAGCGTCAATTAGAACGCGGCGCAGGAATCGCGGGTGATGATGCCGACCGATTGCTGCTGGAAGCGCGCCTTGTAGGCGGCGATGACGGACTGGAGGCGGCCGGCGACATCGGCGCCGGGCTTGGCCGCGATCAGCACGATCTTGACGCCCTCGGAGCGGCCGATGACGCCGCTTTGCGGGTTGCGCCACTGGCCGTAACCGTCGAACACGGTGAGGCCATCCGGGAAATTCGGTGTTACCACGGTCGCGAGGAAGTCGGACCACGCGGCGTCGGACACGACGCGGTTCCCGGTCTTCTCCCGGCCGAAGAACAGTTCGGCGACGATCATCCGCTCCTGGCCGGGCAGAGGACACGACGCCGCGGTCGGCTCGGCCGCTTGCGCCGGCGTCGGCCCGTTGCCGGCGCAAAGCGGCCCCAGCAGCAACGCCGCGGCGACGCGCCCGCGCATCGCCGAGCCGTTAGTCCGCGGCCGCCTTGGCGAGCACCGGCTCGACCTTGGCGGCGCAGTATTTGAATTCCGGGATCTTGCCGATCGGGTCGAGCTGCGGGTTGGTGAGGACGTTGGCCGCCGCCTCGGCATAGCAGAACGGGATGAACACCATGCCCGGTGCGACGTTGCTGTCGGCGCGGGCCTTCAGCTCGATATGGCCGCGCCGGGTCGTGACCCTGACCGGGTCGCCGGCATGGACGCCGAGCCTGCGCAGCTCGGACGGCGCGAGGCTCGCCACCGCCTCCGGTTCGATGTCGTCGAGCACCGTGGCGCGGCGGGTCATCGCCCCGGTATGCCAGTGTTCGAGCTGGCGGCCGGTGGTCAGCACCAGCGGGAAGTCGGCGTCGGGCTCCTCGGCCGGCGGGATGATCGCCGCCGGCACCAGCTTGGCGCGGCCCGACGGGGTCGGGAAGCCGTTGCCGAAGACGATCTCGTTGCCCGGCCGGTCCTCGGCGTCGCACGGATAGGTCACCGAGTCCTCGCGTTGCAGGCGCTCCCAGGTGATGTTGTTCAGCGACGGCATCGCCAGCTTCATCTCGGCGAAGACATCGGCCGGGCCGTCATAGCGCCAGTCGAGCCCCATGCGCCGGGCGATCTCCTGGATCGTCATCAGGTCGAGCCGCGCATTGCCGGGCAGCGGCAGCGCGGCGCGGCCCATCTGCACCTGGCGGTTGGTGTTGGAGACGGTGCCGTCCTTTTCCGGCCAGGCCGAGGCGGGCAGCACCACATCGGCGTATTTCGCGGTCTCGGTCAGGAAGATGTCCTGGACGACGAGGTGTTCGAGATGCGCCAGCGCGGCGCGGGCATGCTCGACATCGGGGTCGGACATCGCCGGGTTCTCGCCCATGATGTACATGCCCCTGATCTCGTCGCGGTGCACCGCGTCCATGATCTCGACGACGGTGAGCCCCGGCTTGTCGTCGAGCTGGGTGTCCCACAGCTTCTCGAATTTCGCGCGGACCTGCGGGTTCACCACCGACTGGTAGTCGGGATAGACCATCGGGATCAGGCCGGCGTCGGACGCGCCCTGCACGTTGTTCTGGCCGCGCAGCGGGTGCAGCCCGGTGCCGGGCCGGCCGACCTGGCCGGTGATCATCGACAGCGCGATCAGGCAGCGCGCGTTGTCGGTGCCGTGGGTATGCTGCGAGATGCCCATGCCCCAGAAGATGATCGCCCGCTCGGCACGGGCATAGGCGCGCGCCACCGTGCGCAAGGTCTGCGCGTCGATGCCGCAGATCGGCGCCATCTTCTCCGGGCTGTAATCGCGGATGTGCTCGCGCAGCTTCTCGTAATCCTCGGTGTGCGCCTGGATGTATTGCCGGTCGGTCAGGCCCTCCTCGACGATCGTATGGATTAGGGCGTTGAGCATCGCCACGTCGCGCCCCGGGCTGAACCGCAGCGTCCGCGTGGCGTGGCGGGTCAGCGCATGCCCGCGCGGGTCCATCACGAAGACCTTGGCGCCGCGCTTGGCCGCCTGTTTGAAAAAGGTCGCCGCGACGGGGTGGTTCTCGGTCGGCCGGCAGCCGATGGTGATGATGACGTCCGCGTCCTCGGCGGCGGTGAACGGCGCGGTCACGGCGCCCGAACCGATCCCTTCCATCAGCGCCGCCACCGACGAGGCATGGCAGAGCCGCGTGCAGTGATCGACATTGTTGCTGCCGAAGCCGGTGCGCACCAGCTTCTGGAACAGATACGCCTCCTCGTTCGACCCCTTGGCCGAGCCGAACCCGGCGAGCGCCCGGCGCCCGCCGCCCGCCGCGCCGGCGCGGTCGCGGATGTTGACCAGGCCGGACGCGGCACGGTCGAGCGCCTCTTCCCAGGTCGCCTTGCGGAAATGCGTGTAGGGATTGGCGGGGTCGATCGCGGTGTCGTGCTTCGACACGCCGTCCTTGCGGATCAGCGGCTCGGTGAGTCGGTCGGGGTGATGGACGTAATCAAAGCCGAACCGGCCCTTGACGCAGAGCCGGTTGTGGTTGGCCGGCCCGTCCTTGCCCTCGACCGCGACGATCCGGTCGTTCTTGATCTGGTAGGTGAGCTGGCAGCCGACGCCGCAATAGGGGCAGACGCTGTCGACGGTGCGGTCGGGCGCGTTGGCGAAGACGCCGTTCTCGTCGACCTGGGTCGCCGGCATCAGCGCCCCGGTCGGGCAGGCCTGGACGCATTCGCCGCAGGCGACGCAGGTCGAGTTGCCCATCGGGTCGTCGAAATCGAAGACGATCTTCTCGTGATGGCCGCGCGCCGCCATGCCGATCACGTCGTTGACCTGCACCTCGCGGCAGGCGCGGACGCAGAGGTTGCACTGGATGCAGGCGTCGAGCTGCACCGCCATCGCGACATGGCTGCGGTCGGGCTGCGGCACGGCGTGTTGCGGAAAGCGGCTGTGGCCGACCGCGAGCTTGTCGGCCCATTGCCAGAAGGACGAGTGCGGGTCGTGCGCGACCGCGCGCTCGGGCTGGTCGCCGACCAGCAGCTCGAACACCATCTTGCGGGAGAATTTGGCGCGCTCGCTGGCGGTCTGCACCTTCATGCCGGCGGTCGGCTTGCGGATGCAGGAGGCGGCGAGCACCCGCTCGCCCTCGATCTCGACCATGCAGGCGCGGCAGTTGCCGTCGGCGCGATAGCCGGGCTTGGGCCGCCAGCAGAGATGCGGGATCTCGCTGCCGAGCCGGTTCGCCACCTGCCAGATGGTTTCGCCCGGCCGGGCTTCGACCTCGGCGCCGTCGAGCATGAACTTGATCGGATCGCTCATCGTGCAATCCCTCTCAAACGCGTTGCAGCCGCTGGATGAAGTCGTTCACTTCGGGCTGGCTCCAGGTGTCGCCGCGGTTCCAGAAGTCCAGCAGCTCGTCCTTGTTGCGTAACACCCATTCGATCACTTGCGGGGCCGTCTGCCGCATCGTCCGCGCCGGCAGGCTGTTCGCGACAACCGCCGGCCGGTCCGAAATCGATATCGAGAAGCTCGGCTGCGTACGTCCCGGTCGCTCGAAATATTTGACCCGCGGTTCGTGCGAACCCATCGCCGTCGAGATGAAGACCGTACCCGCGATGCCCATCTGCGCGCTCGTCAGGTTGGCCATCTCGACCAGCTCCTCGGAGGCCAGTTCATCGGCAAGGAGCCCGTCGGCGGGAAGCTGCAAGGCCAGTTCGGCGCTCATCGCGCACACTCCAATGTCATCCCGGCGAAGGCCGGGATCCACCGTTCAGGTGTCCGAGCGAGGGGCAAGTGGGTCCCGGCCTGCGCCGGGACGACAAACGAGAACGTCATGTCCGCCCCGCCAGATCCTCGGGGAAGTGCTTGAGCACCTGCTTCACCGGGTTCATCGCCGCCTGGCCGAGACCGCAGATCGAGGCGTCGCCCATCACCCGCGACAACTCCTGCAGCAGATCGTCGTTCCAGCGCGGCTGGCTCATCAGCTTGACCGCCTTCTCGGTACCGACCCGGCACGGCGTGCATTGGCCGCAGCTTTCATCCTCGAAGAATTTGAGCAGGTTCAGCGCCACCGCCTTCATGTCGTCCTTGTCGCTGAGCACGACAACCGCGGCCGAGCCGATAAAGCAGCCTTCGCTTTCCAGCGTGCCGAAATCGAGCGGGATATCGGCCTTCGACGCCGGCAGGATGCCGCCCGACGCGCCGCCCGGCAGGTAGCCCTTGAAGCTGTGGCCGTCGAGCATGCCGCCGCAATATTCGTCGATCAGCTCGCGCACGGTGATGCCGGCCGGGGCGAGCTTGACGCCGGGCTCCTTCACCCGCCCCGAGACGCTGAAGGTGCGCCGCCCCTGGCGCCCGTTGCGGCCTTCTTGCGAGAACCATTCCGGGCCGTTCTCGACGATGTCGCGCACCCAGTAGAGCGTCTCGATGTTGTTGATCAGCGTCGGCCGGCCGAACAGCCCGACCTGCGACGGGAACGGCGGCTTGTGGCGCGGCAGGCCGCGCTTGCCCTCGATGCTTTCGAGCATCGCCGATTCCTCGCCGCAGATATAGGCGCCGGCGCCGCGCCGCAAATGTAGCCTGGTGTGCGGCGCCAGGCCGGCCGCCGCGACCTTGGCGATCTGCGCCAGCAGCACTTCGCGGCATTGCGGGTACTCGTCGCGCAGGTAGATGTAGACCTCCGGCGCCTCGACCACCCAGGCGGCGACCAGCGCGCCTTCGATAAAGCGATGCGGGTCGGTTTCGAGGAAATAGCGGTCCTTGAACGTGCCGGGCTCGCCCTCGTCGCCGTTGACCGCCATCAGCCGCGGCGCCGGCTCGGCGAGCACGAACCGCCATTTGCGGCCGGTCGGGAAACCCGCGCCGCCCATGCCGCGAATGTTCGACTTTTCCATCGCCTCGATGACGCTGTCGCGCCGGCGGGCGCCCGAGAGGCAGTCTTGCAGCAGCCTGTAGCCGCCGCCGGCACGGTATTGGTCGAGACCGATAAACGGCGGGATGGCGGGATGCGTGTGCCCTTGCGCTGCGGCCTGCGCGACCGCCGCGGCGACGCCGTCGGCGGTGGCGTGCTCATGCAGCGCGTGGCCGATCGCGCAGACCGGCGCGTTGTGACAGCCGCCCATGCAGGGGGCGCGCATCACCCGCACGTCGTCGCCCAACCGCGATTGCAGTTCGTCGAGCAACGCTTCGGCACCGGACAGCGCACAGCTCAGGCTGTCGCAGACGCGCACCGTGATCGCCGGCGGCGGCGCCTCGTCATCCATGACGACATCGAAATGCGCATAGAAGGTCGCGACCTCGTAGACCTCGACCAGCGCCAGGCGCATCTCCTCGGCCAGCGCCGCGAGATGCCGGGCATGGAGGCAGCCGTAATGGTCCTGCAGCAGATGCAGGTGCTCGATCAGCAGGTCGCGGCGGCGCTCGCGGTCGCCGAGCAGCGCCTGCACCTCGGCGAGCGCCGCGGGATCGACCTGCCGGCCCTTCGGAATGTCGCGGCCGCGCCGCCGGCCGGAGCCGGGATGAACGCGCCGATCATGGGTTGCGGTTTGAGCCATCAGCGCACTCTACAGCCCCTCTCCCGCTTGCGGGAGAGGGAGGGACCCGACCCGCAAGGGGGAGGGTGAGGGTAACGGGCGCGGCGACCCTCTCCCGCAAGCGGGAGAGGGAAAAGACGGCGGCGAAAAACAAGGCCTTACACCGCCCCTTCCTGCTTCATCGCGGCGATGTCCGTCTCGTCGTGGCCGAGCCATTTGAGGATTTCCTCGGTATGCTCGCCGAGCAGCGGCGCGCGGCGGTGCTCGACCGGCGAGTCCGAGAGGTTGATCGGCATGCCGACCTGGACGTATTCGCCGCGCGTCGGGTGGTCGAGCTTGACCAGCATCTCGCGCGCATAGAGCGCCTGGTCTTCATAGATGTCCTTCATCGACAGGATGGGGCCGCACGGCACGTCGACATCGTTGAGCGCCTGCATGACCTCCCATTTGGTCTTGGTCATCGTCCATTGCTCGATGATCGCGAAGCATTCCGGAATTTTCGGCAGGCGCGCCGCCGGGGTGGCCCATTGCGGGTCGGTGATCAGCTCCTCGCGGCCGCAGAGCTTCATCAAGGGCTCCCAGCAAGTCGGCTGGATGATCACATAGACGTAATCGTTGGGTCCGCCCGGCGCGGTCTTCAGCGCCGCGCCCGGCTGGCCGCCGCCCGAGGCGTTGCCGGCGCGCGGCACCGCGTCGCCGAACTCCTTGTTCGGATATTCCGGCAGCGGACCGCGCGCCAGGCGCTGCTGGTCGCGCATCTTGACCCGGCACAGATTGAGCACGGCGTCGGCCATCGCCACCTCGACGCGCTGGCCCTTGCCGGTCCTTTCGCGCTGATAGAGCGCGGCGAGGATGCCGGTGACCATATGGACGCCGGTGCCGCTGTCGCCGATCTGCGCGCCGGTGACGGTGGGCGGGCCGTCTTCCCAGCCGGTGGTGCTGGCGGCGCCGCCCATGCACTGCGCGACATTCTCATACGCCTTGCAGTCGACAAACGGGCCGGGGCCGAACCCCTTGACCGAGGCGTAGATCAGCCGCGGGTTGAGCTGTTGCAGGCGCTCCCAGGTGAAGCCGGCGCGGTCGAGCACGCCCGGGCCGAAATTCTCGGCGAGGATGTCGCAGCGCCGCACCAGCGCCTCGATCACCGCCTTGCCCTTGGGCGCCTTCATGTTGACGGTGATGCTGCGCTTGTTCGAGTTGAGCATCGTGAAATAGAGGCTGTCCGCCCCCTTCACGTCCTGCAGCTGGCCGCGGGTGATGTCGCCGCGCCCGGGCAGCTCGACCTTGATCACATCGGCGCCCATCCAGGCCAGCAGCTGCGTGCCGGTCGGCCCCGCCTGAACATGCGTCATGTCGAGGATGCGGACCCCTTCGAGTGCTTTGCCGCTCATTCGCCGTTCTCCTGTTTAGCTCGTCATGGCCGGGCTTGACCCGGCCATCTCCGGGGCGCCTGTGGACCCGCGGGTCGTGGAAGGGTGGGGGTCGAGGAAATCCCCATGCCGCTCGACATGCGCCGCGAGGCCCAGCGTGTGGTCGCGGGCGAGCCGCGCCGCCGCCTCGGCGTCGCGCCGCTCCAGCGCCTCGATGATCGCCATGTGGTCGACGATCGAGCGTGCCGCGCGGTTGTCCTGGGCGATCGTCACCTTGCGGATGGCCCGCATGTGGATGAACAGATTCTCGGTCATCTCGGCCAGCAGCCGGCAGCCGCTCATGCGGATGATCGCCTGGTGAAAGGCGATGTTGGCGTCGGAATATTCCTCCAGCCGCTCGCCGCCATCCTTTTGTCCATTTGCGCCGTCGTGAAACGCGTCCATCAGCCGCCGCAGCTCGGCGATGTCGTCGTCCGGCGCATTGAGCACGACGAGCCGCGCCGCCATGCTTTCGAGCGCCGCCATGACGGTGATGATCTCGACGATCTCGCGCTTGGTCTTGCGCACGACATAGATGCCGCGGCGCGGCAGGGTGCGGACAAACCCCTCCTGCTCGAGCAGCGTCACCGCCTCGCGGATCGGCGTGCGGCTGACCCCGAGATCGGCCGACAGCGCGCGCTCGTCGAGGCGGATTTCCTCGGGATGGTCATAGATGTCCATCGCCGTGATCGCCCGCTTCAGCGCGGCATAGGCCAGATCGCGGAAGGTCGATTGCGGGTCGATCCGCGGCATGGCGAGGACCGGCCGGTCCGCTCTGTCCACGGGTCTTGCGCTGGCTTCGGGCATGGCTCATGGTATCTGGTATACCAGAGCGCGGCAACCCCCCTGCGATGAGGAGATCGGCACCATGGCGGTTCAACTTGTCTCTCAGCGTCGCTCCGTCCGCGACCGGGTCAGCCCGGAGGAGTGGGCGGCGCGGGTCGAGCTGGCGGCCGGGCACCGTGTGCTGGCGCATTATGGCGTCAACGACCTGACCTACAACCATTTCGGCCTGCGTGTGCCCGGCGAGCCGGAGCACATGCTGATCAAGCGCACCGACTGGATGTTCGAGGAGGTGACGGCGTCGTCGCTGCTCAAGGTCGATTTCGCTGGCAACGTCCTGATGGATACCGATGTCGAGCGGATCAGGGGCGGCGCGCTGATCATCCATGCCGGCCTGCTGCGGGGCCGCCCCGACCTCAACGCGACCTTGCACACCCACACCGTCAACGGCATGGGCGTGGCGGCGCATAAATTCGGCCTGCTGCCGATCAACCAGCATGCGCTGCGGTTTTACGGCGAGATCAAATACCACGAATTCGAGGGTTTCGAGTTCGACCCCGACATGACCGGCAAGCTGCTGCGCGACCTCGACGGCGGCTATCACATGATCCTGCGCAATCACGGCGTGCTGGTGTGCGGCGAAAGCGTCGCCGAATGCGTCGTCAACCACCATTTCCTCGAAATGGCCTGCCAGGGCCAGATCGCGGCGCTGGCCGCCGGCGACGGGAACTACACGATCCCCGGCCCGGAAGCCTGCGCATACGCGCACAGCCAGTTCCTGGATGCGGGCAATTTCCTCAAGGGCGCCAAGGACTGGGCAGCCTGCCTCCGCCTCGCCGACCGGCTCGACCCGTCCTATAAGGAATAAGTGCGGGGTCCCTGCTTTGTCATTCCGGGTTCATCGCTGCGCGACGCCCCGGAATGACACCTGGAAATGCGAGGCTCGGCTTCCCCGTTGGCGCTTCTGCGCTAGAGTATGCCAAAGGCATCGGGGAGGGCGGCGCATGCAGGCGGATTATGTCATCATCGGCGCGGGTTCGGCGGGTTGCGTGCTGGCCAACCGGCTGACCGACGACCCGTCGGTCAAGGTCCTGCTGATCGAGGCGGGCGGCAGGGACTGGAACCCGCTGATCCACGTGCCGGCGGGCTTCTTCAAGATGCTCGACCACGACACGCTGACCTGGAAGTTCCGCTCCGAGCCGGACCCGGGCACCAGCGGCCGCGCCATCGTCTACACCCGCGGCCGGGTGGTCGGCGGCTCGTCGTCGATCAACGGGCTCGTCTATATCCGCGGCCAACCCGAGGATTACGACCACTGGGCGCAGCTCGGCAACCGCGGCTGGTCGTGGGACGACTGCCTGCCCTATTTCCGCGCCGCGGAGCGCTGGGAAGGCGAGGCGAGCGAGGTGCGCGGCAAGGACGGGCCGCTGTTCACCGCGAAGATCGACCGCTCGCCGATCTGCGCCGCGGTGGTCGAGGCCGGCAGGGAGCTGGGGCTCGAATACCGCGAGGACGTCAACAACCTCTCACCCGGCGCCGGCGACGGGATCGGCTGGTGCCAGCAGACCCGCGGCGGGCGGCGCCGCGCCAGCGCGGCGCGGACCTATCTGCGCCCGGCCTTGAAGCGCGGCAATCTCCAGCTCGTGACGGGCGCGCTGGTGCACCGCGTCGTGTTCGACGGCAAGCGCGCGGTCGGGGTCGAGTTCTCGCGCGGCGGCCCCGGCAACAACATCGAGCGGGCCGACGCGGCGCGCGAGGTGATCCTGTCGGCCGGCGCGATCGGCTCGCCGCATATCCTGCAGCTTTCCGGTGTCGGCGACCCGGCGCTGCTCGGCCGCATCGGCGTGCCGGTGGTGCACGCGCTGAACGGCGTCGGCAAGAACATGCAGGACCATTACCAGGCGCGCGTCTCCTACCCGGTGGTCGGCGCGCGCACCGCGAACGAGCGCTCGCGCGGTCTGCCGCTCGCGGCCGAGATCGTGCGCTGGCTGGTCAGCGGCAAGGGCATGCTGACCTACAGCCCGTCGCTGGTCGCCGCCTCGGTCAAGGTGCTGGAGGAATCGGCGACGCCCGACATGCAGATCACCTTCGCGCCCGGCAGCTTCAAGGGCGGGCAGATCGGCGAGCTGGAGGAGACGCCCGGCCTGTCGGCCGGCGCCTGGCAGATGCGGCCGCTGTCGCGCGGCTATGTCGAGGCCAGGTCGAACCGGCCGGGCGACATGCCGGCGATCAACCCGCGCTATCTCTCGGAGGAAAGCGACCGGCGCGCGATCGTCGGCGGGCTGCGTTACGCGCGGCGGCTGTTCGACGCGCCGGCGCTCAAGAAATACGTGCGCGACGAGAGCCTCCCCGGCCGTGGCGTCGCCACCGATGACGAGCTGCTCGATTACGCGCGGCGCAACGGCGGCACCTGCTATCACGCGACCTGCACCTGCATGATGGGGCAGCACCCGCTGGCCGTGGTCGACGACCAGCTGCGCGTGCACGGGATGGAAGGGCTGCGCGTCATCGACGCCTCGGTGATGCCGGCGGTGACCTCGACCAACACCAACGCGCCGACCATCATGATCGCCGAGAAAGGCGCCACCTTTGTCAAGGCGGCGGCGCGGCGGCGCCTGGCAGCGTGAGCGAAAAGGCGTCGCGCCGACCCGGCGGCCGCGTCAAGCCGACCGGCGCCGGCGGCCGGACATCAGGTAGATGTTCGCGCGCGGCTCGAACAGCGGGTCGGCCGAGGGCTCGATGCCGTCGATGCGCGGGATCGGGTCGAAGATGATGTGCTGTTGGGCCTTTGCGTTGTCCGCGGCAACGGTGTCCAGGCTGATCTCGCCGAACGGCAGCAAGGGGCGCTCCGCCGGCCAGCGCACTGTGGCGTCGTCAGTGACGTCGCCGGGTTCGGCGAGCTGCACGGCGATGCGGAACGTCGCGGGCTTTCTGGCGATGTGCGCGGCGAGCCGGTCGAACAGGAAATTCGCCGCCTGAGCCGCCGCGTCGGCATCGCTCAGGTATTCGTTGCCCGCCGCCGGCACGATCCGATAGCGGCCGTAGCGGCTGGCGCCGGCGGCGTTGGTGAATTTGAACGCGGAGACCGCAAAGAACGACTCGCGCGCAAAGCTGGTCGGGATCGGCTTCGGGGTCTGCACAAAGGCCAGCGCGGCGGGATGCGCGGCGAGATACTGCTCGATCGCGTTGGGGTGCGGCCCCGCCGGGTCGGTCGCGAGCAGCGCATTGAGGAATTCGAGAAACGCTTCGACCGTGCGCGTCGGAAAGCTGTCGACCGAGTGCGCGACGATATCGGTATGGGCGTGCTCGGCGAGATGGAAACGCAGCGCAAGCCCGCGCGGGCTTGCGCCCTGCGGCGCATTGTCGGGCACGCTCGGGATCCCCGCGAAGTCGGAGAACCGGGCGGTTACCGGTGTCGCGGGCCGCTGGACATGGGGTGCCCGCGTCAGCGTCGCCGCTTCGGGCGACGGCGTGAACGTGCCGGTCAGCAGCAGGCCCTTGGCGTGCGCCGGTCGAAAGCCCGGGTGAATGCCGCCATTCGCCTTGTCGAAACCGGCAATGACGTCGCGGCTGAGCGCCAGCAGCCGTTCGTCCGTCGAGAGCGGCATGGTCGTACCTCCTGCGATGCGGGGCGAACGATAAGCGGCGATTGTAACGGCTTGGCGTCGGGCGCGTGCAAAAACTTCGCCGAGACGCCTCAGTAGAGCCCGCCGGTGCCGGGCATCAGCCGCGCCGGCGGCGCGGCGCCGCCGCCGGGAACGCCACCAGGGATGCGCGCATTGACCGGCATCATCGACGATCCGGCGAGCGCGGCGCGGCCCGCCGGCGGCGGCGCGCCTGCCGCCGGGTCGATCGGCGCGCCGCCGTCGATCGCATCGGCCGCCTCCTGGGCCGTCGGATAGCCGGAAGGGGCCGCGGCGACCTGCTGGCCGCCGTATGACGGATGCGACGCCGGCCCGGTGCCCGGCCGGAACGGCGCCAGCACCGCATCCTTGTCGCCGGCCACGGTCGGCTGGCCGGAGATCGAATTGATCAGCACCATCTCGGCGCCGGGGTTCTGCGGGAAGGGCAGCGCCGGCTGGTCCTTGAGCGCGTCGGCCATGAAGTCGCGGAAGATCGGCGCCGCGACGTTGCCGCCGGTCTCGCCGTCGCCCAGCGTGCGCGGCGTGTCGAAGCCGACAAACGCGCCCGCCGCGAGATCGGGCGAGAACCCGACGAACCAGGCGTCGAACCAGTCGCTGGTGGTGCCGGTCTTGCCGGCGAGCGGCTTGCCGACCGCCGCCACCTTGATGCCGGTGCCCTCCTGCACGACGCCTTCCATCATCGAGATGATTTCCGCATCGGCGATCGGGTCGACCAGCGGGTCGGGCTTGGTCGGCTTGTAAAGCAGCGGGTGGTCGGCATAGGCGGCGCCCTTGAGCCAGATCAGCGACGGCTTGGCGCGTCCCGCGATGGTGTAGGCCGGGTCCTTGTCGGGCGCGAGCTGCTGGCCGGCGGCGATAAAGCAGGCGGCGCAGTCGGCGGTGCCCTTCTGGTAGAGGATGCGGCCGTGGACATCCTGCACCATGTCGATCAGCGAGGTGTTGAGCCAGTGGCCGCCATTGTCGAGCATCGCGTAGGCGCCGGTCAGCCGGTAGAGCGTCGTGTCGCCGGCCCCCAGCGCCATCGAATAGTAGAGCGGCATCTTGTCCATGATGTGGAACTGCTCGACCGTCTTGGCGATCGACGGCATGCCGATCTGCGAGGCGAGCCGCGCCGTCGCCAGGTTGCGCGAGTGGATCAGCGCCTGGCGCAGGGTCGTCGCGCCGACGTAGTTGCCTTCGTAATTGGCCGGGGTCCACATCGGCATGCCCGGCCCTTGCGGCAGCGAGATCGGCGTGTCCTCGATGACGCTCGACGGCGTGTAGTCGCTCTGCAGCGCGGTGACGTAGACAAACGGCTTGATCGACGAGCCGGGCTGCCGCTTGGCCTGGACCGCGCGGTCGAACTGGCTCTCGTGATAGTCCCAGCCGCCGACGATGGCGAAGACGCGCCCGGTCTTCGGGTCCATCGCCACAAAGCCGCCGCTGACGTCGGGAACCTGGCGCAGGCCGTAGAGCAGCGGCGCCGGCCCGCGCCGTCCGGCGGGCTGCGGCGCCGCGGCGCCGGCCGCCCCAAGCGGCTCGACCAGCACGATGTCGCCGGGGCCGACGACGTCGTGCGCGCGGTAGACGCCCGCGCCCAGCCGCTGGTCGGGCAGCGTGCGCCGCGCCCAGCGCATCTCGTCGAGCGGGATGCGCCCGGTCGCACCGCTCTTCAGCAGGATGGTGGCGCCCGTCGTATCGACCCCGGTCACCGCCGCCAGGCGCCAGCCGGGCATCGCGGTCTGTTCCGGTGTGCTGTAGAGCACGGCTTGCGCCGCCGTCACGTTGCCGAGATGGGCCACCGGACCGCGCCAGCCGTGGCGGCGGTCGTATTCGACGAGGCCGTTGCGGAAGGCTTTTTCGGCCATCGCCTGGTAGACCGGGACATAGCTGGTGCGCACGGTCAGCCCGCCCTCATAGACCGTCTTCTCGCCGTAGCGCTCGATTAGCTCGCGGCGTACCTCCTCGAGGAAGTAGCCGTTGCCCGGCGGCTCGGCTTGCGGCCGCACGGTCGCGCCGAGCGGCTGGGCCTTCGCCGCCTCCGCGTCCGCGGCGGTCACCCAGCCCTGCTCCGCCATGCCGTCGAGCACCCAGTCGCGCCGCGCCTTGGCGGCCTGCGGATGGTGCTGCGGGTTGTAGTTGTTGGGCGCCTTCGGCAGCGCGGCGAGATAGGCGACCTCGGCCAAGGTGAGCTGGCCGAGCGGCTTGCCGAAATAGGTCTCGGCCGCGGCGGCGACGCCGTACGACCCCGCGCCGAGATAGATCTCGTTGAGATAGATTTCGAGAATGCGGTCCTTGCTGAGCTGGTTCTCGATCCGGTAGGCGAGCAGCGCCTCCTTGATCTTGCGCGAGATCGAGACCTCGTTGGTCAGCAGGAAATGGCGGACCAGCTGCTGGGTGATGGTGGAGGCGCCGAGCGGGCGCTGGCCGCGGCCGTAGCGCACGATGTCGGCCAGCGCCGCGCGCAGCACCGAGGCCGGGTTGACGCCGTTATGGCTGTAGAAATCGCGGTCCTCGGCCGACAGGAACGCCTTGACGACAAGCGGCGGGATGTCCTTGAACGGGGTGATGATGCGGCGCTCGGTGGCGAACTCGGCCATCAGGCTGCCGTCGCCGGCGTAGATTTTGCTGCCGGTTGCCGGCTGGTAGCTCAGCAATTGCTGGTGGTCGGGCAGGTCCCGGCTGAAATGCGCGATCGCCAGCGCCAGCGCGCCGCCGACAAAGATCGCGCCCATCACGCCGAGCACGAAGACCAGCTGCACCAAGCCGCGCAGAAAGCCGGTCGCGCCCAGAAACAGCCGCTCGGCGCTCGGGAACCGCAACGGTTTCATCGCGGGAAAACTGCCATGACGACCCCCGGCGCCGCCAGAACGCATTTTGCCGAAACGCATCTTGCCGGGGTGATTTTCACGCGGGCGGCGCCTTCCCGCAAACAGGCGACGGTGACGATCATTCCCGGCCGCATTCAACCAATTGTTAACCCTTCGAGGCTACACCGAAATCCGGAGACGAATCTGCAGATCGGGGAGGCTGGCGATAAGCAACACCGCTTTGCTGCGCAGCCTGGTTGGAAACGAAGTCCCAAGCCAAACGCCTTTTACCGACCCGCGGCTTGAGCAGGCGTACCAGTACTGGGTGGAAAAAGCCGCCGGACGGCGGATGCCCAGCCGCGCCGATATCGACCCGGTCGACATCCCCAGATTGCTGCCGGATGTGATGCTGGTCGAGCGCTTCCCGGACGGGCGCTACCGCTATCGCCTGATCGGCACCGAGAACGCGCGCGCACACGGCATCAACGCCACCGGCCGGTTCCTCGACGAGGTTCTGCCCGGGCCCGACTACCGCGCGCACGTGCTGGCGCTCTACGACGAATGCGTCGCGGCCGGCCGCTCGCTCTATTCCGAGTGTCTGTTTTTCTCGCCCGCCCGGCACCAGCCCGAGCGCCACACCAAGGTGCTGTTTATGCCGCTTTCGAGCGACGGCGAAGCGGCCAACATGATCTTTGTGATCCAGGTGTTCCTCTACATCGACCGGGCGACGCGCGAGCGGCATTTCGTCGAGGCGCGGCCCTATAAAGAGATCGCCCACATCCTGCTGTAGCGGGCGCCGCAACGGCGGTTAACCCCGCGGCCTGTTAAGCGCCGGCTGTCATTCCGGGGCATCGCGCGGCGAAGAACCCGGAACCCATGCACACGGACTGCGAAAACGGGGTTCCGAAGCCTCAGACGGATCGGAAAAGCCCGTGTTCATGGGTTCCGGGTTCGACCCTGCGGACCGCCCCGGAATGACGCGGGGAATTTCCGGCTTACGTGCCGACCAGGCCCAGTTGCGGGCTCGACGGCTCGGCCATGCTGCGCTTGGGGATGCGGCCGGCGAGGCGCGCCAGCCGTCCGCCCTCGACGCCGGCCTTCATCGCCGCCGCCATGCGGATCGGGTCGTGCGACTTGGCGATCGCCGTGTTGACGAGCACCGCGTCGCAGCCGAGCTCCATCGCCAGCGCCGCGTCGGAGGCGGTGCCGATGCCGGCGTCGAGCACTACCGGCACCGGGCTGCGCGTGCAGATCAGCTCGATCGCCGCCGGATTGGCGATGCCGCGCCCGCAGCCGATCAGCGAGCCCAGCGGCATCACCGTGGCGCAGCCGACATCGGCGAGCTTCTGGCAGGTCACGGGATCGTCGTTGCAGTAAGGCAGCACGACAAAGCCCTTGCGCACCAGTTCGTCGGCGGCGTGCACCAGCTGCTCGACATCCGGGTAGAGCGTCTCGCGGTCGCCGATCAGTTCGAGCTTGACCCAATTGGTCTGCAGCGCCTCGCGCGCCAGCTCGGCGGTGAGGATCGCGTCGCGCGCGGTCACGCAGCCCGAGGTGTTGGGCAGCAGCCGGCAGCGCGGGCTCAGCACGTCGACCAGGCTGCCGCTATAGGAGTCGAGACTGATGCGGCGGATCGACATGGTCACCAGCTCGGCGCCGCTCGCCGCCAGCGCGTCGAGCATGACCTGCTGGTTGGGGTAGCCGGCGGTGCCGATAAACAGCCGCGACTTGAGCGGCGTGCCGGCGATCAGGAACGGGTCGTTGGTCATGTGCGACATCCTAAAGCAACGTGTGGCCTGCAAAACCAGTTCTTTTGCCCGCTTTGGCCGGGCTTGACCCGGCCATCCACGTCTTTGGCACCGGTCATGGGCTTGAAGACGTGGACCCCCGGGTCAAGCCCGGGGGAGGCGCGTCCCTGTTTTCACCCCCCGCAACATGTTTACCGCGCACGCCGCGTCGATGTTTCACGGTGGGGAGGCGCGTCCCCGCCTTCACCCGCCCTGCAACGGGCGCACGATCTCCACCGCGTCGCCGGCCTTGAGCGGCGCGTCTGCCCAGCGCGACCGGCCCACAACCGCGCCGTTGACCGCAACCGCCAGAAACCGCGCCGCCGGGTCGATGCCGCGCGCCGCAAGCAGTTGCGCGATCGTCGCCGCCGCGACCTCCTCGTCGACGCCGTTGATCTTGAGCCGGGTCATTGCGCCGCCGCCAAGGACGCCGGCTTCGGCCGGTCGAAGCGCTGCGGGTCGAACGGCCGCGCCATGTCGGGCAGGCGGCCGTGCAGAATATAGTCGCTCATCACCGCGGCGCTGACCGGCGTCAGCAGGATGCCGTTGCGGTGATGGCCGGTGGCGACGGCGAGACCGTCGATGCCGCTCGGGCCGAGCATCGGCGCGTCGTCACGCGAGCCGGGACGGAACCCGACCCAGGTTTCGGCGATCGGCAATTCCTCGATCGTCGGCACGCCGCGCCAGGCCCCTTCGATCAGCGCCAGCAACCCGCCGGCGGTGAGGCTGGTGTCGAAGCCGCGCTCCTCGACCGTCGCGCCGATGACCAGCCGACCGTCGAGCCGTGGCGCCAAATAGGCGCGCGGCAGCCAGATCACGTGGCGCAGGATCGGCGCCGCCGGGTCCATCCGCAACGCCAGCATCTGCCCCTTGATCGGCCGCACCGGCGGCTGGTGCGCCGCCGGGATGCCGCCGATCTCGCGCGACCAGGCCCCGGCGGCCAGAACGACCATATCGGCGCCGACCGGGCCGTCCGCGGTGTCGATGCCGCTTGCCGTGCCGCCCGACAGCGCCACGGCATGGACGGCGCAATGCTCCTGGATCGCGACGCCGGCGTTGCGGCAGGCCGCGATCAGCGCGCGGGCCAGCGCGCGATTTTCCACCTGGTGGTCGTTCCGGCTGAACACCGCCGCGGCGATGCCGGGCTTCAAATGCGGTTCGCGGCGGCGCGCCTCGGCGGCGTTGAGCCATTCGAGGTCGAGCCCGAGCCCTTTCTGAAACTCGTAGGAATGCCGCAAGGTTTCGGCATCGTCGCGATTGAGCGCGACGACCAGCGTACCCTCGTCGCGATACTGGCAGGAGATGCCCGTCGCGGCTTCCAGCTCGCGCGCGAAGGCCGGCCACAGCCGCTGGCTTTCGAGGGTCAGCGGCAGCAGCGGTTCCTCGCCGGGTTCGGTCTCGACCGCCGCCGCGAGCATGCCGGCCGCCGCCCAGCTCGCGCCGCGCCCGGCCTCGCCCTTGTCGTAGACATCGACCCGGCAGCCGGCCTGGGCCAGCCGCCAGGCAATGCCGAGGCCGATGACGCCGGCGCCGATAATGACCGTTTTCGGCCGATCGGATGCTGTTGGATGTGGTGTGGTGATGACGGACTCCCTCCACCGGGACTGGCCCGGCCAGGTTCAGTGGGTCTGTTCTCAGCCGCCCTGTTGCGCGGACCCGTCCGCACCCGGGGCGGCACCCCAGCCTCATGACAATTTTTGGTCTGCGGTGGGGACGATGCAAGGGTTTTCTTTGCCGCGCACCGGCTGCGCGACGGAGATGAACCGCATTAAGCGATTCGGCCAGTGCGTAATTAACGTTTCGGTGATCTTTGTCCGTCATCCTGCAGGCCGACGCGCTTCCCTGGAGGCGCGCTGCCCGCATGGGCATCCTCCCCTCAGCCTTGAGGCCGCTTTCGCAGCGGCCTCTTTTTTTGCTATCACCGCACCGACGAGGAGCGGTGCGCATGAACAAGATCTATCCCGACGCCGAGGCGGCGCTCAGCGGCCTGCTGCATGACGGCATGATGGTCATGGCCGGCGGCTTCGGGCTCAGCGGCATTCCCGAAAAGCTGATCGGCGCGGTCAGGGATTCGGGCGTCAAAGACCTGACCGTGGTCTCGAACAACGCCGGGGTCGACGGCGCCGGGCTCGGCCTGCTGCTCGAAACGCGGCAGGTCAGGAAGATGATCTCGTCCTATGTCGGCGAGAACAAACTCTTCGCCGAGCTTTACCTCAAGGGCGAACTGGAGCTCGAATTCAACCCGCAAGGCACGCTCGCCGAGCGCATCCGCGCCGGCGGCGCCGGGATCCCGGCCTTTTTCACCAAGACCGGGGTCGGCACCCTGGTCGCCGAGGGCAAGGAGACCCGCGCGTTCGACGGCCATACCTACGTCATGGAGCGCGGCCTGTTCGCCGACCTGGCGATCATCCACGCCTGGAAGGCCGATACCGAGGGCAACCTGGTGTTCCGCAAGACGGCGCGCAACTTCAATCCGGTCATGGCAACCGCCGCCAAGACCACCGTCGTCGAGGTCGAGCACCTGGTGCCGGCCGGCGAGATCGACCCGGACCAGATCCACACGCCCGGCATCTTCGTGCAGCGCATCGTCCACTACGACCGATATGAAAAGCGCATCGAGCAGCGCACTGTGCGCAAGCGCGTGTAGGCCAAACGCAGGATGGGTTGAGCGGCGCGAAACCCACCATCGCCGGCACAGCCTTTGCGGCCTTTGCGCTGAAGTGTTCTTCCTGAAAGGAGCGGCCATATGCCCTGGACACGCGAACAGATGGCGCAGCGCGCCGCCCGCGAATTGCAGGACGGGTTCTATGTCAATCTCGGCATCGGTATTCCGACGCTGGTGTCGAACTACATCCCGCCCGGGATCACGGTGCAGTTGCAGAGCGAGAACGGCATGCTCGGCATGGGGCCGTTTCCCTACGAGGGCGACGAGGACCCCGACCTGATCAACGCCGGCAAGCAGACCATCACCGAGCTGCCGACGACGAGCTATTTCGACAGCGCGCAATCCTTCGCCATGGTGCGCGGCGGGCATATCGACCTGTCGATCCTCGGGGCGATGCAGGTCGCGGAGAACGGCGACCTGGCCAACTGGATGATCCCCGGCCGCATGGTCAAGGGGATGGGCGGGGCGATGGACCTCGTCGCCGGGGTCAAGCGCGTCGTCGTGCTGATGGAGCATACCGCCAAGGACGAGCCGAAGCTGCTCCGCCGCTGCACCCTGCCGCTGACCGGGGCGGGGGTGGTCGACATGGTGATCACCGATCTCGGCGTCTTCCGGATCGACAAGACCGGCGGCGGCATGACCCTCGTCGAGATGGCGCCCGAGGTGTCTTTGCAGGAAATCCAGGGCAAGACCGAGGCGAGTTTTGCGCTCGGCGGGTCGGTCCGCTGACCCCACAGCCTACCGCTTCGCCACCCTCAGTCCCGCAGCGCGACCTGCGCCTCGATTTTTTTCGCGGGCTGGCGCTCATCTGCATCTTCATCGACCACATCCCGGAGAACTACCTCAACTATTTCACCCTGTCGGCGGTCGGGTTTTTCGACGCGGCGGAAGTGTTCATTTTCATTTCGGGCTTCACCGCGGCGCTGGTTTACGGCCGGGCGCTGAGGGTGCGGGGCGCGGCGATCGCTACGGTGATGGTGCTGCGCCGCGCCTGGCAGCTTTACGTCGCGCACGTCTTTCTCTTCATGATCTTCATCGCCGAGGTTTCCTACACCGTCAAAACCTTCAACAACCCGATGTACAACGAGGAGATGGGGGTCGGCGACTTCCTCCAGCGCCCGCATATCGCGGTGGTTCAGGCGTTGCTGCTGCAGTTCCAGCCGACTTTCCTCGACATCCTGCCGCTGTACATCGTGATGCTGCTGATCTTCCCGGCGGTGCTGGTCGGCATGCGGCGCCGTCCGTCGGTCGTGCTGCTGCCGTCGGCGCTGCTCTACCTCGCGGTGCAGCTTTTCGGCCTCGACATGCCGGCCTATCCGCCGGGCAATGTGTGGACCTTCAACCCGCTCGCCTGGCAGTTCCTGTTTATCCTCGGCGCGGTGCTGGGCCAGGCGGATGCGCGGCCGCGGCCGGAGCGTGCCCGCTGGGCCGAGCTGGTTTACTGGCCGGCGCTGGTGATCGCCGTGGTATCGCTGGTGATCCGCCTGTCCTGGGCGTTTCACGGTGTCTGGGAGGCCGTGCCCGGGTTTTTCCTGCGCCAGCTCTGGCCGGTGAACAAGGGCAACCTGTCGCCGATCCGGCTGGTGTCGTTCTTTTCGGTCGTCATGCTGGCGGCGCGCTGGGTACCGCCGCAGGCGCGGTTCATGCGCGCCCTCGCGGCCCGGCCGCTGCTGCTGTGCGGGCGGCACTCGCTCGAAATCTTTTGCCTCAGCATTCTTTTATCGGCGCTGGGGCATTTTCTGATGTCGGAAATCAATGCAGGGTTCACTATGCAGGTGGCGGTGAATGTCGTGGGCATCGCACTGATGTGCGCGACGGCGCTGCTGCTCGATTGGTACCGGGCGGTGCAGCGACTGCCTCCAACCGCAGCGGCGGTCAGCGGAGGGAGCGGCGGGGAGGGATGAACATTCGGGGGCGACCTCGCACCCTGGCGGCGATCATCGCGCTGTCGGGTCTGCTGGCGACGTTGTCGGCGGGCGGTGCGGCGCGGGCCGAGGCGGGCGCCCAGGCGGATGCTCGGACGGACGCCCGGACTGACGACTGTGCGACGCCGTCCGAGATGACCGAGACCGAGGCCAAACTGCCGCACCTCGCGGAGCGCCTGCGGGCGCATCAGCCGGTGGCGATCGTGGCGATCGGCGGCGCGTCGACGATCGGCCGCGCAGCCGGATCGCCGGACCTCTCCTATCCCCGCCGGCTGGGGCAGGACCTGCAGCGGGATTTCCCGGACAGCCCGATTACGGTCATCAACAAAGGCGTGCCGCGGCAGTCGGCGCGCCAGATGTTCGAGCGCTTTGCCACCGATGTCTTCGCGGAAGACCCGGTCATGGTCGTCTGGGAGGTCGGGATCACCGACGCGGTGCGCGGCACCGATATCGACGAGTTCGCGCAAACCCTGCAAGAGGGCGTCGAACAGCTCAAAAATCGGGCAGTCGACACGATGTTCGTCGATATGCAATTCTCGCGAAGCTCGGCGACGGTGATCAATTTCGAGGCTTATTTGAAGGCGTTGCATCGAGTGGGTGACCTTGGCGACATCTTCGTGTTCCCGCGCTACGCGATGATGCGGTACTGGAGCGAGCAGAAAATGTTCAATTTCGACGACGTCGCCGAGGAGGACCGGGCCAAGCTCGCCGCCCGCGTCTACGACTGCCTCGGCCGCAAGATGGCCGACATCATCCAGCGCGCCGTCCGTTGAAGCTCCCCGCCGCTTGCTGCGCCGCGCTGGCCGCGCTGCTGCCGGCCGTCGCTGCGGCCGGATCCTGCGATCCGCCGCCGGGCGGCCTGCCGATTGCCGCGCCGCTCGAACGTTTCGCCGCCGGGATCGAACGCGGCGGCCCCGTCACCATCGTCGCGATCGGCTCGTCCTCCACCGCCGGGACCGGCGCGACCAGCCCCGACCGTGCTTATCCGGCACGTCTCGAAGCCGAATTGCGGGCGCGCTTTCCCACGCTGGAGGTTCGCGTCGTCAATCGCGGCAAAGGGGGCGAGGACGCGCCCGAGGAGTTGGCGCGGCTGCCCGGCGATGTGGTGGCGCTGCACCCCGACCTGGCGATCTGGCAGGTCGGCACCAACGCGGTGCTGCGCCGCGACGACCTCACCGCCGACGCCGCCTTGCTACGCGACGGCGTCGCGCTGTTGAAGCGCAACGGCATCGACGTGGTGATGATGGACCTGCAGGTCGCGCCGCGGGTGCTCGACCGCACCGCCTATCCCGAGATGGAACGACTGATCGCCGCCACCGCCGACGGCGAGCAGGTCGGGCTGTTCCGCCGGTTTGCGTTGATGCGCTACTGGCAGAGCAGCCGCGCGGCCGACGCGCCGCCGATGGTCGGGCCCGACGGCCTCCACATGACCGATGCCGGATATGGCTGCCTGGCGGCAGATCTGGCCGCCGCGCTCGAGGCCAACTGGCGGGCGGAAACAAAACTGGCGCACCGTGACCGCGCCGCCGCCGATGCCGTGGCCGCCACCGCCCGGCCGGCGCCGATGCGGCGAAACGACGCCGGCCCGTTTAATTAAATTTCGGGTTGCGCGGCATAGTCCTGGCGCCGCGAGCGTTCGGGTAGAATCAGTCTTGGATTCCGAGCGGATTCATATATGCTGAGCGCTTCAAAGCAGGGCACCACAAAATGTTGTTGATGTCCGCGCGAGTACCCATATGTGGTCAGGATCGGCGCAACTTGCGGCGCGGCACCGCCGGCCCGCACGACGACCCCAGTGTTGCCATAAAGCTGGCATATGGCTTGCGATCTGCGATCGGATTTAATCGGCGGCGGGGGCAACCGCGCCGGGCGCGGCATCGTAGTTCATGTAAGCCGATTTTTACATTTCCGCGCTGGGATTGTTTTGGCGGCGCCGTGTTCAGTATGCGTTGGTGAACGGCAACTACAGTAGTCGGCACTCGTCGATTGAGGTGAGCAATGCGATCGTCGTTGGATGAAGGGATCTTCGGCCTTTATTCGCGTCTGTACGAGAACCGGCGCGAGGTCGAATACTCGATCGAGGACTATCTGCGCGCCTGTTCCGACGACGCGTCCTTTTATGCCGGGCCGGCCGAGCGGCTGTTGAAGGCGATCGGCGAGCCGGTGATGGTCGATACCAGCCAGGACCCGCGCCTCGGCCGCATCTTCATGAACCGGACGATGAAGATCTATCCGGCGTTCGAGGATTTTTACGGGATGGAGGAGACGATCGAACGGATCGTCGGCTTCTTCCGTCACGCGGCGCAGGGGCTGGAGGAACGCAAACAGGTGCTCTATCTGCTGGGGCCGGTGGGCGGCGGCAAATCGTCGTTGGCCGAGCGGCTGAAGCTGTTGATGGAGAAAGAGCCGATCTACGTGCTGAAGGCGGGCGACGAGGCGAGCCCGATCTTCGAGAGCCCGCTCGGCCTGTTCGACCCCAACCTGATGGGCAAGGAAATCGAGGAGCGTTACGGCATCCCGCGCCGGCGCCTGACCGGGACGATCTCGCCCTGGGCGGTGAAGCGGCTGGAAGAGTTCGGCGGCGACATCTCGAAATTCTCGGTCATCCGCATGCAGCCGTCGCGGCTGAAGCAGATCTGCGTCGCCAAGACCGAACCCGGCGACGAAAACAACCAGGACGTCTCGAGCCTCGTCGGCAAGGTCGACATCCGCAAGCTCGAGATGTACTCGCAGAACGACCCCGACGCCTATTCCTTCTCGGGCGGCCTCAACCGCACGACGCAGGGCCTGATGGAATTCGTCGAGATGTTCAAGGCGCCGATCAAGATGCTGCACCCGCTCTTGACCGCGACGCAGGAAGGCAACTACGCCGGCACCGAGAATATCGGCGGCATCCCCTTCCAGGGGATCATCCTCGCGCACTCGAACGAGGCCGAGTGGCAGAGCTTCAAGAACAACAAGAATAACGAGGCTTTTATCGACCGCATCTCGGTGATCAAGGTGCCGTATTGCCTGCGCGCCACCGAGGAGCGGAAGATCTACGAGAAGCTGCTGCAGTCGTCCGAGCTGTCGAGCGCGCCCTGCGCGCCGTCGACGCTCGACATCCTGTCGCGCTTCTGCGTGCTGTCGCGCCTCAAGCCGCACGAAAACTCGAACCTGCACTCGAAGATGCGGGTCTATGACGGCGAAAGCCTCAAGGACACCGACCCGCGCGCCAAGTCGGTGCAGGAATACCGCGATGCCGCCGGCGTCGACGAGGGCATGGAAGGCATCTCGACGCGCTTCGCGTTCAAGGTGCTGTCCGGCACCTTCAACTTCGACACCCAGGAGGTCGCTGCCGATCCGGTGCACCTGATGTATGTGCTCGAACAGTCGATCTGGCGCGAGCAGTTCCCCGACGCGATCGAGAAGAAGTATCTCAACTTCATCAAGGCCGAGCTGGCGCCGCGCTATGCCGAATACATCGGCAACGAGATCCAGAAGGCCTATCTCGAATCGTATTCCGATTACGGGCAGAACCTGTTCGACCGCTACGTCGCCTATGCCGACGCGTGGATCGAGGACCAGGACTACAAGGACCCCGATACCGGCCAGCTGATGAACCGGGAGCTGTTGAACCAGGAGCTGTCGAAAATCGAGAAGCCGGCCGGGATCGCCAACCCGAAGGACTTCCGCAACGAGGTCGTCAAGTTCGCGTTGCGGGCGCGGGCCAACAACGGCGGGCGCAATCCGTCGTGGCAGTCCTACGAGAAGCTGAGAGAGGTGATCGAGCGGCGGATGTTCTCCCAGGTGGAGGACCTGCTCCCGGTCATCAGCTTCGGCACCAAGAAGGACTCGGACACCGAAAAGAAACACGCCGACTTCCTGGAGCGCATGGTCTCGCGCGGCTACACTGAGCGTCAGGTGCGCCGCCTCGTCGAGTGGTACATGCGGGTGAACAAGGCCGGCTAGGCTGGCCTTCGCCACAGGAACGCGGCGGTGGAAGGATGAATGGATGAACGTCGTCGATCGCCGCCAGAACCCGAAGGGCAAAAGCCTCAGCAATCGCCAGCGGTTTCTGGAACGTGCCCGCGCCGAGGTCAAAGGCGCGGTGCAGGACGCCTTGCGCAAGCGCAAGGTGCAGGATGTCGAACACGGTGAGAAGATCTCGATCCCCACCCGCGGGATCACCGAGCCGGTGTTCCACCACAGCCGCCGCACCGGCCGCAGCGACCACGTCGTGCCGGGCAACAAGGAGTATGTCCGGGGCGACGAGATCCCGCGGCCGCAAGGCGGCGGCGAGGGCGGCGGCCGCGAGGGCAGCCCCGACGGCAGCGGCGAGGACGCGTTCGAGTTCACGCTGACCAAGGAAGAGTTCCTCGACATGTTCTTCGAGGACCTCGAACTGCCCGACCTGGTCAAAAAGACGCTGAAGGACACCACCGCGGTCGAGCTTCAGCGCGCCGGCTTTACGGTCACCGGGACCCCTGCCAACCTCAGCGTGCCGCGCACCATGCGGCAGAGCATGGCGCGGCGCATCTCGTTGAAGCGCCCGAAGCTGGGCGAGCTCGAAGCGCTGCGTGTGGAAATCGACAAGGCCAAGGCGCGCGGCGCCGACGACGAGGCCGAGCGCCTCGCGCTGCTGCTCGAAAAGAGCGAGCGGCGCAGCAAGATCATCCCTTACATCGACCCGCTCGATGTCCGCTACCGCCGGTTCGAGCGCGTGCCGAAGCCCAATACCGAAGCGGTCATGTTCTGCCTGATGGACGTGTCGGGCTCGATGACCGAGGCGATGAAGGACCTCGCGAAGCGGTTTTTCATGCTGCTGCACGTCTTCCTGATCCGCCGCTACCGGCATGTCGACGTGGTGTTCATCCGCCACACCTCGACTGCCGAGGAGGTCGACGAGGAGACGTTCTTCTACAGCCGCGAGACCGGCGGCACGGTGGTGTCGACCGCGCTGGAAAAGATGCTGGAGATCGCCCGCGCGCGGTATCCCACCGACCGCTGGAACATCTACGGTGCGCAGGCCTCGGACGGCGACAATTACGGCGCGGACAGCAGCCGCTGCGTCTCGCTGCTGGGCGGCGACGTGCTGCCGCTGTGCCAGTATTTCGCCTATGTCGAGGTCGGCGACGGGAGCAGCGGCAGCCTGACCGGCCTGTCGCGCGACAGCGACCTGTGGCGCGCCTATGGCGAGGTCGCGCCGGCGCATGCGCATTTCGCGATGCGGCGGGTCGGCGATCCGGCGCAGATCTTCTCGGTCTTCCACGAATTGTTTGCCAAAGGGGGCGTCCGTGCCTGATTCGCTGGTCGACGCCAAGCCGACGTCGAAAGCCAAACCCGAAACCGTGTCGGCGACCCCGCTGTTCACCGGTCCCAACTGGGATTTCGGCGGGCTGCGCAAGGTGCATGACGCGATCGAGCGCATCGCCTTCGACGAGATGGGGCTCGACACCTACCCGCTGCAGATCGAGGTGATCACCTCCGAGCAGATGCTCGACGCCTACGCCTCGGTCGGCCTGCCGCTGATGTACGGGCATTGGAGCTTCGGCAAGCGCTTCGCCTATCACGAGACCCTCTACCGCAAAGGGCTCGCCGGTCTCGCCTACGAGATCGTCATCAATTCCAACCCGGTGATCTGCTACATCATGGAGGAGAACTCCATGACCATGCAGACGCTGGTCATCGCGCATGCCGGGTTCGGCCACAACCACTTCTTCAAGAACAACTATTTCTACCGGCAGTGGACCGATGCCGACGGCATCCTCGACTACCTCGCCTTCGCCCGCGACTACGTCGCCAAGTGCGAGGAGAAATTCGGCTATCTCGCGGTCGAGCAGATCCTCGACGCCGCGCATGCGCTGAAGGATCACGGCGTCAACCGCTATGCCCGCCGCTCGCGCCCGAACCTCGCCGAGGAGCAGCGGCGGATGAAGGAGCGCCTGCAATACGCCGAGGCGACCTTCAACGATCTGTGGCGCACCGTCCCCGTGCCGGAAAAGGACGAGGACGAACAGGACGCCGACGACAAGCGCACCGACCTCAAGCGCAAGCTCGGCCTGCCCGAGGAAAACCTGCTGTACTTCATCGAAAAGCGCGCGCCGCGGCTGGAGGACTGGCAGCGTGAGCTGATCCGCATCGTCCGCCACGTCTCGCAGTATTTCTACCCGCAGCGCCAGACGCAGGTGATGAACGAGGGCTGCGCCACCTTTGTCCACTACGAGATCATGAACCGGCTGCACGACCGCGGCCTCATCTCCGAAGGCTCGATGCTCGAATTCCTGCATTCGCATTCGAGCGTGGTGTTCCAGCCGGGGTTCGACGACCCGCGTTACGGCGGGCTCAACCCGTATGCGCTCGGCTTCTCGATGATGGACGACATCAAGCGCATCTGCACCGACCCGACGCCGGAAGACCGCGAGTGGTTTGCCGACATCGCCGGCAACCAGGACCCGTACGGGGTGCTGCGCCACGCCTGGGCCAATTACCGGGATGAAAGCTTCATCCTGCAATACATGAGCCCGGAGATCATCCGCCGGTTCAAGCTGTTCCAGATCAGCGACGATTCCACCAAGCCGTCGCTGCGGGTCGAGGCGATCCACGACGAGCTCGGCTATCGCAAGCTGCGCAGCGCCTTGTCGAAGCAATACGACCTGTCGCGCCGCGAGCCCGACATCCAGGTCGTCGATGCGGACCTTACGGGCGACCGTCAACTCGTGCTGGCGCATTACGTCCATGACGGCGTGCTGCTCGACGAAAAGAGCTGCCGGGCCGTGTTGCGGCACTCCGCGCTGCTCTGGGGCTACGCGGTCAAGCTGCTCGAAATCGACTACGCCAGCGAAAAGGTGCTCAAGACCTACGAGGCAGGCGAGAAGTAACGCCTCGCCGTCCCGCGCGCGGCGCGGCAAGCGCTGTGATGCCCCTCGCCACGAACGCCGCGCTCGCATAGCCCCATGCAGGGCGAACAATTGCGGCCGGCGCTTCGCAAGCTCATGCTGCCGCGAGAGATTGCGGGAGGGACGGGATGCACGACATCGTCATTCGCGGCGGCGACATTCTCGACGGTACCGGTTCGGAGGCTTTTACCGGCGACGTCGCGGTGGACGGCGGGACGATCACCGCGGTCGGTGGCAAGGCCGGGCCGGGCAAGCGCGAGATCGCTGCGGACGGCCTGCTCGTCACCCCCGGCTGGGTCGATGTCCACACGCATTACGACGGCCAGGCGACCTGGGACCCGGTGCTGGCTCCCTCGTCCTGGCACGGCGTGACGACGATCCTCTTCGGCAATTGCGGCGTCGGCTTCGCGCCGGTGCGCAAGGAGCATCGCGAGGGCCTTATCGACCTGATGGAAGCGATCGAGGACATCCCGGGCACCGCGCTCGCCGAGGGCCTCAAATGGGATTGGGAAAGCTTTCCGGAATATCTCGACGCGCTCGACCGCATGCCGCGCACCATCGATATCGCCGCGCAGATCCCGCATCACCCGCTGCGCGTCTACGTGATGGGCGAACGCGGCATCAACCGCGAGGCGGCGACCGCCGAGGACATCGCCGAGATGCGGCGCCTCACCGCGGAGTCGCTGCGCGCCGGCGCGTTCGGCTTTACCACCTCGCGCACCTATTCGCACAAGACCAATGACGGCCAGCTCGTCCCCGGCCATTTTGCCGAGGAGGTCGAGCTTTACGGCATCGGCCAGGCGATGGCCGCGGTCGGCGGCGGCGCCTTTGGCATGAACAGCGACTTTGTCGACGAGGAGGCCGAGTTCGCCTGGATGACGCGGCTGTCAAAGGAGACCGGCCGGCCGATCTGGTTCCTGCTGACCGACCGCACCAAGGACCCGGCGCGCTGGAAGCGGCTGATGCAAGGGGTGCACAAGGCGCGCAAGGAAGGCGCCTCGATCACCGCCCAGGTTGCGGGGCGCCCGGTCGGCGTCATCCAGGGCATCGCCGGCTCGTACAACCCGTTCTCGATCCGCCCGAGCTACCTCCCGCTGGAGCGGCTGTCGCCGCAAGAGCGCATCGCGCGCATGCGCGATCCGGCGCTGCGCCAGCAACTGCTGGCCGAGGAACCGACCGAGCGCCAGCTCGCCCGCCTGTCGCAGGCGCGGCAGGCGATGATCGGCCGCTGGGACAAGCTGTTCGTGATGAGCGGCGCGACCCCCGATTACGAGCCGTCGCCGGAAAAAAGCATCGCCGCGATCGCCGCCAAGGGCAATCGCAGCCCGCAGGAAGTCGCGTACGACTATCTGACCGAGAAGCTCGACAATTTCCTGTTCCTCCCGGTGGTCAATTACGCACAGGGCGACCATGAGATGGTGCGCGAGATGCTGACCGACCCGGGCACGCTGCTCGGCCTCAGCGACGGCGGCGCGCATTGCGGCGCGATCGTCGACGCCAGCATGCCGTCCTTCATGCTCACCCATTGGGGCCGCGACCGGACGCGCGGGCCGGGGCTGCCGCTGCCGCAGCTGGTCAAGATGCAGACCAGCGAGACCGCCGAGTTCTTTGGCTTCAAGGATCGCGGCCGCCTGGCGCCGGGGCTGCGCGCCGACGTCAACCTGATCGATTTCAGCGGGCTGCGCCTGCACCAGCCCGAAGTGGTGCACGACCTGCCAGCGGGTGGGCGCCGCTTGGTGCAACGGGTCGACGGCTACCGCGCGACCCTCGTCGCCGGCACGCCGGTGTTCGAGGACGGCGAGGACACCGGCGCACGTCCCGGCCGCCTGGTTCGCGCCGGCCGGTAATCGGGAGTTTTGTCCCTGCCTTCCCCCATCAATGGGGCGGAGGACGACAAAAAGCCGCTCGGATCGCTCCGGGCGGCTTTTTTTGCCGTGCGTCCACCTTAGATCGGCGGCGGCCCGGCGCGCCGCCCGCCGAGTAGGCCGGCGATCAGGGCGACCAGGAAGATCACCACGAAGATGTAGAACAGGATCTGCGCGATCCCCGCGGCCGCGGCCGAGATGCCGCCAAAGCCGAATACCCCGGCGACCACCGCGATAATGAAGAACACCAAGGCCCAGTACAGCATGTTGACCCTCGTCTCGCTGACTTCCCGCAACCGCTACGATTGCCGGGAGACTGTTCAGCGAACGCACCGGGCAAGCCCGAGTTCCCCATCCGCACCGCCGGGCCGGGTCAGAAGGTCTTGTAGCACTCGCGTCCTTCGCCCTGCGCCTTGAGCATGCGGCAATCGAGCGCCGCTCCCTGGCCTTGAGGGCTGATCTGGATCATGTAGCTGTCGGCGCCGGCGCAGGTCACGCTCCAATAGGCGTAGCCCTTGGCCGGTCCCGCCTTGGTGAGGCCCATAAAGAACGGTTTTGTGCCGATGCACCACAGGCCGAGATGGGACGCGAGCCGCGCCGCCTGGCCGGCCGGCGGCATATGGAGCAACTCGTCGCTATAGCGGTTGAGGCTCGGGCTCGGCGCGACCTGCGCGCGCGCCAAGCCGACGGCCGCCAGAACCACACAGGACGCCGCAGCCGCAATCGCGATTAGCCGGACCCTGTTCATCCCCCTCCTCCGGCGATTACCCCAACGATGGACATGGTGCCGGGTGAGGGATTCGAACCCCCGACCTTCGGTTTACAAAACCGCTGCACTGCCACTGTGCTAACCCGGCAGTTCCAATGAGTTAACCCGTCGTCTACGTCGCTCACCCCTGATTTGCTACAGATTTTGCTACAAGCCGGAAGGCGTCGTTGATCTTTTGTGCTGCCGCTTCGTGCATGGTTTGATCCGGATGCAGGTACAAGTCGGCGGTGATCGCAATTGTCGTGTGACCAAGCCTTTCGGATACGAGCTTTAGATCAACGCCTGCGGCTAGCGCAATGGTCGCTGACGAGTGCCGTAGATCGTGAAATCTCACCCGTGGAAAATCTGCGCCAAGCCGGGCCAGGAAGCGCGGGAACTCGTGCGTAAGGCTCTGCGGCTGTAGCGGCTCGCCGTCCATGCGGGCGCATATCAGCGTCTCCGCACTCTGTCGTATCCCGAGCTGCAACAATTGCTGTGCCTGTCGGACCTTCCAGGCGCGAAGTGCGTCGGCAACATCGCTCGGGAGTACGACATGCCTTGGGCGGCCGTTCTTCGGCGTCTTGAAGGCGATACCGGTGCGGGTTTGCCCAAGCGACCGCCGCACGGTCAGCACATCACCGCGCAGATCGCCCCAACTGGCCGCTAACGTCTCGCCACGTCTCAGCCCTGCGCCAAGCGCCAACAACACGGCCGGGTAAATCTGCGAATGCTCCACGGCCGCGAGAAGCTTTCCCGCCTGCGAGGCGTTGAGCGCAGCAAGATCGGGCTTGATGATCTTCGGCAATTCAGCGCCAAGCTCATCGGCAGGGTTGCGCATAATCAGCTCGCGCCGGGCGGCAGTACCCAAAGCCGAGCGTAGCAGTCGGTGCACATGCCGCTGGGTGCGCGGCGATAGGCCGCCTTTTCCGTCGCGCCGACCCTTGGTCGCAAGGTCGGTGTAGAATTCGGCGATCCTGTCGGGCGTGAGCTTACCGAGCGGAACGTCTCCAATCGCCGGGCCGATCGTCTTTTCGGCTATCTCTGAGTAGCGTTGGTGCGTTGAAGCGGCTGTTTTTGCCTTTTTGTCGGCAAGCCAGCGGGTGAGCCACGCACTCAAGGTCTCGCGGGTAGGAGCCTTGGACGCGCCTTCGTCTACCAGTTTGAGCAGCGCACGCAGCCGCTTTTCGGCGTCACGCCTTTCGCCTCGGAAGGTTTCCGTCGCGGTCTTGCCGCCGACTTGATAGCGCAACTCGAAAGCGTTGCCCCGCTTGCGGATCGTCCCACGGCCGCTCATTGCTTAGCTCCTTGGACTTGCTCAAGAGCGCCGGCCAAAACGACGGCGATGTCGGTGCCGATTGGCGCGGCTGCCGCCAGCACCTCAATCGCGTGGATCATGGCGGCAGCGTAGGCGGATGGATCGTCAAGCGGCGCAGTCTCGGCCGGGTTGGCCAAGCGCATCACTCGCTCGGTTTGCAACATGGCGGCGAACACATCCATCGCGCGCTGCCACGGCGTGCCGAAGGCTTCGCCTGTGCGGAGAGCTTGCTCTAGCAGGATTTCCGCTTCGGCTGTCAACGATCGCGCGTTCACCTTGGCGCGGGTCTCTATTTCGTCGCGCATTGTCGGGCTGATTCGCATGGAGAGCGGGATGCGCCGAAGATCGCCGCGCTCGCGCTTTCGTGCCTCTGTGGCTGCTTGCATCGCCTGCCATCCCATTCGATAATGTATGTAAATCTGCACACACATCTTGTCAACGGCCGCGAGATACGGTACGTATGCCGTATTGAACACACTAAATGCGGTGCGACAATGCTGGGCATGATGGAAAAGCGTGATCTTCCGCTCACGCTGACAATTGAGGAAGCCGGCCGGCTGGCAGGGCTAAATCGGCAATCCGCTTACGGCGCAGCCGCCCGTGGAGATATGCCGACGATCACGCTGAACGGACGTAAGCGCGTTCCAACCGAGCGGTGGCTGCGCATCATCAGCGGTGAGATGGCGACGGCGTAATCGGGGCACACAGCAAAAACGACGCCCTGGCCGGCGCCGTTTTCCGTAACGATCAAATGAAGCGGTATATATATGTCTACCATACCGCAGTCCAATTCGGAAGAACTCAGCGGCGATGCTCTCATACAGCGCCTCGCCGATGTGCTATTCAGCCGCAAAGGGTCGCGTGGGCTGAGCCGCGCCGATTGTGAAGAAAGCGCCCGATATCAAGTTGAGCGCATGGGCGCCGACTATGCGAACGAGACCATTCGGCGCTACTCGCCGCAGCCGCCGCCTCCGGCATCACAAGCAGCACCGGTCGCACCACAGCCGAAGACAGCATGGCAGCCACCGCTGCCGGCCAGCCAGCCCAATGAGTGGGGCACGGGGAACACCCATATCCCCACCGAGGAAGACAATAAGTGGTGGGCCGCGGTCAACGCCGAGCGCGCCGCACGGCGCGAGCAACGCCAAGAGCCGGCAGCGTCGGAAAGAGAAGGCCGCGCGCGCCGCCAGCGTTCGGATGCACCACAGGCCGTGCGCCCGAACTTCCCGATTGTGCAGATGACCGGCGGTGAGCTTGGCCGATGGATCGACGAAGCCGAAGATTACCTGCTCGCGCACGATCCCGGCGTGTACGGCTATGGCGACATGGTGGCGCGGATCGCCCCCGGCCCGATCACCACGGCCGAAGGAAAAGAAAACGCCGCGCTGCGCATCGTGCAAATCAACACGCAGCACATGATCGAACGGTTTTGCAATGTTTGCCAGTTTTGCACATGGGATGCTCGGCGAGGCGATTGGGTTGCCAAGACATGTCCGCCGTCGATCGCGCAAGGATATATAGAGCGCGTCGGCATGCGCCGCTTGCGGCCGTTGCTCGGCATCACGTCATCACAGATTTTCCGGCGCGACTCCACGATTTTGACGCAGCCAGGATATGACGAAGCGTCCTGCCTCTTTTACGATCCGTGCGGGATGGCGTTTTCAGCTATCCCCGAGCGGCTATCTCAGGACGAAGCGAAAGCCGCGCTCGATTCAGTCGCCGAGCTGTACGCCGAAATTCCCTTTGTCGATCAAGCCAGCCTGTCGGTAGTGCTGTCGGCGAACTTCTGCGCCGTGGCCCGCTATGCCGTGCGCGGATTGCCAATGCACGCCTTCACCGCGACCGCAGCCGGCTCCGGCAAATCGATGTGCTGTGACATTCCCGCTGTGCTCGCCACCGGATCACCAGCGCCCGCAATATCGATCGGCACTGATCCCGAGGAACTGAAAAAGAGCTTGGGCGCGGAGTTGTCCGCTGGCGCGGCTGTCGTCAGTCTCGATAACTGCGAATCACCGATTGGTGGTGAGTTGGTCAATCAAATTCTCACGCAAGAGCGCGTCAAGGTGCGTGTGCTCGGTATGTCGCGCATGACGGAAATTCCGCGCGGCGCGTTGTTGCTAGCAAACGGCAATGGGCTGGAAATCGTTGGCGATTTGGTGCGCCGCTGCATCGTTGCGACGATTGACCCGCAGAGCGAAACGCCCTGGTTGCGAACGTTCGAAACTGAAAACCCGGTGCAGCGTGTTCGACGCGAGCGAGGCAAATACGTTTCGGCCTTGCTGACGGTGCTGCGAGCCTACACGCAAGCGGGCTGTCCCGATCGTCCAATACCACTCGGCAGTTTTGAGGAATGGAGCGCGCTGATACGTGGCGCGATCATCTGGTGCGGTTACGCCGATCCTTGCACCACCATGGAGCATCTGCGCGTCGCTGATCACAAGCGAGCGAACTTGTCCGCCGTCCTGCACCGCTGGCACGCCTCGCTCGGCTCCGACGAACTTACCGTTGGTGACGTGATCGGCCGCGCGACGGATCGGTCCCAAGGCCAATTCATGTTCTCCGAGTTCCGTGAGGCACTGCTTGATGTCGCTGGCGATGGCGGCGTGATCAACAGCCGTCGTCTTGGCCGGTGGCTTCGTCGAAATCAGGGAACAATGGCCGATGGCCTACGGATCGAAGAAGGCAAATTTCAAAGAGGCTCACAATACTGGCGAGTGATGAAACTCGAATAGTGGTGGGTTTGGTGGATTATGGT
>DASZOZ010000068.1:0-98963 GCA_035550515.1 Allostellaceae bacterium
TGCCCAAGGACTTTGAACCGCAGCCGGTCTACCAAAACTCGCCCGAGGTGGCCGAGTATTTCCGCCATTGCGAGGAAGAGCGGCGCAAGCGGCCGGGCCCCAATGCCAGACTGATCGGCGCGCCGGGCGAGATTTTCCCCAATGTCGCGCTGCTTCCGCGCCAGCCGCGCACACTCGCGGTCTGGCATCCCAAAAACACTCACCAGACCGAGGTTTGGCGCTTTTTCTTTGTCGATCGCGACGCGCCGCAGGCGGTCAAGAATTTCCTGCGCGACTATTACATTCGCTATTCCGGCCCGGCCGGCATGACCGAGCAGGACGACATGGAGAATTGGAACTACGCGCATGCCGCCAGCCGCGGCGTCATCGCCCGGCGCTACCCCTACACCTATGAGATGGGGCTCGGCCACGCGGTCGAGGGGTACGAGTTCGAGGGCTTCCGCATGCCCGGCCGGGTCATCGACATCACCACGATCCAGTCGAGCGAGGAGCCGATGCGCAACCTCTACGGCCGCTGGGCGCAGTTCATGGAAGCCGAGAGCTGGGACGAACTGATGAGCTGGCGCAAGCACGCCGCACGGGAGGCGGTGGCCGCGAAGTAGCCGGACCAAGTCCGGGCATGACGACATCGGAGGTCCCCGGCTATCATCACCCCCGCAACCGGCGCGGGGGAACCAAGGAATGGCCAGCAAGGACGAACTGAAGCAGGCGGTGTGCGAGGCGATCGACCGCGCCGGCAATTCGATCATCGCGATCGGCGAGGAGATCCTTCACCACCCCGAGACCGGCTTTAACGAGCACAAGACCGCAAAGCTCGTCGCCGAGCACATGCAGACGCTCGGTCTCAGCCCGCAGACCGGCCTCGCGCTGACCGGCGTCAAGGGCCGTCTCGCGGGCAAGTCCGGCGGTCCGCGCGTCGCCATCGTCTCCGAGCTCGACAGCCTCAGGACCTCCGACCACCCGCTCGCCGACCCGCATACCGGTGCCGCCCATAGCTGCGGCCACAACGCGCAGATCGCCGGCATGCTCGGCGCTGCGATCGGCCTCAGCGCGATCGGCGCGCAACACCACCTCGCCGGCGAGGTGGTGTTCTTCTCGGTTCCGGCCGAGGAGTTCATCGATGTCGAGGAACGGCTCGGCCGCCGGGAAAAGGGCGAGCTCGAATTCCTCCTCGGCAAGCCCGAGCTGCTCGCCCGCGGCCATTGGGACGATATCGACATGGCGATGATGATCCATGCCGGCTCGCATGATCAGATGGCGCAGCGCTCGTTTATCGCCGACAGCTCGAACGGCGCGCTGGTCAAGCAGATCCGCTTCATGGGCCGCGCCAGCCATGCCGGCGGCGCGCCGCAGCTCGGCATCAACGCGCTCAGTGCGGCGCAGATCGCGCTCAACGCGATCCACTGCCAGCGCGAGACCTTCCACGACCGCGACACGATCCGCATCCACCCGATCATCACCAAGGGCGGCGACGCGGTCAGCGTCGTGCCCGCCGAGGTGACGATGGAGACTTTTGTCCGCGGCGGCAGCCTGGAGGCGATCACCGACGCCAACATGAAGGTCGACCGCTGCCTGCGGGCCGGCGCGATGGCGATGGGCGCCGAGGTCGAGATTTCCACCATCCCCGGCTACCTGCCGCAGCGCAACGACCGGACCTTCGGCACGCTGTTCGGGGCCAATGTCGAGGCGCTGTTCGGGCCGGGCGAGTTCGATATCGGCGGCCACCGCACCGGTTCGACCGACATGGGCGACATCGCCCATCTGATGCCGGTGATCCACCCCTACGTCGCCTCGGCCCGCGGCAAGACCCACGGCGCCGATTTCCATATCCACGAGCCGCAGCACGCCTACCTGACCCCGGCCAAGCTGCTGGCGATGACCGCGATCGACCTGCTCTACGACGAAGCCGCGCAGGCCAGACAGATCATCGGCGACTTCCAACCCGCCATGACCAAGCCCGACTACCTCGCCTTCGCGCGGGGGCTGTTCAAGAAGGAGCGGTATTCGGGAGCGGCGGGATAGGCTTATGGCCCCTGCTACCCCACCAAGGCCAGACACGATCGCGGCTGACGTGTCGCAACTGGCCTTCGGAACTCCGATAATGCAGTTTTCAAGTCATTGGGAAGCAGCAACCGGGACAGGTGATGAAGAGCGCGACGATGACGGTGCGGCTCGCTCCGGAGCTGGATGAAAAACTGGCCGCTCTGGCGCGCGAGCGGAAGCGCAGCAAGGCCGATCTCGCGAGCGAGGCCATCGCCGCTTATGTCGATGTCGACGCCTGGCAGGTGGCGCATATCGAGGAAGCGCTGGTCGAGGCGCGGTCTGGCGAACCGGGTGTGCTGCACGAAGACGTCGTTCGCTGGGTTGAATCCTGGGACACCGAGGACGAACTGCCGCGCCCGAAGCCGCGGCAGCCGTAGCCGATGGAGATTGTCTGGCGCTTGCGGGCGCTCGACGACCTCGAAGCGGCGCGCCGCCATATCGCCGAGAATAATCCGGCCGCTGCGGCTCGCGTCCATGCCGCTATCCTGACCTCGGTCGCCCGGCTGGCGAACCATCCGAACCTTGGCCGGCCTGGCCGTGTTCCCGGCACCCGCGAACGCGTTGTTCCGCGTACACCCTACATCATCGCCTACGCCGTCATCGACGACGAGTTGATGATCCTGTCCATCATGCACAGCGCCCGGCGATGGCCCGATCGGTTTTGATCGTCGACCGCTATATTGCTGTGTCCGTGAGGAAGGCGGGTTGGCTCGCCGCCGGTGCCGCGCTCGATGACGAGTTGGCTGGCATTCCCAAGGAAGAGCGCCGCGCGCAGCTCCTCGCGGAGCTGGCCGCGCTCGACCCGTCGTCGCTAGACGTGTCCGTAACCGAACACCAGGAACAGGATCAGCACCAGCAGCAGCACGCCGCCGATCCCGAGCCCGCCGCCGTAGCCGTAGCTCGAATAGCCCCAGCCGCCGCCCCCGACCAGCAGCAGGATCAGCACAATCAGAATGATCAGGCCCATGGTCAGCCTCCGTTTCTCCGCCCGCCATCGGGCATTCTGATGGGCTAACGTCCGGAGCGATTTACGTTACCCGCAAGCGCCGCGAAAATGGCAGGACGCGGCCCCCTGCTAGCGGGGGAGGGCCGGGGTGGGGCTAGCGGCGGTCGTCGTGAGGTCGAAGGCCGCGGTCATCAGCGCTTGCGTGTAGGGGTGGCGCGGCGCGTTGAGGATCGCCTCGGCCGGGCCGGCCTCAACGATCGCGCCGTCCTTCATGACCAGGATTTCATGCGCCAGCGCCCGCACCACCCTCAGGTCGTGGCTGATGAACAGGTAGGTAAGTCCGTGGCGTTGCTGTAATTCGCGCAGCAGGTCGACGATCTGCGCCTGGACTGACATGTCCAGCGCCGAGGTCGGCTCGTCGAGCACGACGAATTTCGGCTTCAGCACCAGCGCGCGGGCGATCGCGACGCGCTGCCGCTGACCGCCGGAGAATTCGTGCGGGTAGCGCTCGGCCGCGTCGGGTTCGAGCCCGACCTCGACCAGCGCCTCGTCGATGCGCCGGCGGGCCTCGGCCTCGTCTCGGGCGAGGTGGTGGACCTGGAGCCCCTCGCCGACGATCTGGGCGATCGGCAGCCGCGGCGAGAGGCTGGAATAGGGGTCCTGGAAGACGATCTGCATCTCGCGGCGCAAGGGGCGCAGCGCTTTCTGCCGCGCGGCGGCGATGTCGCGGCCGGCGAAGCAAACCCGTCCCTGCGCCTCGACCAGGCGCAGCAGCGCCAGGCCCAGCGTCGTCTTGCCCGAGCCGCTCTCGCCGACCACGCCGAGCGTCGTGCCCGTCCGCAGCCGGAGCGAGACGCCGTCCACCGCCTTGACATAGCCGCGGACGCGGCGGAACAGGCCGCCGCGGATCGGGAACCACACCTTCACCGACTCGCCCTCGACCAGCACCGGGGCGTCGGCGGGCGCCGGTTGCGGCTGGCCCTTCGGCTCGGCGGTCAGCAGGCGGCGCGTGTAGGGGTGGCGAGGATGGGCGAACAGTTCTTCGGCGGGCGCGGCCTCGACGATCTCGCCCTGCGACATCACGCAGACCCGGTCGGCCATCTTGCGGACGATCGACAGGTCATGGGTGATCAGCAGCAGCGCCATGCCGAGCCGGTCGCGCAACGCGTGCATCAGTTCGAGGATCTGCGCCTGGATCGTCACGTCGAGCGCGGTGGTCGGCTCGTCGGCGATGAGGATATCGGGTTCGTTGGCGATCGCCATCGCGATCATCACCCGCTGCCGCTGCCCGCCGGAAAGCTGATGCGGATAGGCCTTGAGCCGGCTTTCCGCCTCGCGCAGGCCGACCAGATGCAGCAGCTCCAGCGTGCGGCGGCGCACGCTGGCGGCGGGCAGGTGGTTGTGGATCAGCAGCGTCTCGCCGATCTGCTTCTCGATCGTGTGCAGCGGGTTGAGCGAGGTCATCGGCTCCTGGAACACCATGCCGATGCGGTTGCCGCGAATCTCGCGCAGCCGCGCATTGGCGGCGCCGACCAGCTCCTCGCCGGCGAATTTGATGCTGCTCTCGGGGGTGTGCGCGGCGGCGGGATAGGGCAGCAGCTGGAGGATCGACAGCGCCGTCACCGATTTGCCCGAGCCGCTTTCGCCGACCAGCGCCAGCGTCTGCCCCTTGTCGAGGTCGAACGAGACGCGCTTCACCGCCGGTACCGGCGCGGCGCCGCGCCAGCCGGTGAAGGTGACGCTGAGATCGCGGACTTCGAGCAGGCTCACCGACGGTTCCCCGCGACCTTGCGCGGGTCGAACGCGTCGCGCACCGCCTCGCCGACAAAGGTCAACAGCGTCAGCATCACCGCCAGCGTCAGGAAGGCGGTGATGCCGAGCCACGGCGCCTGCAGGTTGGCCTTGCCCTGCGCCAGCAACTCCCCCAGGGACGGCGAGCCGGGCGGCAGCCCGAACCCGAGAAAGTCGAGCGAGGTCAAGGTGGTGATCGAAGTGTTGAGGACAAACGGCATAAAGGTGATGGTCGCCACCGTCGCATTGGGCAACACGTGGCGCAGGATGATCTGCCGGTCGGGCATGCCGAGCGCGCGCGCGGCGCGGACATAATCGAAATTGCGGGCGCGCAGGAATTCGGCGCGCACCACATCGACCAGCGAGGTCCAGGAAAACAGCAGCATCAACCCCAGGAGCCACCAGAAATTCGGCTGCACCAGGCTCGCCAGGATGATCAGCAGATAGAGCACCGGCAGCCCCGACCACACCTCGATAAAGCGCTGGAAGCCGAGATCGACGAGGCCGCCGAAATAACCCTGCGCCGCGCCGGCGGCGACGCCGATCAGCGACGACGTCACGGTCAGGGTCAGGCCGAACAGCACCGAGATGCGAAACCCGTAGATCAGGCGGGCCAGCACGTCGCGGCCCTGGTCGTCGGTGCCGAGCCAGTCCTGGCGGGACGGCGGCGCGGGGTAGGGGCCGGGCGCGGTGGTGATCGTGTCGTAGCGATAGGGGATCGGCGGCCACAGGATCCAGCCCTTGGCTTGGATCAGTTTCTGCACTTCGGGGTCATGGTAGTCGGCCTCGGTCGGGAACACGCCGCCGAACGCCGTCTCCGGGTAGGCGTGAAACACCGGCATGTACCAGCCGCCGTCGTAGTCGACCAGCAGCGGCCGGTCGTTGGCGATGAACTCGGCGAACAGGGTCACGACGAACAGCACGAGAAACAGCCACAGCGACCAGAACCCGCGGCGGTTGGCGCGAAACTGGTCGAGCCGCCGCCGCGTCAGCGGGGTGATGCGGCGGCCGAGAAAGGTGAGTTCTTCGGCCGGCGCGCGCTGCAGGGCCGCGATCGCGCCGGGCGGTCCGCTCGGGGAGGGCGGAGCAGGGCCAAGGGTCTGCAGATCGGAGGGGGCCATCGGAGCTAAACGCCGCCGGCGCCGGAAACGTGCCGGTTGCGATCGTCCCCCACCCGTCCCCTCCCCCGCCGGCGGGGGAGGGGGTGCGTCCGTGCGTTAGCTGTCCCCTCCCCCGTTGGCGGGGGAGGGTCAGGGTAGGGGTGAATGGGCTCGCTGGCGCCCAACAGGCGGCGCGCGTTACGACAGCGCCGGCGCGGTCCTTCGCTGCGCTGCGGCGCGGCCGCGACGGTCGAGATATTGCCCGGCCAGCACCTCGGCGATCTGCACCGCGTTGGTCGCCGCGCCCTTGCGGAGATTGTCGGCGACCACCCACATCGCGAGCCCGTTGGCGACGGTCGGGTCCTTGCGGATGCGGCTGACGTAGACGAGGTCTTCGCCGGCGATCTCCTGCGGCGTCACATAGCCCTCGTCGGCGCGGTGGTCGACGACGCTGATGCCGGGGAAGTCGCGCAGCGCACGGCGCGCCTGGTCTTCGCCGATCGGCCGGGCGAACTCCACATTGACCGCCTCGGCATGGCCGATGAACACCGGCACTCGCACGCAGGTGGCGATGACGGCGATGTCGGGGTCGAGGATCTTGCGCGTCTCGACCGCCATCTTCCATTCCTCCTTGGTCGACCCGTCCGGCATGAACACGTCGATATGGGGAATGACGTTGAACGCGATCTGCTTGGTCAGGTGCTCCGGCTTGATCGGGTCGTTGACGTAGACCGAGCGCGTCTGGCTGAACAGTTCGTCCATCGCCGCGCGGCCGGCGCCGGAGACCGACTGATAGGTCGCGACCGCCACCCGTTTGATCTTCGCCAGGTCGTGCAGCGGTTTCAGCGCGACGACCATCTGGATCGTCGAGCAGTTCGGGTTGGCGATGATGCCTTTCTTCTCGTAGCCCTTGATCGCGCCGGGGTTTACCTCGGGCACGACCAGCGGCACTTCGGCGTCCATGCGCCAGTGCGAGGTGTTGTCGATGACGACCGCGCCGGCCTTGGCGGCGCGCGGCGCGTGCACCGCCGATACCTTGGCGCCGGGCGACGACAGCACGATGTCGATGCCCCTGAAGTCGAAATGTTCGAGGTCCTGGACGTCGAGCAGGTCGTCCTCGCCGAACGACACCTGCTTGCCGATCGAGCGCGACGAGGCAAGCGCCACCACCTCGTCGCAAGGGAACTCGCGCTCGGCCAATGTCTGCAGTATCTCGCGCCCGACATTGCCGGTCGCGCCGACCACCGCCACTTTATAGCCCATGATGCTACTCCCTCCGGGAGCCGGGATCGTATGGAATGAAGGATTGCCTGTGACTTACGCTGCCACGGGAAGCTTTACAATATCTCAGATTGACGCCGCGCGGCCGCTATTGCCGATCCGGCACGCCCGTCCATGACCTACGCCGAATTCTGGCCGCGCTATCTCAAGGCGCACAGCGACCCGCGCACCAAGGCGCTGCATTTCCTCGGCACCGGCGCGGGGGTGGCGCTGCTTGTGATCTTTGCGCTGACCGGCCGGTGGTCTTTCCTCGTCGCGGCGCCCATTGTCGGTTATGCCTGCGCCTGGACCGGGCACGCGGTCTTCGAGCACAACAAGCCGGAGACTTTCGGCCACCCCTTCTGGTCGCTCTACAGCGACTTTCGCATGCTGGCGCTCTTTGTCGCCGGCCGCCTGGAGAAATGCTGATGACCACCGCCGTGCCGATGATCGACGATGCCGCCGCGGGCGGCGAGGTGAACGCGGTCTTCGCCGACATCAAGAAGACCCGCGACACCGATTACATCAACAATTTCTGGCGGGTGCTGGCGAGCGACCCGGCCACGTTGAAGCGCATCTGGGGCGGGCTCAAGGAGGTGATGGCGCCGGGGGCGCTCGACCCGCTCACCAAGGAGATGATCTATCTCGCGGTCAGCATCACCAATGGCTGCGCCTATTGCAGTCACTCGCATGGCGCTGCCGCCAAAGGCCGGGGCATGACCAAGGAAATGTTCGCCGAGCTGATGGCGATTGTCGGCATGGCGAACCAGACCAACAAGCTCGCCGACGGCTACCGCGTTCCCGTAGACGAACGCTTTGAAAATTTGTTCTGATAGGCTCCAAGCCCAGCTGGCCCAGCGAAAAGAGGCGCCGAGGGTCGAAATCTCTGGAGGAAAGCATGGCAGCAGTACAATTCGATCGCGCCGCCGAAGATCTCGGCAATTTCACCGCGCTGGAGCACCTCAACGTGGAAATCCCCAACCAGGGCCTGGCCAGCGATTTCTATCTGGTCGGCATGGGGTTCACCCGCGACCCGTTCCTGTTTCCCGGCACCAACAACATGTGGGTCAATATCGGCAAGAGCCAGATCCACATGCCGACCGGCGACGCGCTGGTGTTCCGCGGCCATATCGGCATCGTCACGCCTAGCCGTGCGGAGTTGCTCGACCGGCTGCAGGGCGTCAAGAAGAACCTCGCCGACACCAAGTTCAGCTTCAAGGAATTCAACGACCACGTCTACGCGACCTGCCCGTGGGGCAACGAGTTCCGCATCTACGAGCCGGATGTCGCCCGCTTCGGCAACATCAATCTCGGCCTGCCCTATGTCGAGTTCACCGTGCCGCCGAAGACGGCGAAGAAGATCGCCAAGTTCTACCGCAAGATCCTCGGCGCCAAGACCTGCATCGAGAAAAACGGCCACGGCAAGGCCGCGCACATCAAGTGCGGCCTGAACCAGGAGCTGATTTTCCGCGAGACCGACCGGCCGATCCCCGAATTCGACGGCCATCATTTGCAGGTCTATGTCGAGGATTTCGGCACGCCGCATAAGAAGCTGCAGGAGCTCGGCCTGATCACCGAGGAAAGCGACCGCTGTCAGTACCGCTTCGAGGATATCGTCGATCTCGACACCGGCAAGGTCGTGTTCCAGATCGAGCACGAAATCCGCAGCATGACCCATCCGCTGTTGAACCGCCCGCTGGTCAATCGCAACCCGGCCCAGACCAACCGCAACTACATCCTCGGCGGCGACAACTGGGTCTACAACCTGCCCGACACGGTGGGCCCGAGCGGGCGGATCGATGATCCGCTCAAGGCGGCGAAAGCGCCGACCATCGCCAAGCGCCGCGCCATGCGCGCCGCCGGGATGGTGTAGCCGCCGCTCTCGTTGTTGCAGAACGTCGCCCCCGTCTCGGCTGCGAGGCGGGGGCGATCTCGTTCCGGGAGGACAGCCATGATGACCGGTGCGTACCGCTTTCCGGCGATGGAAAGCGTGATCTATGGGCGGCCTTTCGCCGAGGCGTTGAAGGAGGAGGTCGAGCGGGCCGATGCGCACGCCGTGTTCGTGCTGGCGAGCGGCACGCTCGACCGCGAGACCGATCTCGTCGAGCAGCTGCGCGCCGCGCTGGGCAACCGCTTCGCCGGGCTCTGTGCCAAGATCGGTTCGCACACCCCGCGCATGGACTGCGTCGCCGCCGCCAATGCCGCGCGTGCGGCCGGCGCCGACCTCCTGGTGACGCTGGGCGGCGGCTCGGTGACCGATGCCGCGAAGATCGTCGCGATGTGCCTGTCCAACGATATCGCCGCGGCAGAGCAGCTCGACAATTTCCGCGCCCGCGTCGAGGCCGACGGCAAGATCACCCGGCCGCCTGTCGGCGCGCCGAAAATCCGCACGATCACGATACCGACGACGCTGTCTGCCGGCGAGTACACCGCCTCGGCCGGCTGCACCGATACGGTGCGCAACGTGAAGGAAAGCTTCGGCCATCCGATGATGATGGCGAAAGCGGTGGTGCTCGACCCGCGCGCCACCGTGCACACGCCGGAGTGGCTGTTTTTGTCGACCGGCATCCGGGCGGTCGATCACGCGGTCGAGGACATCTGCTCGCCGCAATGCCAGCCGATGTCGGAAGGTGCGTCGATGCAGGCGTTGCGCCTGCTGTCGCATGGGCTGCGCGGGGTGAAGGCCGACCCCGAGGACCTCGATGCCCGGCTCGAATGCCAACTTGGCGCGTGGATGTCGATGATCGGGTCGCAGACCGGCGTGCCCAAGGGGGCCAGCCACGGCATCGGCCATGTGCTGGGTGGCACCGCGCATGTGCCGCACGGCTACACGTCCTGCGTGATGCTGCCGCATGTGCTGCGTTTCAACCTGCCGGTCAATCCGGACCGCCAGGCACTGGTCGGCGAGGCGCTCGGCGGCAAGGACGCGCCGGCCGCCGACCTTGTCGCCGGATTGATCGCCGATCTCGGCCTGCCCTCGCGTCTGCGCGATGTCGGCGTCACGGAAGATCAGCTCGACCGTATCGCCGACTTGTCGATGCACGACCGCTGGATCCACACTAACCCGCGGAAGATCGAGGGGCCGGCGATCGTTCGGCAAATCCTCGACGCGGCGTGGTAACAACCCTTGCGCCTACACATATTTATGCCTTATATAAAGGCATGCGTACCACCGTCGATCTTCCCGATACACTCTACCGTCGCGCGAAAGCGGAGGCGGCGCTGCGCGGGCGCAAGCTCAAGGATCTCATCGAAGAGGGGCTCCAGCTTGTTCTCAGTGCGCCGCCGGGCGGTGGCGACGGGCCACCGCGCAAAAAGCCGTCGGCGCATGACTTGGCAAAGCACCTGATTTTCGACGACGATGTCGACAGCCCTCCAGATTTGTCGACCAACCCGAAATACTTTGACGATTTCGGCAGGTAATGCCGGGCGTCCTGCTCGATACCGGACCGCTGGTCGCCTATCTCTATCCGCGCGATGCCCATCACGATTGGGCCGTCGGACAATTTGCGATGGTGGACCCTCCGTTTCTGACGTGCGAGCCGGTCTTGACGGAGACGTGTTTCCTGATTGCCCGCAACCGTCAATCGACAGCGCGGGTGTTCCATTTGTTGGACGCCGGCGTCATCCGGCTTGCCTTCGCGATGGCCGAGGAGCTGCCGGCGCTCCAGGCGCTGACCGTACGCTACGCCAACGTGCCGATGTCGCTCGCCGATGCCTGTCTGGTCCGGATGGCGGAGCGGACGGGCTGGCCGATCTGCACCCTCGATGCGGACTTCATGATCTATCGCGCGCACGGCCGGAATGCGCTTGACGTGATTGCGCCGCACAGGGCCCTCGGGTTGCACGAGCCATAACGCAAGCCCGCCGCACCGCCGGGGCGGCGTGATATCAGAACGAAATCGACGAGCGCAGCCCCAGCACCGCGGCGTTGCCGATCCTCTGGCCGGGTATGGCGCTGGGCGCGACGATGTACTGGAAATCCGGCTGGAGCTGCCACCAATCGGCAACCTGGATCTCGTAGGTCAATTCCACCACTGCTTCGCGGCTGCGCACCGGGTAGCCCGGCGTGAGCGCCGCGTTGTCCGCGTCGAGCCCCCGCGCGCCACTGCCGATCTGCGAGTAGCCGAAGCCGAGCCCGACGATGTCGTCCTTGCGGCCGAACGGGCCTTGGAAGGCCAGACCCGTATCGACATAGAAGTTGACCAGGTTCCGGTCGCCCGGCGCGCCCATGGCCCGGACAAAGACGTTGAGGTTCCGGCCGCTTTCCTTGTCGGTGTAGACCGGCTGGTCGATCACCCCGTACACGCTGTAGTCGTTGTCGAGCAGCAGCGGCGAGCCGCTGGACGGCGGGCTGGCCAGCGAGACGCCGTTGCTGGCAAAGCGCTGGCTGGGAAAGCGCTCGGAATTGAACCAGGCGCCCAGGCGATAGGTGCCGTTGTCGCTGGTGTTGCCGGGATTGTAGCGGGCCTCGACGATGGCGAGCACCCCGTCGCCGATACGGAATGCGGTGCCCGACGGATCGAAACGCTGCGGGTCGTTGCTGCTGAACGGCGCTCCGGTCGGGTTGCCGTTGAACACGCCGGCGAGGATCGCCAGCTCGTCCGTGGGGTCGAAGCGAAGGCGGACCGCCGGGGTGGCGAGAGGGTAGGCGGGTCCTCCCGCGGGCAGATCGATGCTCGGCAGGCTCGGCCAGCCAAAGGTGCTGTTGATGAACAGTTTCGCGGTCGTCGAGACCAGGAACTCCTGATCGGCCGCCTGCTGGCCGAGGCGAAGACGCCACTGGTCTCCGATGTACTGCTCGTACCAAAACTCGAAGAGCCGGGTCGTCGGGTCGGCTTCGATCGAGCTCGCGGTATCGAGATTGCCGAGATTGCGGAAACTGAGCCCGTGGCCGCGGATCTGGAACGCGCGCACGCAGGCAACGCCCGGCCATTGGAAACGCTGCCGCATGTCGAATTTCAGGCTGATGTCGGTAAGCCCCTCGTAGATCGCGCCGTGTTTGGTGCCGCCGGTAAAGTTGCCGAGCACCTCGTCGGTCTCGTTGATGCCGAGCGTGAGGCCATAGGCACCGATGGCGGAGCGCGCGCCGAACGGGTCGCGGAGCAGCAGCTTGTCAAAGGGTTTTTCCGGGTCGTCCGGTGCGCTCTGGTTGCAGCCCGAGCTGTCGTCGGCGCGCGCGGGCGATTCGATCGCCGGCGCCAACAGCAAGGCGCCGGCGACGGACGCCGCCGCGGTGAGACGAGGGCCGGCCATCTAAACGGTCTTCGCGCGCAGGCGGCTTTGCCCCGTCACGGCGCGCTGGGTCAACGCCCCGAAGACGAGGCCGAGCGTCGTCCACATGATCAGCTGTGCGCCGAGCGCCGACATCCGGAACTGCCACAACACCACGGCGGGAAATCCGTCCGGCACTTCGTTCACCGCCGGCAAGCCGAGCCCGACCGCCAGCATGACGGCGACATAGAGGCCGCCCGCGATCAGCGTGGCGTTCCAGGCGCCGTGCCGCGCCTGCAAGCGCGACCGCAGCATCCCCGCCGCGATCGCCGTCAGCAGGGAGACCGCGACAAAGCCGAAATACAGCGCCGTCCGCGTCCCGATCGTCTCCGGCGCGCCGACCGAGGGCGGGTTTGCCGGGTATTTGAGCGCCGGGACGGCATAGACCACCATGAACCCCAGCGTGGCGAGCAGGGCCGCGACGGCGCGCGGGCTCAGATCGCCGATCCGGCGATGAGCGAGCGCAAAAGCCAGGGCGAACAATCCGCCAAAGGCCGCGCTGTAGACCGTGACCCCGGTCAACAGGCCGATGCCGGCCTGGGTCTCGCGGCTCACCAGCTCGGGTTCGGGCGGTTGGTTTTCGTGTTGGTGGTCCTGCGCGCGCTCCGCCGCGGCATGTGTACTCTCGAATTCGATGGCGCGATCGACGGCAGGCTCCCCGGCGATCTTCAAAAAGCCGAAGCACAGCAGGCCGGCGACGACGCCGACCAGCATCCCGCGCAGCAGCAGGCCGCCAACCATGACCGGCGCTTTCGGTCAGTGGCAGGGGAAGCTGAGCAGATGCCTTCCGTCGTGCACGAACTCATGCACGTACATGCCGGAGATCAGCGACGTCGCCCCTTGCTCGGCGCCGACAAAGTAGATCGCGAGCAGCGCGAGCAGTCCGCCAAAGACCGCCCACGGCACGATTTCGCGCAGCGGGATGGCAACCGGCGGCAGGGTTGGTGCGAGGTTGGCGAGGGTCATGGTCGGCTCCTGGGATTGCGCGTCCCGTTAGAGAATCGTCACATCGTGAGGGGGGTCTGACTCTCGGGCCGCCGATGACGAGCCGATTACAGTGGCGCGACCGTGCCGGGCTTGCACCGGCTTCCGCACCTCACATTAACCACATCACAGTACGAATACGCGGCGATTTGTCAATCACCCGCCGACCCGCCGCGTCCAGGCGAGCAGCGCCTTCATCAAATCGCCGATCAGCCCGCGCGCCACGTCGTCGGTCAGCCGGCCGGCGGCGTCGAACTTATTCTGCGCCTGGAAGATCAGCACCTCCGGCTTGTTGAGCGGGTGCATGTCGAGAAACACCATGCTGTGCCGCAGATGAAGCTGCGCCCGGGCGCCGCCGGCCATGCCGGCCGCGGCGCCGAGGATCGCGCAGGGCTTGCCGGCAAAAGGCTGATCGGGCGGCCGCGAGGCCCAATCGATCGCGTTCTTCAGCACGCCGGACATCGAATAATTGTATTCGGGGCAGGCGAAAAGCAGCGCATCGGCCGCCTTGATCTGCTGCCGCAGCGTCTCGACCGGCGGCGGGAAACCCTGCGCCCGCACATCCTCGTTGTAGAGCGGGATCTGCGAGATGTCGGCGACGGTCACCTCCATCCCCGGCGGGCGCAGCTCGATCGCGGTGTGGAGGGCCGCGGCGTTGAACGAACCCCGCCGCAGACTGCCGCAAATCCCCAGCACCGAGATCGCCTTCGCGTCGCTCATCTGTGCCTCCCCGCCATGCCGCTTCCGGTGCTACTCTGCCCCAGAATGCAGGCGAAAGGCAAAGCGATGCCGGCTATGGCCGCGAGGGCTTGGGCCGGTCATCGCCTGAACGTCTCCGCGATCGCCGGGTCAAGCCCGGCGATGACGAGATAAGTCGGCCCTACTGCTGACCGGGATAGGCGGGAAAGCCCATGCCGGGGGCGGTGTAGATGCCGCCGCTGTAATTCCGGTTCAACCGCTCGCCCGAGATGTCGCCGGGATTGTGGACCGGGTAATCCGATGACGACCCGTCATCCGTCATCCAGGTCGGGTTCATCGACATCGCCGGCGGCGCCGTCGTCTGATACATCTGCGCCGAGACCGGCGCGGCCGCCGCGATCAGCGCGATCGCCGCAACGCCGACAAGAAGCGTTTTCATCGTTCTACCCTTCCGATGCTCGCATTGCCCACCGAACACCGGGCGACTTCGGACGGTTCCAACTCGGATCAGAACAAATGAGGAACTTTGTCATTGTAAGTGGTCGGCCCTCATAGCATTCTTTCCAGATCAAATAGCCGCTTGATGTTCTCCTGGGAGCTAAATATGGTTTCGAAAATCAGTCGTATAGGCCATATCTAGAAAGGGTAAAGGGCCATGCCCAGAAAGGCCGCAGCGGAGAGGCTGGAGGAACAGCCCGTTTTCCGGCAGGGGTTGGATTTTACCGAGCTTCCGGCGACCGACAATGAACCCGGCGTCGTTCCCATCCTTCTGAAGGCGAATCAGGCTCTCAGGCGTCGGCGATGGCCTGCACCCTATGATCGCACACATCACGAGATGGTACTGGGGGATGCGCGGGACCTGCATACGATTCCAGGTTCGTCTGTGCATCTCGTGGTGACATCGCCGCCCTATTTCAATTTGAAACCTTACGCGTCCGATGCCGGTGGCCGCCAACTGGGCCGCTTTGATGATTACGAAAAATTTCTCGATGAGCTCGACCGGGTATGGCGTGAATGCGAACGCGTTCTTGTTCCAGGCGGGCGCGTATGTTGTGTCACCGGGGATATCCTGATCCCTCGGCGAGTGGATGGCAGGCATCGGGTCCTGCCGCTGCCATCTGACATACAAGTGCGGAGTAGGGCAGTTGGTCTCGACAACCTGACGCCGATCCTGTGGTTCAAGATAGGCAACCGCACCAACGAGGCCGGCGGGGGATCGAGCGGCTATTACGGCAAGCCCTATCAGCCGGGCGCGATCATTAAAAATGATCACGAGCATATAATAATGTTGCGCAAGCCGGGGGGCTATCGGAGCACGCCGATGATCCAGCGTGCCTTGTCGATGCTTCAGCGTAAGGAAATGGACGCCTGGATGCGTCCCGTTTGGTCGGACATTAGAGGTGCTAGCCTTCGTGAGGGCCATCCCGCACCGTTTCCGGTCGAACTGGCCGAGCGGCTCATCCGCATGTTCAGCTTCGCCGGCGACATGGTGCTCGATCCTTTTGCCGGGTCGGGCTCGACCGCCGTCGCCGCTATTCGGACCGGTCGAAATTCCATTTCGGTGGAAGTCGACGAGGGGTATCTCAACGCTGCCACTCGCCGCGCCGCTCGGGAGGCGGCCAACATCGTGTCCGCCAACCATACCGCTGTCGTCAGCGAGACATCTCACCTCGGCTGACGGAGTCGATCGGGTGGCACGAGTGCGGCGTTCGAGCGCCGGAAACAAGTCTCTCGCTCCCACCGGGATCGAACGCATCGATCGCTGGGTGCCGGAACAATCGTGTCGGATCGAAGATTATCTCGCGGCTGTGAGCGAATACGTGCGTCGGAGCCGCATGTTGACGGCAGGCGAAAAGAAGTCCGGCCAGATCAGGCTTTCGGGAATGCTGGGGCGAGCGCTGGCGGACGAGCTGAGGGGCCGGCTTCCCCATTTCAGGCACGCAATCGTGGGCGAGCGCAAAGTCTCAGGCGCGTTGCGAACCGTGAATGCAGATGTCTCGGAAATTCATCCCATTGATGGCTTACGGTTGGCGATCGAGTTGAAGCCGGTAAACTTGGCAGTCGGCCGTGCCATATGGAATCGGTTTGGTGACATTCGGACTTTCGCGGTCAACCTGCACCTCAAGTTCCCGTTTTGCGTTATCGGCGGGGTCCTGGTGATACCGACGTATGAGGAAGCCGGAACGCCTCAAGCGGCAGCCGCGGAAGCTGCGGAGCTGGCAGCGGCCAACGACGCCGGACCGGAAGCCGCGCCGGCGCCGACGGTTGAGGCGGGCGTAAGAAGGAAAGATACGCGGCACCTTATCAGCCGCGCAGTCGCTCGGCTGGTCCGCGCGGGCGGACGCAAAACCGAGGCCGATGCCGCACACCTGCTCGAAGGCATAGCGGTGGTCGTCTACGATCCCGATACGGGGTTGCTGGAGCCGGAGCTGCCCCCAAAAGGAAGCGGCCTGCGCTGGGACGAGTTCATTGATGCGCTGGCGACGGCGTACGAGGCCCGCTTTGAAGATTAAGCGCCGGCCAGCCTCAGCGGTTTGCCTGCGGCGTAGTTGACGATCTGTTCGAAGCATTCGCGGAAATAGAGTTCGAACGTGTCCCACTCGGCCCAGCCGAGATGCGGGGTGCACAGCACATTGGGCATCTTGAGCAGCGGGTGGTTGCCGCCGATGATCGGCTCCTGGTCGTAGACGTCGACCGCCGCGAAGCCGGGGCGGCCCCGCTCCAGCGCGGCGACCAGTGCGCCTTTCTCGATCAGCTCGGCCCGCGCGACGTTGACGAACAGCGCAGTCGGCTTCATCCGCGCCAGATCGGCGGCGGTGACGATGCCGCGCGTGTCGTCCGACAGCCGCACCAGCAGCTGCAGCACGTCGGCGCGCTCGAACAGTGCTTGCTTGCTGGCTGCCGTCTCGTATCCCGCTGCGCGCGCCGCCGCGAGCGAGTTCTCGCGGCCCCAGACCAGCACGTTCATGCCGAGCCCGCGCCCGGCCTCGGCGACCAGGCGGCCGATATGACCGAGCCCGAAAATGCCGAGGGTGCTGCCGCGCAGCCGATAGGAGAGCGTGCACGGCCAGTCGCCGCGCTGCATGCGCGGCGCCTCTATCACCACGTTGCGGCGCGCGGCGAGCATCAGGGCGACCGCCAGCTCGGCAGGCGCCTCGGGCGAGCCGCTTGCGCCGCGCGACACCTTGACCCCGCATTCCGCGGCCGCGGCGTAGTCGATCGCGCGCGATCGGCTGCCGACCAGCGCGATCAGCTTGAGGTTCGGCAGCCGCTCGATCAGCGCGCGCGAAAAATCGATGCGCTCACGGATTTCGACGACGCATTCTGCCGGGCTGAGCCGCTCGACCAGCTCGGCGAAATCGCGCGCCGGTGCGCGATAGCGCGTCACCTCATGCCCGGCGAGCAGTTTGAAGGCGTCGAGCCGGTGGATCATGTCCTGGTAGTCGTCGGGAATGACGATCTTCATGGTGTCCTCGATAGCTGCTTTATTCGCCCCAGCGTTTGACGGTGCCGCTGTCGAGCCCGAACAGGTCGAGCAGGCGGCCGAGGGTATGGTCGATCATCGCCTCGATCGTGGCCGGTTTGGCGTAAAGCGCCGGCACCGGCGGGGCGATGATCGCCCCCATCTCCGACAGCGCCGTCATCGTCCGCAGATGGCCGGTGTGAAGCGGGGTCTCGCGCACCGCGAGCACCAGCGGGCGGCGCTCCTTGAGCACCACGTCGGCGGCGCGGGTCAGCAGCGTCGTGGTGACGCCGGTGGCGATCTCGCTCATGCTGCGGATCGAGCACGGCACGATGAGCATGCCGAGCGTCCGGAACGAACCCGAGGCGATCGGCGCCGCGAGGTCGCCGATCGCGTGCGCGACATCGGCGCGGGCACGCAGATCCGCCGGCTTGAGCGCGGTTTCGAGCGCCAGGGTCATCTCAGCGGTGCGGCTCATCACCAGATGCGTCTCGACCGGCAAGGGTTGCAGCAGCGCCAGCAGCCGGGCGCCGTAAGCGACGCCCGAAGCGCCGCTGATCCCGACGATCAGGCGCGGGCGGCGTTCACCTTGTCGCATGGTCGCCTCCTCGCGTTCGGCCGGCCGGCCGCACATATGTTACGCGCCGCCCGGTGCTGGCGCTGGCCCTTCGCCGCATCCGGCGTTACCATTCGCAGGTCAAGTCTCGACAGGAGGAACTGCATGTCGCAGCTGGATCGTATCGAGGCGCTCAAAGAAAAGCACGCAATGCTGGAGCGCGCGATCGATGAAGAGATCCACCGGCCGCTCCCCGATCAAGCGGCGATCTACGATCTGAAGCGCCAGAAGCTCCGTATCAAGGACGAGATCGTTCAACTAGAGCGGCGGTAACCGGCACCCCGTCGAAACAATAAGCTAAGAGACAACAGTTGCGGGGACGGGCGAGGTTGCAGGCGCCGGTCGCGCCGGTGTGGCCGGCGGTTCTTTTCCTGCTGTTTGTGGGCGCATCCCCGGCATGCGCCGCCAGTGAATACGTGATCCTGGGCGCCGGCGGGCGGGCGTGCGGCAGTTGGCTCCAGCTGCGCAGCCAGGCCTTGCCGGACAGCGCCGTGCTGCAGAGCTGGGTGCTCGGCTATGTGACCAGCGTCAATGCCAACCTGCTGTCGGTTAACCAGGATGTGACCGGGGGCGCCACGTCGGACGCGTTGTTCGGCTGGATCGACAATTACTGCGCGGCGCATCCCCTCGACACGCTGGCGCGCGCCACCGGCGCGATGCTCGATTCCTTCCTCGCCAAGAACAAGGTCAAGTAGCCGAGGTCATTTCCATTCCGCCGGGTCGACGACCCGCCACGCACTTTTGGTGTCGGACGACAGGCCCTTGGCCAAGGATTCTGCCAGCTCGCGATCGATCCGGCCGTCTTTGCGCCCGGCGACGGCGGCGATGGCTTCGGCCCATGCGGGCGCGGCGTTGTAGTCGCCGGTCTGGCGTGCGGCAATCGTCGATTGCAGCATCTCCCGCGTCGGCTTCATCGCTTGCAGCGCTTGCGCCAGGCGATCGCGCAAGCCCGCCGCGGTGCCGCTGTAGGACGTCCATATGCGCATCAACAAGGGCAATTCGGCCGCGAAAACCGCCTGCGGCGCCATCACCTCCGAGAGTCTGAAGGTCCATGGATCGATGAGGCCGGCGATCGCCTCGGCTTGCGCCAGATGCAGGCGGTTTTCCCCGCCGGCGCGCAAATCGCTGAGGATGAAGGCGCTCCGGTCCGCGGCGGTGCCGCCGCCGGCCGCCGCCGAGTCGAGGATGTCGCCGGGTTCCACCGCGTCCGATCCCGCGCGTTCCATTGCGGCGATCTGCGGATAGATCGCGGCGAAAGCCTCGACCGGATCACAGCATGCGCCGTGCAGTTGGCGGGGGCCGGCGGCCGGCGCGGCGTAGACCGGCAGCATCTCGCCGAGCGCCAGGGCCTCGCCCTGCGGCCCGCGCAGCGCAACCGATCCCGGCCCTTGGGCGATGATCTGCCAGCCAGGAGGGACATCGATCGTGCCGCCATCGGCCAGCCGCAGCGGCGCCAGCACGGCCATCCCGACGCCGTTGCTGGCCGCCAGCGCCCGGCGCATCCGGGGAAACGACGCCGCGAAGGCGTCGGCGGCGTCGTAGATCACGGTGACGTCGCCGCCGCTGTCGCTCAGCGCGGCGACCGCGATGCCGATCACGGGCAGCCCGCGCACCCGCGCGGTGAACAGCGCCTGGGCATGCCGGTCCGCTTCGTCCGCCAGCACCAGCGACAGCCCCGGCGATGGCGCCGGATCGAACGCCTGCGAATTGGCGAAGATCGCCAGTATCACGCCGACCGCCGAGGCGGCCTTGCCGCCGAGCGCGCCGTACATCGCCAAGCCGGCGCCTGGCGAATCCCTGAGCAGCTGGACATGGGTCGGCAGCAGCGTGCCCGGCTCGGGCGGGATTTTGCCCGGCGCAGCGGGCGACGCCGCCGGCGCAGCAGGCGACGCCGGCGCGGCGGCGAGCGGCGGCGGCAGTGTCGCGGGCGGGATCCTGATCAGCGGCGCGCCGCTCGTCTGGGCCGCCGCCGCTGCGGCGAGGCCGAAAAGGAGGAATCCGGCGACCGCAAAAGCGGTGAAAATGTTCGTCGTCCGGCGTGCGTCCCCGTGCGCCGCGCCGCCGGAAGCCTCGTTCCGCATTCCCCGAGTCCTTATTGCCTCATCCCCAAGGAGGCGCTGCGAGGATGCCAGCAATTTTCGCCCCGGCGCAACCGCACCATCGCCTGGAGTATCGTTGCTTTGGGTTATCGTTGCTCGAGCGGGACGCAATGCCTCGAACCGGTGGACCGAAATGACCGACGTCGCGACAACACGGGAGCAGCCGCCCGCGCCGATTTCGCGTCCGGTCACCGCCGCGGCGGCGCTCGCATCGCTCGGCATCGTCTACGGCGATCTCGGCACCAGCCCGCTCTATACCGTCTCGGCCATCATCGACAGCGCCGGCGGCCGCGTATCGCCGGACATCGCGCTCGGCATCCTGTCGCTGATCTTTTGGGCGCTGATCGTCACCGTATCGGTCAAGTACTGCCTCTTCGTGATGCGCGCCGACAATCACGGCGAGGGCGGCATCCTCGCCCTGATGTCGCTGGTCGCCGGCCGCGGCCGCGCGCCGGCGCTGGTCCTGATGGGGCTGTTCGGCGCGGCGCTGATCTACGGCGACGGCATCATCACCCCGGCCATCTCGGTGCTGAGCGCGCTCGAAGGCGTCAACGTCGCCACCAGCAGCCTCAAGCCCTATGTGATGCCGCTCGCCGTCGGCATCCTGCTGGCGCTGTTCGCCGTCCAGCACCGCGGCACGGCGCGGCTCGGCGCGGTGCTCGGGCCGGTGATGCTGACCTGGTTTGTCGTCGTCGCCCTGCTCGGGGCGGCGGGCATCGTTCGCCATCCCACCGTGCTGGCGGCGGTCGACCCGCGGCACGGCATCAAGTTCCTCGCCGAAGGCGGCTGGAAAGGCTTTGCCATTCTCGGCAGCGTGTTTCTGGCGGTGACGGGCGGCGAGGCGCTCTACGCCGATATGGGCCATGTCGGGCGCAACCCGATCCGCCTGACCTGGTACGGCGTCGTCTTGCCGGCGCTCCTGCTCAATTACGCCGGGCAGACCGCGTTGCTGATCGCCGAGCCGGGGCGGGACGGCAACCCGTTTTTCCGGCTGGCGCCGGATTGGGCGATCTACCCGCTGGTGGTGCTGGCCACCGCGGCGACGATCATCGCCAGCCAGGCGATCATCACCGGCTCGTTCTCGCTGACCCGGCAGGCGATGCAGCTCGGCTGGTTCCCCAATTTCAACATCCGCCAGACCTCCGACACCGAATACGGGCAGATTTACGTGCCGACGATCAACTGGCTGATGATGGTGGCCACGGTGCTGCTCACCGTGCTGTTCGGCAGCTCGGACCGCCTCGCCGGGGCCTACGGGACGGCGGTGTCGACGACGATGATGCTGACCACGGCGCTGCTCTACAACCTCATGCGCGAGCAGTGGAAATGGCCGCGGCTGCTCGCGCTGGCGGTCAGCGGCGGATTCCTGTTCGTCGATGCCGTGTTCTTCGCCGCGAATTTGCTGAAGATCGCCGATGGCGGCTGGGTGCCGCTGACCTTTGGCGCCCTGGTCTTTATCGTCATGACGACCTGGCACGCCGGCATGGCGGCGGCGCAGCACAAGGCACTTACCGTCGCGATGACCCCGCGGCGGTTCCGCAGCTGGCTGCGCCGCCGCAAGCTGCCGCGGGTGCCCGGAACGGCGATCTTCCTCACCCGGATGCGCGACGTGGTGCCGCCGCAAATCATCTTCCAGGCGCAGCAGTTCGGCGCGCTGGCGGAGACGGTCGTAGCCCTCACCCTGGCATTCCAGGACACGCCGCGCGTCGCGCCCGATCAGCGCCTGGAACTGCGCGAAATCTTTCCCGGCTTTTGGCAGATGACGGTGCGTTACGGCTTTATCGAGGTGCCGAACCTGCCGGCGGCGCTGCGCAATGCAAAGCTGCACGGCTGTCCGATCGACCTGTCGAAGGCGGTCTATTTCAGCACCCGCGACCGCGTCATCCGCGACCGCAATCAGCGCCATCTGTGGCGTTGGCAGGTGCCGTTGTTCTCGCTACTGTACCGCAACTCGGTGCGTGCGGTCGACATGTTCAACCTGCCGCCGGACAATTTCGTCGAGCTGAGCCGGCAGGTGGAGCTGTAGATTCGCTACTTTCTCCCTCTCTCTCGTGGCCGGGCTTGACCCGGCCATCCACGTCCCCTGGGCCGGGCTTGACCCGGCCATCCACGTCCCCTGGGCCGGGCTTGACCGGCCATCCACGTCTTCGCGTTCCGACGTTGGCAAATGAAGACGTGGACCCTCGGATCAAGTCCGGGGGAAGCGGTAGAGATTTCACTCCTAATCCCGCAGCTTCGGCATGATTTCGGCGGCGAACGTCTCCATGTTCCGCCGCGTCAGCGCGTCGGAGAGGATGCCGAACTGAAGGAGCGCGACGAGGATGCCGAACCCGGTGCGGTCGCGCATCTTCTCGATGCCGGCGAGCACCGTCTTGGGGCTGCCGATCAGCGCGGTGCCGCTGTCGATCAGCGCCTCGGCGGTGAGCCGGCCGACATTGCCGAGCGCCCGGCGGTTGGCGATGAAATTCTTCATCGACGCCATCGAGGTATAGCCCGGCGGCATCAGCATCTCGAAGGTCTGGCGCAGGAAGTCGTTGAACAGCGTCTCGACCGCGCGGCCGGCTTCGGCGCGGGCGCGCTCGTCGGTCTCGGCGACATAGATCGGGCACGCCCAGCCGAGCTGTCCGGGCGCCGCCTCATAGCCGTATTCGCGCGCCTTGTCGCGGTAGGTGTTATGATACCGCGCAACCAGGTCGGCCGAGGAGAAGGTCACCAGAAACGGGTATTTGCGGTCGGGGTGCGACGCCCAGGCCACGGTCTCGCTCGACCCTTGCGACGGGATCCACACCGGCGGGTGCGGTGCCTGATAAGGCCGCGGCCAGAGATTGACGTAGCGCAGGTTGAAATGGTCGCCGTCAAAGGCGAACGGGCCGGGCTCGGTCCAGGCTCGGATGATCAGATCGTGCGCCTCGTGGAAACGCTGGTGCGAGAAATACGGGTTGGCGCCCGAGGCGTGGTATTCCGAGCCGATGCCGCGGACAAAGCCGGCGATGATCCGGCCCTTCGACAGGTTGTCGAGCATCGCGAATTCCTCCGCGATGTAGACCGGGTTGTTCACCAGCGGCAGCGCGCGGCCGAGGATCGCGATCTGCACGCGTTTGGTGCGCTGGATCAGCGCGCCGGCGATCAGGTTGGGCGCCGGCATCAGCCCGTAGGCGGTCTGGTGATGCTCGTTGACGCCGATCGCGTCAAAGCCGAGCGCCTCGGCGTAGACCAGCGCGTCGATGTGGCTTTCGTATTCCTCGGCGCCCTTGACGGGGTCGTAGAGGTTGTTGGGCAGCACCACCCAGGCCGAGCGGTGCTTCGCCGCTGCGGCGAGATCGAGCGGCCGGTACGGCATCAGATGGAAGGAGACGAGCTTCATCGCGCCACTCCCTCGATGAAGTCGCGGACATGGCCGGCGACCAGCGCGGCATGCTCCACATGCGGCAGGTGCCCGCACGCCTCGACCATCACCAGCCGTGCGTCGGGCAGCCGTTCGCGCCACAGCGCCGCGAACGCGGGCGGCATGATCTTGTCGTCCTCGCCCCAGACGACGAGCGCCGGCAGCTTGATGCGATGCAGCCACTTTTCCAGGTCGGGGTCGAACCAGCGCGGCTGCCAGCCGAATTTGGCGACCGTGAAGCGGTTGCGCAGCATCACGTCGAGCTGGGCTTCGGTCGGGGCCGTGGCCAGGATGCGGTCGGCAAAGCCCTGGTCGTGGTAGAGGTTGCGCAGCGCTTCCTCCGGCCCCCAGATGAAATTGTCGCCGCATGGCACGCCTTTCACCCGGATGCCCGCCGGTGCGAGCTGCACCAGGCTGCGGAAGCGCGCGCGGTCGCGGACCAGGATCTCGGCCGCCAGCCAGCCGCCGAGCGAATTGCCGATCAGATGGATGCCGTCGAGCCCGGCCTCCTCGACGAGGTCGAGGTAGAACATCGCCAGATCGGGGATCGAGGTGATCCAGGGCGGGTCGTCGGAGCCGCCAAAGCCGGGATGCTCCGGCACCAGCACCTCGTAATGCTCGGCCAGCGCATCAAAAAACGGCAGCCATTGCGGCACGCCGCCCGCCCCGTGCAGGAACAGCAGTGCCGGCCCGCGTCCGCAACGGTGAAGCTTTACGGTGACGCCGCGGATGTTGAGACTGGTGGTTTCCGCCGACATCTTGCGCTCCTTAGCTGCGCCCCGTCGCCTGCGCGCTACAGTCTACCCCTCTCCCGCATCAGCCGGCGTCCTTTGCCTGTTCGCGCAGCACGAATTTCTGGATTTTGCCGGTCGAGGTCTTGGGCAGTGGGCCGAACACGACGTGGCGCGGCGCCTTGTAATGCGCCATGTGGCTGCGGCAGAAGGCGATGATGTCGGCGGCGTCGGCCGGCGCGCCCGGTCTCAGGGTGACGAAGGCGCAGGGTGTTTCGCCCCAGCGCTCGTCCGGCTTGGCGACGACCGCCGCTTCGAGCACCGCGGGATGGCGGTAGAGCACGTCCTCGACCTCGATCGTCGAGATGTTTTCGCCGCCCGAGATGATGATGTCCTTGGAGCGGTCCTTGATCTCGATATAGCCGTCCGGGTGCTGCACGGCGAGGTCGCCCGAATGGAACCAGCCGCCGGCGAAGGCTTCCTCGCTCGCCTTGGGGTTCTTGAGGTAGCCCTTCATGACGATGTTGCCGCGCATGAAGACCTCGCCCATCGTCGCGCCGTCCCGCGGCACCGGTGCGAGCGTATCGGGGGCCGCGACCATCAGGCCGTCGAGCACCGGATAGGTGACGCCCTGCCGGGCCTTGAGCCGCGCCCGCTCCTCGTTGCCGCGGGCGTCCCATTCGTCATGCCAGGCACAGACCGTCGACGGCCCGTAGGTCTCGGTCAGGCCGTAGACATGGGTGATGCGGAAGCCCTTGGCTTCCATGCCCTCGATGACCGCGGCGGGCGGTGCGGCGCCGGCGGTCATCATGTCGACCGGCCGCGGGAGGGCGCGCGCCTCGGCCGCCGCATCGTTGAGCAGCATGTTCATCACCACCGGCGCGCCGCACAGATGGGTGACCCCGTCGCGCTCGATCGCGTCGTAGATCGCCCCGGCCTCGATGCGGCGCAGACAGACATGCGTGCCGGCCAGCGCCGTCACCGTCCACGGAAAGCACCAGCCGTTGCAATGGAACATCGGCAGCGTCCACAGATAGGACGGGTGCTGCGCCATGCCCCAGGTGACGATATTGCCGAGCGCGTTGAGATAGGCGCCGCGGTGATGATAGACGACGCCCTTGGGGTTGCCGGTGGTGCCCGAGGTGTAGTTGAGCGCGATCGCCTCCCATTCGTCGTCGGGGGTGAGCCCGGCGAAATCGGGGTCGCCGCCGGCGAGGAACGCCTCGTAATCCATCGCCCCCAGCCGCGCCCCCGGCCCGGCCGGGTCGACGATGTCGATGACCAGGGGTTTCGGGTCGAGCCGGGCGAGCGCCTGCTCGATGACCGGGGCGAATTCGCTGTCGGTCAGCAGCACCTTGGCGTCGCCATGCCTGAGGATAAAGGCGATCAGCTCGGCATCGAGCCGGATGTTGAGCGCGTTCAGCACCGCGCCCGCCATCGGCACGCCAAACGTCGCCTCGAACGCCTCCGGCAGGTTGGGCGCCATGACCGCGACCGTGTCGCCGCGCCGGACGCCGGCCTTGGCCAGCGCCGATGCCAGGCGCCGGCAGCGCCGCAAGGTCTCGCTCCAGGTGCAGCGGCGATCGCCGTAGATCACCGATGTGCGGTGGGGATAGACCGCCGCCGAACGCAGCAGAAAGCCGATCGGCGACAGCGGTACGTAATTCGCCGCGTTCTTGTCGAGGCCGATATCGTAAGGGCTGGCCATCGTCAGCTCGCGGGCGGGGGAGAGGGGAAGCCCTTTTCGAAGTGCTCCTTGGCCGTCGTGATGTCGATCCAGGGATGCATATCCTCTTCGAACAGGCCGTAGAGCGGTGCCGGAAAGGCCGGGTCGGCGAACGAGCCGACCGTGATGCCGTACCACCCCGGCGCGCGGTCGCCTTCCCAGAACACGTTGCTGCCGCAGTTCGGGCAGAAGTGGAACCTGATTTCAAAGCCGCTATCGGCTTGCCGGGCGTAAATCTTGTGCTCGCCTTCGATGCGCACCTGCTCCCGCGCCCAGCGGCTGCCGTTATGAATGACCGAGCCGGTGCGCCGTTGACACGCCTTGCAATGGCAGACGTAGACACGATCGGGTTCGCCGCTGGCGATGGCCTTCAACTGCCCGCAATGGCACTCCGCAACCCGCTCCATGCCGCCCTCCCTAAGGTTCGTGCGGGGTATTGTCCTCCCGGCCGGGCGGGGTGTCGAGCCCGCTCCCCAGCCCTCTTGGCTCTGGCCATGCGGAACGCCTGTGCTTATATAAATGAACGAAGTTTATAGAAAGGCGAGGTTTGATGGCGCTCAGCCTGAAAGACCCGGAAACCGACCGGCTGGCCCGCGAAGTGTCCAAGCTCACCGGCGAGAGCCTGACCGAAGCGGTGCGCGTCGCGCTGCAGCAGCGTCTGCAGCGCGAACGGCTGCGCCGCGGCATGCCCAAGACGGACCTCGCCGAACAGCTCGATGCGCTCGCCGAGGAATTTTCCCGACTGCCGGTGCTTGACCCGCGAACGCCTGACGAGATCGTCGGGTATGACGAAAACGGCATGTGGTGATGGTGATCGATACTTCCGCGATCGTGGCGATACTGAGGAACGAACCGAAGAGATACGATTTCGACAAGCTTATTCAGGATGATCCTGTTCGGCTGGTATCCGCGGTGACGCGTGTCGAGGCGGCATTCGTCATCGAGGGCCGCTGGGGTCATGCCGCTCGGTCCGGTCTCGATCGCTTCTTTCGGTTGGCGGAACTCGAGATCGTCTCGGTGACGCCGGACCAGGCGGAACTCGCGGTCGATGCCTTCCGCCGTTACGGCAAGGGCCGGCATCCGGCCGGCCTCAACATCGGCGATTGCTTTCCGTACGCGCTGGCAAAGTCGACCGGCTAGCCGTTGCTGTTCAAGGGCGACGACTTCGTGCGCACCGACATCGCGCCGGCATATTGCGGTTAGACCGCCATCGCCAGCTGGTCGAGCACCGCGTCGCCCATCGAGCGGGTCGAGACGCGGGTCTGGCCGGCGCGGGCGATGTCGCCGGTGCGGATGCCGGCGGCCAGCGTCTGGCGCACCGCGCTCTCGACCAAATCGGCCTCGTCGCCGAGGTCGAACGAATAGCGCAGCATCATCGCAAAGGAGAGGATGCAGGCGAGCGGGTTGGCGACGCCCTGCCCGGCGATGTCGGGGGCGCTGCCGTGCACCGGCTCGTACAGCGCCTTGCGCCGGCCCGTTGCATCGGGAGCGCCGAGCGAGGCCGAAGGGAGCATACCGAGCGAGCCGGTCAGCATCGCGGCGCAATCCGACAGTAGATCGCCAAACAGGTTGCTGGTGACGATCACGTCGAACTGCTTCGGTGCGCGCACCAGCTGCATCGCGCAATTGTCGGCATACATAAAGCCGAGCTCGACATCGGGGTAGTCCGGCCGCACCCGGTTGGCCACCTCGCGCCACAGCACGCCCGATTCCATGACGTTGGCCTTGTCGACCTCGCACAGCCGCTTCTGGCGTTTTTGCGCGAGCTCGAAGGCGGCGCGCACGACACGCTCGATTTCGGCCTCGGTATAGACCTCGGTGTTGATGCCGCGCCGGGTGCCGTCGGGCAGCGTCTCGATCCCCCGCGGGTCGCCGAAATAGATGCCGCCGGTCAGCTCGCGGACGATCAAGAGGTCGAGCCCGGCGACCAACTCGCGTTTCAGGCTCGAGGCATCGGCCAGCGCTTCGAAGACCTGGGCCGGACGCAGATTGGCGAACAGGTCCATTTCCTTGCGCAGCCGCAGCAGGCCGCGTTCGGGTTGCAGCTCGAACGGCAGGGTCTCCCATTTCGGCCCGCCCACCGAGCCGAACAGCACCGCGTCGGCGGCTTGCGCCTTGGCCAGGGTCGCGTCAGTCAGCGGCACCCCGTCGGCGTCATAGGCGCTGCCGCCGACCAGGCCTTCGCTCACGTCAAAGCTGGCGATGCGCTTTTTGTCGAAAAATTCCATCACGCGCATCACCTCGCGCATGATCTCGGGCCCGATGCCGTCCCCCGGCAAAACCAGAACGCTGCGATTGGAATGCGACTGAGCCATCAGAAATCGAGTCTCCAGAACCTTAGACGCGAGGGTGATCCGGCCATCAAAAAGGCCCCCGGGTCAAGCCCGGGGACCGGTGCGTAAGACTGCGGAAAAGGAGGGTTAAGCCTCTTTCTGCGTCAGCCCGAACTGCCAGGGGCGCTCCAGGCGGGCTTTCTGCTCGTAGGCCGCGATGTCGGTGTTCTTGGCTTCGGTGAGGCCGATATCGTCGAGGCCGTTGAGCAGGCAGTGCTTGCGGAACGCGTCGAGCTCGAAATGCACCTTTTCGCCGTCCGGCCGCGAGATGGTCTGGCTTTCGAGGTCGATCGTCATCACCGCATTGGCGCCCTTCTTGGCGTCTTCCATCAGCTCGTCGCAGACTTCCTTGGGCACGGCGATCGGCAAAATGCCGTTCTTGAAGCAGTTGTTGTAAAAGATGTCGGCAAAGCTCGGCGCGATCACGCAGCGGATGCCGAAATCGAGAAGCGCCCAGGGCGCATGCTCGCGGCTCGACCCGCAGCCGAAATTATCCGCCCCGATGAGGATTTTCGCGTTCCGGTAGGGCGCCTGGTTGAGCACGAAATCCGGGTTCTCCGACCCGTCCGGGCGGAAGCGGATTTCCTGGAACAGCCATTGCGACAGCCCGGTGCGCTTGATCGTCTTGAGGTAGATCGCCGGAAAGATCTTGTCGGTGTCGAGATTGACGATCGGCAGCGGCGCCGCGACGCCGGTCAAGGTGGTGAATTTGTCCATGACATTCCCTTCCGATTACTCAATTGCGATCGCGGACTCTCTCGCACCAGCCATAACGCTCTCGACAGCGGTCGCGAGGGCACGACCCACCGCCCTTTCCAAGCCGTACACATAGGAGCTGTCTATAATGGCTCGTACAAGTTCGGCTTCGTCGGCGGTGGACCAGCGATGCCGCGGGTTCACGCAGCTTGTAAGCTGATGGAGCGCTTCGTTGATCTGACAAGCACGATCCAGCTTCGTTTGCGACACTGGACGATCGAAGAGCAGGGCGCGCATCTCAACCGTAAGGTCGTGAGCCAAGACAGACAGAAAGGCCATTCTGTCGCGTTCGCCCAGGCGTTCGAAATCGGCGAGGACTTGCTCGACGTCTAGCGGTTCAGGCGTGACGATGCGGCCATCCTCATACTGGACGCTCGCACCGCGCAGCGGTTTTTTGGAGATCGGTCCTTGTGTCCTACTCATCTTGATACACCGGTAGCCGAGGAAGGCTGTCTACGGGATAGCCGCGTTCCTACAAAACCTTGACTCTCGTATTGCCTTGAAAAATGCGTCCGTCCGGCATGACCCGCAACGGCTCGTCCTGGCCGCGTTGCAGCGAAGCGACAATTTCAATGGTCGTCCTATTTCGGTGGTAAGCGAGACTTCTTCGAGCTTTCGGGTCGCGTTCATAGGTCGGGTCGTCGTGGATGCGCCGCAGCGGCGGCAGCCGCCGGGCGCGCACGAATTTTCACCCCAGTTGCCGCACGTCGGTGAGGCGGCCGGTGACGGCGGCGGCGGCGGCCATGGCGGGGCCCATCAAATGCGACTTGGCGTTCTTGCCCTGGCGGCCCTCGAAATTGCGGTTCGAGGTGGTCGCCACGCGCTCCGCGTGCATCGCCTTGTCGTTGTTCATCGACATGCACATCGAGCAGCCCGCGTCGCGCCACTCGAACCCGGCTTCGAGGAAGATGCGGTCGAGCCCCTCTTCCTCGGCCTGGTGCTTGACGTGGCCCGAGCCGGGCACCACCAGCGCGACGACCCCGTCGGCGACCTTGCGGCCCTTGGCGATCGCGGCGGCGGCGCGCAGGTCCTCGATCCGGCTGTTGGTGCAGGAGCCGATAAAGACGCGCTGCACCGGCACCTCTTCGAGCCGCGTGTTCGGGCTCAGCTGCATGTATTGCAGCGCCCGCTCGACGGCGGCGCGGCGCAGCGGGTCGTCGATCTGCGCCGGGTCGGGGACGCGGCCGGTCACCGGCGCGGCCATCTCCGGGTTGGTGCCCCAGGTGACGTGCGGCGCGATGTCGGCGGCGTCGAGATGCGCCTCCTTGTCGTAGGTCGAGCCGGGATCGCTGGGCAGCGTCTTCCAGTAGGACAGCGACTGCTCCCAGGCGGCGCCCTTCGGCGCATAAGGCCGGCCCATCATATAGGCGAAGGTCTTCTCGTCCGGCGCGACCAGCCCGGCCCGGGCGCCCGCCTCGATCGACATGTTGCACACCGTCATGCGGCCTTCCATCGACATGTCGCGGAAGGTGCTGCCGGCATATTCGAAGACATGGCCGGTGCCGCCGGCGGTGCCGATCTTGGCGATGATCGCGAGGATCACGTCCTTTGGGCTGACCCCGGCGCCGAGCGTGCCGTTGACCTCGATCAGCATGTTCTTGGCCGGCGCCTGGATCAGGGTCTGGGTGGCGAGCACATGCTCGACCTCCGAGGTGCCGATGCCGAAGGCGAGCGCGCCCATCGCGCCGTGCGTCGCGGTGTGGCTGTCGCCGCAGACGATGGTCATCCCCGGCTGCGACAGGCCCTGCTCGGGGCCGATCACATGCACGATGCCCTGGTCGAGGCTGGTGATCGGGAAATACGGGACGCCGAATTCCTTGACGTTGCGCTCCAGCACCTGGACCTGGAGCAGCGAGTCGGGCTCGTCGATGCCGGCGACACCCGCGGCCCGGTTGGTGGTCGGGATATTGTGGTCGGCGACCGCGATCGTCTTGTCGGGGCGGCGCACGCCGCGGCCGGCGAGCTTCAGCCCCTCGAAGGCCTGCGGCGTCGTCACCTCGTGGATCAGGTGCAGGTCGATATAGATCAGGTAGGTGCCTTCGCCTTGCGGGGCGATGACATGCGCGTCCCAGATCTTGTCGAACAGGGTGCGGGATTTAGGCATCGGCGTACTCCCAGAAAATCAGTTGTTCCCCTCGGCGGCGGCCGTAGCGGCGGCGGCCGCCGCCGCAGCCGCCTCGGCCTCGCGGCGCAACTGGTCGCGCGAGCGCTCGGCGATGCGCGCCGCCTTGCCGGTACGGCCGCGCAGGTAATAGAGCTTGGCGCGCCGGACGGCGCCGCGGCGCACCACCTCGATCGCGGTGATGCGCGGCGAATAGAGCGGGAAAATGCGCTCGACGCCTTCCCCGTAGGAGATCTTGCGCAGCGTGAAGTTCGAGTTGAGCCCGGCGTTCTTGCGGGCGATGCAGACGCCCTCGAACGCCTGGATGCGCTCGCGCTCGCCTTCGACGACTTTCACGCTCACCCGCACCGTATCGCCGGGGTCGAAGCGCGGCACGCCGCGCGCCGTCACAAGCTTTTGCCGCTGTTCTTCTTCGAGGGTCTGCAACAGGTTCATCGTCCCATCTCCCGCCCGCTGCCGGCCTTTTCCGGCTTCGCGGCGCAATATCGTTCCCACAAATCGGGGCGGCGCTCTCGGGTGAGCCGCTCCGCCTGAGCCCGGCGCCAGGCGCGGACCCGTCCGTGATCGCCCGACACCAGCGTGTCGGGAACCGGGCGGCCGTGCCACAGGGACGGCCGGGTATAATGCGGGTATTCGAGCAGCCCCTCGCCAAAGCTCTCCTCGGCCAGCGTTTCCGCCGCGCCGACGACACCGGGCAGCAACCGCACACAGGCGTCGATCAGCGCGATCGCCGCCGGCTCGCCCCCGGAGAGCACGAAATCGCCGAGGCTGATCTCTTCCACCCGATGTTCTTCGAGCACCCGCTCGTCGACGCCTTCGAACCGGCTGCAAATCAGCCGCAAGCCGGGGCCGGCCACCAGTTCGCGCACCCGCGCCTGGGTGAGCGGCACGCCGCGCGGCGACAGGTTGATCAACGGCCCGACGCCGCCGGCGCCGGCAATCGCCCGGTCGAGCACGTCGGGGCGCAGCACCATGCCCGGTCCCCCGCCGAACGGCGCGTCGTCGACCGAGCGGTGCCGGTCGGTCGCGAAATCGCGGATATCGACCGTGTCGAGGGACCAGATGCCGTTGCGCAGCGCCTTGCCGGCGAGCGAATGGGCGAGGGGTCCGGGCAGCATCTCCGGGAAGATCGTCAGCACGGTGGCGCGCCAGGTCACGCGGACGCCTCCGCGTGCTCCCGCGGCGCCTCGAGCAGGCCCTCCGGCGGGTCGATGACGACCCAGCCGCCGGTGATGTCGACCACCGGCACCGCGGTGCGGGTGAACGGCACCAGCACGGGCTGCCCCGCGTCGCGGGCGATCTCCAGCATGTCACCGGCGCCGTAATCATGCACCGCGACGACCGTGCCGAGCCGTTCGCCGCCTTCCAGAACCGCGGCGAGACCGACCAGGTCGGCGTGGTAGAACTCGTCCTCCGCGGTCGGGGGCAGCGCCGCGCGCGGCGCGTAAAGCCGCAGCCCGCGCAACGCCTCGGCCTGGTCGCGGTCCTCGATGCCCGACAATTGCGCGATCACCATGCCGTCGCCCTTCGCCGCGCCGACGACACGCAGGGTGAAGCGCCTCGCGCCGCTTTCGTCCTCCAGCGCGCCGTAGCCGGCGATCGCCTCCGGTGCGTCGGTGAAGCTCTTGACCCGTACCGCGCCGCGCACCCCGTGCGGCGCCCCGACGACCCCCATGCAGACGCGATCCTTTCCCGCTGTCGTTCCGGGACGGGGCACGGCGCCGGACCCCATGAACACAGGCTCGTGACCCTGGGGCGCAAGTCTGTGTTCATGGGTTCCGGGTTCGCGGCGTTGCCGCGCCCCGGAATGACGAAGGGAGGGCATGTGGGCGCTTCCCGCCGCTAATTGCCCGCCGCGGCGCCGGCGGCCTCGGCGGCGGCCTTGGCGCGCTCCTGCGCCTTCTTCTTCGGCGCAGACTTGGTCGGCGTCTCGCGGATGTCGGGTTTGGCCGCCAGCCCGGCATTGCCGAGAAACCGCGCGACCCGTTCGGTCGGCTGCGCGCCGACACCGAGCCAGTGCTTGAGCCGTTCTTCCTTCAAGGTCACGCGGTCGGCGTGGTCGCGGTCGAGCATCGGGTTGTAGGTCCCGACCTTCTCGATAAAGCGGCCGTCGCGCGGGCTGCGCGCGTCGGCGATGACGATGCTGTAGAATGGCCGCTTTTTCGCGCCGCCGCGCGCCAGCCGGATTTTCAATGCCATGCGATCCCTCTCTTGATCTCGTATCTACTCTTTCGTCATGGCCGGGCCTGACCCGGCCATCCGGGTCCCCGGGTCAAAGCCCGGGGCTGACGAGCAAATGATCGTCACCGAAACGCGCCCGGCATCAGCGCCGACAGGCCGTGCCGCATCATGCCCTTCTGCCCCAGTTTCTTCATGCGCTTCATCATTCCGGACATGTCCTGGTACTGCTTCATGAGCCGGTTGATTTCCTGCACCGAGGTGCCGGAGCCGGCGGCGATGCGCCGCCGGCGCGATCCGTTGAGCAAATTGGGGTTGCGCCGCTCGGCCTTGGTCATCGAGCCGATGATCGCTTCCTGCCGCTTGATGATGCTCTCGTCGATGTTGGCGGCGTCGATCTGCTTCTTGACCTTGCCGATGCCGGGCAGCATCCCGAGCATCGACGACATCCCGCCCATGCGGCGGAGCTGGCGCAGCTGGCCGGCGAGGTCGTCGAGGTCGAAATTGCCCTTTTCCAGCTTCTTGGCGAGCTTTTCGGCCTCCTCCTGATCGGCGGTCTCGGCCGCCTTCTCGACCAGGCTGACGACGTCGCCCATGCCGAGGATGCGGCCGGCGATGCGCTCGGGATGGAACGGCTCCAGCGCGTCGATCTTCTCGCCGACGCCGATAAAGACGATCGGCTTGCCGGTGATCGCGCGCATCGACAGCGCCGCGCCGCCGCGCGCGTCGCCGTCGACGCGGGTCAGCACGATGCCGGTGACGCCGGCGCGCTCGCCAAAGGCCTTCGCGACATTGACCGCGTCCTGGCCGGTCATCGCATCGGCGACGAGCAGCGTCTGGTGCGGCTGCGCCGCCTCGCGCACCGCCGCGACCTCGAGCATCAGCTCCTCGTTGATCGCGAGCCGGCCGGCGGTGTCGTACAGCACCACGTCATAGCCTTCGCGCCGCGCCACATCGAGCGCCCGCCTGGTGATGGCGACGGGGCGCTCGCCGGGGACGATCGGCAGCGTCGTCACGCCGACCTGGCGGCCGAGCTGCGCCAATTGCTCCTGCGCCGCCGGCCGCTGCACGTCGAGCGAGGCCATCAGCACCTTCTTGCGCTCGCGGTTCTTGAGGCGCAGCGCGATCTTGGCGGCGGTCGTCGTCTTGCCCGACCCCTGCAAGCCGACCAGCACGATGCCGACCGGCGGCGTCGCGTTGAGGTCCAGGCCACCGGCTCCCGCGCCGGCTCCCGCGCCGTCGCCCGCCAGCGTCTGGACCAGATGGTCGTGGACGATCTTCACCACCATCTGGCCCGGCGTCACCGAGCGGATCACATCCTGGCCGACCGCCTTTTCGCGCACCGCGGCGACAAAGTCGCGCACCACCGGCAGCGCGACATCCGCCTCGAGCAGCGCGACGCGGATTTCGCGCATCGCCGCGGCGACGTCGTCCTCGGAGAGGGCGCCGCGGCCGCGCAGCTTGTCGAAGATGTCGCCGAGGCGATTGCTCAGGGTGTCGAACATGCCGCTTCCTAGAATTCCGACGCGAAACGAGCCGGCGCGCGAAACTCGCGGGCCGACGGCCTTCCGGCACCGGAAGGGTGAGGCGCTGCGTCTGGCAACGCGGCGCGGACGCTAGTCTTCACGGCCGCCGCTGTCAATTGCAGAGCCCGCCCCGGAATTACCCGCGTCATTCCGGGGCGGTCCGCAGGACCGAACCCGGAACCCATGAAAACGGGCCTTATCCAAGGTGTCGGTGGCGCCGGATCGAGACTTTCCAGGTCCGTGTTCATGGGTTTCGGATTCATCGCGACGCGATGCCCCGGAATGACGGACGAAGGAGGCAAGCCGGTTTTGCCGCGAGCGGTGGCGATGACATGGCCGCAAGATGAACGATCGGTTCTACCTGTGTAAGATAGCCGTTTATCCTGGTATAAAGAACCACCATGCTGACAAGCACGTCCCACGAGCGGCGCCGGGAGCTGGGGGATTTCATCCGCGCGCAGCGCGAGCGGGTCGCGCCGGCCGCGGTCGGGCTGGTGGCGGCGCGGCGCCGGCGCACGCCTGGCCTGCGCCGCGAAGAGGTGGCGGAACTCGCCGGTCTCAGCACCACCTGGTACACCTGGATCGAGCAGGGGCGGGACGTGTCGGTGTCGCCGACGGCGCTCGCGCGCCTGGCGCGGGCGCTGCGGCTGGGGCGGGCGCAGCGCCACTACCTGTTCGAGCTGGCCGGCAAGCGCGACCCCGATCCCGGCGCGAGCGACATCGACGCGCTTCCGGCCGTCCTGACCGCGTGCGTCGCGGCGATCGCGGCGCCGGCTTATCTGCTCGACCGCAGCTGGAACGCGCGGGCCTGGAACCCGGCCGCGGAGCGGCTGTTCGCCGGCTGGCTCGACCGGCCGGCCGCCGCCGCAGCCGGGCATAACCTGCTGCGCTTCATCTTTCTCGAACCCGGCGCGCGGTTGTTGATCCGCGATTGGGAGGGGCGCGCCCGGCGGGTCGTCGCCGAATTCCGCGCGCATTGCGGCGCGCATCTCGACGATCCGGGGCTGCGCCACCTGATCGACGATTTGCGCCGGCGCAGCGGCGATTTCGCGCAAATGTGGGAGCAGCACGGCGTGCTCGGCCGCGAGGGCGGCGAGCGCACCTTCAATCACCCGACCGACGGTTTCCTGCGCTTCGAGCAGGCCACCTTCGAACTCGCCGGCCACGCCGACATCAAGCTGACGATGTTGCTGCCGATGCGCGGCTGAGACATCGTCGTGGCGCGGTATTCCGGCCTATACTGGCGTCGAAGGGGGACAGGTACTGGCAAACGGCAATGTGAACGCCCGCAGCGGAGCGGCGGCATGAAGGGGGCGCAGGCCGGCGATGTCCAGCGCCGGCTGATCACGGTTTCGATCATGCTCTCCGTCATCATGCGCGGGCTGGACAACACCATTGCCAATGTCGCGCTGGCGCATATCCAGGGCAGCCTCTCGGCCAGCCACGAGCAGGTCGCCTGGGTGCTGACCTCCTATATCGTCTCGACCGCGATCGCGATGCCGCTGACCGGGTGGCTCGCCGGCCGGCTCGGGATCAAGGAAATCTTTCTCGGTTCGATCATCATCTTCACCGCCGCGTCGGCGCTGTGCGGCGCCGCGGCGAACCTGCCCGAGCTGGTGGCCTTCCGCATCCTCCAGGGTTTCGGCAGCGCCGCGCTGGTGCCCTTGTCGCAAGCGACGCTGCTGTCGATCAACCCGCCCGAGCGGCACGGCTCGGCGATGGCGGTGTTCAGCATGGGCACGATCCTCGGGCCGATCGCCGGACCCGCGCTGGGCGGGTGGCTGACCGACGGCTTCGGCTGGCGCTGGGTGTTCTATATCAACCTGCCGGTGGGGATCCTGTCCGCCCTCGGCGTCGCAACCTTTATCAAGGAATCGCGTCCCGCCCATCGCGAGGCGTTCGACGCCTTCGGTTTCGTGGCCCTGAGCGTTGCCGTGGGCTCGCTCCAGCTGCTGCTCGACCGCGGCGAGATCAAGGACTGGTTCAGCTCGACCGAGATTTGCGTCGAAGCGACGATTGGGCTGCTGGCGCTCTATCTGCTCGTGGTCCACACCGCGACCGCCACCGACCGCTCCTTCCTCAATCGCGAGCTGCTGAAGAACCCGCCCTTTGTCGCCGGCACGGTGCTGATCTTCCTGATCGGCATCACCATGAACGGGACCTTGGCGCTGCTGCCGCTGATGATGCAGGAGCTGATGAACTATCCGGTGCTGACGACGGGGTTCGCGATGGCCTCGCGCGGGATCGGCACGATGCTCGGAATGGTCGTCGTCGCCCGGCTGATCAACCGGGTCGATGTGCGGCTGATCCTCGGTTGCGGGCTGGCGATGATCGGCGTCGCGCTGTGGCAGATGGCGCAATTCTCGCTGTTGATGGACACCCGGGACATCGTGATGTCCGGGCTCATTCAGGGTTTCGGGTTCGGCTGCACATCGGTGCCGCTCAACATGATCGCGCTGTCCAACCTGCCGCGCCACATCCTCACCCAGGGAACCGCGATTCGCGGGCTGATGCGCAACCTCGGCGGCAGCGTCGGGATCCCGATCCTGGTCGCCGAGCTGGCCGGCAACACCCAGGCGGTCCACGCGCGGCTGGTCGAATCTCTCCGGCCGGACAACCCGCTGGCGCGCGCGCCGTATCTCGGCCTGCATTACAGCCTCAGCGCCCAGCCGGGCATCGCCGCGCTGAACGCCGAGGTCACGCGCCAAGCGGCAATGGTCGCCTATGTCGACGATTTCAAGCTGATGATGGTGATCTCGTTCGCCTCGCTGCCGCTGCTGTTGCTGTTGCGGCCGCCGCGGCGCGCGGTGCAGCCCGCGGCCGCCGATTGAGCCATCCGCTGCGCTTGCTGCATGATGCGGCATTCGCGCCAACCAGAGGAAAACAGGCCCATGCATTTCGACCTCGGCAAGATGCCGAAGCAGGACGGCTACAAGCTCCTGGTCAGCACCGTGGTGCCGCGGCCGATCGCGCTCGCGACCACGGCCGATGCCGCCGGCCGGGTCAATGCCGCGCCGTTCAGCTTCTTCAATGCCGTCAGCTCGGACCCGCCGGTGGTGGTGCTCGGCATCAATGGGGTCGGCCCCGGCGGCAGCGGCTACAAGGATACCGAGGACAATATCCGCGAGACCGGCGAGTTTGTCGTCAATCTGGTCGACGAAGACCTCGCTGAGCGGATGAACATCTGCGCCGTCGATTTCCCGACCGAGATCGGCGAACTGGAGCCGGCGAAGCTCACACCCGTGCCGTCGGTCGGCGTCAAGCCGCCGCGCATCGCCGAGGCGCCGGTCAGCTTCGAGTGCCGGCGCATCACCGGCCTGGCGCTCGGCGGCAACTCGACCCTGGAGGTCGGCCGGGTGATCCACATCCATATCCGCGACGATCTGGTGGACATGGAGAAGCTTTATGTGAAGACCGACCAGATCCATCTGATCGGCCGCATGCACGGCCGCGGCTGGTACACGCGGACGCGCGACCTGTTCCTGATGGACCGCATGGACCTCGCCGAGTGGCAGGCCCGCCGGGGCTAGGGCCCGGCTTGCGCGTACGGTTTTGCTCCCCTTTTTGTGCCGGTTCCGCTACAGAGGGGCGATGCACAGCCGCTCGCTCCCCTGGCGGACAGCGCTCTTCGCGGGTCTGGCCGCGGCTTTCCTCGCCGGCAGCGCCCGCGCCGCGGACACCGGGAACGGCTCAAAAAACTTCCGCGTCCCCTCGAACGTGCCGAATTATTTCAGCAACGAGGCGGGTCCGATGCTTGGCGGCGCGGCGGAGTCGCGGCGCGGCGAGCTGTATATGAGGCAGACCTATGCGATCCCGCGTGCGCTGCAGACCGCTCCGGCCGAAGCGCCTCGTCCGCGTCAGCACATGGCGATGGCCGAACCGCGCGGCCGGCTCGTGCGCACCCACGGCGCGCGCGTCGTGGCGCATCACGTGACGGTGCACGGCCGCCACGTGACGCGGGTCGCCGCGCACGGCAGCACCCGGTCGCATTCCGCGCATGTCGGCGCGCGGCCGCATACCGTGCATGCCGGCCATTCGACACGCCGCGCGGTCAAGGCCACCCGGGTCGGCAGCAGCCGCCGCCACGTCAAGGGCTGAAGCGCCACCACCGTTGGACATCGCCCGGGCCGTCGCAATATAAGCGGGCCATGACGCGCATCGCCTTCCGCAAGATGCACGGGCTCGGCAACGACTTTGTCGTGCTCGACCAGCGCCGCGATCCCTGGCGGATCGAGGCGGCGGGAGCCCGCGCGCTGGCCGACCGGCACACCGGGATCGGCTGCGACCAGCTGCTGCTGCTCGAACCGCCGCGCGACGCTCGGGCGCAAGTGTTCATGCGCATCCTCAATCCCGACGGCAGCGAGGCCGAAGCCTGCGGCAACGGCACGCGCTGCGTGGCGGCGCTGATGGCGGCCGAGACCGGGCTGGACGAGGTCGCGATCGAGACCGTGGCGGGGCTGCTCCGCGCCGCGGTCGATGCGGCCGGCCTCGCGACCGTCGATATGGGGACGCCCCGCCTCGGCTGGCACGAGATACCGCTGGCGCGGGAGATGGATACGCTGCATGTCGAGCTGCGCTGCGGCCCGCTCGCCGACCCCGTCTGCACCAGCATGGGCAATCCGCACGCGACGTTCCTTGTCGATGACGCCGATGCGATCGACCTGGCATCGCTGGGACCGCGGCTGGAGCATGACCCGCTGTTCCCGGCGCGCGCCAATATCGGGGTCGCCACGGTCCGCGACCGCAGGACGGTGCGCTTCCGCGTCTGGGAACGCGGGGCGGGGATCACCCGCGCCTGCGGCAGCGGCGCCTGCGCGGCGATGGTGGCAGCGTACCGCCGCGGCCTGGTCGGCGACCGCGTGACCGTGCGGCTCGACGGCGGCGATCTGACGATCGCCTGGCCGGGGCAGGGGTCGGTGCTGATGTCCGGCCCGGCGGCGCTGAGCTTCGAGGGCACGTTCGACGCCGCGCTGCTCGGGGGCTGAGATGGCGGCGCCCGAGATCATCACCTTCGGCTGCCGGCTCAACGCCTGCGAAAGCGAGATCATCCGCCGCTCCGCCGGCGATGCGGGGCTGGCCGACGCGGTCATCGTGAACACCTGCGCCGTGACCGCCGAGGCCGAGCGCCAGGCGCGCCAGGCGATCCGCCGCGCCCGCCGCGCGCATCCCGGCGCCCGGATCATCGTCACCGGCTGCGCCGCGACGCTGGCGCCGGCGCGCTATGCCGCCATGCCGGAAGTCGACCGCGTGCTCGACAACGAGGCCAAGCTGCGAGCGGAGAGCTACGCGGCGATGGCCGCCAGCCCGATCCTTCCCCGCTCGCGGGAGCGGGAGCGCGACCAACCCCCTCCCCCGCTTGCGGGGGAGGGTCGGGGCGGGGGCTTGGCGCGCGCCCGCGCCTATCTCCAGGTGCAGCAGGGCTGCGACCACCGCTGCACCTTCTGCATCATCCCCTATGCGCGCGGCCCGAGCCGGTCGGTGCCGGTGGCGACCGTGGTCGCCCAGGCGCGCGCGATGGTTGCGGCCGGCACCCGGGAAATCGTGCTGACCGGGGTCGATCTGACCGCTTACGGCGCCGACCTGCCGCATCGAGCTGCAAGGGGCGCGCCAAGCCTCGGCGTCGCGGTGCGCCGCCTGCTGGCCGAGGTGCCGGAGCTGCCGCGGCTGCGTCTCTCGTCGCTCGATCCGAGCGAGATCGACGACGAGCTGTGGGCGGTCTTTGCCGAGGAACAACGGCTGATGCCGCATCTGCACCTATCGCTGCAGGCCGGCGACGACCTGATCCTGAAGCGCATGAAGCGGCGCCACAACCGGGCGCAGGCGCTGGCGACCGCGCGGCGCGCCCGGGCGCTTCGTCCGGACGCGGCGGTCGGCGCCGACCTGATCGCCGGGTTCCCGACCGAGGACGAGGCGATGTTCGGCAACACGCTCGATCTCGTGGCGGAAATGAACATCGCCTTTCTGCATGTCTTCCCCTACAGCCCGCGACCGGGTACGGCGGCGGCGCGCATGCCGGCGGTGCCGCCCGAGATCGTCCGCGAGCGCGCGGCGCGGCTGCGCGCGGCCGGTCAGGCGGCGCTGGCGGCCGAGCTGCGGTCGCGGATCGGCGCGGTCGGCGATGTGCTGATCGAAAAGCCGGGCATCGGTCGTGCCGGTTTTTATGCCCCGGTCGCCTGCCCGCCGGCGATGACGGGCATCCAGCCGATGCGTTTTACCGGTGTGGCCGACGCCAAGCTCACGGGAGTGCCGGTGCGATGAGGTCATGGTGGCGCGGTTCCGGCCCGGCAGCGTCCGAAGCCCCGGCCGAGCCGGCGCCGCCGGCCGAGACCGCCGCGGCGGAGGGCGAGGAACGCCGCGGCTGGTTCGCGCGGCTGCGGGCCGGGCTGTCGAAAAGCTCCACGGCGCTGACCGACGGCATCAACCAGATTTTCACTCGCCGCCGGCTGGATGGCGCGGCGCTCGACGAGCTCGAGGAGCTGCTGATCGCCAGCGACATGGGCGTCGGGGTCGCCGGGGAGGTGGTCCAGGCGCTGCGCCGGACGCGCTTCGGCCAGGAAGTGACGCCCGAGGAAATCCGCGACGCGCTGGCGGCCGAGGTCGCGCGTCTGGTCGAGCCGGTGATGAAACCGCTGCGCGTCGACGCGGCGAAGAAGCCGTTCGTGATCCTCGTCGTCGGCGTCAACGGCAGCGGCAAGACGACGACGATCGGCAAGCTCGCCAAGCAATACCGCGACGCCGGGCAGCGCGTCGTGCTGGCGGCGGGCGATACCTTCCGCGCCGCCGCGGTCGAGCAGCTGCAGATCTGGGGCGAGCGCACCGGCGCGCCGGTCGTGGTGCGCGGGCAGGGCGCGGATGCGGCCGGGCTTGCCTATGACGCGCTGGTCGAGGCGCGGGCGATGGGCGCCGACGTGCTGCTGATCGATACCGCCGGGCGGCTGCACAACAAGGCCGATCTGATGGCCGAGCTGCAAAAGCTCACACGCTCGCTCAAGAAGCTCGATCCCGGCGCGCCGCACGCGGTGCTGCTGGTGCTCGACGCCACGGTCGGTCAGAACGCGCATGCCCAGGCGGAGATTTTCCGCCAGGTCGTCGGCGTCACCGGCATCGTCATGACCAAGCTCGACGGCACCGCCAAAGGCGGTGTGCTGGTGTCGCTCGCCGAGAAATACGGCATCCCGATCCACCTGATCGGCATCGGCGAGGGCGCCGAGGATCTGCGTGCCTTCGACGCCTACTCGTATTCGCGCAGCCTGGTCGGGTTGGAGGAGTAGGGCGAAGTCCGAGATATCGGTTTTTGCCGCAGCCACCGCAAGACTCGGTTGGCACCGCGGTCTCATTGCCTCACTGTCTCGCCGCGATCGAATGCTGCGGAGGGGACATGGCGCTGCTTATCGTTAATCTCGACCGGATGATCGGCAACGCGCAGCTGTGGCGCGACGCGTTTGCCGAGCAGCTGCCCGATCTCGACATCCGCATCTTCCCCGAGGCGAACGATCTCGACGCGATCGAATATCTCGCCTTTATCCGGCCCGATTTCGACGCCATCCCCGCGCTGCCCAACCTGAAGGCGATGTTCAGCCGCTCGGCGGGGGTCGAGGCGTTCATCCGCCATCCCAAGCTGCCGAAAGTGCCGCTCGGCAAGATCGAGCCGTCGGGCGGCGACCCGATGATGACCGAATACACGGTCATGCATGTGCTGCGGTTTCACCGCGAGATGCCGAAATACCAGCAGGCGCAGGCCAATAGGGAATGGCTGCGCACCCGCATCGTGCGGCCGGAGGAGCGCCGCGTCGGGTTTCTCGGTCTCGGGCTGATGGCGACCGCGCCGGCGCTGATCCTGCAGCAGCTCGGCTTTCCGGTCTCGGCCTGGGTGCGCTCACCGCGGCAAGGGCCGGACGGCATCAAAATGTTTCACGGCGACGCCCAGTTCGAAGCGTTCATGCGCCAGACCGATATCGCGGTCTGCCTGCTGCCGCTCACCAAGGAGACCGAGGGCATCCTCTGCGCCCGCACCTTCGCGATGATGCCGAAGGGCGCGATGGTGATCAACATCGGCCGCGGCGGCCATGTGGTCGACGGCGACCTGATCGCCGCGCTCGATTCCGGACAACTCTCCTATGCCGCGCTCGACGCGCTGAAGCCCGAGCCGCTGCCGCAGGAAAGCCCGCTCTGGACCCATCCCAGGGTCACGGTGATGCCGCATGTCGCGCGTCGCCCGACGGTCAAGCAGCTCGTCACCGAGATCGCCCGCAACATCCACAGCCTCGAAACCGGCGGCGGCCTGCTGCAGGAGATCGACCTGGCCCGGGAGTATTGACCGCACCAATGCTCCCTCTCCCCGCTCCCCGCCGCTCCCGGGGGAAGGAGTTACGTCCTCAGCTCACTTGCGGCGCCACCTCGCCCATAAAGCATTCCATCGAGGCGAGCAGGTCGTCGAGATGGCGGTTGCCGTGGAAATTGATCTGGAACGCGTCGAGGCGGAGATAATCGGAATTGGGGGCATGGGGCGAGAAACTGACGGTCACGCCTCAGGTCTCTCCGTGATGGACGCATGGTCCAAGATCGACCCATCGTAGCAAACGAACTCGACCGTATGGCCGTCGGGATCAGTCACGTAAATCGAGCGCCAGCCGATCCACGCGTGAGTTGATGTATTGGGTTCAAGACCTTGCTGGGTCAGATAAGCAAGAACGGCCTCATATTCGGCGAGTTTGATCTCGACCGCGAAGTGATGCAGCGTCGAGCTCTCAGGAGCATATCCCCTCCAGGCATGGCCCGCCCGGCTGGACGCCCAGTTCCGATCGAACAACCCAATGATTTGGGTGTGCCCAGCCACCCCATCGGCAACCCGTATGAATGCGATCGCATTGTGCAGCACGCGAATCAGAGGGAAGCCAAGCACGTCTCGGTAAAAGCTGATGGAGCGATGAACATCGGCAACCCGCAACACGACCTCACCGACGCCGAGAGGGTGGATCGGGTTTGCAAGTGCAGATTCAGGCATTTCTCCCTCCTTCCCTTACGCAGGTGTGCTCCTTGTCAGTCAGAGTAAGGGGCGGACGGACCATGGCTAAGGTCCAAACTTGACATTTTGATCAGACCGGTTTTCGGGTCCCGCCTCAGTCGGCGGGCGCGATTTTTAGCGCTGCGGCATGTCGTGGATCGCGCGCCAGATGCGCTCGGGGGTGGCGGGCATTTCCAGATGGGTCACGCCGTAGTCGCGCAGCGCGTCGACGACGGCGTTGATCAGCACGCCGAGCGCCGGGGTGGTGCCGCCTTCGCCGCCGGGGCGGATGCCGAGCGGGTGGGTCGGGCTCGGCACCTCGGAGAGTTCGCAGTCGAAAAACGGCAGGCGGTCGGCGCGGGGCATCGCGTAGTCCATGAACGAGCCGGCGAGGAGCTGCGCGCTCTGCGGGTCGTAATAGGCATTCTCCTGCATCGCCTGGCCGACCCCCTGGACGATGCCGCCATGCACCTGCCCGTGCACGATCAGCGGGTTGACCGCGCGCCCGACATCGTCGACCGCCGAATAGCGCACGATGTCGAGCACGCCGGTCTCGGGGTCGATCTCGACCTCGCAGACATGCGAGCCGTAAGGGAAGGCGGCGAGGGTGACGGTCTCGTCGCTCTCCGCGCCCAGGGGCCCCCGCAGCTCCTCCGGCAGGTCGTTGCGGCGCATCGCTTCGAGCGCGACGTCGAAGATGCCGATCGCCTTGTCGGTGCCTTTGACGGTGAAACTGCCGGCGACGAATTCCAGGTCGGCGACATCGGCTTCGAGGATGTGCGAGGCGATCTGCAGCCCCTTTTCGATGATCGCCTTTGACGCATTGAGCATGACGATGCTGCCGAGCCGCAGCGCCCGTCCGGAATGCGCCCCGCCGCCGACCGACACCCGCGCCGTGTCCCCCGTCACCAGGCGCACGCTGTCCAGCGGCACGCCGAGAAATTCCGTCACCAGCTGCGCAAAGCTCGTCTCGTGGCCCTGGCCCTGGCTGACGGTGCCGATCACCACCTCGATGACGCCTTCGGGCTTGACCACCATCTCCGCCTTCTCACGCGGTGCGCCGGTGGCGGTGTCGACGTAATTGGCGACGCCGATGCCGCGCAATTTGCCGCGCGCCCTGGCCTCGGCGCGGCGCGCCGCGAAGCCCCGCCAGTCGCCGAGCCGCAGCGCCTTTTCCATGCAGTCGTGGTATTCGCCGCTGTCGTACACCATGCCGAACGGGTTGGTGTACGGCATCATCGCGACCGGCACGAGGTTGCGGCGGCGCAGTTCGATCCGGTCGATGCCGGTCTCGATCGCCGCGAGGTCGATCAGCCGCTCCATCACGAACATCACCTCGGGCCGCCCCGAGCTGCGATAGGGCCGTGTCGGCAGCGTGTTGGTCAGCGCCGCCCGCGCGCGGAAATGCACCGCCGGCACGTGGTAGATGCTCGACATGATCTCGACGCCCTTGTTGAGCGAGCCGAAGGCGATCGCATAGGCGCCCTGATTGACCAGGTTCGAGCCGCGCATCGCGAGAAACCGGCCCGCCGCGTCGAGCGCCAGCTCGGCATGGCAGGACAGGTCGCGGGCCTGGTAGTCGGCGATAAAATACTCCTGCCGCTCGCTGGTCCATTTCACCGGCCGGCCGAGCCGCTTGGCGGCCCAGACGACGAGGCCGAACTCGACGTTGAACGAGCCGCGCGTGCCGAAATTGCCGCCGATGTCGTGCATCACCATCCGCGCCTGCTCCGGCGGGACGCCGAACATCATCGCCAGGTCGCGCCGCGGGCTGACCGCGCCGCCGGCGCCGGCGTGGCAGATATGCATGCCGGTGGCCGGGTCGTAATCGCCGATTGCGGCGCGCGGCTCCATCGGCACGCCGCAGACGCGGTGCACCCAAGTGTCGAGCTTGACGACGTGCGCCGCCTCGGCAAACACCGCGTCGGTCGCGCCCTGGTCGCCGACCTCGCCGTCGAGGATGACGTTGGCGCTGTCGAGCCGCGCCCGCGGCGCGTCGGGTGCGGCCGCGTCCAGCCCGCGCGCGACGGCCGGCAGGACCTGCCAGTCGATGTCGACCAGCTCGGCGGCGTCCTTGGCGGCGGCGACGGTCTCGGCCGCCACCATCGCGACGATCTCGCCGACATGGCAGATTTCGGGAAAGACGATCGGCTGATGCTGCGGCCGCACGACCGGCGCGCCGTCCTTGTTCTTGATGGCGATGTCGGCGGGATGGTTGTTGGCGATATGCGGCAGCGGGTGGAGCCCGTCCCGCTGGGCCTCCTCGGAGGTCAGCACCGCGAGGACGCCCGGCGCGGCGCGCGCCGCCGCGACGTCGAGCTGCTTGATCAGCGCATGGGCATGCGGCGAGCGGACAAAGACGGCATAGGCCTGGCCGGGCAGGCTGAGGTCGTCGCTGTAGCGGCCGCGCCCCGTCACCAGGCGCAGATCCTCGCGGCGCCGCACCGGTTGGCCGATCCCGCTTCCCGTCTGTTGGTCCAGCATCCGCAACTCCGCACGCCTTTGCCGCGACGGAGGCCACTCTAGCCCCGCTCGCCCGCCCCGGAAAAAAAACTTCCGCAGGGTGACCGGCATCACAGTCGGATTTTCGTCGGCGCCCCACCTTGACGTTCAGAACAATGAGGTTGGGGAGCTCATGCGATGTTCGAGGTCTACATGCTGCAGCCGGTCACCGCGTCTTGCGACCTGTTTGCGCCGCCGCGCCGCCGCAGTCTCGTGCCGGAGCCCGATCTGGACGAGCTGATGCGCGATCCGATGACCCTCGCGGTGATGGCCGCCGATCGCGTCGACCGCGGCGAGATGCACGCGCTGTTTGCGCGGATGCGCGACATCTTTTGCTAAGCCCACGGGTTTTTGCGACGCGGGTCGAGCGGAAAGATACGGCGCCTCCCGCCTTCCCCGAGCGTTAGCCGACGGACTCAAAAAGGCGAGGCGCATCATGTTGCAAATCCCGCTCGACCAGCTCGCGTACATCATCGAGAAGGCGCGCGAGTTCGACGAAGAGACCGACCCCGCTACGCCCGACCCGGGCTCCAACCCCAACGACGACCGCGACGTGGCCATCCTCGAGGACACGGCCGACAATCCGACGGAGCAGGAACTGGCGGCGGCGCTCGACAGCCTCGACGAGGATCAGCGGATCGAGATCCTGGCGCTGATGTGGGTCGGGCGCGGGGATTTCGACGCCGCCGAGTGGCAGCAGGCGCTGGCGCAGGCGCGCGACACCCATAGCGGAGCGGAAGCCGACTATCTGATGGGCACGCCGCTGCTGGCCGATTACCTGGAAGCGGGGCTCGACGCGCTGGGCTACGCGCTCGACGAGGAGCAGGACCGGCTGTAGGCAGACGAGAGCAGCCCCCTCCGGCGGCAGTTATGTGGATTTGTTGCAAATCTCGCTGAATATTTGATACGCGTGCCGCGCTCGGGCAAGGTGTCGGCCGAGCGACGGCGCCGGGTGCCGACAGTAGAAATGCCCCTGTATTGCATCGGCCGGCGCTCGTTTTAACGCGGCTTACGACGGGGCGGCCTCGGTGAGTGACGAGATGGCGGCGCAGGACCTTGCGTTGGAAGCCGAGGCCGAGGCTGCACCGGCCGCAACGGCGGAACCGCCGACCGTCGCGGCGACGACCCCCGCCGGACCGGCCGGCTCAGCGCAGGTCAAGCCGGCCTATCCCGCCGCCCCCGAGATCCCGACCCAGCAGGCGCCCGAAGGCATCCGCTTCGACTTCAATGACGGCTGCCGCGTCGCGGTGCCGGAGTCGGACAAATCCTGGCGCGTGCGCCTCATGGACCTCGATACCGGCAATACCTTGTTTGAAACCAGCGCCGACTTCAAAGCCGGCCGGGTCACCAGTGCGAAGCGCTATTACGTCCGCTTCCGCGTCGATGTGTGGCACGGCGACGAACTGGTGCTGAACCATGAATACGACGCGCGCGACCGCCAGGTCGCGGTGCTGTTTCCGGTGGGGACGCTGGGCGATACCATGGGCTGGTTCCCCTACGCGGCGAAATTCCAGGCGCAGCACGGCTGCCGGCTGACCTGCGCGATGGCCGACCGCCTGATCCCGCTCTTTGCCGCCGCGTATCCCGAGATCGATTTTGTCGCGCATGACGATTTCGACCCCGCGCGTTATTACGCGACCTATCGCATGGGGCTGTTCTTCGACGACAAGGATTGCCTCAACCAGCCGTGCGATTTCCGCCTGGTGGGGCTGCACCGCACCGCCGGCTACATCCTCGGTGTCGACCCGACCGAGGTCGCGCCGCGGCTGGTGATCCCCGAGGGCCGCCCCATCGCCGAGCCCTATGTCTGCATCGCGACGCAGTCGACGACCCAGGCGAAGTACTGGAACAACCCGTACGGCTGGCACGAGATCGTCGCGTTCCTCAAGGAGCAGGGCTATCGCGTCGTCTGCATCGACCAGAAGCCGGTGCACGGCACCGGGATCGTGTGGAACCACATCCCGCACGGCGTCGAGGACCAGACCGGCGACCACTCGCTGAGCGAGCGGGCGCGCTGGCTCAAGCACGCCGATTTCTTTATCGGGCTGTCGAGCGGGCTTTCATGGCTGGCCTGGGCCGCCGGCACGCCGGTGGTGATGATCTCGGGGTTCACCCATCCGACCAACGAGTTCGCCACCCCGTACCGCATCGTCAACTACCACACCTGCAACAGCTGCTGGAACGACCCGCATCACCGCTTCGACCACCACGATTTTCTGTGGTGCCCGCGGCACAAGGACACGCCGCGGCAGTTCGAGTGCACCCGGCTGATCACCGCCGAGCAGGTCAAACAGGCCGTGCAGCGCATCCCGGGCTTCGGCAAGCCGTCGCGCGCCGCACGGCAATAGGCCGCGGCCGGCCAAACGACGCTTCCTTTGCGTGCGATCCTCCGGCCGAAAGAATATGCTCCCCCCGCCCTGCGTCGCTGTCCGGGAGGCCTGCGGATGGAATTGTGGAACCATTGCGAGAACCCCTATCCGTTCGTGCCCAACGAAGTCCTGGAGCAGGCGGAATCCGTCCGCGCGAGCCTCCCCAACAAGTACTGCGATCCGAAAATCGCCGCGCAGCTCTACGATGAAATCTGGGACGAGTACCGGCTGTGCGACGATATCGGCATCAACATCGTCACCAACGAGCATCATTCGGGCATCAACAATCTGTGGGCGGCCAGCCCGGTCATCACCGGCGTCGTCGCCAACATCACCCGCAAGGTGCGGATCCTCTCGCTCGGCACCCTGATCACCGTGCGGCCCGACCCGGTGCGGATCGCCGAGGAATACGCGACGATCGACATCATCTCGAAAGGGCGGCTGGAGATCGGCTTCGTCAAGTCCGGCGCGACGGAAATGGTCTCGGGCGACGCCAATCCGATGCGTATTCGCGAGCGCGAATGGGAAGCGATCGACCTGATCGAAAAGACGCTGACCACGCAGGACGGGCCGTTCTCGTGGGAGGGGAAATTCTTTACCCACCCGCACGTCAATATCTGGCCGCGCCCCTATCAGCAGCCGCGGCCGGATTTCTGGGCGGCGACCAGCGACCTGCCGACCTGCGCCGAACTGGGCCGGCGCGGCATCGTCAACACGCTGTTGTTCGGCGGCTACGACCGCACCCGCCAGGCCTTCGACTCGTACAAGGCGGCGCGCGCGGCGGCGGGGCTGGCGGCGCCGGGGGAGGACCGGTTTTCCTACATGGCCTTTGCGTATGTCGGGGATACCGACGAGGAGGCGCTGCGGATCGGCCAGAAGATCGCCTGGTTCCTCACCGTCAGCATCAAGAGCGCGCCGCAATTCTCGAAGTTCCAGCCCGGCGCGGTGGCGCCCGAGATGGCGCCGGCGGCCTGGCGCACCGGCGCGGCGCGGCGGCCCCGCCCGACCAATCTCGACGCCGAGGTGCTGGTGGGGCAAGGGCAGATGTTCGCCGGCAACCCTGACACCGTCGCCCGGCAGATCAAGGATTTCCGGACGCGGGTCGGCGGCCTCTGCCACATCATCATGATGACTCGGCAGGGTCTCGTCACGCACCACGAGGCGGAAGCGAGCTTCAAGCGCGCTTCGAAATATGTGCTGCCGCAATTGCAGGACCTGCCGCCCGTCGACGACGGGGAGACGGCGTGGCACGCGCGCCGGGCGGCGGCGGCAAAATGAGCGAGGTTCGGGAGCGCCCGGCGGCAAGCATCGATCGGCTGAGGGTCGGACCGTTCGATCTCGAAGTGCTGCGCTTTGCGGCGAAACGCGCCGCTGCACCGACCTTCCTGCTGGTGCACGGCATCCACAACATCAACCCGTCGGCGCCGTTTCTCGCTCGCCTGGCCGAAGCCGGGCACGTCGTCGCGCCCTCGCATCCCGGCTTCGGCGGGTCGCCCGACATGGGCGATTGCGACACGATCTACGATCTGGTGCATGTCTATCGCGGCGTGCTCGACGCGCTGCCGGCGGAAAATGTCGTGGTGATCGGCTTTTCGTTCGGCGGCTGGATCGCCGCCGAGCTGGCGGCCGCCGGCCATCCCAAGCTCGCCAGGCTGGTGCTGGTCGATCCCTTCGGCATCAAGCTTTCCGGGCGCGAAGAACGCGATTTCCCGCATCTGTTCAACACCAGTCCCGCCGAGCTCGAGCGCCGCGCCTGGCACGATCCGGCCCGCCGCCCGCCGGGCTGCTACGGCGTCGGCTGGCACAGCGCGATCGGCGATGCCATGAGCGACGCGGAGATGGTGGTCCTCGCGCGCAACTGGGATTCGCTGTGCCTCTATGCTTGGCGGCCGCATATGTACAATCCGCAGCTCAGGCATTGGCTGCACCGCATCGCGGTGCCGACGCTGGTGCTGTGGGGCGCCGGCGACCGCATCGTGTCGCCCGACTACGGCCGCGCCTATGCCGGGCTGATCCCCGGCGCGGTGTTTGCGCTGATCGACGCGGCCGGCCATCATCCGGAGCTCGAACAGCCCGCCGCCTTTGTCGAGCGTGTGGCGCGCTTTGCGGCCGAAGGAACCGGCGCATGATGTTCATCCTGCGCGGCGCCGGCCCGGCGCCGAGCCTCGCCGGCCTGCAGGTCAAGGTCGTGCGGCGGACGCCGGAGATCGTGCCGGACGGCGCCGGCAAGTCCGATTATTTCTGCATTGCCGAGGCGGATGCAACGGCAGCCTTGCGCGCTGCCGGCTGGGACGTCGTCGAATTGCGCGACGGCTGGTACGCCGACGACGCCGGCGGCGGGGTCGCCGTCTCGGGGCACGGCCGCTATTGGGAAATCCGCGACACGCCCCTCACCGTCAAGGAGGCGGTGGGACCGTCCGGCGTTGGCGGCGCCGCCGCCGAGGGCGGTGAGCAGGTCAACGTCCGCCGGGCGATTTTCGGGGTGTAGCGGCCGTCGTCACAGCTCGCCGCGCGCCGCGAGCGCCTTGATCCGGTCGGCGGTGCGCAGCGCGATCGCCTGAATCGTCAGCGAGGGGTTGACCCCGCCGATCGTCGGGAACACCGAGCCGTCGCAAATCCACAGATTGCGGATGTCCCAACTGCGGCAATCGGCATTGACCACGCTGCTGCGCGGGTCGTCGCCCATCCGCGCCGTGCCCGCCAGGTGCGCGGTGTCGTCGGTCTCTTCCCACAGATCGGATGCCCCGGCAGCGTCGAGGCAATCGCGCATCGCCCGCATCGCGTGCGCAATCAGCCGCTTGTCGTTGTCGCCGTAGGAGAAGGTCACGCGTGCCGCCTTGAGCCCCAGCTCGTCGGTCTCGTCGGCCGGGGTGACGCGATTGTTCGCGTCCGGCAGCACCTCGCCGACGATCTTCAGCCCGACCGCGTGATTGTATTGCTCCATCTCGTCGCGCAGCGCCCGGCCCCACAGCCCGCGCGCGCCGGCGACGATCCCGGCCCAGGTCACCGGCAGCGGCCCCTGCGCCATGTAGCAATAGCCGCCATGGAAATCCTTGCCTGCGTCCTGGTAGTTCCAATGTTCGGTGAGGGCGAGCGTCGGCGGGCCTTTGTACCAGCGCACCTCCTCCCGCATCGTGCCGTAGACGGCCTGGTTGGCATGCACCATCAGGTTGTGGCCGACCAGCCCCGAGCCGTTGGCGAGACCGTCGGGGTGGCGCAGATCGGCGGAATTGAGCAGCAGGCGCGGCGTCTCGATCGCATAGCCGGCGACGACGACGTTCCTCGCGCGCTGGAACCGCCATCGGCCTTCGCGGTGGTAGTGCACGCCGGTGGCGAGCCCGGTCTTGGGGTCGGTCTCGACGCGGCCGACCATGGCGAGGTCGCGGATTTCGGCGCCGGCTTTGACGGCGCGCGGGATCCAGGTGATCAGCGCGCTTTGCTTGGCGTTGGTCGCGCAGCCCTGGACGCAGAAGCCGCGATAGACACAGGGCGGCGACAGCCCGCGCGGCGCCGAAACGGTGGCGAGCGGCGTCGGCGCCCAGGCGATCCCCAGCGCCTCGCAGCCGCGCGCCAGCGCCAACGCCGCGGCATTGAGTTCGTGCGCGCGATACGGATAGCGCGGCCGCTTCGGACCCCAGGGGTAGTTGACCGGCCCGGAAATCTTCAGCGCGTCCTCGACCAGGTCGTAGTAGCGCCACATCTCGCGCCAATCGAGCGGCCAGTCGGCGCCGTAGCCGAGCCGGCTGCGGGCCTTGAACCATTCCGGCCGGAAGCGCAGCGATACCATCGCGAAATGCACCGTGCTGCCGCCCACCGAACGGCCGCTGTTGTTGGCGCCGAGCACCAGCGGGTTCTCGCCGTCGCAGATCCGCTCGTCGGTCCAGTACAGCTTCTGCTGATGGGTTTCGTCGGAGGCGAAGTCCTCGAGCGGCCGCCACCATGGCCCCGCGTCGAAGCCGACCACCGAGAAGCCGAGCTCGGCGAGCCGGCAGGCGAGCGTGCCGCCGCCGGCGCCGGTGCCGACGATGGCGAAATCGACCGCCTCGTCGTCGCGGTGTTCGCGCATTTCGACCCAGCCGCCGACGCGGAGCGGGTCCGGCGCCCGCCCGTTCCTGCCGCGCGGGACGATTTGCGGATCGGGCGAGGGATCAGCCGATCCGGGCATTTTCGCTGCGCGCCGCCGCTTCCTCGCCGGGCTTGGCCTCGGCCGCCTCCCAGGGGTCGCGGCGGTCGAAATCCATGCGGACATAGCCGCGCGGGCTCGCCGGGCCGCCAAAGCCGATCTCGTTCCAGGCGGTCGGGTGACCGTAATAGGCGGTCACGATGTCGAGCAGCAGGCGCTTGGCGAAGAACATCGCAGGACGCATCCCGCCCCAGTCGCCGGCGATGTCGCCGTCCTGCATCGCCCGCAGCAGCGCGTCCTGCTCGGCCGCATCGAGCGTCTCGAACCCTACGCTATGGCGGCGGCGCGCCTCCGCAGCGATCCCGGCGAGCCCGCGCCGCCAGGCCTCGCGCGCCGGCGGCAGGCGGTGGTCGCGATGCCCGTCGCGGCGGTTTTCGTACAGCTTGTCGTCGACCAGCGCCGCGACCGGCACCGGCGGACGGTTTGCCGGCTGCGGCACGATGCGGTTGCACAGCGCCGCCAGCGTGGCGAATTCCGCTGGCGACAAGAACCGCGGCGCGCGCGGCAGGGCGAGCCGCTCGTCGATGACTTGGCGGGTCTTGGCGTTCCACGACGGCGTGTGCCGCTTGGCGAGCACGTCGTAGCCGGGAAAGCGTTCCGTCACCGCCGCCGCTCGATCAGCCGCAACGCCGCGAGCCCGGCGATGGCCAAGGCGGTGAACGCCGGCGGCGCCGGCAGCGGCGGTCCGTTGAGGATGTTCTGCGACCAGTTGCGCCAACCGCCCATGTTGCGCCCGACGCCATAAGCGTGAAACGCGGCGCCCAGCAAGCCGACCCCGGTCAGCAGCCGCAGCGACCCGCGTGCCGGTCCGGTCCAGCGCGGCGACAGCGTCGCCGCGGCCAGCAGACCCGCGGCGACCGGCGGCCCCGCCACCGGGATCACCATCGCCGGGTTATGGAACGCGCCGCGGAAATGCAGCAGCGCGGCCTCGCCCGAGGTGCCGATCAGCCCGAGCGCCACCAGCCGGGCGATCAGCCGGCCGGGCAGAAACCCGTAGACCGCCCGGCCGCCGGAACGCAGCCGCTCGGCCAGGGCGCCGATCACGCCGGCGAGGCCGAGCGCGACCGGCGCGCCCAGCGGGGCGCCGTAAAACAGGTTCAGCCAACTCCAGCCGCCCGGCCGCTTCAGCACGTTGTAGATATGAAACCCGGCCCCGGCGAGCCCGGTCGTCAACGCCAACGCCTGACCCAGGTCGCGCGTCGAATTGGGCCGCCCGGCCCGGTTGACCAGCCCGTGCAGGCTTGCCGCGAGCGCCTGCGCGCCGATCGCCAACGGCAGCAGCATGGTCCGGTTGTGGAACGCGCCGCGGTAATGTTCGACGCTGCTGTCGGCGAGCGCGGCCGCCGCCAGCAAGGCCGAGGCGCCGTTGAGGCTGCGCGCGGCGGCGACATGATCGGGCGACGCCGGGAGCCGCCTCGGCTGGGGCTGCAAGGCCGCTTCCATGGCGGCCGCCGCGGCCGCGGTCGCGAACGAGGTGAGCGCCAGGCCGGCGGACGATTGCAGCCGCATCAAACCCGACCGGCCCCGCGGCAACCACCGCATAGGTTGAGCGCGCAAGCCGTCCGGCTCGTCGGCATCGGAAATGATGTGAGGTCGTCCGATAACGCGGTCGTCAAAGGCTTTACCTGAGCGTTTTTCATGAGCCGACGGTTGCGGAAGCGGCCGGAAGAAACCGTTTGCCCTGCTGGTTTGTTCAACGTTGCGTCGAGAACGCGGTTCCGGTGGAGCGAGGCGTCGAGCGTGAGCAAACGGATCGAGGATTATGCGCTGATCGGCGACCGGCGCAGCGCCGCGCTGGTCGCCCGCGACGGCTCGATCGACTGGCTCTGCTGGCCGAACTTCGACAGCGACGCCTGCTTCGCCGCGCTGCTCGGCGACGACCGGCACGGTTATTGGCGGCTCGCGCCGCGCGACATGCCGCGGCGCACGACCCGGCGTTATCGCGGCGATACGCTGATCCTCGAAACCTGGCATGAAACCGCACACGGCATTGTCCGCGTCACCGACCTGATGCCGATCGACACCCCGCACCGCGCCATCATCCGCACCGTGCGGGGTGAGGCGGGGCGGGTCGACATGGTGCTCGATCTGGCGCTGCGCTTCGATTACGGCAGCATCCCGCCCTGGCTTTGCGCCGAGCCGCGAGTCGTGTGGGCGATCGTCGGCCCGGATCTCGCGGTGCTGCGCTCACCGATCGATCTCGACCTGGCCGATCGACCGGCGGGCGGCGACCGCATCGGCCTGCAATTCACCGTCGACCAGGGTGCGAGCCTGACCTTCACGCTGCAATACGGCGCCTCCTACGAGGCGGAACCGGAGCCGCTCGACGTCACCGCCGCGATCGCGGCGACGGAAACCTTCTGGCGGGCGTTCATCGGCAAGTTCGCGGCGCAGACCGATTGGCCGGGACCGGTCAGGCGCTCGCTGATCACCTTGAAGGCGCTGACCGTGGCGACGACCGGCGCCGTCATCGCCGCGCCGACCACCTCGCTGCCCGAAGTGCCGGGAGGCGCGTGGAACTGGGATTACCGTTACAGTTGGCTGCGGGATTCGACCTTCGCCCTGGCCACCTTCCTCAACGCCGGCTACCGGGACGAGGCACGTGCGTGGCGCGACTGGCTGCTGCGTGCCGCGGCCGGCGTGCCGGAGCGGTTGCGCACGATGTACCGCGGCGATGGCGGCCGCAACGTCGTGCCGCACGATGTCCCCTGGCTGCCCGGCTACGGCGGCGCGGCGCCGGTCCATGTCGGCAACCCGGCGGCCGATCAGTTCCAGCTCGACATTTACGGCGAGGTCCTCGATTCGCTGCATCTCTGCCAACAGACCGGGCTCGGCGGGGGGCGCTGGGATATCGCCGTCGAGCATCATCTGGCGGCGCATATCGAGAAGGTTTGGCGCCAGCCCGACCAGGGCATCTGGGAACTGCGCGGCGAGCCGCGGCATTACACCTTCTCGAAAGTCATGGCCTGGGTGGGCCTCGACCGCTACCTGAAGCTGGACGGCGTGCCGGCCGGGCGCCGCCGCGCCCTCGAAAGCCTGCGGGCGGAGATGCATCGGGTCATTTGCCGCGACGGCTTCAGCCGCGCGCGCAACAGCTTTGTGCAGTCATTCGGTTCGGACCGCCTCGACGCCAGCTTGCTGCTGCTGCCCACGGTGGGCTTCTTGCCGATCGACGATCCGCGGATCGCCGGGACCGTCGCGGCCGTCGAAAGCGAACTGGTCCAGGACGGACTGGTGCGGCGCTGGTCGCCCGTCGGCGGGCCCGAGGAAGGCGCCTTTATCGCCTGCACCTGCTGGCTTGCCGACTGCCTCGGCATGCAGGGGCGCGCCGCCGAGGCGCGCGGTTACCTCGAACGCGTCATCGGCCTTGCCAACGATGTCGGCCTGCTCGCCGAGGAATGGCACATCGGCACGGGCCGCCTGACCGGCAATTTCCCGCAGGCGCTCAGCCATCTCTCGCTGGTCAATACCGCGCTGGGGCTTTGCGGCCCGGTCTTGCAGCGCGGCGGCGGCTGAGCCGGGTGGCGCCGACCGATACGGCCGCGGCGCCGAGGCCCAGCGCGGCGATGGCGGCCGCGACCATGCCGCGATGGCGCGCGATCTCGGCTTCGACCGAGACCGAGCGGGCGCGGTCGTCAAAGCGGCCATGCGCGCCGTAATCGCCGTCGACCGAGCGGAACAGGTTGGCCGGAGCGTCGAGCGGCGTCGGCTCCTCGGTCAGTTGTCCCGAATAGCCGTTCTTCGCCAGGTACCGATCGAGCAATCCCGGCGCCAGCTTGTTGGCGATGATCGCCTTCCAGGTCGGCAGCCCGACCCAGACCTCGCGTCCGCGCGGGTCGAGCGCGGCGTCGACGATCGCCCGTGCCGGGACTTCGGGCTGGAAGATGGGCGGCACCGGCTGCGGCCGGCTGCCGGTCTTGTTGAGCGCCCAGTCGAACTGCGGGGTGTTGACCGCCGGCAGGTGGACCATGACCAGCCGCACCTTGCTCCCGTCGTGCAGCAGTTCCGAGCGCAGCGAATCGGTGAAGCCGCGAACGGCATATTTCGCGCCGCAATAGACCGATTGCAGCGGGATCGCCCGGTAACACAGCGCCGAGCCGACATTGACGATCGTCCCGCTGTCGCGCTGCCGCATGCGCCGCAACGCGGTCATCGTGCCGTAAACCTGGCCGAGATAGGTGACCTCGGTGGCGCGGCGAAATTCCGCGGGGGAGAGGCGGTCCACCGGCGCGAAGATCGTCGCCATCGCGTTGTTGACCCAGAGGTCGATCGGCCCCAGTTCCGCTTCGATCCGCTCGGCGGCGGCCTCGAGCGCATCTCCGTCCGCGACATCGGCGGCCACCGGCACGGCCCGCACGCCAAAGCTCCGCAGCTCCGCGGCGGTCGCTTCGAGCCGTGCCGCGTTGCGGGCGATAAGGCCGACATCGCAGCCGCGCGCGGCAAACTCGCCGGCGGTGGCGCGTCCCACCCCGGCGCTCGCTCCGGTGACGACCGCGAGCAACGCGCGCCTACAGGTCGATCAGCGCCAGGCCGAGTTCCGGGCGCGGCGTACGGCGCAAATGGGCGGGCGCCTCGACCAGCGTCACTTCGAGCGTCGGGCGGACGATGCCTGCGAGCAGGTGGCCGCCGCGGGTCGACCCGTCACTGAGGCCGAGAACCACGTGGATATGGGCGCTGGGCTTTCCCTTGTCGTCGAGCGCGATATCGCCGACGGCGCTGAGCACCTCGCACTGCTCGCCGACGCGGATTTTCCGATAGGTCTTCGCGGCGAGATCGAACCAGCCGACGGTGGCCTCGGCAAAGGCGCCGAGCGCGGTCAGCGACGCCGCGCCGAGTTGTTTCGCCGCGGCGAATTGGCCGATCGTCGAAAACGCTTCTTCGCCCGGGTCGAGCACCAGCACATAGGTCTGCTCGCCCGCATTGTCGGCGACGAGTTTTGCTTTCATCCGCTGCTCCAGCCGCTTTCGGAACCCCTAACGGCCGGAAGCTCGGCCTCGTTCCTCGGGCGGCGGCAGCAAGCGATCAGGTCAGCCGGGGTTTGTCGCCCTCTACCAAGATCCGCCACAGCACGCGTCTTTCGCTGCGGTCGTAGTCGCCGTGCGCGCGGTGCAGGGTGGCGCGGTCGTCGAAGATCAGCACGTCGCCCTTGCGCCATTTATGGTGATAGGTGATCTCCGGCTGCACCATGCGTTCCAGCAGGTCTTCCATATAGGCGCGGCTGAGGTCCGGGCTCATCCCCTCGATGTACTGCACCTTGGTGATGTGGAAATACACCGCGCGGCTGCCGTGCACCGGATGGGTGCGGACCATCGGGTGCACCACCGGCTTGCCGTATTTCTCCTCGTCCTCTTCCCGCGTGCCCTCGCGGTCGATGTCGAGCTGGTTCACGGTCCGCAGCCCCGACAGCTTTTGCTGCTCCGCTTCGGGCAGGGCGGCATAGGCGGCACGCATGCTGCAGATGCTGGTGCCGCCGCCGGAAGAGGGGATTTCCACACCGTAGAGCATGGTCGCCAGCGGCGGCTTTTCGTGGTTGGTGTGGTCGGTGTGCCAGCGCTCGGCCGGGCGCTGGCCGTTCTGGTGGTGGACGAGCCCGATCAGCGGGTGGCCCGGCATATGGTGCTGCGAATAATGCTGGCGCATCACCGGGCCGAAAGCCGCGCCGGCATTCAGATACCCTTCCGGCGTCAAGTCCTGGTCCGGAAAGACCAGCGCCAGATGCTCCGACAGCGCTTGCGACAAGGCCTCGCGGGTCGCGTCGTCGGCCGGTTTGCCGAGATCGATGCCGGTGACCTCGGCGCCGATCACCGGATGCAGCTTGCGGATGTTGAGCTCGGGCATCGCGTCCTCCCGCTGAGTTTGCGCCATGGTAGTGCCGGCGCGTTCCCCCCGGAAGCGGTGTTGCCGCAGATCAGCCCACCCTAATCCAGCATCCGCAGCCGGTACCCCACGCCGGTCTCGGTGAGGATATGCGTCGGCCGTTCCGGGTCGGGTTCGATCTTCTGGCGCAGCTGCCGGATATAGATGCGCAGATACTGCACGTCGGCGTCGCCGCCCCACACTTCCTTGAGGATCATCCGGTGGGTCAGCACCTTGCCGGCGTGCTGCACCAGCAGCCGCAGGATGTCGTATTCGCGCGGCGACAGCTTGACCGGCGCGCCGCGCACGCCGACGAGGCGGCGCACCAGATCGACCGTCAGGTCGCCGCTGCGGAACAGCGGTTTCTCGCCCTCCTGCTGCAGCCGGTGGCGCAGCGCGGCGCGCAGCCGCGCTAGCAGCTCGTCCATGCCGAACGGCTTGGTCACATAGTCGTCGGCGCCGAGGTCGAGCGCCTCGACCTTGCCGGCTTCGTCGGTGCGGCTGGTCAGCACGATGATCGGCAGCGCCGATCCGGTCGCGCGAACCTCGCGGACCACCGCGAGCCCGTCGATCCCCGGCAGTCCGAGGTCGAGCATGACAAGGTCCGGCTCGCGCCGGCGGATTTCGCGCAGCGCCGCCTCGCCGGTCTCCTCCTCGATCACCTCATAGCCTTCGGCGCGCAGGCTGGTGCGCAGAAAGCGGCGGATCGCCGGCTCGTCGTCGACCACCATCACGCGCAGCGGGGCGCCGGCGCTCACCGCTCGAGCGCCGCTTCGGCCGGCCGCGTCGCCGTCGCGACGGGCAGCGTGAGGATGAAGACCGCGCCCGCGCGGTCGGGCCGGTTCTCGGCGCGAATGGCGCCGCCCATCGCCTCGATAAAGCCGCGGCAGATCGCCAGCCCCAGCCCGGTGCCGGCGCGCTGGCGGTCCTGCGCCCGCACCCGGTAGAACTTGTCGAACACGCGTTCCAGGTCGTCGCCGGCGATGCCCGGCCCCTCGTCGATCACCGCCAGCCGGACGTGATCGTGCTCGTCGCGCGCTTCGATGCGGATCAGCGACCCGGGCGGGGCGTATTTCACGGCATTGTCGAGCAGGTTGAACAGCACCTGCTCGAACAGCACGGGATCGAGTTCGAGCATCGGCAGGTCGGACGGGATGTCGAGCGCGATGCGGTGCTCGCCGAGGATCTTGCCGCTGCGCTCCAGGGCGCTCCCCACCAGGTCGCTGAGGTCGACCGGTCCCGTCTGCGGCACCACCGCGCCCGATTCGAGCCGGGTCATATCGAGCAGGTTGGCGATAAAGCGATTGAGCCGCTCGGCCTCCTCGCGGATCGTGCCGGTCAGCTCCTTGACGGCCTTTTCGTCGAGACGCCCGCCATAGCTGTCGAGGCTCGTCGCCGAGCCGAGGATCGAGGCGAGCGGCGTGCGCAGGTCGTGCGACAGCGACGTCAGCAGTGCCGAGCGCAGCCGGTCGGTCTCGGCGGTGATCCTGGCGCGGTCGAGGTCCTCGGCGAGGTTGACGCGCTCGACCGCTAGCGCGGTCTGGTCGAGCAGGGCATCGAGCAGGCGGCGCTGGTCGGGGGTCAGCAGCGGGCCCGGCTCGTCATTGTCGATGCCGACGACGCCGACCGCGCCGCGGCCGGTGCGGATCGGCAGGAACAGCCGCTTGGTGCCGGGCAGCGTGTCGGCGTCGCGTCCGGCCGGGCGATTGTTCTGCCAGCACCATTTCGCTGCGGCGAGGTCGGCATCCTCAAGCCTGTCCTCCGGGGGATAGCCGGCGCGCACCGCGATGCTGGCGCTTTCGGGCAGCAGCAGCACCACACGGACCTTCAGCATCAGCGCGATCTGGTAGGCCGACGCCCACAGCAGCTCGTCCATGGTGACCACCGCGGCGAGCTTGCGGCTGAATTGGTAAAGGTCGTCGGTGGTCTTGGCGCGCTGGCGCGCCACCATCGCCTGCGCCCGCACGCGCGCGGTGAGATTGCTGGCGATCACCGCGACGGTGGCGAAAAAGAACAGCGCGACGACGTTCTCCGGGTCGGCAATCGTGAAGGCGTGGAGCGGCGGCAGGAAAAAGAAATTATAGGCCAGCACGCTGGCCAGGCAGGCACAGAGCGACGGCAGCAGCCCGTAGGCGATGGCGCTGCCCAGGACGGCGGTCAGGAACACCAGCGAGATGTTCTGCTGCGACAGCCATTGCTGCAGGCCGAGCCCGACAAGCAGCGCCGCGGCGGCCATGCCGAGGCTGCCGATATAGGGGCCGAAATCCGGCGCCGCCTCGGCTCGGGCGGCGACCGCCTCGCCGATCTCCGCTTGCTCGCCGGCGCCGCGGCCGGCCCCGCGCTGCGGCTCGGCAATGACGTGCACATGGAGGTCGCCGGCGCGATGCAGCAGGCGATGCGTGTTCGAGCCGCGCCACAGTTCCGACCACGGCGAGCGCCGCGACTTGGCGATCACCACATGGGTGAAATTGTTGTCGCGCGCGTAGTCGATGAGGCCCTGCGTCACGTCCGCCGCCGGGACCGTCACCGCCTCGCCGCCGAGCCGCTGGGCCAGGCGCTGGGATTCGGCGATGCGGTCGCGCGCCGCCTCGCTCAGGCGATGGGTGCGCGAGGTCTCGACATGGATGGCGGTCCACGGGGCGCGCAGCCGGTCGGCGAACACCCGGGCGTAACGGACCAGCGCGGCGCAACGCGGGTCTTCATTGATCCCGACGAGCACCCGCTCCCCGGCCGCCCACGGGCCGGAGATCGCGTGCGCCCGCATATAGCTGACCATCTGCTCGTCGACCCGCTGCGCGGTGCGGCGCAGTGCCAGTTCGCGCAGCGCGGTCAGGTTGCCGGGTTGAAAGTAATGGCGCACCGCCCGTTCGGCCTGGGCCGGGACATAGACCTTGCCTTCCTTCAGGCGCTGGATCAGGTCTTCGGGCGTAAGGTCCACGACTTCCACGTCATCCGCGCGGTCGATGATCGAATCCGGCACGGTTTCGCGCACCCGGATGCGGGTGATCTGGGCGACCACGTCGTTGAGGCTTTCGAGGTGCTGGATGTTGAGCGTGGTAAAGACGTCGATCCCGGCGCCGAGCAGCTCCTCGACATCGAGATAGCGCTTCGGGTGACGGCTTCCCGGCGCGTTGCTGTGCGCCAACTCGTCGACCAGCACCAGCTTGGGCCGGCGCGCGAGGATCGCGTCGAGGTCCATCTCCTCGAGCACGCGGCCGTTATGTTCGGTCCTGCGGCGGGGGACGACTTCGAGCCCGGCAACGAGCGCATCGGTGTCCTTGCGCCCATGGGTCTCGATCAGGCCGATGACCGTGTCGACGCCCTCGGCCAGCTTGGCGTGGGCGGTCTGCAGCATCTCGTAGGTCTTGCCGACCCCCGGCGCGGCGCCGAGAAAGATTTTCAGCCGGCCGCGCGCTTCCCGCTCGGCCTGCTGCAGCAGCGCGTCAGGCGAGGGGCGATGGCGGGTATCGGCTGGCTCTGTCGCCACGCCGGCATTGTGCGCCTTCCCGCCGGTCAGGCGCTAGATGCGTCGCGCTTCCCGGCATGTGCCATGTTCTCCAGCCGCAGCCGCAGAAAGGCGGCGACCGCCGCTTCCTCGGCGCTCATCCCGTCGATGTTGTCCTTCAGATACGCCTCGGTGCGTTCGGCGAGCGTCGCCACCAGGGTGCCGTCGAGATAGCCGTCGAAGATCGCCGGGTGGATATAGCATTTGCGGCACACCGCCGCGGTGTTGCCGAGATGCCCGGCGACCTGCTCGACGGCCCGGACAATCGCCGATTTCGCCGACGGCGTGGCGCCGAGCTCGGCCACCTCCGCCAGCGCCATCGCCGCGAGCTGGGTCCCGGCCCAGGTGCGGAAATCCTTCGCGGTGATCTCCTCGCCGCTCGCCTCGCGCAAGTAGGCGTTGACATCGGCGGAGTCCACGCTGTGCCGATCGCCCTCGGCATCGAGATATTGGAACAGCTCGTATCCCGGCAGGTCGCGGCAGTTCTTGACGATGCGGGCGAGCTGCCGGTCGGTGATGCGGCCCTCCTGGCGCACACCGCTCTTGCCGCGGAAGTCGAGGCGGATTTCGTTGCCCTCGACGACCGCGTGCCGGTCGCGCAGCGTGGTCAAGCCAAAGCTTTTATTGGCCTTGGTGTATTCGCTGTTGCCGACGCGGAACAGCGTCATCTCCATGAGCCGGACGATGGCCGCCAGCACCTTTTCGCGGGGCAGCCCGTGGCGCCGCAGGTCGGCCTCGACCCGCGCCCGGATCGCCGGCAGCGCGCGGCTGAAGACCAGCATCCGCTCGTATTTCGTCTCGTCGCGGGTCTGCCGCCAGCGCGGGTGATAGCGGTATTGCTTGCGTCCCCGCGCGTCGCGCCCGGTTGCTTGCAGATGACCGTTGGCCAGCGGGCAAATCCACACCGCGCTCCACGCCGGCGGGATCGCCAGCGATTTGATCCGCGCGAGCGTCTCCATGTCGCCGATCAGCCGGCCGTGGATGTCGCGATAGTCGAAACCGCTCGCGGCTTTGTGCCGGGTAATCCCGGGGCCGTCGTCGCTGACATGGCGCAGCTTCGCGGCACGCGCCGCCGCGACCGGATCCAGGACGATCTGAACCGAACCGTCAGGTGGCAATGGTCAGCTCCTTGCGGGCGCCGGCGCCTTGCCGGCTTTCGACAAACCGAGCCTCGTCCCGGCGGTTCCGGAACTGGGTTCCCGGGGTGGTGTTGGGATCGGAAATATCGGAGCCCGCCATGAAAACACGCGCCATGTCCCGCTCGCCGCTGCCGCTCGCCGGCCAGCGGGTGGTCGGGTTTATGCTGGGGCACGAGCAGTTCACCGTCCCTCAACTCGTCGAACTGGGCGCCGAAGCGTCAAAGGCCGGGTTCGGGCTGTTGGCGACCAGCGATCATTTCCAGCCGTGGCAAGCCAATCAGCAGCATAGCGGCGCCGCCTGGGTCACCCTAGGGGCGCTGGCGGCGCGGATCGGCGCGGCCTGGATGGGCACGACCGTCACCTGCCCGACGCTGCGCTATCACCCCGCCGTCGTCGCCGAGGCCTTCGCCTCCCTGGCCGGGCTGCATCCCGGCGGGGTGTTTCTCGGGGCCGGCTCGGGCGAGGCGCTCAACGAGCAGGCGGCCACCGGCCGATGGCCGCGTTGGGCGGAGCGCTGGGAGCGGCTGGTCGAGGCGATCGAGATCATCCGCGCGTTGTGGAGCGGCGAAGCGGTTTCGCATCGCGGCCGGCACTACCGGGTCGACGGCAAGCTCTACGACGTGCCGCCACGGCCGATTCCGATCCTCGTCGCCGCCAATGGCCGCAAATCGATGCGGCTGGCCGGCAAGCACGGCGACGGGCTGATCACCGACACCTTGTCATGGCAGCAGTTCAAGCCGGAATGGCAGGCCGGCGCCCGCGAGGCCGGCAAGAACCCCGACGCGATGCCGGTGCTGGTCGAGCAGTTTGTCGTGGTCGGCGGGCGCGACGAGGCGATGCAGGCGGCCGCGCTGTGGCGCTTCCTGCCGAAGGCGTTCAAGGGCTACTACGAGATCGAGGACCCGGCGGAAATCCAGCGCCGCGCCGAAGCCGAGCTGCCGCTGGAGAAGGTGTTCGCCGACTGGCCGGCCGGCACCGACCCCGCCGTCCATGTCGCGGCGCTCGACAAGCTGTTCCGCAGCGGCGCGACGATCGTCAACATCCATTCGGGGCAAGCCGACCAGCGCAAGGCCATCGAGTTTTACGGCCGGCATGTGCTACCCGAATTCGCTCATCTGCCGGCGCGCGCGGCCGAATAATGCGCTCGAACCGCCAGGCTTACGACGCCGAGAAGGCCCGCAGCGGCGAGGTCGTCCTGCGCAAGCCGTGGGAGCGTGCGGTCTTTGTGTTCGGTCTCGCCGCCGCCGTGCTGCTCGGCTTGGTACTGGCCGGCTGGGGTTGGTGGCACGGGTTCTAGTGTTCGGCGCGGGGTGTGTGGACCTGGCAGCCGATGGCCGCCAGCGCGTCGCGGTTCGCATGATGGCGCAGCCACGATGACAGGTTGGCGACGGCGTCGCCCAAATGGACGTAATGGTTCTCGCCGATCGCGAGGCTGCGGTCGAACAGCGCGGCCTGGTGAAAGCGCCGCGTATCGGCATCTTCAATCCACCGCGTCAAATCGTGCGACATGATCGCTCTCCCCACCTCTCCGTTCTCGCCGAGGAGGTGGGGGCGCCGCGCCGGCGGCGATGTGAGCGGCGTCACACAACGACAGAACTTTCTGCTTTTGTCGCTTGCGCCGTGCTGCCCGCCGCATGTCCGCCGCGGCGCGATGGCGTGGAACGCCGCGGGAAAAGCGGCGTTGGACGCATGTATCCGGCCACCGGTGGAGGCACCCATGCCGTTCGACGGACTCGAAACCCCTTTCAACTATCTGCCCAAATTGGACCAGGTGATTGATCTCATCGAGGCCCCGAACCAGTGGATCAAGCACACCTACCGCAGCCCTTGGGGCGGGTATTGCCTGAAAGAAGCGCTGAACATGGTCGGCATCGCCCAGGTCATGGAACCGGCGATCCTCAAGGCGGCCAGCGAACGGCACGAACGCGAGTTCTGCTGCATCGAATCGTTCAACGATTGCCCACAGACTACCCACGCCGACGTGCTGGCGGTGCTGCAAGCGGTGCGGGAAGACATCGTCACCGGGCAGATCAACCTGCCGGCCGAGCCCAAGTCAAAGCCCGGCTCGACCTGGAAAAGCCCGGCGCCGACGGCCGGCCTGATGGCGAAACTGGGACGGCTGCTCTGTTGGAGCTAGCCTGACGTGCGATCCGCACAGCTCCCGTCCAGCGGCCGCCCGGACAGTCCCGCATGCCCTTTTCGGACGGGGCTATGTTAAGATCGCGCCGCGATGGGGACTGCCGCATTTTCAGCCGATCTCATCTTGACCACGTTGCGCATGCATCGGCGGGAGTTGCGCCGCGGCGGGATTGTTCACCTATCGCTGATCGGATCGGCCGCCCGAGGCGAAGCGGACGCAGGGAGCGATGTTGACCTTCTGGCCGAAGTCGATCCGGAAATGCACCTCGGTCTGTTTGGTCTGGTTGCTCTGAAACGCCGCCTCAGCGATTTGCTTCGGCGAGATGTCGACCTCCTAACCATGCCGATAGAAAACCCTCGCCTCCGGGAAAACGTCGTTCGGGACGCACGGCGTGCCTTTTAAACACGATCCGGTGGTCTGCCTCGAGGATATTTACGAAAACATCCGGCGCATCGAGAGCTACGTGGCCGATCTCTCGAAAACGGATTTTGAAAGCGACGGCCGTACACGAGATGCGGTTGAGCGATGCCTCGAACGCATCTGTGAGGCGGCATCCCGCCTTGGCCATGCCGCAAAGCGGCTCGTTCCCGACCAGCCCGGCCCGACATCCGCGGCATGGGAAATTGGCTGCGTCACGCCTATGACCGGCTCGATCAAGAGACGATTTGGGACACGATCCACGCAAACCTGCCCGGCTTGCGGGTCGGGGTGGAGCTGGCACTAACGCGATTGCGGGGTCTGAGTTAACGGTTCCACAACCTCTTGCTGGCGATCCGTGCACCCTGGGCGAGCGCGGCGAGTTTGATCCACACCACGCTGGGATGCACCTCGCAGGTCGCGGCGAAGCTGGCGAAGCCGCAATCGGCGCCGGCGATCACATTTTCCCTGCCGACCACCTGGGCGAAGCGGCAGATGCGTTCGGCCACCAGTTCCTCGTGTTCGACGATGTTCGACGAGTGGGTGATCACCCCGGGGATCAGCGATTTGCCCTCGGGCAATTTTACGTCCTCCCAGACGCGCCACTCGTGCTCGTGGCGCGGGTTGGCGGCCTCGAAGGAATAGGCGCCGGCATTGATCGACAGCATCGTGTCGACAATGTTCTTCAGCTCCAAATCGTGGACCCGCGGGCCGATATTGATGCTGTAGCAGGTGTGATAGCGGATGCGGTCTTGCGGCAGGCCGCGCAGCGCATGGTTGAGCGCGGCGACGCGGGTGCCGGCCCATTCGCGCCACCCGGCGAGGCTCACCTCCGGGTGCATCACGTAATAGGACGACAGCAGCGGGTCGTCGACCTGCAGGATCAGCCCGGCGGCGATCACCGCCTGGTACTCCTCGCGCAGCGCTTCGGCCACCGCGTAGAGATACTCCTCCTCGCTCTTGTAGAAGAGGTTGCGGTTCCAGTTGACGAGGTTGGCCGGCGACACCGCCGGCATGAACGCCTCGACGACATCGACCGCCTGCATCGCATCCTTGAGGTTGGCGATGTCCCGCGCGAGCGCGGCGTGCCCCTGGTAGGAGACCGCCCCGGTGCACATCCAGCGCGTGCGCCCGGCCTTGCCGGCGGCGCCGGGCTGGCCCTGCGCCCAGGCATAGAACTCGGGAAAGGCCTTGTATTCGCGCGATTCGTTCCAGTAGGACGCGATCTCGCCGGGGCTCGGCTCGATGCCGGTCAGGCGTTCGTTGACATAGGGGATGAAACCGACCCGTCCCATCTCGCCGTCGGCGACGATGTCGATCCCGGCATCGGCCTGGCGTCCGACCACCGCGGCGACCGCCGCCTTGACCTGCGCCGCAAAGGCGGCCTGATCGATCGCGCCGCCTTCCTGCTTCTGCTCGATCAGGGCATAGAGCTCGGCCGGCCGCGGCAGGCTGCCGACATGGGTGGTCAGGATCCGGTCGGTGCTGCGGTGCATGGCGCACTCCTTCCCTGTGCTGTTGTTGCGTCAGGCCGTCGGCATGGCGACCGATATGCCGAGTTCCTCGGCGGCCCGCGCCATCCGACGATCCAACGTCACCAAGGTGGCGTCAACCCGCCGCGCAAGCGCGAGATGGAGCGCATCGGGGGCGTGAAGCATCAGGTCGAAACGGCGAACATAGGCACCGGCGAGGCGCGCGTCGACGGCTCGAAGATCGACGGAGGTGCTCGTCGCTGCACGCCATGCATCGAAGTCGGCCAAGCGCAGGTTGGCATTCGAAACGTCCAGCTGCTGTGTCCGGACCATGCGAGACAACGCCGCGGCTACTTCGGCCGCGGCAAAATCACTGATCAAGCGGTCCGGATGGGACGCGAGAAACCGTTGGACGCTATCGCTCATCGGCTCGTCGACCAGCGACGGGAGGATCGCGCTGGCGTCGAGATATATGCTCAATTTTCGTCCGATTCGTACATCTGATTGAGTAGTTCGACCGACGTGATGCCGATACCGGGGCGGGAGCGCGTACGAGCGAAGAGCCACTCATCCGATCCGATCGGCGGCTCGGGTCTGACCTTGGCCGGCGTCAACTCGACGAGCGGTTTGCCGCGCCGGGTGATCACCACCTCTTCACCCTCCAGTGCCTTGTCGATCAACCGCGGCAGTTGGTTCTTGGCATCCGCAACGCTGTAATTGGCCATCGCTGCCCTCACATCTGAATGGCCATCAATATAGCCATCTATTGGCACTCACCTCCAGGGCGGCAACGCGCTATCGTCGGTCGAGAACCTTGCGGAGGCCGTCATGCGCCTGTTGCTCGCGATGATGAAGCACGAGACCAACACCTTCTCGCCCGTGCCGACGCCGCTGCAGCGCTTTGGCCCGAGTCAGGGCGCAAACGGCCCGGGGCCGCTTTACGGCGAGGCGGCGATCGCGGCCTTCCGCGGCACCGGGTCGGGGCTCGGCGCCTATCTCGACATCGCGGCGCGCGAGAAGGCCGAGGTGGTGCTGCCGATCGCCGCCGGCGCGCCGCCGTCCCGGCCGGTCGACGACGCGGCCTTCGAGCACATTGCCCGGCATATCTGCGATGCGGTGGCGAAAGGCGGGTTTGACGGCATCTTGCTCGACCTGCACGGCGCCATGGTGGTCGAGAGCTTCGAGGACGGCGAGGGCGAGCTGTTGCGCCGCATCCGCGCGATCGACGCCACGACGCCGATCGCGGTGTCCTATGACATGCACGCCAACCTCTACCCGGCGATGATCGAGAATGCGACCGTGGTCTCCGGCTATCGCACCTATCCGCATGTCGACACTTACGACACCGCGAGGCGCGCGGGCGAGGTGCTGATGCGGGCGATCCGTGGCGAGGCGCACCCGGTCATGGCCTGGGGCAACGTGCCGATGCTGCCGCATGTGATGCGCCAGGGCACCCACGACCACCCGAACCGCGAGCTGCAGGAGCGCTGCGCGACGATGGCCGCGGAAGGCGCGCTGATCGCCAGCCTGTTCACCGGCTTCCCGCATGCCGACATCGCCAATGCCGGCCTCTCGGCGGTGGTGGTCACCGACGGCAACCGCGCGCTCGCCGAGCAGCTGCGCGACGAGCTGCTGGACCGCGCCTGGGTCGAGCGCGACGCCTTTGTCTACAAGATCGAGCCGCTGCAGGAAGCGCTGGCGCGTGCCCGGGCGATGCCGGCGCCGTCGCCCGGCGAAGGGCCGATCGTGCTGCTCGATCATTACGACAATTGCGCCTCGGGCGGCACGATGGACACGACCGTCGTGCTCGGCGAGATCCTCAAGGCGGGGCTGGAGAATGCCGCCGCGTTCGCGATTTACGATCCCGACGCCGTGCAGCAGGCGATCGCGGCGGGGATCGGCGCGCGGGTGACGCTGTCGGTCGGCGGCAAGCTGAAGATGCCGCAAATACCCGGCGAGAGCCCGCCGCTGGAGATAACCGGCACGGTCAAGACCATCGCCAGCGGCCGGTTCCGCAACAAAGGGCCGATGGGGCGCGGCGTGCTTACCGATATGGGGCCGTCGGTGGTGATCGACACCGGCAAGGTGGAGATCGCCCTGATCTCGCGCCATGTCGAGCCCTCCGACCTCAATTGCTTTTACAGCCTCGGCATCGACCCGCTGCAAAAGCGCTATGTCATGCTGAAGAGCCGGGTGCATTGGCGCGCCGGGCTCGGCGCCATGGCCAAGGCGGTCGTCGACCTCGCCGGGATCGGCGCCTGCACCTCGGATTATTCGTCGCTGACCTTCAACAACGTGCGCCGGCCGATCTTTCCGCTCGACCTGCCGAACCGGTGAACGGCTACTGCCGGCCGCCGCCGCCGTCATAGGTGTGGCTGTGCGAGCTGGCGCAGGCACTTGTCGGGTCGGGATCGGGGTCGGGACAAGGGGTCGTCGGCGCGCCGGCGCAGGCGACGAGGAACGCAAAGAGCGGAAGAAGGATCAGCAACCGCATGTGAGCCACTCCTGCGGAAGGCGTCCGTTCGGCTGAGGATAGGCCCTTGGCGCGGCGCGAACGGTCACAACTTCGCGAGGCTCGGGCGCCATCGACCCGCTCGACCTGCCGCGCGGGCGGTCGTAGGTTAGCGGCCGCCTATCGTACCGGCGAACGCCGGAGCCCACTCGTCAACCGCAGAGGCGGCCGAAAGATGGGGCCCGGCCTCTAGCCGGGACAGCCCGATCAATTTTTGCCGCGGAGGGATTCATGGACGGCACGACGCAGCTTCTCGAAACCGACCGGCAGTTTCTGGTCCATCCGCTGCACCATCCGGACGACCACAAGGCGCCGCTGTTCATCGATCACGGCAAGGGCGCGATGCTCTACGACGTGACCGGGCGCGGCGTGGTCGACGGGCTCTCGGGGTTGTGGAACGTCAATATCGGCCACGGGCGCGGCGAGCTGGCCGATGCGGCGGCGGCGCAGATGCGCAAGATCGGCTTTGCCTCGGCCTATGTCGGGCAGACCAACGAGCCCTCGATCCGGCTCGGCGAGTTCATCGTCAAGCGCGCCTACGCGAACAGCTCGGCGGTCTATTTCACCACCGCCGGCGCCGAGTCGAACGAGAGCGCCTTCAAGTTCGCCCGCTACTACTGGAAGGTCAACGACAAGCCGGACAAGACCAAGATCATCTCGCGCTGGCATGCCTATCACGGCGTGACGATGGCGGCGATGAGCGCCACCGGCATGGCGATCTATCACAAGATGTTCGGCCCGCTGGTGCCGGGCTTCATCCAGGTGCAGCCGCCGTATCCCTATCGCCACGAGGGCAACGCGGACCCCGGCATCGCCGCCGCCGAGGCGGTGGAGAATGCGATCCTCGCCGAGGGGCCGGACACGGTGGCGGCGGTCATTGCCGAGCCGGTGATGGGGGCGGGCGGGGTCATCGTGCCGCCGCCGACCTATTTCCCCAAGCTGCGCGAGATTTGCGACAAATACGACGTGCTGCTGATCGCCGACGAGGTGATCACCGGCTTTGGCCGTACCGGCCGCTGGTTCGCGCTCGGGCATTGGGGCGTCGAGCCCGACCTCGTCTCCTTCGCCAAGGGGGTGACCAGCGGCTACCTGCCGCTGGGCGGCGTCATCGCGTCGAAGCGGGTGCATGACGCGATCCTGTCGGCGCCGCTCGACCGCCGCTTCATGCATGCCGCAACCTACAGCGCGCATCCGGTGTGCTGCGCGGTCGGCGTCGTCAATTGCCGGATCATCGAGGAGGACGGGCTCGTCGAACGCGCCGCGGTCGAAGGCGCGAAGCTGCTCGCCGAACTCGAGGAACTGCGCAATCTGCCGAATGTCGGCGATGTCCGCGGGCTCGGGATGATGTTCGGCATCGAGCTGGTCACCGACAAGTCGACCAAGTCGCCGGCGCTGGGCCTGGGCGGCCGCGTCGCGCGCGAGGCGATGGCGCGCGGCCTGCTGCTGCGCGCCCGCGGCGGCAGCGCCGACCCGGCGATCGGCGACACGCTCTGCCTCGCGCCGCCCTTGATGACGCCGCGCGAGACCCTGGCGACCTTTCCGCAAATCATCCGCGATTCGATCGTCGCCGCGACCGCGTAATTTTACCTCTCTCCCGCAAGCGGGAGAGAGGTTTGGGCAGGAGCCCTTTGATATGACAACCAGGACGATCGGCGTCGTCATCGACGGGGCGACCGGGCGGCTCGGGACGACGCAGCACCTGAAGGCGCTGCTGGCGATCCGGGCCGAGGGCGGGTTGCCGCTCAAGGACGACGCTCGGCTGATGCCCGCGCCGATGCTGCTCGGGCGCAACAGCGAGAAGCTGGTGGCGCTCGCGGCGGCCAGCGGCGGGTTGGATTGGAGCCTCGACCGCGACGCCTGCCTCGCCGACAAGGCGGTGGAGATCTATTTCGACGCCGCCGCGACCGGCGGGCGCCCCGAGCGGCTGTCGGCGGCGCTCGACGCGGGCAAGCATGTCTACACCGAGAAGCCGGTCGCCGAGAGCCTGGAACAGGCAATGTCGCTGGCGCGGCGCGCGGCGACGGCCGGGCTGAAGAACGGCGTGGTGCAGGACAAATTGTTCCTGCCCGGCCTCAAAAAGCTCCGTAAGCTCTACGACAGCGGTTATTTCGGCCGGGTCCTGTCGGTGCGGCTCGACTTCGGCTGGTGGGTGTTCGACGGCGACTATCAGACGGCGCAGCGGCCGAGCTGGAATTACCGCAAGGCGACCGGCGGCGGGCTGGTCCTCGATATGTTCGCGCATTGGCGCTACATCTTCGATCGGCTGCTGGGGCCGATCGGGTCGGTGTCGTGCCGGGAGATGACGGCGCAGCCGCGCCGCATCGACGAGACCGGCAAGCCCTACGACGTCGATGTCGAGGACCATGCCTTCGCGATCTTCGAGCTCGAGGGCGGGGTGCTGGCGCAGGTCAGCTCCTCCTGGGCGAGCCGCGTCAAACGCGACGACCTGCTGCAAATCCAGGTCGACGGTACGCAGGGCTCGGCGGTGTGCGGTCTGCATCGCTGCTTTGTGCAGCCGCTGGTCGCGACGCCGCGGCCGTCTTTCGATCCGGAACGGCCGCAAAGCGCGGTGTTCGACGAGGAATGGCAGGAAATGCCGACGCTCGACCCGTTCAAAAACAGCTATCGCGAGGGCTGGGAGCTGTTTCTGCGCCATGTGGCCGAGGATGGGCCGTTCCCTTCGCCGCTGCTCGAAGGCGCCAAGGGCGTGCAGCTCGCCGAGGCCTGCCACCGCAGCCACCGCGAGCGCCGCTGGATCGAGCTGGCGAAATTAACCATATAGTTCCGGCCCTCCCGGGGCCGCTCGCGGAACTTCCGCCGACGCGGCAGGTTGACGGTCGTCTGACCCCCCGTTTGCGAGAGGCCCGATGAGCCAACCGGGACCCGCGATCCTCGTCCTCGAAGACGACGACCAGGTGCGCGATACGATCAACGCCGTGCTCGTCGAGGGCGGGTTCGACGTCACCAGCGCGGCCACGGCCTGGGAGGCGGTGGCGTTGATCGAGGAAAAATCCTTCGATCTGGTGGTGGCCGACATCCGGCTGCCGGGCGGGCTCGACGGGCTCGACATGGCGCGGCACGTGCGCATCCGCCACCCGGCGCTCCGCTGCCTGTTCATCTCGGGGCAGCGCGCCCCGGTGGTCTGCAATCCGGAGCTTGACGATTTTATCGCCAAGCCGTTTCGCCCGCATGAGCTGCTCGGCTGCGTGTGGAAAGTGCTGCGCGGCAACCAGCCCTACCCGCGTATCGACATCGCGCGGTAGTTCACCGCCGCCGCACAAGCCGGGTCACATGGCCCATCTTGCGGCCGGGCAGCGTCAGGCGCTTGCCGTAAAGATGCAGTCTTGCGGCCGGGTCGGTGAGGGCATCCGGCCATCTTTCGACTTCGTCGCCGATCAGGTTCTTCATCACCGCGTCGGCGTGACGCTCGGTCGAGCCCAGCGGCAGCCCGCAAATCGCCCGCACCAGCTGCTCGAACTGGCTGGTGGCGCAGGCGTCGATGGTCCAATGCCCGGAATTGTGCGGGCGCGGCGCCAACTCGTTGACGAGGAGGTTGCCGTCCTTGGTGACGAACATCTCGACGGCGAGCACGCCGACCAGGGCGAGCTTGGCGGCGATGTCGCGGGCGATGGCATCGGCAGCCTGCGCCGTCTCCGGCGAGACCGTCGCCGGTGCGATCGTCGTATCGAGAATATGGTTGACGTGCCGGTTCTCGACCACCGGATAGGTGGCGAGGGTCCCGTCAGCGGCACGCGCGACGATCACCGACACCTCGCAGCGGAAATCGACAAAATGTTCGAGGATGCCGCGCGCCGCGCCCATTTGCCGCCACGCCTGTGGCGCCGCGGTGGCGGCGGTGACCGTGACCTGGCCCTTGCCGTCATAGCCCATGCGGGCGCTTTTGAGCACGCCGCGTCCCGGCAAATCCCTGAGCGCCCGGGCGAGCGCCGCCGCGCTGGTGATTTCGCGGTACGCGGTGGTCGGGATGCCGCCGTGGTTGAGGAAATCCTTTTCGCGCAGCCGGTCCTGGGCGATTTCGAGGATTTCCGGCCGCGGCATCACCGGCTTCAGCGCGGCGACCTTGCGCACGGCTTCGCTGGGGATGTTCTCGAACTCGAAGGTCGCGACATCGATCCCGGCGGCAAAGCGGGCGAGGGCGTCGTCGTCGTCCCAGCCGGCGACCGTGGCGCCGGCCGATACCTGCGCCGCCGGGCTGTCCTCCTCGTCGGCGAAGACATGCACGCGATAGCCGAGCCGCGCGGCCGCCATCGCGGTCATGCGGCCGAGCTGGCCGCCGCCGAGAATACCGATCGTCGAACCCGGCGCTAGCATCGACAGGCAGGCGTCAAACCGGCCGCTCCGCGACGGCATGGGTCTGGTTTTGCCGCCAGCGGTCGAGCGCCGCGGCGATCGCCGGGTCGCCGAGCGCCAGGATCGCGGCGGCGCACAGCGCGGCGTTGACCGCGCCGGCCTGGCCGATCGCAAAGGTCGCAACCGGCACGCCCCCCGGCATCTGGACGATCGACAGCAGGCTGTCCATGCCCTTGAGCGCGCGGCTCTGCACCGGCACGCCGAGCACCGGCAACGGGGTCAGCGCCGCCGCCATCCCGGGCAGGTGCGCCGCACCACCCGCGCCGGCGATGATGACCTTGAGCCCGCGCGAGCGGGCGCTCGTCGCATAGTCGTACAGCCGTTGCGGGGTGCGGTGCGCGGAGACGATGCGGGCCTCGTGGGCGACGCCGAGCTTTTCGAGGGTTTGCGACGCGTGCTGCATGGTGTCCCAGTCGGACTGGCTGCCCATGATGATGCCGACTGCGACAGGTGTCGGCGGCCCGGATTCGGCCATGCCCCTCGTCTCGAACCGCGTTGCGTCGCCGGGCATTATAGGGTCGCGGCCCCCTCGCACAAGCCGTGCCCCAGCGTAATCAACAGCGTCCCGCGCCGCCGCGCCGTGCCGCGAATTCGCTTGTTGCGCCGCGCCGCCACTCGTTTATAGACAATTGCGGGGGATTTCCTTTCTGCCGAGAGGTGGGCAGCGGGATGTTGAAGGAGCGGCCGCAGCCGGTGGTGCATCGTGCGTCGAAATCCGGGCGCTCTGCGCCCGCAATTGCCCAGCCGGCGCTGAAATTGGCGGAATCCGCCCCCGAACTGCGCGAACAGCTGGCCAAACTGGCCGCCGAACGCGAGGCGATCCAGCGCGAGCTGGAGCAGGCGCGGGCGCGCATCACCCAGCTCGAACGGCTTGCCGATGAGGATTCGCTGGCGCCCATCGCGAATCGCCGCGCCTTTGTCCGCGAGCTGTCGCGGATGATCGCCTTCACCCGGCGCTATGGCCCGCCGTCGAGCGTCATTTATTTCGACGTCAACGGCATGAAGCAGATCAACGACACTTACGGCCATCCCGCCGGTGATGCGGCGCTGCGCCACGTCGCCGAGATCCTGTCGAAAAACGTGCGCGAGAGCGACATCGTCGGCCGGCTCGGCGGCGACGAGTTCGGCGTCATCCTGGCGCAGACCAGCCAGGAGCAGGCCAACGCCAAGGGCGCCGCGCTGGCGCAGGCGATCGGCGCGACACCGTTCCGCTGGGGCAAGGACGCCATCACGGTCAGCGCCGCTTACGGTGTCTACTCGTTTTCCGGCAGCGACGACGCTCAGGTCGCGATCGAGGCCGCGGACAAGGCGATGTACGCGCAAAAGCGCGTAAGGCCGACGGCTTAAGGCAAAATTTTGCGCTATGCGATGATGTCGGGCAGCAGGTCGCTCTCGATCTTCGAGATCTGGTCCTTCAGCGCCAGTTTGCGCTTTTTCAGCCGCTGCAACTGCAACTGGTCGTAAGGCATGCGCTCGGACAGCCGGGCGATCACATCGTCCAGATCGCGGTGTTCGAGCATGAGGCCGGCGAGCTTGGCCCTTAAGGCTTCGACGTCGAGATCCATCGCGGCTGCCGCGAATCCCAAAGCGTTACGCGGGCGGGGACGAATTATAGCATAAAGCGCGTCAGTTTCATTGCGCGGTGATCGGGATGGCGGGACAAGACGCCGCGGCGAATGCGTTCTGGCGCTTCTCGCTGATGATCTACAGCCGGCCGGGCGTCGCCGACACGCTGATCCGGCTCCAGGACGAGCGCGGCCACAATGTCAACCTGATCCTGTTCGGCCTGTGGCTCGGGCTTTGCGCCGGCGCGGGGCTCGATGCCGCCGGCCTGGAACGCGCCAAAGCGGCGATCGCCGAACTCGACCGCGCGGTCGTCGTCCCGCTGCGCCGCCTGCGCCGTGCGCTGAAGGACACGCCCGACGCCGATATCCGCGACCTGCGTTGCCGCGTGTTGGCGCTGGAGCTTGCGGCCGAACGCCGCGTCCAGGCGCGTCTCGCCAAGCAGGTGCCGCAACGTGCCGGCGAAAGTGATCCGAGAGCCGCGGCGGCGGCCAATCTTCGGCTGATTCTCGGCGGCGAGCCGGTGCCGGAGGAACTCGATGCGCTCCTGAGAGCCTGACCCGAAATTACCCTGTCATTCCGGGGCGGTCCGCAGGACCGAACCCGGAACCCATGAACACGGACCTGGAAAGTCACGATCCGGCGCCGCATTCCTTGCGGAAAAGACGGTGTTCATGGGTTCCGGGTTCATCGCGATGCGATGCCCCGGAATGACGCCGCATCTCAAGACCGAGGCTCCGCAGTCGTGACCGCCATCGCCATTTCCGGCAGTGCCGGCGGAACAATGCGCGCAGCCGCGATGTTTAGTACGGCATCCGGTTTTCAACTTGGGGACAAGTCATGAAGTGTCTGCTTGCATCCGGGGCCGTCGCGATCGCGCTGCTTTCGGCCGGACCGTCTTACGCACAGCTCGATGTCGGCAGCGGGCTGGTGGGGGCCGGCGTCGGCGCTGCGATCGGCGGGATTGCCGGCGGCGGCCGCGGTGCGGCCACCGGCGCGATCGTCGGCGGCTCGGTGGGGGCCGTGACCGGGGCGTTTCATCCGGGCCCGGTCTATGCCGCCCCGCCGCCCCGCTGCCACTGGATCCCCGCGCATTACAACAGCTACGGCGAATGGCGGCCCGGCCACTGCGCGCGGTAGGCCCCAGTCAGAGCCGACCGGTTTCAGGCGTTCCGCTTGACATACGCCGCGGCCGTCCTGCCGGCGATGCGGCCGAAGACGCCGCCGGCCATCAGGCCGGTGCCGCTGGCGTAGTTGTGGTAGTAGAGCCCGCCGATGATCTCGCCGGCGGCGAAGAGGCCGGGGATCGCGGCGCCGGCGGCGTCCTGCACCTCGGTGTCGTTCGAGGTCTTGAGCCCGCCGAAGGTGAAGGTGACGCCGGCGGTGACGCCATAGGCTTCGTAGGGCGGGGTGTCGAGTTTTTGCGCCCAGTTGCTCTTGTCGATCGCCAGGCCGTGCGTGCGCAGCCCGTCATGGACATTGGGGTTGAACGGCACGTCGGGGCGCGGCGCGGCGTTGAACGCGCGGATCGTGTCGAGAAAGCCCTGGGGGTCGACGCCTTCCAGCTTGCCGGCAAGCTCCTCCCAACTGTCGGCGCGCTCCTTGGTACAGCGCGCGATGCGGTATTCGTCGCGCAGCAGGTGCAGCGTCTTCTGGTCGAACACCTGCCAGGCGAACAGGCCGGGCTGGTTCATCACCTCGCGGCCATATTTGGCGTAGGTATAGGAGTGGAAATCGAGCCCCTCGTCGATAAACCGCTTGCCGTTCGCGTTGACGACGATGCCGAAGGGATAGCCGTGCTTCTGGAAACGGTCGCCGACATCGAGGTCGCCGACCGGCGGGGCGTTCAAATCCCACTGCACCGCGTGACACCCCGACCAGTGCCCCGCCGGCGCGGCGCCGATATCGAGCGCCATGCGCAGGCCCTGGCCGGTGTTGTACCGGGTACCGCGCACCTTGGCCAAATCCCAGTTGGGGCCGAGATAGCGCGCGCGCATCTCGGCGTTGGCCTCGAACCCGCCGCAGGCGAGGATCACCGCCTTTGAGCGCAGGTCGAGCATGCGCCCGCGATGGCGCACGCGCACCCCGGCGACGCCGTCGTCGCCCTGCAGCAGGGCGATCGCCGGGGTCTCGTAAATAATGTCGATGCCTTCGCGGGTGCGCCGCGCATGCAGGGCCTTCATCAGCTCCTTGCCGCCGCCCCAGATATGGCAGGCGAGCCCGCCCCAGAACTTGAACTTTCCCCCCACGTTGAACGCCTGGCGGCCGAGCCCGAGCTGAAACCGCACGCCCTGTTCGCGCATCCAGCGGCCAGTCTCGAAGCTCCGGGTGATGAGGATTTCGGTAAGGTCGGGGTCGGAGCGCCATTCGGTCAGGCGGCCGACATCGTCGTAATACTGCTCGGTCGTATAGGTGCCGACATCGACATTGCTGAGCTCGTGCTCGCTCATGTCGGGGATGAGCTGCGCGAGGTCGTCAAAGCCGTGATAGACGACGCGGAACGCGCCGCCGGTGAAGGCCGAGTTGCCGCAGGCCGCTTCCTCGGGCGCGATCTCCAGCATCAGCACGCTCGCGCCGTGCTCGCGCGCCGACAGCGCCGCGCAGGTGGCCGCATTGCCGGCCCCGACGACGATGATGTCCCGCTCGGCGATGTCCATATCCGCTTCCTCATCCCGACGAAAATCGGGAGCCATGGTAGTGCAGTGCCTTGAATTATCCGAGTTGCTTCGCCGGGATGGATTAGGATTCGGTGAATGCGTCTGTTGCTGCTTGCGGTTCTCTTATGTTCCGGCTGCGCCCGGCCGCCCCTGCAAACCTCGGGCGACCCGCTTGCGGTCGCGCACGCGATGTCGCAGCAGCAGGCAAGCGCCATGATCGGCCGGGAGTACATCGTCACCGCGCCCGTGCTGGTCTGCCGCGCGCCGTCCGATGTCTACGATTTCCGCTATATGGGCCCGGTCCCCAAGCTCGCGCCGCTGAAGCCGGTGATCAACCCCGAATGCGCCGAACTCGGCGCCGGCCGCTTCCAGGTCGTCGATGCGGCGATGTTGAGGGATGACGGGCGGACGGTGCTCCACATCGTCGGCGCCGGGATCGACGGCTACATCCCCTACGAGAGCTATCTGCCGAAAGGATATAAAGAGGTCGGCGCCTATTTCGGGACGCAACGCTAAAGCTCCGGGGGGTCACATGGCCAATGAAACCGTCACGCTCGCCAGCTACGCCGCTGCCTTGACCTACCAGGACCTGCCGGCGGCGGTGGTTGCGCACGCCAAGGACATCATCGCCGACACGGTCGCGGCCTGCGTCTGCGGCGCCGACATGCCGTGGAGCCGCATTGTCGTCGACTACGCCGAGCGCACCGGGCCGGGCGGGACGAGCAAAATCCTCGGGCGCGGCACCGCGGTGCAGGCACCGGCGGCGGCGCTGGCCAATGGGGCGCTCGCCCATGCCTTCGAGCTCGACAGCCTGACGCGGCCGGGCGCCGGCGCGCATCCGGGCGCGACCGTGCTGCCGCCGGCGCTGGCGGTCGCGCAACAGGTCGGCGCCTCCGGCCAGCGGCTGATCGCCGCCGTGGTGGCGGGCAACGAGGTGATGATCCGCATCGGCCGCGCCACCGGTCATACCAACGAGGCGCGCGGCTTTCATGCGCCGGGCACGACCGGTCCGTTCGGCGCGGCGGTGGCTTGCGGGCTGCTGCTTGGCCTCGACGAGCGGCGGATGACCAATGCGATCGGCATCGCCGGGTCGCTTGCCGGCGGGCTGCTTGAATTCGCGCGGGGCGATGGCGGCATGGTGAAGCGCCTGCATCTCGGCCGCGCGTCGGAGGCCGGGGTGCTGGCGGCGAGCCTCGCGGCCGGCGGGTTCAAGGGGCCGCGCACCGTGATCGAAGGCGAATTCGGCTTCCTGCGCGTGTTCTGCACCGAGTGGGACGAAAGCCACCTGACCAAGGGGCTCGGCAGCGATTTCGTGACGCTGAGCGCGGTGCTGAAGCGCTATCCCTGCCACGCGACCGCACACCCGGCGGTCAAGGCGGTGCGCGACCTCCAGGCGGCCCACGGCTTTACCGCCGCCGATGTCGCGGCGATCACCGTCACCGGCACGCGCCGCATGGTCGAGCGGCACAACATCCTCGAACCGCCGGACCTGATGCTGGCGCAATACTCGATCCCGTTCTGCGTGGCGCTGGCGCTGGTGCGCGAGGCGCGGGACCCGGAAAGCTATGACGCCGGCGCCCTCGCCGACCCGGCGATCCGCGCGCTGTGCCGCAACGTCAAGCTGGTCGAGACACCGGGCGACGGGCACGGCGCGGCGGGCGGCGACGTGACCGTCATGCTCAAGGACGGCCGCAGATTCGACCGGCACGAGACCGGCGGCATGCTGGAGCCGGGCGAGCTGCCCGACAAATTCCACCGCCTGACGCGCCGCGCAACCGCCGGGATGGGCGGTATGGCCGGTGTCTACAAGCGGCTGATGGCGCTCGAAGACGAAGCCGCGCTCGACTGGCTGGGCTGAGGGGAGGATGCAGAGGAAAGCGGCGGCGCAGCCGCAATAATCACCACAGAGACACCGAGACACGGAGGTTGTCTTCGCGCTGCGATCTCCGTGCCTCTGTGGTTGTATTAATGGCGCTGCGCGCCGAGAACGGACGCCTCAGCGCAATCCCGGATGGGAAGTGCTATATGTAAGTCAGCCGATGGAAGGAGCCCGCGATGTTCGGAATGATGCGCAAGAAGCTCGAAATCCCGTCGCCCGAGCAGTGCCTGCCGGGCCGGGCGATGAAGCTGCCGGTGCCGGCACGGCATTTCGTCAACGGCAACGCGCTCGAAGCGCCGTACCCGGCGGGGCTGGAGACGGCGGTGTTCGGTCTCGGCTGCTTCTGGGGCGCCGAGCGCAAGTTCTGGGAAGCGCCGGGGGTGTGGACCACGGCGGTCGGCTACGCCGGCGGCTCGACCCCCAACCCGACCTACGAGGAAGTGTGCAGCGGGCTGACCGGCCATACCGAGGTCGTGCTCGTGGTCTACGACCCCAAGCAGATCAGCTATGATGGGCTTCTCAAAATCTTCTGGGAGAGCCACGACCCGACCCAGGGCATGCGCCAGGGCAACGATGTCGGCACGCAATACCGCTCGGCGATCTACACCTATTCGCCCGAACAAAAGAACGCCGCGGAGGCGTCGCGCGCGGCTTATACGGCGCGGCTCAAGAGCGCGGGGTACGGCCCGATCACCACGGAAATCCGCGAGGCGCCGCCGTTCTACTTCGCCGAGGATTACCACCAGCAATATCTGGCGAAGAACCCGTTCGGCTATTGCGGGCTCGGCGGCACGGGCGTGTCGTGCCCGATCGGCACGTCCGTCGCCGCCGAATAGCGCCTGCGCGTTTTCGTGTCATTCCGAGGGCATCGCGCAGCGATGAACCCGGAACCCATGCACACGGACTGCGAAAAACCCTGTATCGGCGCTGCGCCTTCCTCGGGAAAGACCGTGTTCATGGGTTCCGGGTTCGGCCCGCAGGGCCGCCCCGGAATGACAACATAATTTCCGGCCAGGCTCTGAGGTGCTCTGCCTCGGACGCGGCACCCCGAGCGACAGCGGCGTCAGTGGTGCAGCGCGCGTTCCAGCTCGGTCTTGTCCATCTTCGAGCGGCCGGGGATGTCGCGGCGCTTCGCCTCTTCGTAGAGTTGTTCCTTGGTCGGCGCATGGCCCTCGGACGCGCGCCGGCGGCTGGTCTTGCGGCCTTCCGTCTCGTCCTGGTAGGTCTCGCCGCGCGCTTCCTTGCGCTTGGTGTGACGCAGGTTGCGCGCGTTCTCTTCCTTGCTTTCGTATTTCGACGCGCCTGCCTCGTGCAGCGCGATGGCGATCGCCTGCCGGGGGTTCTTGACGTTGCGCTTGCCCCGCGCGGTTTTCAGCTCGCCATGCTTGAATTCGTGCATGACGCGGCCGACCGTCTCTTTCTGCGCCTTTGATTGCCGTGGCATGGTCCGGTCCTCTATCGATTGCGGGTTCTTTGACTTCAATCGACACAGGAACGGTGCATTTGGTTCCCGTGAGCCTGGTCAGTAGGGGATAGGGATGCAGTTCGGCGTGCAGTTCTTCCCGGATGTGCGGCCCGCGGACCGCTCGGCCGAGCAGTATTTCCGCGAGGCGCTCGACCTCAGCGAAGAGGCCGACCGCCTCGGCTTTACCCATATCCGCATCGTCGAGCATTATTTTCACTATTACGGCGGCTACAGCCCCAACCCGATCGTCTTTCTCGCCGCTGCGGCGCAGCGGACGAGGCGGGCGCGGCTGGTGACCGGCGCGGTGCTGCCGGCGTTCAACCACCCGCTCAAGCTCGCCGGCGAGATCGCGATGCTCGACGCAATCTCCGGCGGCAGGCTCGATGTCGGGTTCGCGCGGGCGTTCTTGCCGCACGAGTTCCGCCGGTTCGGCCGCTCGCCCGACGAGTCGGTGGCGCGCTATCGCGAGGGCATCGAGCAGGTGGACTTGCTGCTGCGCGAGGACCGCGTCACCCATCGCGGTCGCTTCCATACCATCGAGAACACCACCTCGTTGCCGCGCCCGACGCAACAGCCGCGCCCGAAATTCTATGTCGCCGCGCTCAACACGCCCGAATCGTTCGAATATGCCGGCCGGATGGGCTATTCGGTGATGGCGATCGCGTTTGTCGCCGCCAAGATGCGCCCGCTGCTGGCGGCCTACCGCCAGGCCTGGAAGGCCGCCGGCCATCCCGGCGACGGTGAGGTCATGATCGCCTTCCACCTGTTCTGCGACCCGGACGGTGAGCGCGCCCGCCGCATCGCCGCGCCGCTGATCGACAGTTACCTGGCCTCGCTAGTCGACGCCGCTGCCGATTGGCTCGACGGCCGCACCTCGCAGGATTACCCCGGCTACGACAAGATCATCGCCGGCTTGCGCGCCTCCAATGCCGCCGACCAGATGACGACCGGCGCCGCCTGGGTCGGCACGCCCGACGAGATCGCCCGCACTATCGCCGCGATGCAGGCGGATTTCGGCGGGTTCGAGCACGCCTCGCTGCAGGTGAACTTCAACCTGATGCCGTTCGACGCGGCGCTCGCGTCGATGCGCCTGTTCGCGCGCGAGGTGATGCCGCGTTTCGCCTGAGCCTTATCCGCCGTGCACCTCGACGGGCTGCCAGAACGGCTCGGCCGCCAGCAGATCGTCGAGGTGGCGCCGCAGGTCGGGTTCGTTCTTGCCGATGCGGCGCTCATGCCAGGTGAGCATGCGCTTGCCGGCATGGGCGATGCCGGTCGACCGTTTGTCGGCGGGGGCGAGGCCGGCGATGATGTCCCGCGCGACGCGGACGTCGTTGGCGGCGCCGAGATCGTCCTGCAGCCGCTTCAGGCGGTGGATGAATTGCTTTGTCGCCGCGGCGTCGTAAAGGCTCGCGAACAGCTCGGCGGTATAGCGCAGCTTCTTGAGCGCGATGCGCAGGCGGTGCCGTTTCTTCGCCGACTGGCCGGCGAAATTCCCGGCGCGCTTTTCGGTCCGCCGGCGGCAGCGGTCGAGCAGCACCGGGGCGATGACCTCCACCGGCTCCTGCAGCGCGGTGCTCTCGGCCAGACACCATTCGTACCCGTCGAACCAGCGCATCAGCGCGAGCAGGGTTTCGGTGTAGTGCCGCGACGAGATCGCCTTGACGACGCTCGCTTGCGCGGCGCGGCGGCGCCTTTCGGCGGCCAGCGCCAGCCGCTCGAACTCGCTGGCGTCGGGCAGCGCGGCGCGCGCCGGCCGCAGCAGCTCGTCGGCGAACACATCGAGGTTGCGCGGCTCGCCGAGGATGTCGGCGAACCAGCGCAGCTCGCGCGAGGCCCAGCGCCGCTGTTCCGGCGGCAACAGCGGCGCGAAGGTCGACAGCACGGCGCGCAGCCGCCGGATCGCGACCCGCATCTGGTGGATGCCCTCGGCGTTGCCGGCGAGCACCGCATCCTCATTGGCGAGCAGATGCTCGAGGCCGGCGCGGCCGGCGCGGCGCAGCACCGCCTCGGCGGTCAGCCCGGCGCTCAAACCGAGCGGTGGCGCGTGCACCGCCTTGGCGGCCGGCTCGGCATGCGCCGCCAGCCGATAGCCGCGCTCCGCCTTGCTGCGCCGTTCGAGGCGCAGCGGCGCGACGTGCAGCAATTGCAGCGCGACATCGTAAAGCGCCGTCGGCTGCCCGCTCTTCAATTCGAGCTCGACCTCGCTGATCGGTTCGGCCGGGCTTTCGTCGCCGTCGCGGATGCGGCCGCGATCGATCGCCGCCTCGATCCGCGTCGCCGGCTCCGGCGCCAGCGGGATCGTCGTCCGCGACACCTCGGTGCGGAACACCGGGCGCAGTGCGGCGGCGATCTCCGGCGACAGGAACGCGCCGGTCTGCCGAGCGTGCGGGTCGGGCCGCTCGCTGGCGACGCGGTCTTCCCACTCGCCGCGAGCCAAGCCGCTGTCATCGGGTCCGCCGCCGGATTTGACGGTCTGCACGTATTTGCCGCGGTCGCGGCGCACCCGCAGCGTCGATCCGCGCCGCGCCAGCGCGTGATCGGGCGTATCATAATAGGTGCTGACCAGGCGGGTGCGTGAGCTGCGCGCCGCTATTCCAGGGCTCGCCGCCATGGTCTCCAGCGCTCGGCGCAGCGCCGGCAGGTCGCCGGCACGGGCGGCCAGTTTAAGTTCGGTCTCGGTAGCGATCGGGCGCCCCCTTGGGGGTGTAAGGCATCGCGCTGCGAGGTCACCGCAGTATCATAAATATGTCAAGCACCTAAACTTTCGCGCTTTTCGGCGTGCACGGCGCCGCAACCTAATGGATCGGCCCGGTCAGCTTGCCGGCGAAAATGCCGGAGGCGACATAGCTCGGACCACCCACCGCGAAGGTGCCGCCGGTCTCCGCCGCGCCGGGACCGAAGAACGTGCCGATCACCCGGCCGGACCTGTTGCCGCCGTTGCTGATCCCGCCGCCGTAGCCGTTCACCCCGTTCAAGGTGCCGCCGGAGACCACACCGGTATAATTGTGGCCGTCGAAATTGGTGATCCCGATCGTGCCGGTCCCGTTGCCGAAATTATAGGTGCTGTTGAAGCCGCCGGCCGCCATGTAGGCGGCGCCGCTGTTGACGACGGAGCCGATCGCCGCGCCGCTGTACGAGCCCACGCCGGCCGTCGGCAGGGTCACCGTCTGCAGGCCGGCGAGCCAGGTATTGATGTTGCCGCGGTCGAGCCGGGTGATCTGGTTGCTGCCGTTCACCTGGTCGAGCTCCCCGGTCCAATAGCCCCATTGCAGGTACTGGCATTGGCAGTAGCTGACCCCGGGCGGCAACAGGCTGTCGGCGGCGCCGGCGACCGCGTTCGAGGTCACCATCGCGATCCGTGTGCCGGGCTGCCCCGGCGCCGGGGCGGGCAGGTTGGTGCCGTTCACCTGTGACGGCGTCGACACGCTTTCGGTCGCCGCATAGGTGTTGTTGTCGACAAAGGCGCTGCGGTCGGCGTCGCTGGTGCTGGTGAGGCCGCCGAAATTCATCGTCACGTTGTTGATCCCGCTGGTTGACGGCGTCAGCGGATCGGTGCCCACAAACGTCGCCTGCACGCGGTTTGAGCCGGGATCGGTCACCACGCCCACCACGCCGTTCAGCGCATAGCTGCCGGCGGTGTTCGACTGCATCGTGCCGCCGAAAAGGCCGATCTGGCCGAGCACGGTGCGGGTGGCGCCGACGCCGGGGGGGAGCGTCGTCGTGACGACCGGCTGGTTGAAGCCGTAAGCGGTGGACGTGCCGCCGAACGGCGCGGCGTTCGCGTCCTGCTGCACCGGGCTGCCGTTGGCGTAGCGGTTCTGGTCGAGCACGAAACCGCTGAGATTGCTGCCGCCGAACAGGGCCGTGCCGTTATCGTCGGAGACGGTCGAGTTGGTCGCGCTGATGCGGGTCGGCCCGGTCGCGCCGGTGCTGTTGGTAAAGACGGTGCCGCGGGTCACCCCTGTACCGTAGATGCCGCCGGCATTGTCGGTCGCGAAGACACCGGTGTTGATGACCAACGCCGAATCCTGGGCCGCGCCTTGCCCGTTGAGCGCGAGGCTCGCCTGCATGTAGCGCGGCGAGACGACATTGGGATTGGTACCGGCGTTGTAGGCGCCGAACTGCTGGTTGGGCGGCGCGACGACGTAGAGCGGCGATGTCACCGCGTTGGGCAGGGTCCCGCCGGCAAAGCTTGGCAGCATGGGAATCGTCTGCGGCTGGGTGCCGTCGGCCAGCGTGTAATCGGGCTGGACGCTGTAGGCCAGGATGCGCGTGCTTGCCGTCGGCGCGGTAAAGCTCGACGATACCGGCACACCGCCGAAGAAGAATACATTGTCGCCCGTCAACGCGACCGTATTGGCGTAGAAGAAATTGCCGTCCGCGGTCATGAAGGCGGGGCCGCTCGCGACGTTCCCCGTCGGTGTCCCGTTGGTCGAGGCGGGCGCGCTGGCCGTGGTCGTCGCGCCGGCGGTCAGCGGCGACAGGGTGAAGGTGAACCCGGCGCTGTTGGTCGACGACGCGCTCAGCGTGCCGTTTTGCAACGGCGGCGCGGCCGGGTAGTTGATCGTTCCGGTATAGACGACCTTGCTGGTCGCGCTGTTGATAAACCCGGTATTGCCGGTGAAGGCGTTCTTGAAGCCGCCCACCACCTGGACCACCACCGGTCCGGGCGGCGGCGTGGGTGTCGGTGTCGGTGTGGGGACCGGCGTTGGCGTCGGCGTCGGGACCGGTGTCGGTGTGGGGACCGGCGTCGGTGTCGGCGTCGGGACCGGTGTCGGCGTCGGCGTGGGGACGGGGGTGGGGGTCGGTGTCGGCACGGGTGTTGGCGTAGGGGTCGGTGTGGGCGTTGGCGTCGGCGTCGGCGATGTTGGCGGCGGCGGGTTGGCGATGACCGGCTGGCTCTGACTCGACGCGATCTGCGTCTGGTTCTGCGGCACTTGCGGCGGTGCGACGGTCGGCGCCGGCGCCGCGGTCGGCCTTGGCGTGGCCGCGGCCGCCTGCCGCACGCTGGCGGCGATGTTGTTCGAGATGGTGTTCGGCAACGGGCTGTTCGCCACCAGCGCGTCGGTGGGGACGGTCCGCGCCCCGCCGGTGCCGCCGCCGCGCCCGTCGAGCTGCGCCAGGATCGCACCGGTCGCGCCCGGCGGCGCCTGATGCGGCGCGTCGGGGCACGCGCCCGGCTGGCCGATATCGACCGCGAAGCCGGGACGGTAAAGCTGCTGGGTACAGCCGCTTTGACCGCTGACCGTGACCTCTTTGCCGTAGACGAAGACGATCTCGGTCTTGCCGCCGGGCTTGACGTCGGCGACGAAGACGCCGCCGCGCACGCCGATGGTGGCGGTGCCGACATGCAAGGTGACGGCGTTGTCCTGCTTGCTGAGCTTGCCGCCGACAAAGCGCATCGCGCCCTGCACCGCGGTCAGCGTCATCTTGCCGGTGCCGGTGGCGGGATCGTAGATGAACTCGTCGATCACCAGGTCGGCATTGGGGCCGACGCTGACCGACGAACCGTCGAGGAACAGGATCTGCGTCTGCCCCTTGGCGTCGGTGACGATGCGCTCGTTGTGCACCACCTCCTGGCCGATCACCAGCCGGCGGGTCGCGGCGTTGGGCGGGGTGCCGTTGGCGTCGGTGTTGACCGCGGCGTTGACGCCGACCTTTTCCTGCGCCGTCGCCGGATATGCGCCGAGCGCAACGGCGGCGGTCGAGGCCAGGAGCAGCGAGGCGGCGGAGCGCAATGAGGGGGGCTTCACGCGCATCGGCAACTCCTAGAACCTAATCTGCGGACCAAACACGACCGAATTGCTGGTGTAGCCGTAAAGCGACAGGTTCGACGACACGATGTCGCGGGTGAACTGCGCGATCAGCTCGATATTGTCGGTGACCTGCACGCCCTGGGTCACGCCGAAGCGCCAGCGCCGGTCGTTGCGGGTGCTCGGCGAAAAGAACAGTGTCGGGCTGGTGTTGCAGCACGGGTCGGGCGCGTCGTAATGCGACCACAGCCGGCTGCCGAAGATCGTCGTCTCCATCGGCAGGCGCGGCAGAAAGTCCGGCGAATCGTAGCGGATGTGATAGGCGCCGGCGAGGGCGTAGCTCTGGTTGCCATAATAGGCGAAACGCGTGTCCTGGTCGACATAGTCGAACTCGGCCGACAACGCCGAATTCGCGGTGACCGGTTTGGTCGCCGACAGCACGACCAGCTTGTCGCTGCCATCGAGCCCGGTCGAGGTCGGGCGGTCGGGCGCGTTGCTGAACTTCTTCTGCCGGAACTCGAACGCCGCCCTGAGGGCGATGTCGTCCCACACGATTCCCGTCGCCTCGACGCCCACGCCGTAGGTGAAGAAGTACTGGTTCTCGCCGAGCCCGACCTCGTTGAGGATCGCGTAAGGCTTGAGGCTCGCGCCCTGGACGGCGCCGTCGGTGAATTGCGGGAAGCGGAAGCGCGGCCCGGCCGTGACCTCGCCGAAATCGAGATCGAGGCGGCTGACCTGCATGTAGTGGTTCATCAGCCCGTTGCCGGTGACCTCGATCGTATCGTGGTCCTGGGTGCCGAGATCATAGGTGTAGAGCAGCGAGCCGGCGGCGAAGATGTCCCAGTCGGACATCTTGACGAACTGGTTGTTGAGCAGAACCGGGCCGATCGGCGAGGCGATCGTCGCGCTTGCCGGCGCGACGTTGGCGTCGGACTGGAACTGCGCGCCGAGGAAAAATGTGCCGGTCAGCCGGGTCGGCGAGAGCTGCTGATCGATCAGCGTCAGGTATTCGTTGACCCGCTGCTGCACCTCGGCCGGCGGGTTGGCCGCCATCGCCTTGTTGAAATAGGTGCGGGCGACATCGAACGAGCCCATGCGGAAATACAGCGCGCCGAGTTCGAGGTCGACGCGCGGCAAATTCGGGTTGAACAGCAGCATGCGTTCGAGGGTCGAGACCGCGCCCTCGTTGTCGCCGAGCTGCGCCGCGACATTGGCGTAGTCGAACGCCGTGTCGAGATCGGCCGGGTTCGCCAGCATTTTTTGGAACAGCTGATCTTTGCGCGCTTCGAGCGCTGCCTGGTCGGCGCCGTCGGCACGCGCCGCCAAAGGCGCCAGCAGCGCAAACACGAGTACTACCCGCAGAAGGGCGCGTCGAAATCGATGCGTCATTCCAGCCCCCCGCCGGTCACGCCCGGGGGACGCGCGGCACGATTGAATCTTATCGCGCCCATATCAACCCGGCAAGTCGCCTGGGCGCAATGCGATCGTTAATTTGCCGGCGCGACGCCGCCGCCGGGATCAGAACGGTTGGCTGCCGATCACCGTGGTGCGATGCATCAGCCGCCGCTCAGGCAGCGCGTAATCGCAGATCGCCAGGTGCATCGCGGTCGCGTTGTCCCACATCACGAGGTCGCCGACCCGCCAGGAATGGCGGTAGAGGAATTCGGGCTTGATGCAATGCGCGTCGAGCTCGGCGATCAGGTCGAGCGCCTCGTCCTCGGGCATGGCCTCCCCGTTCGGCAAGACGATGCCGACGCACTCCCCGGCGGTGACGTAAAGCGCCTTGCGCCCGGTGAACGGGTGAGTCCGCACCAGGGGATGCGCGACATCGGGGGTCTCGTCGAGCTGCGCCTGGGTCAGCTTGGGGCGCGGGCTGTTGGCGATGCGCCGGCGCGCCGAATAGCGGTGGATCGCCCGCAGGCCGTCGAGCCGCCGCCGCATCGCCGCCGGCAAGACCTCGTAGGCGGCGATGCAGTTGGCGAAGACCGTGTCGCCCAGCGCCGTCCCGTCGCGATGCGGCACCTCCTTGGCGTAGAGCAGCGAACAGCGGCTGGGGAAGCGCCGGTACGAGACATCGCTGTGCCAGGTGAACCCGGCATCGGCGAGCCCGATATGCTCGCCCGCCGCGTCCTTGATGTTGGAGACCAGCAGGATCTCCGGATAGCCGGGCAGCAGGTATTTCTTGACGATGTGCACCTCCAGCTCGCCAAACCGGCGGCTGAATCCGATGTGCTGCTCGTTGGTCAGGTCCTGGCCGCGAAAGAACACGACGATGTTGTCGTGGAAGGCGTTCTCGATCGCGCGAAACGTCGCGTCGTCGATCGGCCGCGACAGGTCGACGCCGATTTCGGCGCCGAGCGCCGCATCGCATTTGCTGACCGGAATGGGCATCGCTCTCCTCCGTGGCCGGCGGAAACTCTAGCCGTAACCCGCGCCGGCAAGAAAGAGCGCGCGGGCGCTTGTGATTGTCACATCGCAGCGGCTATCCTTTTCCCAGACATCGCAAAAAAGGGGTGGAAGCCATGGCTTACGAAGGCATGATTGCCGAGACGATCAGGATCATCGGCCATAACGGCGACCCGATTTCGGCTTACGCGGCGCGGCCGCTGGGGGCGGGGCCGTTCCCGGGGATGGTGCTGATCCATCACATGCCCGGCTGGGACGAGTGGTACCGCGAATGCACCCGCCGCTTCGCGCATCACGGCTACGCGACGGTCAGCCATAACCTCTACGAGCGCTTCGGCCAGGGCGACCCCGCCGACGTCGCCGCCAAGGCGCGCGCCGAGGGCGGCGTCTCCGACGACCAGATGGTCGGCGACACCGAAGCCGCGGTGCAGTGGCTGCGCCGCCAGGTATGGCACAACGGCAAGGTCGGGCTGTTCGGCACCTGCTCGGGCGGGCGCCAGACCTTCCTTTTCGCCTGCCGGCAGAAGAGCATCGACTGCGCGCTGGAGCTGTGGGGCGGCCGCGTGGTGCAGGACGAGCTGACGCCGAAGCAGCCGGTGTCGCCGATCACCCTGACCAAGGACTTGTCGTGCCCGCTGCTCGGCCTGTTCGGCAACGAAGACCGCGCCCCGACCCCGGAGCAGGTCGACCAGCACGAGGCTGAGTTGAAGAAGCACGGCAAGAATTACGAGTTCCACCGCTATGACGGCGCCGGCCACGGTTTTTTCTATTACGACCGGCCGGCCTACCGCATCGAGCAGGCGCTCGACGGCTGGCAGAAGGTATGGGCCTTCGCCAACAAGCACCTGTCGACGAAATAGCGTTTCGATGTGCACCTCGATCGTCGAAATCTCCGATTGCGACGGCATGGGCAAGGGTGACGGCGGCGAGTGGTTCAAGCTGACCCACTCGGTGGTGTCGTATGACCACCCGCACCATGCCCTGTTGGAGGAGGCGATCACGATCGACTTCGTGAACCGCGCGCTGGAACCCGGCGCGCGGGTCGCGGTCGAGCTGACGCTCGACGCGGCGAAAGTGTTGAGCGCCGCGCTACAGCGGGCGATCGCCCAGGCCGAGATCGAAGAAAGCCACCGGCACCGCCCGGGCTAAGCGCCTCCCTCATCATCCGGTTCGAAGGCGTCGCGCGCGGCCGCGAAATCAATGGTTTCATGGCCGGTTGCTTACGAAATTGATGAGCTGCGACGCCGCTTCGCCTTATCGACGCACCGCCGAGATCATATTCTTGTCGTTTAGTTCAACACCATGACGGAGACGTCTGATGCGCATTCGTCGATCTGTCCTCGGAGTTGGCCTCGCGGCGGCCACGGCCATCGGGCTCAGCGGCATCGCCGCGGCGCAGAGCCCTGAAACCCACCTGATGACGGTCCGGCTGCCCGGCGGCGGCGTCGCGGAAATCCACTATTCCGGCCCGGTGGCGCCTCGCGTCGATATCGATGACGCGCCGGCGATGATGCTGCCGTCGCTGTTCGCCGCCGACGCGCCGTTTGTTGAATTCGACCGCATCGCCGCGGCGATGGACCGCGAAGCCGACCGGATGTTCCGCGAGGCGGCGGCGATCGCCGCCGACCCCGCCCGACTGACGCCGGCCGCGACCGCCACGCTGCCGGCCGGCAGCCAGGAATACACTTATGTGTCGACCTTGACCGGCAACGGCGTGTGCAGCCGGAGCGTCACGATCACCGCGCAGGGCAACGGCGCCCCGCCGCGTGTGGTGACGCATGCCAGCGGCAATTGCGGCGCGGCCGGGGCCGACATCCATCAGGTGCCGACCCAGTTGCCGGCCGCACCGGCGCCGAGCAACGGGCCGCACATGATCATGACCAAGGCGACGGCGCCGCATCCGAACCCGGCACGGCTGCAGGAAGCCTCGCTGCGGTAGATCACCGCGTCACCTGCCGCCCCGGACTTGCTGGGGCGGCTTTGCATAAAGCTGTCCCTCTCCCGCATCGCGGGAGAGGGACAGGCCGCCTGACAAAGCACGCGGTAAGATTTGCTCTGCGTGCTCGCTGGCGCCGGTTGACGGCAAGCGCGCAATATTTGACCCATATCAAACCTGCGGTGTGGTCTGGATGGTACGGACCGCAGTATGATCGGGTATGCCGAAACGGTGTCGCACGCTGTCCGTAACGCCGCCGAACCGGCCGCACGTCGGTGGACCGCACGTCGGTGGAGAGCGGCGGACACATTGCGCCTCACCACTCGCCCGCGCTCCTTAGCATCCCGCCGTTCCGGCGTTGATCGGCCCGGCCGCTTCGCATGATGACGGGAGCATTCGAGCAATGGTGTCCTGTGCCGGAGCGGCGTTAGTGCCAGAGCCTGAATGGCGCGCCGGCATTTGCCTGGAGGATCGGGGGAAGCAAGGATGCCGAGATCCGGAAATCTTTCGGTTCTGTTCGTCACCACCTGGGCCTTCACCGCGTGCTTCGCGGTGTGGACGATGTTCGGGGTAACGGGCATCCCGATCCGCACCCAGCTCGACTTGGATTCGACCGAACTCGGCCTTCTGACCGCGACGCCGGTCCTGACCGGCGCGCTGTTTCGCCTGCCTCTCGGCATCTGGACGGATCGCTTTGGCGGGCGGATCATCATGCTGCTCTTGCTGGTCGGCTGTGCCGTCCCGTTGTGGATTTCGTCCTATGCGACTGCGCTCTGGCAGTTTTTGTTGCTGGGTCTCGCGCTCGGGCTGGTCGGCGCCTCCTTCTCGGTGGGCACGCCCTATGTGGCGCGCTTCTTTCCGCGGGAGAGCCGCGGGTTTGCAATGGGGTTCTTTGGCGCCGGCACCACGGGTGCCGCGCTGAACATGTTCGTCGCCCCGTTTCTGGTCAGCCTTTACGGCTGGCAGTCCGTGCCCAAGGTGTACGCGGTCGTTCTCCTCCTCACGGCGGCGGTGTTCTGGTTTTTCTCCGCACCCGACCCGAGGGTAGGCGGGGCCGGCACGCCCTCGATGAGGCGGCAATTGGCGGTGCTGCGCGATCCGCGCGTCTGGAAATATTGCCAATACTATTCGATCGTGTTTGGCGGGTTCACCGCCCTGTCGGTCTGGATGCCGCAATATTTCAAGAGCGAATACGGCCTCGCGATCACGCAAGCGTCGCTGCTCGCGGCCTGTTTCTCGCTGCCCGGCGGCACCTTTCGCGCGGTCGGGGGCTGGCTGTCGGACCGCTTTGGCGCCCATAACGTGACCTGGTGGGTGCAATGGGCGGCGTGGATCGCCTTGTTCCTGCTGTCCTATCCGCGAACCGATCTGATCGTGCACACTGTCAACGGGCCGGTTGGTTTCGGCATCGCCCTGCCGCTCTGGTGTTTTGCCGCTCTGCTGATGGCGCTCGGGGTCGCGTTTGCTTGCGGCATGGCCTCGACCTTCAAATACATCGCCGATGATTTTCCGGACAGCATGGGCGCGGTCTCCGGCATCGTCGGCATGGCCGGCGGTCTCGGAGGTTTTCTGTTGCCCATCATGTTCGGTGCGATCCTCGACCGGCTCGGCGTGAACTCGACCTGCTTCATGTTGCTGTACGGCATCATCTGGGTGTCGCTGATCCTCAACTACCTGACGGAAGTGCGGCGCGCGCCGGTGATGGGCGAGCCGTCGGCGGAAGCAACGACCGCCGGATCGCGACGGGCCGGCAAGGGAGCGGCGGAATGAGCCAATTTCTGGAACGCCTGACCTACCTTTCGCGGCGGCGCGAATCCTTCGCCGACGGCCACGGCGAATTGCGCGACGAAGACCGGATGTGGGAGGAGGGGTACCGGCAGCGCTGGCAGCACGACAAGATCGTGCGCTCGACCCACGGCGTGAACTGCACCGGCTCCTGCAGCTGGAAGATCTATGTCAAGAGCGGCGTCGTCACCTGGGAGACGCAGCAGACCGACTACCCGCGCACCCGGCCCGGCATGCCCAATCACGAGCCGCGCGGCTGCTCGCGCGGCGCGTCCTACAGCTGGTATCTCTACAGCGCGAGCCGCATCAAATACCCGCTCATCAGGGGGCGGCTGGTCAAGGCCTGGCGCGAGGCGCGCCGGACGCTCGCGCCGGTCGAGGCCTGGGCCGCGATCGTCGGCGATGCCGAGACCGCGAAGTCGTACCGGTCGGCGCGCGGCCGCGGCGGCTTTGTCCGTACCACCTGGGACGAGGCGTGCGAGATCATCGCCGCCGCCAATATCCACACCATCAAGACCTGGGGACCGGACCGGGTCGTCGGGTTCTCGCCGATCCCCGCGATGTCGATGGTCTCCTATGCTTCCGGCGCGCGCTATCTCAGCCTCATCGGCGGCACGCTGCTCTCGTTCTACGACTGGTACTGCGACCTGCCGCCATCGAGCCCGCAGACCTGGGGCGAGCAGACCGACGTGCCGGAATCGGCTGACTGGTACAATTCCGCCTACATCATCGCCTGGGGCTCCAACGTGCCGCAGACGCGGACGCCCGACGCCCATTTCTTTGTCGAGGCGCGCTACAACGGCACCAAGATCGTCGCGATCACCCCCGATTATGCCGAGGTCGCCAAACTCTCCGATCTCTGGCTGCATCCCAAGCAGGGCACCGACGCGGCCCTCGCCATGGCCATGGGCCATGTGATCTTGCGGGAATTCTTCCTCGACCGTCAGGTCCCGTATTTCCAGGATTACTGCCGTCGCTATACCGACTTGCCGATGCTGGTGCGGCTGCGCCGCGACGGCGAACGCTGGGTGCCGGACCGCTATCTGCGTCAGAGCGACCTGCCCGGCGCGCCGCAGTCGAAAGGCGCCGCTTGGAAGACCGTCGCGGTTGCCGAAGACGGCGGCGCGCTCGTCATCCCGCAAGGCGCTATCGGCTATCGCTGGCCGCAACAAGGCGAGCCGGCCGGGCGCTGGAACCTCGAAGCGAAGGACGGCGAGAGCGGCGCCGACGTGCATCTGGCGCTGAGCCTGATCGATCGGCGCGACGATGTGGCCGCCGTCGCGTTCCCCTATTTCGGTGGCAAGCCGCACGAGCATTTCCCGGGGAACGAGCAGGGCGGCGACGTGCTGACGCGCAACGTGCCGGTTCGCAGGATCGCGCTCGCCGACGGCGAGGTGCTGGTGGCGACCGTCTTCGACCTGCTTTGCGCCAATTACGGTCTCGACCGTGGCCTTGGCGGCGCTGCCGCCAAGAGCTTTGCCGACGATGTGCCCTACACCCCGGCCTGGCAGGAGCCGATCACCGGCGTTGCCGCCGACAAGGCGATCGCGGTGGCGCGCGGCTTTGCCGAAACCGCCGAGAAGACCAAGGGCCGCGCGATGGTCATCATCGGCGCCGGCATGAACCACTGGTACCACCAGGACATGGGCTACCGCAGCATCATCAACATGCTGATGATGTGCGGCACCGTCGGCATCTCCGGCGGCGGCTGGGCGCATTACGTCGGCCAGGAGAAGCTCCGGCCGCAGACCGGCTGGACGATGCTCGCCTTTGCGCTCGACTGGATGCGGCCGCCGCGCCACATGAACGGCACGTCGTTCTTCTATGCGCACAGCGACCAGTGGCGCTACGAGAAGCTCGACGTTTCCGAGCTGCTGTCGCCGCTCGCCGACCCCGCGCCCTATCGCGGCAGCAGCCTGATCGATCTCAACGTCAAGGCGGAGCGCATGGGATGGCTGCCCTCGGCGCCGCAGCTCGGCGTCAACCCGCTGACGCTCGCCGCCGCGGCGGAGCGCGCCGGCGCCGGCGTCAGGGACCATGTCGCCGCCGGCCTGAAGTCCGGTGCGATCGCCATGGCGTGCGAGGACCCCGACAACCCGGCCAATTTTCCGCGCAACCTGTTCATCTGGCGTTCGAACCTGTTCGGGTCCTCGGGAAAGGGCCACGAATACTTCCTCAAGCATTTCCTCGGCACGCGTCACGGGCTGCAGGGCAAGGATCTCGGCGAGACCGGCGGGCGGAAGCCGGAGGAGGTCGCCTGGCACGACCAGGCGCCCGAGGGAAAGCTCGATCTCGTCGTCACGCTCGACTTCCGCATGTCGACGAGCTGCCTCTACTCCGACATCGTGCTGCCGACCGCGACCTGGTACGAGAAGAACGACCTCAACACCTCCGACATGCATCCCTTCATCCATCCGCTGTCCGCGGCGGTGGACCCCGTGTGGGAGGCGCGGAGCGACTGGGAGACCTACAAGGCCATCGCGCGTCGCTTCTCGGAACTCGCCGAAGGCCATCTCGGGATCGAGCGCGACGTGGTGCTCGTGCCGATCCAGCACGACACCGTCGGCGAGCTTGCACAACCCTTCGACGTTCGCGATTGGCGCAAGGGGGAGTGCGACCTCGTCCCCGGCGTCACAGCCCCGCAGATCACCGTCGTGGAGCGCGACTATCCCGGCACCTACCGCCGCTTCACGGCGCTCGGCCCGCTGGCCGACAAGCTCGGCAACGGCGGCAAGGGCATCGCCTGGAACACCGAGGATGAGGTGAAGGGTCTCGGCGAACTGAACTACCGCGTCAACGGCGGCGGCCCCACTGACGGGCGGCCGCGCATCGAGACCGATATCGATGCCGCGGAAGTCATCCTCTATTTGGCGCCGGAGACCAACGGCGAGGTCGCAGTCAAGGCCTGGCAGGCGCTCGGCAAGGTGACCGGCCGCGACCACACGCATCTCGCGGCGATGCGCGAGGACGAGAAGATCCGCTACCGCGACCTTCAGGCACAGCCGCGCAAGATCATCTCATCGCCGACCTGGTCCGGCATCGAGAGCGAGCATGTCAGCTATACGGCCGGCTATACCAATGTGCACGAACTCATCCCGTGGCGGACGCTGACCGGACGCCAGCAGTTCTATCAGGACCACCGCTGGTTCCGCGATTTCGGCGAGAGCCTGGCCGTGTACCGGCCGCCGATCGACACCCGCACCGTCGCGGAGATGCTGGGCAAGCACGGTAACGGCGAAGCGGAGATCGTCCTCAACTTCATCACGCCGCATCAGAAATGGGGCATCCATTCGACCTATACCGACAACCTGCTGATGCTGACGCTGTCGCGCGGCGGGCCGATCGTCTGGCTGTCCGAGACCGATGCCAGGAAGGCCGGCATCGTCGACAATGACTGGATCGAGCTCTTCAACCTGAACGGCGCCATCGCCGCCCGCGCGGTCGTCAGCCAGCGCATCCATGAAGGCATGTGCTTGATGTATCACGCGCAGGAGAAGATCGTGAACGTGCCGGGCTCGCAGATCACCGGCCTGCGCGGCGGCATCCACAATTCGGTCACGCGCACGGTGCTGAAGCCGACCCACATGGTCGGCGGCTACGCCCAGCTTTCCTACGGCTTCAACTATTACGGCACGGTCGGTTCCAACCGCGACGAGTTCGTCATCGTGCGCAAGCTCAACAAGATCGACTGGCTCGATCATTCCAATCCCGTCGATCGGGCAACCAGGGAGGCCGTGGCATGAAGATCCGGGCGCAGGTCGCGATGGTGCTGAACCTCGACAAGTGCATCGGCTGCCATACCTGCTCGGTCACCTGCAAGAACGTGTGGACCTCGCGCCAGGGCATGGAATACGCGTGGTTCAACAACGTCGAGACCAAGCCGGGCATCGGCTATCCCAAGGACTGGGAAAACCAGAAGCGCTGGCGCGGCGGCTGGCAGCGCAAGAGAAACGGCAAGATCGCGCCGCGGCAGGGCGGCCGGCTCGCCATCCTGGCGAAAATCTTCGCCAACCCGAACCTGCCCGAAATCGACGATTACTACGAACCGTTCACCTACGATTACGAGCATCTGCAGCAAGCGCCGGAACTGCCCACGGCGCCGGTCGCGCGGCCGCTGTCGCTGGTCACCGGCCGGCCGATGGACAAGATCGAGTGGGGACCCAACTGGGAGGAGATCCTGGGCGGCGAGTTCGACAAGCGGTCGCAGGACTACAATTTCGAGGCGGTGCAGAAGGACATCTACGGCCAGTTCGAAAACACCTTCATGATGTATCTGCCGCGGCTCTGCGAACACTGCCTCAATCCGAGCTGCGTTGCCTCCTGTCCCTCGGGCTCGATCTACAAGCGCGAGGAAGACGGCATCGTCCTGATCGACCAGGACAAATGCCGCGGCTGGCGGATGTGCGTGTCGGGCTGTCCCTACAAGAAGATTTATTACAACTGGACCTCGGGCAAGGCGGAGAAGTGCATCTTCTGCTATCCGCGCATCGAGGCGGGCCAGCCGACCGTTTGTTCGGAGACGTGCGTCGGGCGCATCCGTTACCTGGGGGTGCTGCTTTATGATGCCGACGGCATCGAACAGGCGGCTTCCGCCGAGGATGAAAAGGACCTCTACGAAGCCCAACTGAAGCTCTTCCTCGATCCGAACGACCCGGCCGTCGCCGCCCGGGCGCGGGAGGACGGCGTGCCCGATGCGTGGATCGAGGCGGCGAAACGCTCGCCGGCCTACAAGATGGCGGTCGACTGGAAGATCGCCTTCCCGCTGCACCCGGAATACCGCACCTTGCCGATGGTCTGGTATGTGCCGCCGCTGTCGCCGATCCAATCGCATGCCAATGCGGGTGCGATCGAGACCGTCGGCGAGCTGCCGGATGTCCGCTCGCTGCGGATCCCGGTCCGCTATCTCGCCAACCTGCTGACGGCGGGCGCGGAAGCGCCGATCGTCACGGCGCTCGAGCGGATGCTCGCGATGCGTTTCTATTTCCGCCAGCGTCAGCTCGGCGAGGGCGACGGGAGC
>DASZOZ010000069.1:0-111384 GCA_035550515.1 Allostellaceae bacterium
CTCGGGAACGATGATCCTGCCGAGCCGGCCTTCGTCGACCGCCTCGTATTCCATGGTCGCCTTGTCGGTCTCGATTTCGGCGATCACGTCGCCGGAATGGACCGCGTCGCCTTCCTTCTTGAGCCAGCGCGCGACCGCGCCCTCGGTCATCGTCGGCGACAGCGCCGGCATCAGGATTTGGATCGACATCGCTATCCCGCGTCGCCCCGGCCATCTGGGAATCCCCGCGTCAGGCCCGGGGATGACGATAAAAGGGTCATCACCGATACGCCACGCCGCGGGCGGCGGCGACGATGTCTTCGACCTGCGGCACCGCGAGGCGTTCGAGGTTGGCGGCGTACGGCAAGGGCACATCCTTGCCGGCAATGCGCTTGACCGGCGCGTCGAGCCAGTCGAAGCACTCCTCCATCATCACCGCGGCGAGTTCGGAACCGATACCGGCGAACGGCCAACCTTCCTCGACGGTCACCAGGCGGTTGGTCTTCTTGACCGAGGCGGCGACGGTCGCGCTGTCGAACGGGCGCAGCGAGCGCAGGTCGATCACCTCGGCCGAGATGCCGTCCTTGGCCAGCTCCTCGGCCGCTTGCAGCGCCAGCTTCACCATGCGCGAGAAGGCGGTGATCGTCACCTGATCACCCTCTCGCGCCACCCTCGCCTTGCCGATCGGAACCAGGAACTCGGGGTCGGCCGGCACCTCGAAGCTCTCGCCGTAGACCAGCTCGTGTTCGAGGAAGACGACCGGGTTGGGATCGCGGATCGCCGCCTTCAGCAGCCCCTTATGGTCGGCGCCGGTATAGGGCGCGACGACCTTGAGGCCGGGGCAATGCGCGTACCAGCTTGCATAGCATTGCGAATGCTGCGCCGCGACGCGCGAGGCGATGCCGTTGGGGCCGCGGAAGACGATCGGGCACGACATCTGGCCGCCCGACATGTAGCGCGTCTTGGCGGCCGAATTGATGATCTGGTCGATCGCCTGCATCGCGAAGTTGAAGGTCATGAACTCGACGATCGGCCGCAGCCCGGCGAAACTGGCGCCGACGCCGACCCCGGCAAACCCCTGCTCGGTGATCGGCGTGTCGATCACCCGGCGCGGGCCGAATTCCTGCAACAGCCCCTGGCTGACCTTATAGGCGCCCTGGTACTCGGCGACCTCCTCGCCCATCAGGAAGACGCTGTCATCGCGCCGCATCTCCTCGGCGATGGCGTCGCGCAGCGCCTCGCGCACGGTGATCGTCGCGGTGGCGCCGGTGTATTCCGGCTCCTTGCCGGCCGGCGCCGGACCCGGGGCCGGCGGCGGCGGAACGGCGGCGCGCGCCGCCATCGGCGGGGGCGGCGAAGCCGGCTTCGCTGGGGCCTTCGCGGGCGCCGCGGCGCCGGTGTCTTCGCCATTCGCGGCGATGACCGCGATCGGCGTGTTGACCGCGACGTGCTCGGTGCCTTCCGGCACGACGATCTTGGCGAGAAACCCCTCGTCGACGGCCTCGACCTCCATCGTCGCCTTGTCGGTCTCGATCTCGGCCAGCACATCGCCCGGCTGCACATGGTCGCCCTCGGCCTTGACCCAGCGGGCGATCTTGCCCTCGGTCATGGTCGGCGACAGCGCCGGCATCAGGACGTCCGTGCTCATCGTGCGCGCCCGTTACGCATCGGCGAGCACATCGGTCCACAGCTCGCCGGGATCGGGCTCCGGGCAGTCCTGCGCGAACTGCGCGGCCTCGGCGACGACCTCGCGCACCTTGCGCTCGGTGTCCTTCAGCTCGCTTTCCGAGGCCATCCCTTCCTGCAGCAGCCGGTTGCGGAGATGGTCGATCGGGTCGTGCTCGGCGCGCATCCGGTCGACTTCTTCCTTGGTGCGGTATTTCGCCGGGTCGGACATCGAGTGGCCGCGATAGCGATAGGTCAGCATCTCGAGGATGATCGGGCCCTGCCCGGAGCGCGCGTGCTGAGTCGCCGATTGCGCCGCCTCGTAGACCGCGCCGACATCCATGCCGTCGACCTGCTCGCCGGGTATGCCGTAGCCGATGCCGCGGTGGAACAGGTCGGTGCGCGCCGAGGCGCGGCTAATCGAGGTGCCCATGCCGTAGCGGTTGTTCTCGATCACGTAGACGATCGGCAGCTTCCACAGCGAGGCCATGTTGAAGGCTTCCGCCACCTGGCCCTGGTTGATCGCGCCGTCGCCGAAATAGCACACCGAGATGAAGCCGTCGTTGCGGTAGCGGTGCGCGAAGGCGAGCCCGGTGCCGAGCGGCACCGACGCGCCGACGATGCCATGGCCGCCGAAGAAGTTCTTCTCGCGGCTGAACATGTGCATCGAGCCGCCCTTGCCGTGCGAATAGCCGCCGCGCCGGCCGGTCAGCTCGGCCATGACGCCCTTGGGGTCCATGCCGCAAGCCAGCATGTGGCCGTGGTCGCGGTAGGTGGTGATGGTCGTGTCGCCCTCTTTCAGCGTCGCCTGCATGCCGGTGACGACCGCTTCCTGGCCGATATAGAGATGGCAGAAACCGCCGATCAGCCGCATCCCGTACATCTGGCTGGCCCGCTCTTCGAAGCGGCGGATCAGCAACATGTCCCGAAAGAATTTCTTGAACGTCGCCGCAGCGACGGGAGGCTCCGCGAGCTTCAGCGACGTGGCCGACGGCTTTGCTGGCATAAAAGCATTCCCTCCGGGGACCGCGCGCTAAACATGTCGGCAAATGCCGCGGTTTGCAACCGGCCGCGCCGCATTTCTGGCCGTCAAAACCAGCCTTTGCCGCAGGCGCCTCGACCCGGCGCGGCCCGGCCATCCCCCTCTGCCTGCGCAGGCGCCCTCGGCGTCTAGCGGGAAGCGGCCGGCGCGTTCGGCTGGAGGATGACGACCTCGTTCGGGGCGACGAGCTCCAGCGTCGTACGAATCTGCTGGTCGAGCAGGTCCGGGTCGACATGCGAGGGATCGAGCCCCGACACTTTGTGGGCCAGCGCGTCGCGCTCGGCCTCGACGGTGGCAAGCTGGTCCTTGGCGGTGTGCAACTGCTGGGTGATCTCGCGCCACGCCCGCAGGCCGCGCTCGCCTTCGATCGTGTGGTAGACGAAATACGAGGTCAGGGCCACGCCCAGGAGCGGCCCGACAAAGAAACGCGCGCGGCGCCGTATTTCGTGCAGGACGACGACCATCTCATCAAGAGAATCACTTGCGCCGGTGCACGTCAACGGCGCGAATGCCGCTGCGTCCCTGAGCTGCGTCCCTGAGCAGCTAGCGCTGATAGGCCATGCGGCCGGCATAGCGGCCCGCACCGCCGAGGCTCTCCTCGATGCGGATCAGCTGGTTGTATTTGGCGAGCCGGTCGGAGCGCGACAGCGAGCCGGTCTTGATCTGCCCGCAATTGGTCGCGACGGCGAGATCGGCGATCGTCGTGTCCTCGGTTTCGCCCGAGCGGTGCGACATCACCGCGCCGTAGCCGGCGTTGCGCGCCGTCGTCACCGCCTCCAGCGTCTCGCTCAAGGTGCCGATCTGGTTCACCTTTACCAGCAAGGCATTAGCGACCTTTTTCTCAATTCCTTCGCGAAGTCGCAGTGGATTTGTCACAAACAGATCGTCGCCGACCAGCTGCACCTTGGCGCCGAGCTCGCGGGTCAGCAGCGCCCAGCCCTCCCAGTCGTCCTCGGCCATCCCGTCCTCGATCGAGACGATCGGATAGCGCGCGACGAGATCGGCGTAATAGGCGACCATGCCGGCGGCATCGAGCACCTTGCCCTCGCCCTGCAAATTGTATTTGCCGTTGTCGTAGAACTCGGTCGAGGCCGGGTCGAGCGCCAGCACGACATCGTCGCCGGGCTTGTAGCCGGCCGCCTCGATGGCCTGCATGACGAATCCGAGCGCGGCATCGGCCGAGGCGAGGTTCGGCGCGAACCCGCCTTCGTCGCCGACATTGGTGTTGTGGCCGGCGTCGTGCAGCTTGCGGCGCAGCGCATGAAAGACCTCGGAGCCGGCGCGGACCGCGTCGGCCATGGTCGCCGCGCCGACCGGGACGATCATGAATTCCTGGATGTCGATCGGGTTGTCGGCGTGCACCCCGCCATTGACGATGTTCATCATCGGCGCCGGCAGGATATGGGCATACGTGCCGCCGACATAGCGGTACAGCGGCTGTTCGAGTTCGAGCGCCGAGGCCTTGGCGCAGGCGAGGCTCACGCCGAGGATCGCGTTGGCGCCGAGCCGGCTCTTGTTGGGCGTGCCGTCGAGCTCGATCAGCGTCCGGTCGATGCGCAACTGGTCGGCGGCGTCGAAGCCGGAAAGCGTGTCGAAAATCTCGCCGTCGACCGCTTCGACCGCCTGCAGCACGCCGCGCCCGTGGTAGCGCGCGCCGCCGTCGCGTTTTTCGACCGCCTCGTGCGCCCCGGTCGAGGCGCCCGAGGGGACTGCCGCGCGGCCGATGACCCCGCTGTCCAGCGTCACCTCGACCTCGACCGTCGGATTGCCGCGGCTGTCGAGGATTTCGCGGGCATGGATATCGGCGATGGCGGTCATGCTTGTTCCCGGAAGATCGTCATGACCGGGCTTGACCCGGTCATCTCGCTGGCCCGTCAATGCCAGAGGGAGATGGCCGGATCAAGTCCGGCCAAGGGACATGGACGACGGGTCTAACCAACACCCGACGGCCGCGCCTTGGCGATGCGGTCGATTTCGATCAGCATTTGCAGCAATTCCGGCAGGGACTTCAGCGGCAGCATGGTCGCGGCTTCGGCGGTGCCGGAATGGTCGGGGTCCTGGTGGGTTTCGAGGAACATCGCCGCGACTCCGACCGCGGCCGCGGCGCGTGCGAGGACCGGGCCGAACTCGCGCTCGCCGCCGGAACGGTCGCCGAGCCCGCCGGGCAGCGCCACGGCGTGGGTCGCGTCCATCACCACCGGATAGCCGGTCCGCGCCATGATCGGCAGTGCGCGCATGTCGACGACGAGGTTGTTGTAGCCGAAGCTGGCGCCGCGCTCGCACAGGAGGATGCGGTCGTTGCCGGTCGAGGCGATCTTGCCGGCGGCATTGGCCATGTCCCAAGGCGCGGCGAATTGTCCCTTCTTGATGTTGACCGCCCTTCCGGTCCTGCCGGCCGCCACCAGCAGGTCGGTCTGGCGGAACAGGAAGGCCGGGATTTGCAAAATGTCGACGACCTCCGCCACCGGCGCGCATTGCTCGGGCGCGTGGATGTCGGTGAGCACCGGCAGGCCGGTCTGCTCGCGGATTTCCGCGAAGATCGGCAGGCTCGCTTCCAGCCCGAGGCCGCGCTCGCCGCCGATCGAGCTGCGGTTGGCCTTGTCGAACGACGTCTTGTAGATCAGCGCGATGCCGAGCTGTGCCGCCACCTCTTTGAGCGCCGCGCAGGTTTCCAGCGCATGCGCGCGCGATTCGAGCGTGTTGGGGCCGATGATGAAGACCATCGGCAGGTCGTTGCCGATGGTGATGTCGCCGATCGCGACGTGACGCGGGTTGGTCATCTGCTGCACTTCGCCGGAAAAATCAGACCAGCCGCGACTGGTCGAGGGCGGCTTTGACGAACGATTTGAACAGCGGATGCGGCTCGAACGGGCGCGACTTCAGCTCGGGGTGGAACTGCACGCCGATAAACCAGGGATGGTCGGGAATTTCGACGATCTCGGGCAGCACGCCGTCCGGCGACATGCCCGAGAAGCGCAAGCCGGCGGCTTCGAGCGTGTCCTTGTAGGCGATGTTGACCTCGTAGCGATGGCGATGGCGCTCGCTGATCCGCTCGGCGCCGTAGATTTCGGCGACCCGGCTTTCGGGATCGAGCGCCGCCTCGTAGGCGCCGAGACGCATCGTGCCGCCGAGGTCGCCGTTGGCCTGGCGCGTCTCCAGCTCGTTGCCGCGCATCCACTCGGTCATCAGGCCGATCACCGGATGCTCGCACGGGCCGAACTCGGTCGAGCCGGCGCCGGGCAGCTTGGCGAGATGGCGCGCCGCCTCGATCACCGCCATCTGCATCCCGAAACAGATGCCGAAATACGGCACCGAGCGCTCGCGGGCGAATTTGGCGGCCTCGATCTTGCCCTCGGTGCCGCGCTCGCCGAACCCGCCGGGGACCAGGATGCCGTGCACCCCTTCGAGCTGGCGCAGCGCTTCGTGCTCGGTCTCGAACACCTCGGAATCGATCCAGTCGATCTTGACCCGGACATTGTTGGCGATGCCGCCATGCGCCATCGCCTCGGCGAGCGATTTGTAGCTGTCGGGCAGATGCGTGTACTTGCCGACAATGGCGATCGAGACCTGCCCTTCCGGCTTGCGGATGCCGGTCGCGATATTGTGCCACCGGCTGAGATCGGGCTCAGGCGCGGCGATGCCGAAATGGTTGCAGACCTCGCGGTCGAACCCCTCGGCGTGATAGGCGCCGGGCACCGCGTAGATCGTGTCAACGTCGAGCGCCGGGATCACCCGCGATTCGCGCAGGTTGCAGAACAGCGCGATCTTCTTGCGCGCGCCCTCGGGGATGGGCCGGTCGCAGCGGCACAGCAGCACGTCGGGCTGAATGCCGAGGCCGAGCAGCTCCTTGGCGGAATGCTGGGTGGGCTTGGTCTTCAATTCGCCGGCCGAGTTGATCCACGGCACCAGCGTCAGATGCACATACATCACCCGCTCGCGCCCCAGCTCGTTGCCGAGCTGGCGGATTGCCTCAAGGAACGGCAGGCTTTCGATATCGCCGACGGTGCCGCCGATTTCGCACAGGACAAAGTCCTCGCCGTCGATGTCCGCCTCGATGAACTCCTTGATCGCGTCGGTGACGTGCGGGATGACCTGCACCGTCGCGCCGAGATACTCGCCCTTGCGCTCGCGGGCGATCACGGTCGAGTAGATGCGGCCGGTCGTGACGCTGTCGCTCCGGCGCGCCGAGACGCCGACATAGCGCTCGTAATGCCCGAGATCGAGATCGGTCTCGGCGCCGTCATCGGTGACGAACACCTCGCCGTGCTGATAGGGGCTCATCGTCCCCGGATCGACATTGAGGTAGGGGTCGAGCTTGCGCAGCCGCACCTTGAACCCGCGCGCCTGCAACAGCGCGCCCAGCGATGCCGCGCTGATGCCTTTGCCGAGTGAGGAGACCACGCCGCCGGTAATGAAGATAAACCGCGTCATGGACCTTCAATGTATAGCAACCGGCCGGACTGTCACACCGCAAACGCGCGGGCGAGCCATGCCGCCAGGAAATTGACGCTGCATCAAAGGGTTGCGATTTCCGCCCAGGCCGGGACTGTTGGGCTGGGCATCGCCGCTCGTGCGCCGGCCGCGCGGCGGCGACGGCCAAGGCCGCACGATTCCGCACGTTCCGGGCGATTCGCGCTATTTCGCCAGCGGTGCGCTCGGCTCGGCCGGCTTGGCGGGTTCGGGGGCCGGAGCAGCCGGCGCCGGTGCCGGCGCGGCCGGGGTCTCCTGCGTCGAGGGCGCCGGTCCCTGGTCGATCAGCGAGCGCGGCGCACCGGTGCGGTTGCTGAGCACGACCAGGATCACGCTGGTGCAGAAGAAAGCGATCGCCAGGAACGCGGTCGTGCGCGTCAGCAGGTTGGCGGTCGAGCGGCCGGTCATAAAGCCGGACATGCCGCCGCCGCCCATGCCGAGCGCCCCGCCCTCGCTCTTCTGCAACAGGATCACACCGACCAGCGCCACCGCGATGGCGACGTGAATGACGAACAACAGAACAATCATGGCGGGTCTTTTAGGCTATCCCGTCGCGCAATTCCAACGCCATTCCGGCCGACCCGACCTGCCGGCGAGCTTCCCTGTCCGATAGCGCGAATTGCTTGCCGGGGTCGGGCGATGTTGCGATCATGGCGCGCCGCGCGAGAACCCGATGTTGATCCTCAGCCTGCATCACGGCCCCCATGATTCATCCGCGGCCCTGTTTGACGATTACCGGCTGTTGGCAGCGGTCGCCGAGGAGAGGCTGAACCGGATCAAATGCTCGGGCGGGTTTCCCGAGCAGTCGATCGCCGAGGTGCTGCGCATCGCCGGGGTCGAGCGGCGCGACATCGACGTCGTCGTCTGCACCCGCACCTTCTTCCTGCGGCGCTACTACACCCATTGGAACCCCGGCGAAAAGCTGCGCGAGACCGTCCGGCGGTGGACCGGCCGCGAGAAATTGCGCGAGATGAGCGTCGTGCTGCGCAAGGACCCGGGCCGCACCGCCTACGACATCTTCGATGCCGCCGGCTTTGTCGCCGATCTCGGGTTGCGGCCCGATACGCGGGTGTTCTTCTCGAATCACCATTTCAGCCATGCGCTGCCGGCGCTGTTTTTCACCGATTGGGACGACGCGCTGCTCTACACCGCCGACGGCTCCGGCGACCAGGTGCTCTACAGCCACAATCTGTTCCGCGACGGCAGGCTGACCAACCTCTACGGCGACGACCGCAGCCTGCGCCGTGCGGATGGGAGCGGCAGCCTCGGTCTCGCCTACGGCTTCGTCACCGAGGCGCTCGGCTGGCGGATGAACCGGCACGAGGGCAAGCTGACCGGTCTCGCGGCGCACGGCCAACCGACGCTGCTGCCCGAGATGCAGCGCCATTTCCGCGTCGACGACGACGCTCTGGTGCTGATGGACTTCCCCAATCACGCGGCGATGCGCGAGGAGTTTCATGCCCTGGCGCGGCGCGACAGCCGGGAGAATGCCGCCGCTTCGGTGCAGGCGCTGCTCGAAACCTGCCTCGGCGAGTCGGTGCGTCGCCTAGTCGAGCGTCACGGCGCCCGGCATCTCGGGCTCGCCGGCGGGGTGTTCGCCAACGTCCGGCTCAACCGGCTGCTGGCGGAGACGTTGCCGGTCGACGAGGTGTTCATCGTGCCGCCGATGGGCGATGACGGGCTGGTCATCGGCGGCGCCCTGCAATTCCTGCTCGAACGCGACGGGCTCGACCACTGGCTCGGGCAGCGGCGCCGGCTCGACGACGTGTATTGGGGCGGCACGCATGACGACCGCATCGACCGCGCGCTCGATACCGCCGCCGGCGTCGCGCGCGCCGCGGGCGATCCGGTCGCGCTGACCGCCGAGTGGCTCGCCCAGGGGCGCATCGGCGCGATCTATCACGGCCGCATGGAATACGGCCCGCGCGCGCTCGGCGCCCGCTCGATCCTGGCGAGCCCGGTCGATGCCGGCGTCAACCAGGCGCTCAACACCCGGCTGCAACGCACCGAGTTCATGCCGTTCGCGCCGGTCGTCGCGGAGGCCGATGCGGCCGAGTTGTTCGATATCGGCAGCGTCAACCGCTACGCCGCCCATTTCATGACCATCGCCTGCGACGTAAAGCCGGAATGGCGCGAACGCATCCCGGCGGTCGTCCATGTCGATCACAGCGCTCGTCCGCAGATCGTCGACCGCGGCACCAACCCGCTGTACTTCGACATCCTCGCCGCGTTCAAGGCGAGGACCGGGCTCAAGGCGCTCGTCAACACGAGCTTCAACGTCCATGAGGAGCCGATCGTCAACCGGCCCGAGGAATGCCGCAAGGCGCTGGAGGACGGGCGGGTCGACTTTGTCGTGACCGAGCGCGGCGTCTGGTCGCGCGGTTGACGCCGCGGGAGCGGGAGGGCTAGCGGCAGGCCTCGGCGATGGCCCAGAAATCCTCGGCTTTGAGGCTGGCGCCGCCGACCAGCGCGCCGTCGACATCGGCCACCGCCAGGATCTCGGTGGCATTCTTGGGGTTCACCGAGCCGCCGTAGAGGATGCGCGTGCCGGCCGGGATGTCGCCGCGGATCTCGTGATGCACCGCGGCGATGTCGGCGATGGTCGGGGTCAGGCCGGTGCCGATCGCCCAGACCGGCTCGTAGGCGACGACGAGCTTGTCGCTGCTGGCCTCCTCGGGCACCGAGCCGGCGAGCTGGGCGCGGACGACCGCGACCTCGCGCCCGGCCTCGCGCTCGGCGCGCGTCTCGCCGACGCAGACGATCGGCACCAGCCCGGCACGCCACGCGGCAAGGACCTTGGCGTGCACCACGGCATCGGTCTCGCCGCATGCGGCCCGACGCTCGGAATGGCCGAGGATCACATAGCTGCAGCCGGCATCCTTGAGCATCTCGGCGCTGACGTCGCCGGTGCACGCGCCCTTTTCGAGCGCGTGGCAATTCTGGCCGCCGAGCGCGACCGGGCTGCCGGCGAGCGCGGCGCCGACGGCTCCCAGGACCGTCGCCGGCGGGCAGACCAGCAGGTCGCAGGCCGGCGCGGCGGTTTTCGCGCGCTGCGCGACGGCGCTTGCCAGCGCGACGCTGTCGGCGCCGAGCCCGTTCATCTTCCAGTTGCCGGCGATCAACTTTCTCAGCGCCATCTCGCTCCCCCGGGGCTGCTGCGGCGGCCATATGGTTGCGGCAATGCCGAGCGGTCTCTATAACGCCGGCCACGATCAATCCGGCGCTCAAACGGCAATTTGTGACCGCGCGGCCGGCGCAAGCAACTTAAAACAACCCAGGTTGAAACGACTCAGGCGACACGGTCGGCCAACATGCTCCAAGCAATCCGCACGCGCGCGGGCGGCATCGTCATCAAGGTCCTGTTCGGGCTGCTGATCTTGTCCTTCGGGTTCTGGGGGATCTACACCCGCTCGCCGTTCTTTCAGGACAAGTCGCCGGAGGCGGTGGTCGCCACGGTCGGTAGCCGCGACATCCGCGCCGACCAGGTGCAGGCGGCGCTGCAACCGGCGCTCGAACGGTTGCGGGCGCAGCTCGGCGGCGCGCTCGACCCGGCGCAGGTCAAACAGCTAGGCGTGCTCGACGCGGTGCTCGACCAGATGATCGACCGCGCGCTGCTCGACCAGGAAGCCCGGCGCCTGCGGCTCGACCTGTCGGACGACGTGATCCGTACCGCGATCATGTCGAACCCCGCCTTTCTCGGCCCGGACGGCAAGTTCAGCCGCGACCAGTTCAACCAGATCCTCGCCGCCAACCGGCTGACCGAAGACGGGCTGGTGACGCGCCTGCAGCAGGAAATCCCGCGCGGCGACCTGTTGCAGGCGATCACCGCCGGTGTCGTGGTCCCGTCGCCAGTGGTGGACGCGGTCTACCGCTACCGCGGCGAGAAGCGGATCGCCGAGGTCGTGGCGGTGCCGCTGAGCGCCGCCGGCAACATCCCCGCGCCCGGCGACGAGGCGCTCCAGAAATTCTACGAGGCGCATCCCGACATGTTCCGCGCCGCGGAATACCGCGGGTTCACGCTCGCCAGCCTCTCGGTCGCCGATCTCGAAGGCGACATCAAGATCGGCGACGAGAAGCTGAAATCCGCCTACGAGGAGCGCAAGGACGACTTCGTGATCCCCGAGCGGCGCCAGCTCCAGCAGATCCTGGCGCCGTCGGAAGACAAGGCAAAGGCCGCCGAGGCGGCGCTGGCGAGCGGCCAGGATTTTCAGAAGGTCGCGAGCGACATTGCCGGCCAGGACCCCTCGACCGTCGATCTCGGTCTGGTCAAGGCCGACGATCTGCCCAAGCCGCTCGCCGATGCCGCCTTCGACCTGCCGGTCGGCAAGCCGAGCGAACCGATCAAGACCGAGCTCGGCTGGCATATCCTCAAGGTGGTCAAGATCGAACCGCCGCAGACCCAGAATTTCGACCAGGCGAAGGACCAGCTCACCAAGCAGCTCGTCGCCGAGGAGGCCGCCGACAAGCTCGACAAGATCGGCAACGAGGCGGACGACGCGCTCGCCGGCGGCAAGCCGCTCGAGGACGTCGCCCGGAAATACGGGCTGAAGCTGACGACGATCGACAAATCCGACATCAGCGGCCGCGACCTCGACGGCAAGCTGATCGTGCTGCCGGTCGATGCGAAGGAAGTCCTCAAAACCGTCTTCGACAGCAACGCCAACGAGACCAGCCGCATCACGGCCGTCGACGACAGTGCGATCTTCGCGGCGCGGGTCGACAAGGTGATCGCGCCGCAACTGAAACCGCTGGGCGAGGTCAAGGACCATGTCGTGGCCGCCTGGGAAGCCGACCAGAAGAAAGACGCGGTCAAGAAGATCGCCGACGACCTCGCCAAGGCGACCGCCGGCGGCACGCCGCTGGCCCAGGCCGCCGCGGCGAAGAACCTTACCGCGACAACCTCGCCGCCGCTGCCGCGGCGGCCCGAGGCGGCGGGCGGCGTGCCGGCGGCGGTGGTCACCAAGCTGTTTGCCGCCAAGATCGGCGACACCGTGACCGCCGAGGATGCGGGCGGCGCCTATGTCGCGCAGCTCAAGGAGATCAAGGTCCCCGATGCGCCCCCCGAGGCGGCAGCCAAGGCGCTGACCCAGCAGCTGGGGAATTCCGCGCGCTACGATATGGTCGGCCAGTTCACCGAGGCGCTCAAGAAGCGCTACCCGGTGACGATCCACCGCGACGTGCTCGACCGGCTGTACTGAGCGCGGCTTGATGGGTTTCGCCGCGCTCAACCTATCCTACGGCTTGGTGCGATCCACGCAGAGCATTTCCAGCACCGCGGTGATGATCGGCATGCCGATCGCGTTGGGCGAGGTCATCACCGATTCGGGATGAAACTGCACCGCGGCGATCGGCAACGTCCTGTGCTCGATTGCCATGATGACGCCGTCCGCGGTTTCGGCAGCGACCGACAGCTCAGCCGGCAAGCTGCTCTTGCGGGCGTAGAGCGAGTGATAGCGGCCGACGGTGAACGCGCTCGGCAGCCCGCCGAACAGCCGGTTGCCATCGGCGCGGATGACCGAGGGTTTTCCGTGCATCGGCGTGTCGAGCACGTCGAGCTCGCCGCCGAAATACTCGACGATGCCTTGCAGCCCCAGGCACACGCCAAAAACCGGGATGCGCTTTTCGAGCACCAGGTCGAGCGTCTCGCGCATCGCAAAGTCGTTCGGTCGGCCGGGTCCGGGCGACAGCAGCACGAGATCGGGCGCGGCGCCGTCGGCCAGCTCGGCCCGGGCGAAGTCGTGGCGCAGCGTCACGCACTCGGCGCCGGTCTGGCGGACATAGCCGGCGAGCGTGTGGACGAACGAGTCCTCGTGGTCGACCAGCAGCACCTTGCGCCCGGCGCCGGACCGCGGCAGCAGCGGCGCGGCGGCCATCGCCGGCGCGCGGTCGCCGGCGATGGCGGCGAACAGCGCCGATGCCTTGAGGCGGCACTCGTCATCCTCGGCGACCGGGTCGCTGTCGAAGAGCAGCGTCGCGCCGGCCCGCACCTCGCCGATGCCGTCCTTCATGCGGATCGTGCGCAACGTCAGGCCGGTGTTCATGTTGCCGTCAAAGGTCAGGCGGCCGATCGCCCCGCCGTACCAGCGGCGCGACGACCGCTCGTTCTCCTCGATAAAGCGGATCGCCCACAGCTTGGGCGCGCCGGTCACGGTGACCGCCCAGGCGTGCGACAGGAATCCGTCGAGCGCGTCGAACTCGGGCCGCAGCATGCCCTCCACGTGATCGACCGTATGGATCAGCCGCGAATACATCTCGATCTGCCGGCGGCCGATCACCTTGACGCTGCCCGCGGCGCAGACCCGCGACTTGTCGTTGCGGTCGACATCGGTGCACATCGTCAGCTCGCTCTCGTCCTTCTTGGAGTTGAGCAGTTCGAGGATGCGGTCGGCGTCCTCGATCGGGTCGGCGCCGCGGCGGATCGTGCCGCAGATCGGGCAGGTTTCGATGCGGCGGCCCTCGACGCGGACAAACATCTCGGGCGAGGCGGAGACCAGGAACTCGCCGTCGCCGAGGTTGACGAGCGCGCCGTACGGCGCCGGATTGGCCTTTTTCAGCCGCTCGAAGACGACGCTCGGCGCATCGGGGCACGGCCGGGTCAAGAGCTGGCCGAGGACGACCTCGAACAGGTCGCCGCGCTTGAACGCCGCCTTCGCCTTCTCGACCAGCGCCGGGTATTCGCCGGGCGCATGGTCGCTTTCGGGCGGCAGCGCCGCGGGGACGAGGTCGGGCCGGTAGGCCGTCTCCGGGGTCGCGCGCGGCAGGCCGGCGGTCGACCGCCCGGCGACGGCGAACTCGTAACGGTAATGCGCCGCCTGCTGGCGCATGTGGTCGACGATCAGGATGTCGTCGGGCAGATAGAGCACGAGGTCGCGCTGGTCGTCGGGGCGCGGCAGGCGCAGCGTCATCGGCTCGAACTGGAAGACCAGGTCGTAGCCGAAAGCGCCATAGAAGCCGAGATGCTCGTCCTCGCCGCTTTTGAACAGGGAAATCAGCCCGCGCAGCACGGAGAAGACGCTCGGCTGGCGACTACGCTGTTCTTCGGGGAAGCGGGTGTCGGTCTCGCGGATGTGACCGGCGATCCGCGTCGCACCGGCGTCGCCGATCTGCACCGCGTCGAGCGCGCCCACCGCGGCGGCGATCGCCGGGATCAGCACCTCGCCGCGGCGGTTCAGCGCCTCGACCGAAAAACCCCGGCCGCGCGCCGAGAACACCAGCGGCGGGTCGACAAACCCCATGTCCCAGCGGGTATACCGCCCCGGGAACTCGAAACTCGACGAGAACAGCACGCCCCGCTTGCGGTCGAGCGCCTGGGCCTGGGTCGGATCGGCGGGGCTATAGATGGCGGCGACAATCTGCCGCTCGATCCTTATGCCGCCTTCGGTCGTGTAGCTTTTGGACTGCATCGGAACCCCCTTCGGCCGCCGCCCCAGGGAACCGATCGAGCTTTGCCTGGAAATGACAAAGGCCGCCTGGTTCTCCGAGGCGGCCTGAACGGAACGGATAATGGCCGCCTGTCAGACGGGCCACCACCATTGTGCTGAATGCGCGAACGCGATCATCGGCAATTTATAGCAGCACTCTCTGCCTGCCGCAACGCGAACGCCGACGCCGCCCGAAGGTTGCTTGACAAGGCGAGGCTAGCTCAGCAGCGCCCGCCATCGCCGGAGGCTCGCGGGCGGCCACACCTCGTCGATCTTGTAGTACGCCGCGAAGACGCGGGCGCCTTCCGGCAGCGGCAGCCATGGCGCCTTGCTGCGCGCGAAGATGTGGACATCCGGCGTCACCGCCGCCGGGTCGTCGAGCGTGCCGGCGCGCAGCAGCACCGTGTCGCCCGGCGCGGCGTGGTACTTGCTCCACAGCGCGGTGCCGCATTTGCCGCAGCGAAACACCTCGTGCGGCTTGCCGCTGCTGCCCGGCGGCACGCTGAACGGCACCGGCTGGTCGCCGCTCGGCTCGACGAATTGCCGCTCGATCCATAGATTCACCACAAAGGCGCTGCCCGTCTGCTTCTGGCAGTCGCGGCAATGGCAGGCATGGACGATCATCGGCGTGTTGGTCAGCCGATAGCGGATCGCGCCGCAGGCGCAGCCGCCCTCAACACTCATCATCCCCTCCGCTCGCCATCTTCCCCGCGAGGCTGATATATAAGCGCGATGTGCGTCCCGAGAACATTGCCCAGGAAACCGCGATGAGCGATCTGCGTCCGCTGCTCGCCCGCATCGCCGCCGGGGACCGCCTCAACGAGGCGGAAGCCGAAGAGGCGTTCGAGACCATCATGTCCGGCAACGCAACCCCGTCGCAGATGGGCGCGCTGCTGATGGGCATGCGGGTGCGCGGCGAAACCGTCGACGAGATCACCGGCGCCGCCCGCATCATGCGCTCGAAGGCGCTGGCCGTCGACGCCCCGCCCGGCGCGGTCGATATCGTCGGCACCGGCGGCGACGCCGCGGGCACCTTCAACGTCTCGACCGCGACCGGGCTGGTCGTCGCCGGCGCCGGCGTGCCGGTCGCAAAGCACGGCAACCGCGCGTTTTCGTCGAAATCCGGCGCCGCCGACGTGCTGACCGCGCTCGGCGTCAACATCGACTGCGACATGGCGGTCGTGCGCCGCTGTCTGTGGGAGGTCGGCATCTGCTTTCTGATGGCGCCGCGCCATCACGGCGCGACGCGCCATGTCGGGCCGACCCGGGTCGAGCTCGGCACGCGGACCATCTTCAACCTGCTGGGGCCGCTGTCGAACCCGGCCGGCGTCAAGCGTCTGATGGTCGGCGTGTTCGCGCCGCAATGGATCGTGCCGATGGCCGAAGTGCTGGGCCGGCTGGGGGCCGAGCATGCCTGGGTCGTGCACGGCGCAGGGATCGACGAGATCACCACGGCCGCCGCTACCTCGGTCGCCGAGTTCAAGGAGGGCGCGGTGCGGCGCTTCGAGATCGTGCCCGAGGATGCTGGGTTGCCGCGCGCCACGCTCGACGACCTCAGGGGCGGCGAGCCGGCGCATAATGCGGCGTTGATGCGCGGCGTGCTCGCCGGCGAGAAAGGGCCGCTGCGCGACATCGTGCTGCTCAACGCCGCGGCGGGGCTGATCGTCGCCGGCCGCGCCGCCGGGCTGCGCGAGGGCACGGCGATCGCCGCCGACGCGATCGACAGCGGCAAGGCGGCCGCGGTGCTCGACCGGCTAGCCGCGGAGACCAACGCGTGAGCCCGAGAGAACACGACGTCCTGACCGAAATCTGCGACCGCAAGCGCAGCCACGTCGCCGCGCGCAGGGCGGCGATGCCGCCGGCGCAGCTCGAAAAGCGGCTGTCGAACGCGCCGACACCGCGCGGCTTTGCCGACGCGCTGGCCCGCAAGATCGGCGACGGGAAATACGGGCTGATCGCCGAGATCAAGAAGGCGAGCCCCAGCAAAGGGCTGATCCGCGCCGATTTCGACCCCCCTGCCCTCGCCCGCGCCTATCTCGCCGGCGGCGCCGCCTGCCTGTCGGTGCTGACCGACGAGCCCTATTTCCAGGGCAGCGACGACTACCTCGTCGCGGCACGCGAGGCGGTGCCGCTGCCGGTGCTGCGCAAGGACTTCATCGTCGACCCGTATCAGGTGGTCGAGAGCCGCGCGCTAGGCGCCGACTGCATCCTGCTGATCATGGCGTGCCTCGACGACGGCGAGGCGCGGCGGCTGGCGGCCGACGCGGCGGCGCTGGGCATGGATGTGCTGGTCGAGGTGCATGACCGCGGCGAACTGGAACGGGCGCTGCAACTCGACGCGCGGCTCATCGGCATCAACAACCGTGACCTGAAGACGCTCAAGGTCGACCTGCGCACCGCCGAGACCTTGGCGCCGCTCATCCCGCACGACCGCATCGCGGTCGGTGAAAGCGGGCTCAACACGCCGGACGATCTCGACCGGCTGGCGGCGGTGGGGGCGCGCTGCTTCCTGGTGGGCGAGTCGCTGATGCGCGAGACGGACGTCGCGGCGGCGACCCGGCGGCTGCTGCGCCTGCCCGACCTCAGCCATGTCGACAGCCAAGGCCGCGCCCGCATGGTCGACGTCTCGGCAAAGGCGGAGACCGACCGGGTCGCCGTCGCCGGCGCCCGCGTCGTGATGGCGCCGGCAACGCTGGCGCGCATCCAGGCCGGCGACATCGCCAAGGGCGACGTGCTGCAGGTCGCCCGCATCGCCGGGATCATGGCGGCGAAAAAGACCGCCGAGCTGATCCCGCTGTGCCACCCGCTGGCGCTGACCTCGGTCGAGGTCGAGCTTGCCTGCGCGCCGGAGCTGTCGGCGGTGGAGATCACGACGACCTGCCGGCTCAACGGCCGCACCGGCGTCGAGATGGAGGCGCTGACCGCGGCCAGTGTCGCGGCGCTGACCATCTACGACATGTGCAAGGCGATTGATCGCGGAATGCGGGTCACCGAGCTGTGTTTGCTGCGCAAGTCCGGCGGCAAATCGGGGGAGTTCGTAGCGGAGTAGGTGTTATCCCCCTCCCCCTCGATGGGGGAGGACGGGTGGGGGATGGAGCGCCCCGGAATGACTGGTGAGTGAGGCAAACCGCATGATCTCGGTCGAAGAAGCCCTGGCGCGGCTGCTGGCGCCGTTGGAAGCGCTGCCGGCGGAGCAGGTGTCGGTCGCGGACGCGATGGGGCGCGTGCTCGCCGAGGATGTCGCGGCGCGGCGGACCCAGCCGCCTTTCGCGGCCTCGGCGATGGACGGCTACGCGGTGCGCGCCGCCGATGTCGCGAGCGTCCCGGTCAACCTGCGCATCGTCGCGGAAATCCCGGCGGGCGCCGGGTTTGGCGGCATGCTCGGCAAGGGCGAGGCGGCGCGCATCTTCACCGGCGCACCGCTGCCCGACGGCGCGGACGCGATCGTCATCCAGGAAGACACCGAACGCGACGGCGACACGGTACGGGTCGTCGAGGGCGCCAAGCTCGGCACTTACGTACGGCGCGCCGGGCTCGATTTCGCCGAGGGCGACGTGCTGCTGCATCACGGCACGCGCCTGACGCCGCGCCATATCGGCCTGGCAGCGGCGATGAACCGGCCGTGGCTGTTCGTGCACCGCCGGCCGATGGTCGGCATCCTGTCGACCGGCGACGAGGTGGTGATGCCGGGCGAGCCGATCGGCCCGCACCAGATCGTCAGCTCGAACGCCTTGGCGCTGGCGGCGTTCGTCACCGCCTGCGGCGGGGTGCCGGTGGGCCTGGGCAACGCCCCCGACGACGCCGAGGCGCTGCGCCGCTTCGCGGCGGGCGCGCGCGGGGTCGACCTGCTGGTGTCGACCGGCGGCGTCTCGGTCGGCGAGCACGACCTGGTGCGCGGCGTACTCGCCGAAGACGGGCTGGCGATCGATTTCTGGGAGATCGCGATGCGCCCCGGCAAGCCGCTGATGTCGGGCAGCTATCGCGGCACGCCGATGATCGGCCTGCCGGGCAATCCGGTCTCGACCCTGGTCTGCTCGCTGTTGTTCCTCAAGCCGGCGATGGAGCGGCTCAGCGGCCTGCCCGACAATCCCGAGCCGGTGCAGACGGCGCGGCTCGGCCGCGACCTGCGGCAGAACGACCGGCGGCAGGATTATCTGCGCTCGCGGCTCGCGCGCGGCGCCGACGGCGTGCTCGAGGCGACACCGTTCGAGGTGCAGGATTCGTCGATGATGCACCCGCTCGCCTCCTCCGACTGCCTGGTGATCCGGCCGCCGCACGCACCGGCCGCCGCGGTCGGGACGATGGTGCCGATCATCACCTTCCCCGGTGGCGCCTGGCCGCTGTGATGGCGTCCTTCACGGTTACCTGTCCTTCACATGCCGCAGGAAATGCAGCACGTCGGCAGTGAACTGATCCGGGTCCTGGAGGAACGAGAAATGGCTGACCGCGGGCTGTAGCAACAGCCCGGCGCCGGGGATGCTGGCGGCCATGAATTCGGTGTTCTCGCGCTTGATCGCCTCGTCGTGATCGGCGTCGACGATCCAGGTCGGGGTGGTGATCTTCCGCAAGTCGGCGGCGGTCCAGTTCGGCTGGGTCTGCCACATCTTCTCGATCTGTTCGAGGAAGGCTTTGTATCCGGTCGGGGTCGGCGACAGTTTTGCGTATTCCCGCTCGGCGCGGGCGATAAAGGCGTTGAACACCGGGCTCTTGTCGATCTCGGCGACCCCGGAGGGATCGGAATTGGCGGCGAACGCGAACAGCTTGGAGAGCCGCTCCGGATGGTGCAGCGCGATGTCGAGGCCGATGATCGCGCCGTCGCTCCAGCCGACGATCGCGGCCTTCCGGATATGCAGGAAATCCATCAGCCCGACCACGTCGGACGCCATCAGATCATAGCCGTAGGGCTCGGCGTTGCGCGTGCTGCGGCCGTGGCCGCGGCTGTCCATGACGATGACGCGGTAGTGCGATTGGAGCGCGCGGACCTGGTTGCCCCAGTAATCGGCGTTGGCCAACCCGCCATGCAACAGGATGACCGGCTCACCCTGCCCGAACGTCGCGTACCAGATCTTGATGCCGTCGACCGGCGCCAGGCCGCTTTGCACCGCCTGCGGCAGGTTCGGCGTCGGCGGCAGCGTCATCCATTGCGGCTCGTCGGCGCGGGCGGCCGCGGTGACGCCGGCGACGGCGAGAACGCATGCCATCAGTAACGCATATCGCCATTTCAGGGCCGTCCCGGCGAAAGCCGGGATCCACCGTTCCGCCAGACCTGCCATCGGCCTGCATCCTCGATCAGCAAAACGATCCGTGGGTCCCGGCTTCCACCGGGAGGAACAGTTGAGGCTACGGCAGCATCTTGCCGGGATTGAGCAGGCCAGCGGGGTCGAGCGCGGCCTTGATGCGGCGCATCAGGTCGAGCTCGGCGCCGCCCCGCCAGTCGGGCATCATATAGGGCTTGAGCCGGCCGATGCCGTGCTCGGCCGAGAAGCTGCCGTCCAGGTCGCGGACGATGTCGTTGACCGCGTCCATCAATTGGTGGTCGCGCGCCAGGAAGGCGGCGCCGTCGGCGTCCTCCGGCTGCACCAGGTTGAAGTGGATATTGCCGTCGCCGAGATGGCCGAACGGGACGCAGCGAATGCCGGGCACCAGGCGCTCGCAGTCGATCGTCGCGCGGCGGATCAGCTCGGGAACACGCGACACCGGCACCGAGATGTCGTTCTTGACCGAGGCGCCGGCGCGCTTCTGCGCCTCGGAATGCTCCTCGCGCAGCTTCCAGATCGCCGCGCGCTGCGGGCCGCTCGCGGCGATCACCGCGTCGGTGACGGTCCCCGCTTCCATCGCCTGGCCGAGCAGCGCTTCGAGCGCCGCGCGCAGGCCGGCGCCCTGGCGCGGCGTCGCCAGCTCCAGCAGCACGTAATGCGCCGCCGGGGCGGCGAGCGGCGGCCTGGCGTCCGGGATGAAGCGTTCGACCAGCGCCATCCCGGCGCCCGACATGTATTCGAAGGCCTGGATCGCCGCCGCGTCATGCTGCTGGCAGGCCTGGAACAGCCGGAGCGCCGCTTCCGGCGACGCGACGGCGCACAGCGCGACCTCGACCTCGCGCGGCCGCGGATAGAGCTTGAGCACCGCGGCGGTGATGATGCCGAGCGTGCCCTCGCTGCCGACAAAAAGCTGGCGCAGGCAATAGCCGGTGTTGTCCTTGTGCAGGCGGCGCATGCCGTTCCACACCTGCCCGTCCGGCAGCACGACCTCGAGGCCGAGCACGAGGTCGCGCGCATTGCCGTAGCGGACGGTGTTGTTGCCGCCGGCATTGGTGGCGAGCACGCCGCCGATCTGCGCCGACCCTTCCGAGCTGATCGATAGCGGCAGCAGACAATCGGCCGCCTCGGCGGCCAGCTGGGCGGCCTTCAACGTCACGCCGGCCTCGATCGCCATCGTCATGTCGACCGTATCGATCTCGCGCACCTTGTTCAGGCGCGACAGTGACAGGACGAGCTGCGAGCCGTCCTCGCTGACCGCGGCGCCGCCGACCATCGAGGTGTTGCCGCCCTGCGGGACGACCGGCACGCCGTACGCGGCGCAAAGCCGGATGGCGTCGGCCGCTTCCCGGGTGTCGGCCGGGCGCAGCACCGCCGGCGTGCGGCCGTGGTAAAGCCGGCGCCAGTCCTCGCAATACGGGTCGGTATCGGCCGGGTCGGTCAGGAGGCCGGCCGGGCCGAGGCGCCGGCGCAGACGGTCGATCAGGGCGGCATAGTCCATGACGGTGATCCTCGCTTCGGCCGGCATCGTAACCTGCCGCGGTGTTTAGCGGCTATGCTCGGCGAGGCGTTTCCGGGAGAGAACGTATGCACGCCGTGATCTTCGAAGTCTGGCCGAAAGAGGAAGGCCGCCACGAATATCTCGATATCGCCGCGGCGCTGCGGCCGGTGCTCGAACAGATGGACGGGTTCATCTCGATCGAGCGGTTCCAGAGCCTCACCGACCCGGGGAAGATCCTGTCATTGTCGTTCTGGCGCGACGATGCGGCCATCGCCCAGTGGCGGCAGGTTGAGCAACACCGCCTGGCGCAGGCCAAGGGCCGCTCCGAGCTGTTCCGCGACTACCGGCTCAGGATCGCCGCCGTCATCCGCGACTACGGCATCGACGAGCGCGCCGAGGCGCCGGGCGACAGCCGGCAGCGGCACGGATAGCTGCGGCAGCCTGTTCACGGCGCGTCGGCGCGAATCAGCGTGTCCTGGATGTCCTGGAAGACCGGGCGGATGTCCTGCGGCAGCGGCATGAGACGGCTCCTTCCTGCTGAAAATTTCTCCCGGTCGGGACCGGAAAGTCGCGGTATAGCGCGAAAAACGCGTCCTTCGCCGGCGAATTAGCCGCGCGATGAAAACTTTCCGCCGGATCGGCGCGGGACGACACACGGCTGAAGGCGTTATCCATGCGGGAGAGATTGTCGAATTCGAGGGTGACATGCCATTCCGGGAGACGCGCCGGGCCAAGCCCGAGCTTGCGCTGCGCGAGGCGACAACCGGCACCGAGACCGGAACCCTGCAAATGCTCGAACTGCCCACAGACGACGGCGGCAAACTCAAGGTCGCCTATATCGTCCTCAAGACGGCCTCGGATGCGATAGACGTCCACCGCGTGTCCGCGCCGCGTGACGACGCGGCCGAGACCTTCCGGCGCGCGCCTTTGCCGCGCCGCCAGCGGCAGCGGGCTTAGGCCTCGATCCTGTTCTCGTGATGGCCGGGCTCGGCCCGGCCGTCACGACAGTGGAAGACCGGCGCGTCAGGGGTAGCGCGAGACGTCGGTCGCCTTCTCGGTGATGAATTCGAGCAGTGCCGGCTTGCCGTCCTTGGTCGCGGCGATGCCGCGCTTGATGGCGTCCTTGATCGCGCCGGGCTCGGTGACCCGCTCGCCATAGCCGCCGAGCGCCTTGGCGAAATCGGCGTAATTGCCGCTGATGTCGGTCGAGCGGTATTTCTCGGTCGAGATCGGCATCACCTTGAGCTCGATCGCCATCGAGAAGTTGTTCGACAGGATCGACAGGATCGGCAGCCGTTCGCGCACCGCCGTCTCGAAATCCATGCCGGTAAAGCCGATCGCCGCGTCGCCCCAGAAATTGATGCAGAGCTTGTCGGGGTTGGCGAGCTTGGCGCCCATCGCCAGGCCGAGGCCGTAGCCGAGCTGGGTGGTCTTGCCCCAGCCGAGATAGGTGAGCGGCTTCTCGCTGACCCAGAACGGCGAGATCTGGTCGCGCGGGCTGCCCGCGTCATGGGTGATGATCGTCTCGTTGACATCGACCGTATGCAGCAGGTCCCAGACCACGCGGTACGGCGAGATCGGCGCGGTATTCGCCTCCAGGCGATGCTTCCACTTGCCGAGCCATTCCTCGCGGTGGCTGCGGATTTCGCGCGCGACCCCGGGCAGCCGGTCGCGCACCTTGCCCTTCAGCCGGTCCTTGACCTCCGCCAGCACCGCGTCGAGGGTCAGCCCGGCATCGCCGACCGCAGCGAGGTCGACCGGCACGTCCTTGTTGATCGCATAGGGGTCGAGCGTCGCGTGGATGATCTTCTTGCCCTTCGGCATGGCGGTGCCGAAGCTCGTCCGGGTAAAGCTGCAGCCGATGCCGAAGATCGTGTCGGCGTTGTTGAGGAAGTGCCACAGATGCTCGCCGATGCCGATGCCGCCCGAGCCCAATGACAGCGGGTGGTTTTCGGGGAACGCGCTCTTGCCGCCGAGCGTCGTCATCACCGGGGCTTCCAGCAGTTCGGCGAGCGCCTTGAGCTGCGGCCAGGCCTTTGCGTAATGCACGCCCTGGCCGGCATGGATGACCGGCCGCTCCGCGGCGACCAGCGCCTCGGCGATCTGCGACACCGATTGCGGGTCGGGGCCGCTCTTGAGCCGCGGCGCCGGCTTGTATTCGTCGACCAGCGCGTCGGGGACCTCCGAGCGCAGGATGTCGGTCGGAAACTCGACCAGCACCGGGCCGGGGCGGCCGTTCCGCACGGTGGTGAAGGCGCGCCGCAACGCCTCGACCGTCGCGTCGGCGACGGTGACCTGCTCCGATGTCTTGGTGACGTGCCGGAAGTTGAGCGCGGCGTTGAAGTTGGGGTGCACCTGGTTGATGTTGCGCGCATAGCCGGCCGGCAGCACGACCACCGGGGTCGAGTCGCCAAAGGACTGGGCGACGCCGCCGAACGCGTTCTCGGTGCCCGGGCCGTGCTGCATCACGAAAACGCCGATCTGGTCGCCGGAGGTGGTCTTGGCGATCGCGTCGCACATATGCAGGCCGATGCGCTCCTGCCGCACCATGATGGTGCGGATGTCCTCCTGCGCCGCGCCCTCGATGATCGGATTGACGGGATAGCCGATCAGCCATTCCACGCCCTCTTTCTTGAGGATTTTGGCGATTGCGTTGATGACCTGCATGGAATCCTCCTGGCGTTGCGCGGATCGGCGAGGGCCAGCTTACGGCAAGAAGCGCGGCGGCGTATACCGGCTCGTGCCGTCCGGCAGCGGAGCGGAGCATTACCTCACTTTCCGGACAGTTCCTGCGGTTTGCCTGCGTCGGCGCGGCCACCTTCCTGGTCGATGCCGGGGTGTTGACGACGGTGCTCGCGGTGATGCCGGGATGGTTCTACCTCGGCCGGGTGCTGTCCTATGCCGCCGCGGCAAGCGCCGGATGGTGGCTCAATCGCCGCTACACATTCGCTTCCGGCGGCAGCAGATGGCGCGAATGGCTGCGCTATCTGCTCGCGAACCTCGGCGGCGGGGTGGCCAATTACGCGATCTACGCATTGCTGATCGGTCTCGCGCCGGTCTGCCGGGCCTACCCGGCATTGGCGGTCGCCGCCGGGTCGCTCGGCGGGCTTTCGCTCAACTTCACGCTGTCGCGCCGACTGGTGTTCAACCGCTAGCGCTCCCAGTCCCCAGTCTAGCGTCCCCAGACGCGACATGGCGGCAACGGCGTCGGGTCGGTCGTCGCCAGCACCGGCCACGCGCTGCCCCTGGCGTCCGGGCGACCCAGCAGCGGCACCGAGGGCACTATTCCCTGCGCGCGCAACCTCGCCCGGTCGAGCGGCCGGAAGTCGAGGAGCGCGTCGAGCCCCTGGTCCCAGGCCCAGGCCTCGGTCGTCGCCAGGGGCTCGTCCGTGGCGCGGTAGCGGACAAGCTGGTTCGACGCCGGCCAGCGCATGTCGAAGGCCAGCGCATAGGCCATCCAATCGCCCATCGCAGCATGCACGACGGCGACCCGTGCCGGATGCGGCGGCGGCGCCGCGAACGGTTCGAGCGCGGGATGCAGCCGCGCGACCGCGGCGCGCGCCGCGACGACATCGGGGAAGCGGCAATCGAGGCGGTAATAGCCGCGACCCGCGACCGGCAGAACACCCAGCAGAACCGCGCCCGCCGCGGCAGCCGCCAGCGCCCCGCGACCGCGCCGACCGCGGTGCGGCAGCAAGCCCAGGACCGCACAGCCTCCGGCCACAGCCGCCATCGGACCGAGCTGCCCGACATAGCGCCACAGCGATGCGGCATTGGCGACCTCTTCCGAACTGAACACGGCGATGTAGGCCCAGGCCAGAAACGCCAGGAAACAGGCCCCGACGATACCGGACAGGGCAACGACCACCCGGGGCGGCGGCAAAGCGTCATCCGGCCGGCCGCCGAGGCGTCGCCAGACCATCGCGCCTCCCGCCAGCGCCGCGACGAGCAATGCCAGGGCGGCCGGGCCGAGCAGCGGATGCGCCGCCAGGCGATCGGCAAAGAGCGCCCGCAACACCGTGAGCGGCGCCGTCCAGTGCCACTGCGCGAAGGGTCGCGGGGCGATGTCCGGCCCGATATGCGCAGCCCAGAGATGCGCGTTCCACACCAGGTCGCCGGCGATCGGCGGCACCCCGAACAGCACCGCCCAGCGCAGCCATCGGCGGGGCGATCCAGCACGCAGCGCGAGGAGGACCAGCCCGCTGCCGCCAACGAGCGCCGCGACGAGCACCAGGTTCGTCGTGCGCAGCAGGACCAGCGTCAGCGACAGCAAACCCGCCCAGGCGAACCAGGCCGCGGCGGCGCGCTCGGCCTGGTGGCGTGCCGCGGCAATACCGTAAGCCGCGGCCATGACGGCGAGCGCAAGAATGAGCGCGCTGGGGGTGTCGGTATAGGCGCTGAAGGCGATGCGCGGGTCGATAAACGGATCGACCAGCGCCAACACGCAACCGCCGGCAAGCAGCCCGGCCAGCGACGCGGCGCGGATCGGGAAGCGCGCCGCGTCGGGCGGCCACCGGGCCGCTGCCAGCGCCGCCAGCATCGCGCCGAATTCCCCGAGCAGCACCACGGTGAAGGTCTTGAACGGCGCCTCGACATCCGGCCCGGCCAGTTGCGCCGCGAGCAGCGCGATCACCGCGGAGGCGTTCGGGTAACCCGGCTTGCTGGTGAGCCCGACCCATTCCGGCCAACGCCAATAATGACCGTGCTCGACGAGATAGCGCGTGTTGGGCAGCCATTGGGCGAACTCGTCGTACATCATCGCCGGCGTGCCGGCGACCAGCAGCGCCATCGGCGCGACGAGCACCAGGAGTAGGACGAGGTCGCCCAGCAGGCGAACCTGTCCTGCCCGATCGCCGCGCCGCCACGGCACCAGCAAGAGCAGGCCCACAACCAGAAACCCGCGCGCCAGCCAGCGCTGATCGAGATCACCCAGCGCGGCGAGCGCCGACAGCCACGCGGCCAGACCCCAGCCGGCCGCCAGCAGGAGCGGCGCGCGCAGCAGGCGCGGCGGCGACAGCCGGCGGTCGAGATAGCGCGCGGGCAGCGTGCCGAGCCCGGTCAGCGCCGCGGCCACGACGGCAACCGACCCGTATTCGGCGAGGACATGAAGCATGCCGGTGAGCGCTGGGCTTCAGGTGAAATCCGGCGCGGGGATTTCGAGGTAGCGCAGACGCTTCATCTCATGCCGGCCGCGCGAGACGCTGTCGAGCACGATGCCGCAACCGAGGCTGAGAAAAGCCAGCAGCGCCATCCCCGTCGCCAGCACCGCGGTCGGCAGACGCGGCACCAGCCCGGTCTCCAGAAAGGTCACCAGGAGCGGGTAGGCCAGCACCAGCGACACGGCCGCGGCGAGCGCCGCCCAGAACGCGAAGAAGCTGAACGGCCGGACTTCCTTCGCCAGCAGGAACAGCACCCAGAGGATGCGCAGCCCGTCCCGCGCGGTGCGCAGCTTGCTGGCGGAGCCTTCCGGCCGCCGGCCGAAGGGCAGCGGGATCTCCGCCACCGGCACCCGCAGATCGATGGCGTGCACGGTCAGCTCGGTCTCGATCTCGAACCCGTCGGTGGTGATCGGCAGCGATTTGACGAAACGCCGCGAAAACGCGCGATAACCCGAGAAGATATCGGTGAATTCGCCGCCGAACAGCCAGTCGGCGATGCGGTTGAACAGCGCGTTGCCGAAGGCGTGGCCGGCGCGCATCGCCGTCGCGTCGCGCGGCACCCGCGCGGCGACGACCATGTCGAATTTCTCGCCGACGACGAGGTCGATCAGCTCGCCGACCCGCGAGGCGTCATAGGTCGCGTCGCCGTCCGACATGACGTACACGTCCGCCTCGATATCGGCGAACATGCGGCGGATCACGTTGCCTTTGCCCTGGCGCGTCTCACGCCGGACGATGGCGCCGGCCGCCGCGGCGCGCTCGGCCGTGCGGTCGGTCGAGTTGTTGTCGTAGACATAGATCGCGGCATCGGGGCGCGCCCGGGCGAACGCGGCCACCGTTTCCGCGATCGCCGCTTCCTCCTGGTAGCAGGGAAGCAAGATAGCCAGCCTCATCGCCGCGCACCCTGTGATCCCGACCGGCAAGCCGGCTGAGATATACCGCATCGCACGCAGCGCGCCCGCCGGTGAGGCGGCGCCTAGAGGTCGGTCGTCGAATCGTTGCCGGGGAACAGGATGGCCCGGCTCCAGCCGGACCATTCGCCCGGATGCGGGTTGGTCGGATAGCGGTCGCGCCGCCAGCAGATGCTGGTCTCGTTCGGCGCGACGATCGTCTTGGTCTGGTCGCGATGCAGCACGAACTCCTGCGAGCCGACGAAATCGGGGCCCCGTTCGTCGCAATTGGCGCCGCGGGTGATCACGACCTGCACGTTCACATGCTCGAACTGCGTGTTGCGCAGCGTCAGCTTTGCCGAATCCGGCGGGGTGGACGAGCACGCGGCCAGAACCAACAACAACGGAAGACCCGTCCGCAGCCGCATCGCCCCCTCCCCCCATCGCCGCGTTCGACGACCAAGGCGCGCCGTTTTGCCGAGTTCACCGCGGCAGCGCAAGGGCAAAGCCGCCGCAGCCGCGGGCGGAACCGCCTAGACCGGCCGGTCGCCCTTGATCTGGGTACGGTGCATCACCCGCCGCGTCGCCGGATCGAAGGCGTCGCGCCGATGCATCACGCAGCGGTTGTCCCACAGGATCAGGTCGCCGGCCCGCCATTGCTGGTACCAGGTGAATTCGTCTCGGGTCGCGTGCGCCCACAGCGCGTCGAGCAGCGCCTCGCTGTCGGCGAGCGACAGGCCGGGGATGTAGGCGCTGCGGCGGCGGCCGAGAAACAGCGCCTTGCGCCCGGTTACCGGGTGGGTGCGGATGATCGGGTGCTCGGCCCCGACGGTCTTGGTCGCATCCGGCGCATCCGTATAGCCGCGGCGCAGCTCGCCGGCGCTGTTGCGGCTGGCGTCGTGGATGCAGGTCCTGCCCTCGATCGCGCGGCGCAGCTCGGCCGGCAAGGTCGCGAGCGCCTCGTACATGTTGCAAAAGCCGGTATCGCCGCCGGAGGGCGGCGCTTCGAGGGAATAGAGCGCGGACGCCATCGGCGGCTCGGCGATGTAGGACATGTCGGTGTGCCACAGCGCCTCATAGGCGCCGAGCTGGCCGATCGCCTGGCCGTTCTCGACCACGTTCGACACCACCATGATGTAGGCGCGGCCTTCCGGCGCGTCGTTGCTGGCCGCGACCGGGGCCCAGTCCAACTCGCCGAACTGCCGGCTGAACCGCAGCAGGTCGTCGTCGGAGAGGCGCTGGCCGCGGAAACGCAGCACGAGATGGTCGCCCCAGGCCTGCTTGATCGCCGCCATCGTCTCCGGCGGCAGCGGGCCGGCGAGGTCGACGCCGTCGACATCCGCGGCAAGCGCAGCGCCGGTCGGCCGCACCCGTGTCGCTGCCGTCTCCAACACCGTCGCCATGGCCGCCTCCTCCCGCTCGTCGCGCCGCTAAGTTTGCCGTTTCGGCCGCCCGAGCGCAAACACCGCGCGCCCCGCATTGCGCAGACGCGCAGGCAGCATCGCATTCAGCACGTCGTCCTGCCGGATGAAGTGATGGAACAAGGCCGCCGCCGCATGCGCCCCGACCAGCGCCAACAGCGAATAGCCGAGAAAATCGTGCAGACCGCCCAGTTGCTCGCCGAGCGGGAGATTGCGCGCGACAGCCGGCGGCAGCGGCACGAGCAGGAACAGGTCGACACGGACGCCATAGGCATTGCTGTACAGCAGCCCCACCACCGGTTGAACGAGAAGCAGCAGGTAAATCAGCGCCTCGTTGGCCCGCGCCGCCCATTTCTGCATCCGCGGCAGATCGGCCGGCAGCGCGGGGACGCGCGCCCGCCAGCGCCACGCGAGGCGAAAAACGGTCAGCGCCCATACGGTCAAGCCGAGCGACCGATGAATCTGGACGATCAGCGCGGCGTTGGCGCGGCCGACAAGCCGGGGATCGGCGATCCACACCGCGACAAACACCGCCGCGACCAGCAGCAGCGTCGTCCAGTGGATGACGCGCATGACGCTGTCGTAGCTGCCCGGCGACCGCGTCGCCCTATCCGTATCCATCCGCACCTCCCGCCGTCATCGCAATGATCGACAAAGGCGGCGCGTTATTCGCGGCGACACGCGTTCTTAACGCAAGAGAGCGATCTTGTGGGCCTCGTTGCATGTCGGAGGAGCGGGTGCCCGACACGATCGGTGGCCTTGCCAACTTGCTCATCAGCCAAGGATTGTCGAACTCCGCCGTCTTGGCCGAGGTGCTGCGCAGATTTCCCGATGCCAATACGACGCTCCGCTGTATTTCCTGGTACCGAAGCCGGCAGAAGAACGGTGCATCGGCAAGACCCGGTCCGCATCAGCCGGCGCCCGGCTGGCCGGACTGGACCTTGCCGAGCAACGACGAGTTGCTGCGGCTCGCGAAGCTGACCGCTCCCTATATCCGTCTCCTGCACCCGAATATCGTCCAAGCAGTCATCGACGATAATTGTCGGCACCGCGCGGATTGGAGCAGACGGCTTGCCGCCCGCGGCCTCGATCCGTCGCTTTATCTGTGGGAAGGATCGGCCTGTGCATTTCCCGGCGTGCGGCGACACGCCGGCCAAAGGGAGATTGCACAATTCAAGCTCAAGACTGGGATCGGAAGATTGCCGACGGACGCGCTCGCGCTCGACGACAACGAGTACCCCAGGCAGATCTGGAGCTTTGCGTTGCGCGGCAGAAAATACGATCGGACCGGTCCGAATGGGTTCGCGCTGGCGCATCTCGCCGACCATAAGGAATACAAGGACCGGGGCAGCGAGGAATTCGCCTTGGACGAGCCCGGCGCTCGCTGGCGCAGCCTCTTCGGCCTGTTCACCTGTGCAACCAACACCGTCTACATCCCGGAAGGGTTGATCCGGCCGACCGATTTCGCGTTCCCGCTGCGTAATTTGCTCCAGCGTAGAGCCGCGGAACTCTATGGCGATTTCAGCAATCTTCTGCCGCCGGGCATTTCGATCCGTCCGGCGCCCGGCCCCGCCTGGTCGCTGAAAGCGTTCGACTGGTGCGCGCCTGTCGGATCGCCGGCACACATTCCGGCCTTCCTTGCGTTTCGCGCGGCAAAGCTGGATCAGCTGCTATCGGGCGAGGCCAACGCCTGACCGGCCCTCCGCCGGCGCGCTGCGGCATTGATCGGGCGGGACGCCACCGCTAGGTTGCCTCGAATTTCGCCATAAGCCGCCTGAAAGAGGAGTTCGGCATGCCCGACGATGTCCGCAAGCCCGTGTTCGACAAATCACGCCTGCCGAGCCGGCATGTCACGGTCGGGCCGGAGCGCGCGCCGCACCGCGCCTTCCTCTATTCGATGGGGCTGACGCGCGAGCAGATCGAGGACCAGCCGCTGGTCGGCGTCGCCACCACCTGGAACGAGGCCGCGCCGTGCAACATCGCGCTCGCCCGCCAGGCGCAGGCGGCGAAGAAGGGTGTCGCCGCGGCGCACGGCACGCCGCGCGAGTTCACCACGATCACCGTCACCGACGGCATCGCGATGGGCCATGCCGGGATGAAATCGTCGCTGATCAGCCGCGAGATCATCGCCGATTCGGTCGAGTTGACGATGCGCGGGCATTGCTATGACGCGCTGGTCGGGTTGGCCGGCTGCGACAAATCGCTGCCCGGCATGATGATGGCGATGGTGCGGCTCAACGTGCCGAGCGTCTTCATGTATGGCGGCTCGATCATGCCGGGCCGCTTCCAGGGCCACGACGTGACGATCGGCGACGTCTACGAATGGGTCGGCAAGCACAGCGTCCAGTTGGCGACCGATGAGGAACTGCACGAGCTGGAATGCGTCGCCTGCCCGTCATCGGGGTCGTGCGGCGGGCTGTTCACTGCCAACACCATGGCCTGCGTCTCGGAGGCGATCGGGCTCGCTTTGCCCGGCTCGGCTGGCGCGCCCGCGCCGTACGATTCGCGCGACGCCTATGCCGAGGCCTCGGGACAGCAGGTCATGGAGCTGATCCGCCGCAACCTGCGGCCGCGCGACATCGTCACCCGCAAATCGCTGGAGAATGCGGCGGCGGTCGTCGCCGCGGCCGGCGGCTCGACCAATTCCGGGCTGCACCTGCCGGCGATCGCCAACGAGGCGGGCATCGACTTCGACCTGCACGAAGTCGGCAAGATCTATGCGCGCACGCCCTATATCGGCAATCTGAAGCCGGGCGGCGAATACGTGATGAAGGACCTTTACGACATCGGCGGCGTGCCGGTGCTGATGAAGGCGCTGCTCGACGGCGGCTATCTGCACGGCGACTGCATCACCGTCACCGGCAAGACCATCGCCGAGAACCTCAAGGACGTGAGGCTCCCGACCGGGCAGAACGTGATCCGCCCGACGTCGAACCCGTTCTCGCCGACCGGCGGCGTCGTGGTGCTCAAGGGCAACCTCGCGCCGCAAGGGGCGATCGTGAAGGTCGCCGGCATGGCGCGGCTGCAGTTCACCGGGCCGGCGCGCTGCTTCGACTGCGAGGAAGACGCGTTCCAGGCGGTGACCAACCGCACCTACAAGGAAGGCGACGTCATCATCATCCGCTACGAGGGGCCGAAGGGCGGCCCCGGCATGCGCGAGATGCTGCAGACCACCGGCGCGCTCGTCGGCCAGGGCATGGGCGAGAAGGTCGCGCTGATCACCGACGGCCGCTTCTCGGGCGCGAGCCACGGCTTCTGCATCGGCCATGTCGGGCCGGAAGCCGCGGTCGGCGGGCCGATCGGCCTCCTCAAGGACGGCGACATGATCACCATCGACGCCGTCAAGGGCACCATCGACGTGGCGCTCTCCGACGCCGAGCTCGCCGCGCGCAAAGCCGCGTGGGCGCCACGCCGCACCGACTACAATGCCGGCACGCTGTGGAAATACGCGCAGACCGTGCAGGACGCCGAAAAGGGCGCCGTCACGCATCCCGGCGGCAAGGCCGAGACGCATATCTACGCCGATATCTGACCCCGCCGTGCCGCTCCTCCGCCGGGCCGCAAGCGGGCTGCTCGCCGCCCTCTCGCTCGCCGTGGCGCAGCCGGCAGCGGCGCAAACGGCGGCAGGCGACTGGAGCGGGCCCTATCTCGGCTTCGCGGCCGGCGCCAAGCTGGGCGATGCGACCTGGACCGCGACCCAGCTCAACGGCGGCGGCGATGCGCTCACGCCGTTCACCCCGGTCGACGGCTCGTCGCCGCGCAGCTACGACCTCACGGGCGCCAGGATCGGCGGCTACGCCGGGTTCAACTGGCAGGACGCCGCCTGGGTCTTCGGTCCGGAGATCGATTTCGGCTGGAGCAACATCGCGCAGGACAAGGCTTACCTGCCGGGCTGCGCTCCCGGCTGCGGCGGGTTTTTCCCCACGCCCGGCCCCAATGACACGGCCGCGGTGCGGCTCAAATGGGACATCGACATCACCGGCCGCGGCGGCTATCTGGTGGCGCCCGGCGTGCTGCTCTACGGCAAGGCCGGGCTGGCGTTGCAGCAGGCCAAGACCACGGGGGTCTGCCTCAGCCCGACCGACAATTCGGCCTATTGCTTCACACCCGGCCCGCAATCGCCGATCGCGCACGACCTGACCCTGGTCGGCTTTACGGTCGGCGGCGGGCTCGAGACCAAGCTGTGGGACAACTGGCTGTTGCGCGGCGAATACCGCTTTTCCTATTTCCCGTCGGTCGACGACACGCTCGGCTTCCAACCGTCGACCACCGGGCTCGACAACACCTACCGCTATCGGCTGTCGGCGCAGACCCATACGTTCACCCTGGGCCTCGCCTATCGTTTCTAAAGTGGAGACGCGCGGTCTGGCTTCGCGCAGCATCGCCTACATCGCGAGCAGGAAGTTCAGCAATAGCGGCGCAGTAAAAACCGTCGCGGCAGTGGAGACGACGACAAGACCGGCGACTTCTTCCGGGTCGTTACCCCATTGCTGCGCAAAGACGTAGCTGAAAATGGCCACCGGCATCGCACATTGCATGACCAGCACGGCTTTCGGAACGCCGGTCATGCCGAGCGCCGTCGACACGCCGACCCCGACCGCAAGCCCGATGCCGATCCGCAATCCGGAAACGCACAGCGAGCGCCCGAGCGACGCAACCCGCAGCCGCGCGATCGACGCACCAAGCATCAGCAGCATCAGCGGTACCGTCATGTTGCCCAGCAGCGCGATGAAGTTGCGCAGCCAGCCGGGCAGTTCGAGGTTCAGCGTCGATGCCGCCACGCCGAGGGCGACGGCATAGATCAGCGGCATGCGCGCGAGCACGACCCAGTTCGCGCGGCCCGCGGCGATCGCCTGCCCGATGGTGAAGCTGCCGACCTGGCTGAAGGCAAAGAACACGATCGCGTACGCCAACCCTTTCGGACCAAAAGCGTAAAGCGATAACGGCAATCCGAGATTGCCGGCATTGGGGAAGGCCACCGAGGGCAAATAGGTTCGTATGCGCAGCCTGAACGTCCGCAGCGCGATGGCGCCGACGGTGAGGAACAGGGTGATGGCGATGAACGCCGCCAGCGCCATCGAGGCGAATGCGGCAGGTTCGATCTTCGCCTTGAGCAGGGTCGCGAGGATCAGGCACGGAGATCCCACTTCCGTCACCAACGGCGTCAATACCGCACCGTCGAGAGGCCGCCCTGCCCGCACCCAGGCATATCCGAGCGCGGCGGTAAACAGCACGGGAATGATGGCGGCCCCTATAGCGGTGAACATCCGAAGCCTCGGCGGCACGCAGGCGGTCCTTGCGCGCGGGGCGGGCGTAGCCGTCCGTATGCGCAAGCTGCGTCACGCTAGGAGAGGCGGACAGCGCGATCATCACCCGTTCGGGTGATGATCGCCGTTTTGCGCCGCTTGGTGGGTCACGCTTTGCTGACCCACCCTACGCGAACGCCGGCATCACCTCGCGGGCGAAGAGGCGCAGGTGGTCGAGCCGGCCGGCGAAGTCGATGACCATGATGTATTCGACGCCGCCGTCCTGCAGCCGCTTGATGCGGCGGATGATCTCGTCCGGCCTGCCGATCAGCGCGTCGCGCTCGGTCAGCGCGTGCCGCTCGGCCTGGGACAGCGGCTTGCGCGCGCGGCCGAGGGTCGGCGGCTGCCCGATCGGCGACAGCGACAATTGCTCGACCTGGGCCATGAACTTGGCGCGCAAATCCAACGCCGCCGCGCGCTCGCTGTCGTTCATCGCGATATGCAGCGCGCGCGTCAACCCGACCATCGAGGAATCGTAGGCCCTGCCCTGCTCCTCGACGGCGCGGCGATAGATCGACACGCCCTCGGCGACGGTCTCCGGCCCGCCGCCCTGGCCGAGCAGCAGATTGTAGCCCTGCTGCGCCGCAAAGCGGATCGATTCGGGGCTTGCCGCGCCGACCCAGAGCGGCGGGTGCGGCTTCTGCACCGGCGCCGGCTCGATGACGACATCCTCGTAGTGCCAGTATTTGCCGTGATGCGAAAAGCGGCCTTCGCTGGTCCACGCCTTGCGCAGAAAGGCGACGGTCTCGCGATAGCGTTCGTCGGCCTCTTCCATCGGGATGCAGAAGCCGTGGAACTCGCCCCAGCGATAGCCTTTGCCGATGCCGAAATCGAAGCGGCCGTTCGAGAGCAGGTCGAGCGTCGCCGCCTGCTCGGCGAGCAGCGCCGGGTTGTGCCACGGCAGCACCAGCACCGCCGTGCCGAGCCGCATCGTCGAGGTCTTGGCGGCAAGGTAGGTCAGGAACTGCAAGGTCGACGAGACCTGGCCGAACCCGGTGAAATGGTGCTCGACCAGAAAGACGCTGTGAAAGCCGAGCTGCTCGGCCTCGCGGATATAGTCGATATAGTCGGTGTAGATGCGGCTGTCGCTCGCCTGCTCGCCGGGATCGGTGCGCGCACCGCCAAACAACCCGAACTTCATCCTCGCCCTCACAAACCGATTTTCAGCCGATGATGGACGTGGCGTGCACGGGCGGCAACCCCCACCGGCCGCAGCGGGTCGACGGGCGGCGTCGCCTCACCGGAACCGCGGCTTGACCTCTTCGCACAGCAGCCGCAGCGCGTTCATGACGCGCGCGTGCGGGATGAGGCCGCCGCAATTCAGCTCGGCGAGGACGCCGTCGAAGCCGATCCGCTCCTGCAAATCCGCGAGGCGTTTCGCGACGGTATCGGGCGAGCCGACGATGACGTTGTCGCGCAGCACGTCGTCATAGGTCAGCGTGCGCAGCTTCTCGGCGCGGTCGATAAAGTTCTGCCGGCCGGAGCGGCGCGCCGATTCCGCGATCAGCTCGTATTGCAGCTTGTAGAAATATTCGACGCTGTCGCGCGCCTCGTCATAGGCGCGCCGGTCGGTCTCGGCGATGTAGATCGGCGCGCCGACGTAAGACCGGCCCCTGCCCTCGCGGCCCGCCGCCTTCCAGCCGTCCTGGTAGCTGGCGACCTGCGGGCCGACATCGCTCCAGGTCGCGTGACGGGTGCTGGCGAAAACCGGGTAGCCGAGCCCGCCGATCGCCGGGAAGGTGTCGGGGGTGCTGGCGGCGACGCGGATTTCCGGCAGCTCGCCGCGATAGGGATGCGGCACGCAGGCGACATCGCGGAAGCTGTGGTACTTGCCGGCATAGCTGAATTTGGGCTGGGTCCAGGCCGCCTTGACGACATCGAGGACTTCCGCGAAGCGGTCGCGGCTCTCGTCATAGGGCACCTGATAGGCGTCGTAGGTGCTGACCACGCCGCTGCGGCCGACCCCGAAGATCAGCCGGCCCTTGCTGACCTGGTCGACCGTCGCCGCCTCCTCCGCCAGGCGCAGCGGGTGGCACAGCGGCAGCACCTGGACGGCGATGCCGATCCGCATGCGCTCGGTGCGCGCGGCGATCGCGCTGGCGATCGCCAGCGGCGAGGCGAGATAGGTGCGTTCCGGCGCGAAATGGATTTCGGCGAGCCACATGACGTCGAGCCCCCAGCGCTCGGCGCCGTCGACCTGTTCCATCGCCTCGTCGAACATCTCCGTCTCGCCGCGCCCCGGCATCGACGGAAACTCGTGAAACATGCCGAATTCCATGTGCTGATCCCCTACTCGTCGTCATTCCGGAAGCCGCGACCCCGGAAGCCGCGACCACCGCCGGCCGCCTGGTTTGGACCGGCGCTGCGCTTGTTTCAAGATCGCTGTTCGCAGAGCCGCGCTCAAATCCCTAGCCGCGATAGATGCGCTTCCGGATAGCGCAAACCCTCGGCGGCGCCGGGAGCGAAGACGTGGTTCAGCGCGTCCTCGGTGTCGGCGTTGAGCTGGATGCCGGCGGCCGCCGCGTTCTGTTCGAGGTAGCGCACGTGACTGGTGCCGGCGATCGGCACGACGAAATCTTCCCGCGACAACAACCAGGCCAGCGCGAGTTGCGCTGGGGTGCAGTCCAGCGCGGCGGCATGCGCCTTCAGCTCCTCGACGAGCTGGAGGTTGCGCCTGAGGTTGTCGCCCTGGAAGCGCGGCATGCGGCGGCGCGCGTCGCCGTCGCGCAGCGTGTCGAGCGTCGTCACGGTGCCGGTCAGGAAACCGCGGCCGAGCGGGCTGTAGGCGACAAAGCCGATGCCCAGCTCGCGGCACAGCGGCAGGATTTCCGTTTCGACATCGCGGCTCCACAGCGAGTATTCGATCTGCACCGCGGCGATCGGATGCACCTTGTGGGCACGGCGTAAGGTGTTCGCCCCCACCTCGCAGATGCCGAGATGCTTGATCTTGCCGGCAGCTCTCAGCTCGGCCATCGCACCGATGGTGTCCTCGATCGGCACGTCGGCGTCGACGCGGTGGATGTAATAGAGGTCGATCACCTCGGTCTTCAGCCGTTTCAGGCTCTTGTCGCAGCATTCCTTGACGTATTCCGGGCGGCCGTCGGCAAAGCGCGGGCCGCCTTGCAGCTGGACGTTGCCGAACTTGCTGGCGATCACGTAATCGTCGCGATGGCCGGCGACGGCTTCGGCGATCAGCTCTTCGTTGCGGCCGTTGCCGTAGGCGTCCGAGCTGTCGAGAAAGTCGACGCCGAGCTCGCGCGCCCGCCGGATGGCGCGGAGCGATTCCGCATGGTCGGGCGCGCCGTAGAACGGCGTCATCGTCGCGCAGCCGAGCCCTACCGCACCGACTTCCAGCCCGCCGAGCCGTCGCTTCTGCATCGCCATCCCTTCCGCTTGCCGGCGCGCACAGTATGATCGCGACCAAGACCTGCCAAGAACGGAGACGCCCGAATGCCGCGCTATGAACCGCAAGACCCCGCCAAGCTCGACGATGAACAAAAGCGCGTCTGGGACGCCTGCGCCGCCGGGCCGCGCGGCGCGGTGCCGCCGCCGGTGCATGTCTGGCTCAAGAGCCCCGGGCTCGCCGACCATGCGCACCAGCTCGGCGCGCATGTCCGGTTCGGCACGCCGTTCACGCCAAAGCAGACCGAGATCGCGATCCTCGTCACCGCGCGCTACTGGACGGCGCAGTTCGAATGGGCCGCGCATGTCCGGCTCGGCCTTCAGGCCGGGCTGTCGCAGGCGCAGATCGACGCGATCGCCGAACGCCGCACCCCCGAATTCGCCGATGCCGACGACCGGCTCGTCTACGAATTCGCGCATGCCTACTACCAGAACCACCGCGTCGGCGACGATGTCTACGAACGCGTGCGCGCCCGTTGGGGCGACAAGGGCGTGGTCGATCTGGCCGGGCTGATCGGCTACTACTCGTTTGTCTCGGTGACGCTGAACGTCTTCGCGGTGCCGACCCCGCCGGGCGCGAAACTGCTCGAAAAATAGGATGGGTTGAGCGGCGCGAAACCCATCAACGCATGACGCGACGGTGGGTTACGCTGCGCTAACCCACCTTACGGCACCTCGCCGTGGGGCAGCGGCTTCGCCAGCATCTCCTTGATGCGGCCCTTCATCGCGTCCTGGTCGAAGCTGCGCAGCAGGTTGATGCGGTTGCGCGCCGGGTCGCCGCCGTGCCAGTACTCGTAGATGTCCTGGCGCAGCCCGAACGACGAGGCGGCGAGGTCGTGCGCCAGGCGGAACAGGCGCGACTTGTATTCGACATCGACGCCCTTCCCCTTCATGTACTTGTCGAGATAGGGGCGGATATCGGGGCTGGCGAGGTCGTTCTCGCTCGGCTGCATGATGATCCCCGAGGCGCAGATTTCGCGCAGGATTTCGACCATGCGGCCCGAGATCTGGGCGAACCAGATATGCATCTCGCGGCCCGGACCCAAGGTCCACTGCCCGCTCGAGGTCGGACGCGCCTCATGCTCGATGCCCTCCATCGCGTGCCGCCAGATCTCGCAATAGGTCGCCATCTCGCCAAGCTTGGCGGCGACCTCGCGGTATTCGACGACGCCGATCGCCTCGGCCACCATCGTCGCCACCGCGGTCATCAGCCGCATGCGCACCTCGACCCGGCACAGATTGGCCCAGCCGAGAAAGTTGAACGGCACGCGATGACCGGCGGCGCCCAGCGTCTTCAGCATCGGGGTCGGGTCGTAGAGCATGAACAGCCGGTCCCACGGCACCAGCACCCGGTCGAAGAACAGCATGCAGTCCTGCTCGTCGAGCCGCTGCAACGGGTGGCCCCACGAGCCGAACCAGCGCGACACGGGCTCGCGCGCGAGGATCTTGAGCCCCGGCGTGTCGTTGGGGATGGCGAAGGCCAGCACGCAGCGCGGGTCGTTGCGCTGTGCGAAGGTCGCCGACAGCGAGACGTAGACTTCGTGGCTGTGCGGCGCGGCGGTCGAGAGCTGCTTGCCGCCGGTGATGACGACGCCCTCGCCGGTCTCCTCGACCACGTGGAGCACGACCTCGGTGTCCTCGGCGACCTTGCGCTGCTCGTTCTGCGTCTGCTGCGAGCGGTCGACCTGCGGGTCGCCCAGCGCATGGGTCAGGAACAGGTCGTTGTCGCGGCAGTATTCGTAATATTTCTGCAGGTTCTCGCCGAAATCGCATTTCGGGTGCTTGACCGCGCTGTACTCGGGTTTCAGGTGCAGCGCCGACAGGATGTAGGGCGCCAGGATGTCGGGGCTGCGGCCGAGCTGGCCCCAGGTCAGCTCGTTCCACAACTCGCTGTTGCGGCGCTTTTTCCTGAGGTCTTCCGCCGAGCGCGGGAACAGCCAGCTCACCGAGATGCGGTTGCCGCTGTCGGGACAGATGCACGTCATCTCGTCGCGGTACCGCGTGTTCTGCAGGTCGTAGACCCGCGCGAGCTCGTGCACCATGTCCTTGAACGCCGGATGCGCCGTCACGTCGTCGACGCGGCGGCCGTCGATCCACACCGCGCGATCGTCCTTGAGGCTGGCGATGTAGCGCTCCCCGGTCATCGGCCCCGCGGCTTTGGGCGGTTCGGTCATCCTTGCGGCCGGCGCAGCCATCGGCACATCTCCCGAATTGCGGTGCAGGATTGTTCGCCGTTTACGGCGCAAATGGCAATTCGGCTGTCGATCGAGTGCGCTCGCGCCTCCGCGCGAGGTTGCGGCACCGGCCCGCTCCCCCACCCGGCCACCCAACGACAGTATGCTGATTTGGGTGGCCGGGTGGGGGAGCGGACCGGTGCGAACGCGCGTCGGCGCGTATAAGCTGCGCGGATGCATCTCGACGATTTCGCCTTCGACCTGCCGCGCGAGCTGATCGCCGACCAGCCCGCCGAGCCGCGCGACGCGGCGCGGCTGCTGGTGGTGCCGGCATCGGGCGCAGTGGCGGACCGCCGCATCGCCGACCTGCCGGATTTATTGCGGCCGGGCGACCTCCTGGTATGCAACGACACCAAGGTGATCCCGGCGCGGCTGGTCGGCCGGCGCGGCGCGGCGACGGTCGAGATCACCTTGGCGCATGACCGGGGCGCCGGCTCCTGGCAGGCATACGCGAAGGGCGCGCGGCGGCTGCACCCGGGCGACCGCATCGCGTTCGCGGCGGATTTCGCCGCCGAGGTGGTCGCCAAGCAGCCGGACGGCGCGGTCGAGCTGCGTTTCGACCGCGAGGGCGAGGCCTTCGCCGCGGCGCTGGCGCGACACGGCGCCATGCCGCTGCCGCCCTACATCAAGCGGCCGCGCGGCGGTGATGCGCGCGACCGCGAGGCTTACCAGACGATGTTCGCGCGCCACCCCGGCGCGGTCGCCGCGCCGACCGCGGGACTGCATTTCACGCCCTCTCTGGTCGAGCGCATCGAGGCGCGCGGCGTCGCGTGGGCGACGCTGACGCTGCATGTCGGACCGGGCACCTTCGTCCCGGTCAAGACCGACGACCCGCGCCAGCATCACATGCACGGCGAGTGGGGCGTCGTCTCGGCCGAAACCGCCGCCCGCATCCGCGCCGCCAAGGGGCGCGGCGGTCGTGTCGTCGCGATCGGCACGACCAGCCTGCGCCTGCTCGAAAGCGCCGCCGCGGACAGCGGTGAGGTGCAGGCTTTTGCCGGCGAGACGCGCCTGTTCATCCTGCCCGGCTATCGCTTCCGGGCAGTCGACCTGCTGCTGACCAACTTCCACCTGCCGCGGTCGACCTTGTTCATGCTGGTCGCGGCGCTGGCCGGGCTCGACCGGATGAAGGCCGCCTATGCGCATGCGGTCGCCGCCGGGTACCGGTTCTTCTCCTACGGCGATGCCTGCCTGATCGAACCGCACCCCCACCCCGGCCCTCCCCCGCCGGCGGGGAAAGGCCGATGACGCTCGGCTTCGAGGTCACCGCGCGCGACGGCGCCGCACGATGCGGACGGCTGACGACGGCGCACGGCGTGGTCGATACGCCGACCTTTATGCCGGTCGGCACCGCGGCCACCGTAAAGGCCATGACCCCCGAGGGCGTCGCCGCGACCGGCGCGCGCATCCTGCTCGGCAATACCTATCATCTGATGCTGCGGCCGGGCGCGGAACGCGTCGCGGCGCTGGGCGGATTGCACAAATTCATGAACTGGCCGCACGCGATCCTTACCGACAGCGGCGGGTTTCAGGTCATGTCACTGGCCGGGCTGCGGACGATCAGCGAGCACGGCGTCGCCTTCCGCTCGCATCTCGACGGCAGCCGCCATCTGCTGACGCCGGAGCGCTCGATCGAGATCCAGCGCCTGCTCGGCGCCGACATCACCATGACGCTCGACGAATGCACTCCCTTCCCCGCCGAGCGCGAGGCGGTCGAGCGCTCGATGGAACTGTCGATGCGCTGGGCCGAGCGCTCGCGGCGCGCCTTTGTCGAGCGCGGCGGGCACGGCGTTTTCGGCATCGTTCAGGGCGGAGTGCACGCCGATCTGCGCGAGCGCTCGGCACGGCGGGTCGTCGAGATCGGCTTCGACGGCCACGCGATCGGCGGGCTGGCGATCGGCGAAGGCCAGGAAACGACGTTCGCCATGGTCGAGGCGACGGTGCCGTTCCTGCCCGAGGACCGGCCGCGCTACCTGATGGGCGTCGGCAAGCCGGCCGACCTGGTCGGCGCGGTGAAGCGCGGCGTCGACATGTTCGATTGCGTGCTGCCGACCCGCTCGGGCCGCACCGCGCAAGCGTTCACCCGGCAGGGCACGCTCAACCTGCGCAACGCGCGACATGCCGACGACCCGGCGCCGCTCGACCCGGACTGCCGCTGCCCGGCTTGCACCGGGTTCAGCCGTGCCTATCTGCATCATCTTGTGAAAGCGGGTGAAATTCTTGCCGCGATGCTGCTGACCGCCCACAATCTGACCTATTACGCCGACCTGATGGCGGCGATGCGGAAGGCGATCATGAGCGGCACGCTGGCGGAGTTCGAAGCGCCGTGACGGAGGCCCAGCGGCCGCCGGGCGTGACGCTGCTGGGACGGCGCACGCGGCTTCCCGCCTCGCCGGAAAAGGCGAAGCTCGAATGCGTGCCCAACCCGCATCCCGGCGTGCTCTACGCGGTGCGGTTCACCTGCCCGGAATTCACCGCGCTCTGTCCGCTGACCGGGCAGCCGGACTTCGCCCATCTCGTCATCGATTATGTGCCGCAGGATTCGCTGATCGAGAGCAAGTCGTTGAAACTGTTCCTCGGTTCGTTCCGCAACCACGGCGCGTTCCACGAGGACTGCACGCTGACCGTCGCCAGCCGGCTGATCGCGGCGATGGCGCCGAAATGGCTGCGCATCGGCGGCTACTGGTACCCGCGCGGCGGCATCCCGATCGACGTGTTCTACCAGACCGGCGAGATGCCGGCGGCGTTGTACCTGCCAGATGCCGGGGTCGCCCCCTATCGCGGGCGCGGATAGGCATGAGCGCGGCAATCCGCGAGGCGATCCGCGCGCAGGCGCTGGCGTACGGGTTCGATGCGGTCGGCTTCGCCGGCGCCAAACTCACCGCCGGGGCGCGCGCCGGCCTCGCCGAGTTTCTCGCGCGTGGTTATCACGGCGAGATGGGCTGGATGACGGCGCGCGCCGAACAGCGCGGCGACCCGCAGGCGCTATGGCCGGAGGCGAAGACCGTCGTCGTCCTCGGGATGAATTACGGCGCCGCGATCGAGCCGGTCGACAGCGACAGCGGGATCGTCTCGATCTACGCGCGCGGCCGCGACTACCACGACACCGTCAAGAAGCGGCTGAAAGCGCTGGCCCGGTGGATCGCCGAACGCTGGCCGGGGGAACTGAAGGTGTTTGTCGACACCGCGCCGGTCATGGAAAAGCCGCTCGCCCAGCAGGCGGGTCTCGGCTGGCAAGGCAAGCACACCAACCTGGTGTCGCGCGACTTCGGCTCCTGGCTGTTTCTCGGCGAAATCTATCTGAGCCTGGCGCTCGACGCCGACACGGCGGAGAGCGACCATTGCGGCTCGTGCCGCGCCTGTCTCGACGCCTGTCCGACGCACGCGTTCCCCGCGCCCTACCGGCTCGATGCGCGGCGCTGCATCTCGTATCTGACGATCGAGCACAAAGGCATGATCCCGGCCGCGCTGCGGCCGCTGATCGGCAACCGCATCTATGGCTGCGACGACTGCCTCGCGGCCTGCCCCTGGAACAAATACGCGCGCGCCGCCGCCGAACCCGATTTCCTGCCGCGCGCCGAGCTGACCGCACCGCGCCTCGCCGCGTTGGCCCGGCTCGATGACGCCGCCTTTCGCCGCATGTTCGCCGGCACCTCGATCAAGCGCATCGGCCGCGACCGCTTCCTGCGCAACGTGCTGACCGCGATCGGCAACAGCGGCGACCCCGCGCTGGCGGAGACGGCGCAGGCGCTGCTGGACGACGCTTCGCCTTTGGTGCGGGCGGCGGCGGTGTGGGCGTTTGCGCGGTTGGCCGACGACATGACCACCGCAGGCGAGCGGAACGACCGCTTGCGGCGCGAAACGGACCCGATTGTTCGCGAAGAATGGCTGCGGCCGACCGATCCTCGTCATGCCAGTGAAGGCCGTGTCCCGGGCTGCTGAAGCGTGGGTCCCGGCCTTCGCCGGGACGGCGGGAGGCTACACCGCGGCGCTGAGCGCGGGGCCGGAGCCGCCTTTTTTGAGCTTGCCGCCCTCGATCTCGATGTTGATCTCGAGCGTCGAGGTGTCGCCGGAGGCGCCGAGGGTCACCCGGATGCCCTCGTCGCTGATCTCGACATAGCGGCCGACCACGGCGAGCAGCTCTTTTTGCAGGACCGGCAGGAAATCGGGCGCCCGGTTGCTCGCGCGCTCGTGCGCGAGCACGATCTTGAGGCGTTCCTTGGCGATCGAGGCGCTGGTCGGCTTCGACCGGAACAGTGAACGGAGGAACCCCATCGCGCGCTACGCCCTGCCAAACAATGCCCGGAAAAAGCTGCGCCGCTCGGCCTTGAGAAAGCGCATCTCGCGCTGCTCGCCGAGGAACCGCGCGACCGCGTCGACATAGGCCCGGCCCGCGGGGCTCTCCTCGTCGAACACCACCGGCGTGCCGGTATTCGACGCCCGCAGCACCGACTCCGATTCCGGGATCACGCCGAGCAGCGGGATCGACAAAATCTCCTTCACGTCGTCGACCGCCAGCATCTCCCCCTTGGCGACGCGGGCCGGATCGTAGCGGGTCAGCAGCAGATGCACGTCGACCGGCGGCTCGTTGCGTTCGGCGCGCCGCGATTTCGACGCGAGGATGCCGATGATCCGGTCGCTGTCGCGCACCGAGGAGACTTCCGGATTGGTCACGATGACGGCGCTGTCGGCGAAATACAGCGCGGTGATCGCGCCGTGCTCGATGCCCGCCGGGCTGTCGCAGACGATGTATTCGAACTGCTGCTTCAGCTCCTCCATCACCCGTTCGACGCCCTCGCGCTTCAGGGCGTTCTTGTCGCGCGTCTGCGAGGTCGGGAAGATGAACAAATTGTCGTGCCGCTTGTCCTTGATCAGCGCCTGGTTGAGGTTGGCGTCGCCGTTGATGACGTTGATGAAATCGAACACCACGCGGCGCTCGCACCCCATCACCAGGTCGAGGTTCCTCAGGCCGACGTCGAAATCGATCACGACGGTCTTATGGCCCCGCAGCGCCAGGCCGGCGGCGAACGCGGCCGATGTCGTCGTCTTCCCGACGCCACCCTTGCCGGACGTGACCACAATTACCTTCGCCAACATGGCCTCCCCTCAGGCCCTACGCAGCCGGCGCAATTCTTGTTCCCGACAGCCGATCGGCTGTCCCCGCTAGATGAGCGTCAATTGCGTGTGATGGTCAACTGGTCATCGACAAGCGCCACCTGTACCGGCGCCGATTGCACGTCCGCCGGCAGTTGCTCGCTGACGAGATAGCGCCCGGCGATGCTGATCAGTTCCGCGTCGAGCCGGGTGCAGAAGATGCGCGCCGTCGCGTCGCCGTTGGCGCCGGCCAGCGCCCGGCCGCGCAACGCGCCGTAGACATGGATGTTGCCGTCGGCGACCAGTTCGGCGCCGGGACTGACCGCGGCGGTGACGATAAGGTCGCTGCCGCGCGCATAGACCTGCGTGCCGGAGCGCACCGGCTCGGTGACCAGCCGCGCCTTGGGCGCCGCCGGCGCCGCGGCGGGTGCGGCGCGCGCCTGGCCGCCGCCCGAGGTCGGGGCGAAGCTCGCCAGCCCGGCCGCGCTCGCGGCTTCGAGCTGCGGCGGCTGCGCGTTCTGCACCCCGACCAGGGTCAGGGTCAGAGCGCGCAGCTTGTCCCTGACCGATTCGAATTCGTCCGCTTCGCCAAAATTCTCGACCCCCCGCAAGTCGAGCACTACCGGCGCGTTCTCGAAAAAGCGCGGGCTGCGGCCGATCTGCTGCGCCAATTCGCTTTCGAAGGCGGGATCGCGCAGCGACGCGGCGCGCACCACCATGACCGTGAACAGCGCGCCCTGGACGATATTGCCGGCAGCCATGACCCCACGGGTAAACGCAAATCGGCCGGGCTGCAACGAGTTTGCCGCAACGGGTTTGGCGCAACCGATCTGCTCAGCCCACCGCCGCCGTCACCAGGCCCATGAAGCGGTCGGCGGCGGCCGGATCGGTCCAGCGCAGCACCGCGACCAGGTCGTGCTCGGGATCGACCCAGGTCAGGTTGCCGCCGGCGCCCATCGCGTAATAGCTGCCGGCGGACGCGGCGGGATAGCGCCGCCGCTCGGTGTTGAGCCACCACAGATAGCCGTAATTGGCAAAGAGCTCACAGGGCTGGCGGCTGCGGCGTATCCATTCCTCCGACAGGATGCGCTTGTCGCCCCACACACCGCCGCGCAGCATCAACAGGCCGATGCGGGCCTGGTCGCGGGCATGGATAAAGACGCCGCCGCCCCAATGCGTGCCGCCGGCCACCGACTCGATCTCGCGGCCGTCGACCAGCGCCGTCGAATTGCGATAGCCCCGCCACTCCCAGTCGCGCGACGCGCCGATCGGGTCCATCACCAGCTCGCGGAACACGTCGGGCAGCGCCCGCCGCCACACCCGCAACAGCGCAAGGCTCAGCCGGTTGATGCGGACGTCGTTGTATTCCCAGAACCCGCCGGGCTCGCGCAGGTCGCGGTGCGTCCCCTTCTTGGCGCCGCGCGAACCGGCCCCGCCGGCGACGCGGTTGCGGTCGATCAGGTCCGGCTTGTCCCACAGCGTGCCCTCCCACTCGGAGGTCTGCTGCAGCAGGTGGTGCCAGGTGATCTTGCCGTTATGCGGCCCCTCGAACCCGCCGTCACCGCCCCAATCGACCCCCGGGGTGCGGGCCACCGGCTCATGCACGTCGCGGATCAAGCCGCGGTCGACGGCGAGCCCGGCGAGGATCGACAGGTAGCTCTTGGCGACGCTGAAGGTCTGGTCGATCTGCCGCGTGTCGCCCCACTCCGCGACGATCCGCCCGCCGCGCAGGACGAGGCCGTTCGGCCCGCCGCGCGACCGTACCGGGCCGAGCACCTCATTCCACGGCGGCTGCTCCTCGAACTGGCGCGGGATTTCGACCGCGAGGTCGCGGCTCCATTTGACCTCGTTCTCGGCGGCAAAACGGGCGGCCGCGTCGAAGGCGGAAGATTTCTCTTCCGCCCAGGCGGCGGGGTCGGCAGGCGGGACGTAACTCATAAAGGCCCTCCTTGGGCGAGGCTTGACTTTAGGGGCAAACGGCACGAAGTCGTAGCGCGGGCGCCGCCGGTTGTAAGCCCAGAGGCCGCGATTCGCGGCGCGGCGCAAAATCTGCTATAGAAGACGCACTTCAGCTGCCGGGGTCGTGAGATGGGTTCGATGAGTATAATGCATTGGCTGGTGGTTCTGGCCATTGTCCTGGTCTTGTTCGGCGCCGGCAAGCTGCCCCGGGTGATGGGTGATTTTGCCAAGGGCATCAAGGCCTTCAAGGCCGGCATGAAGGAAGAGGACGAGACCGCCGCGACCACGACGACGCCGGCTCAGGTCACCGCCCCGGCCCCTGGCGCCACGCCTGCCGCCACCGTCGCCCCGCGCCCGCACGAGCACGCCTGACGAAATTTCCGCCGCCGTAAGATGGGTTGAGCCTCGCGAAACCCATCAAGGCCCCGCACGCGGTGGGTTACGCTGCGCCAACCCACCCGACAATGTTCAGCCGCGCTGGTAAGTCGCGGCCGCGCACGGTATGTGAAGCGCGGCACCACAGCGAGTTACCGGCTCATGCAGCGTTTCGAAGGTACCGAATCCTACATCGCCACGCCTGACCTGCAAGTCGCGGTCAACGCCGCCATCGCGCTGGAGCGGCCGCTGCTGATCAAGGGCGAGCCGGGCACCGGCAAGACCATCCTCGCCCACGAGGTCGCCAAGGGGCTCGGGCGCGAGCTCATCACCTGGCATATCAAATCGACCACCAAGGCGCAGCAGGGCCTCTACGAATACGACGCGGTGTCGCGGCTGCGCGACGGACAGCTCGGCGACGAGCGGGTGCACGACATCGCCAATTACATCAAGCCCGGCAAGCTGTGGGATGCGTTCGCGGCGGACGACGCACCGGTGCTGCTGATCGACGAGGTCGACAAGGCCGATATCGAGTTCCCCAACGACCTGCTGCTCGAACTCGACCGCATGGAGTTCTTCGTCTACGAGCTGCGCAAGACGATCGTCGCCAGGCAGCGGCCGATCGTCATGATCACCTCGAACAACGAGAAGGAGCTGCCCGACGCTTTTCTGCGCCGCTGCTTCTTCCATTACATCCGCTTCCCCGACCGCGAGACGATGGAAAAGATCGTCGAAGTGCATTTCCCCGGACTGAAGCAGGACCTCGTGCAGGAGGCGCTGACCGTCTTCTTCGACGTGCGCGAGGTGCCGGGCTTGAAGAAAAAGCCGTCGACCTCGGAGTTGCTCGATTGGCTGAAGCTGCTGCTGGTCGAGGACATCGACGCCGATACCCTGCGCCAGCGCGACCCCAAGAAACTGATTCCGCCGCTGCACGGCGCCCTGCTCAAGAACGAGCAGGATGTGCACCTGTTCGAACGCCTGGCGTTCCTGAACCGGCGAGAGCGGGGCTGATGCCCCCTATAGGAGCAGATCCATGAGATCGGGCAATCTCGCCTCGGGACCAATCGAAGCGGTTGAGGCCGAGGATATTTTTGCCATGACGAACCTCTCTCCGCGCATGACCGGCTTGCCGATGTCCATATGGGCGAGCCCACGGTCGAACGCTCGTCATGACGCGCGGGTCAAAGTAAACATGACTCATGGCCGGCAAATGAACATCGACAACACCGCGGTAGTCGCCATTCGACCATCGCCCCGCGTGGTGGCCGGTCGTTTGAACGCGGACGACTTGCGTCTCGTAACCGAGTGGATTTCATTGAATTTTCAGGCGATCATCGATTATTGGGACGAGAAACTTGATACTGATCAATTCTTAGAACAGTTGAAGCGGCTACCCGAGAAATAAGCGGAGCGCGATGTTCACCACCTTCTTCCTCGAACTGCGCGCGGCGAAGGTGCCGGCGAGTTTGCGCGAATACCTGACGCTGATGGAGGCGATGCGGGAAGGCGTCGCGGCGTTCGACATCGACGAATTCTATTTCCTGTCGCGCGCGGCGCTGGTCAAGGACGAGCGCTATCTCGACCGCTTCGACCGGGTGTTCGGGCAGTGCTTCAAGGGTCTCGAAACCCCGACCGACCCGGTCACCGAACTGCCCGAGGAATGGCTCAGGAAACTCGCCGAGCGCTACCTGACCGAGGAGGAGAAAGCCCAGATCGAGGCGCTGGGCGGCTGGGAAAAGCTGATGGACACGCTGCGCCAGCGGCTCGCCGAGCAGAAGGGCCGGCACCAGGGCGGCGCGAAGTGGATCGGCACCGCCGGCACCTCGCCGTTCGGGGCGCATGGCTACAACCCCGAAGGCGTGCGCATCGGCCAGCATGAGGGCAAGAACCGGCGCGCGGTCAAGATCTGGGACCGGCGCGAGTTCCGCAACCTCGACGACACGATCGAGTTGGGCACGCGCAACATCAAGATCGCGCTGCGCCGGCTGCGCCAGTTCGCGCGCGACGGCGCGGACCTCGAACTCGACCTGCCCGACACGATCAAATCCACCGCCAACAACGCCGGCTGGCTCGATTTGAAGCTCGTGCCCGAGCGGCACAATGCGGTGAAGCTGTTGCTGTTCCTCGATGTCGGCGGGTCGATGGAGGACCATGTCCGGGTCTGCGAGGAGCTGTTCTCGGCGGCGCGCGGCGAGTTCAAGAACCTCGTGCATTTCTATTTCCACAACTGCCTTTACGAGAGCGTGTGGAAGGATTCGCGCCGGCGCCATGTCGAGCAGATCCCGACGATGGACATCCTGCGCACCTACGACCCGCACTACAAGGTGGTGATGGTCGGCGACGCCAGCATGAGCCCTTACGAGATCGACCGGCCGGGCGGCAGCGTCGAGCGTTGGAACGACGAGGCCGGCGCGGTATGGATGGGCCGCCTGCTCGGTCATTACCCGCAAGCGGTGTGGCTCAACCCGGTGCCGGAGAAATATTGGGGCGGCACGATGTCGATCGGCATGATCAACCAGCTGGTCGACGGCCGCATGTTCCCGCTGACCCTCGCCGGCATCGACCAGGCGATGCGGCGCCTGACGCGGTGACATTCAAAATCGCGCCAATCAGGCGCCGGATCACTCCCCATGCATGGCCGAGGCAAAGATTTTCGGCCGATCTCCTTGGTAGTTCAGGCAATAGGACTGCCTCCAACGCAGCGCCACGCTCCCATCATCGCGCAGCAATTCCCAGCTTACGGTGGCCAAAAAGGCATGAGCGCCCATGGGATGCGTTTCGAGGTCCAACCAGCGGGCAGTCCGGCAAGCCGCGTGATTATAGCTGTCCAAAGCGGCTTGATAGTAACGCACCACATCTTCACGATTCGATAGAGCGATGATCGAACCGTCCTTCCGAAGACCGACAGTCGGGACGGCGAATAGCTCGGCGACATTCGCTGAATCGAATGTCGCAAACGCGCGGGCGAAACAGTCGAACAAAGCTGCGGCTGCATCGATCCGGAGCTGTTCTGCGCCCTGCATGTTCCGCCTCCGTAGGAAGAATGCGCAGCCTCAAATCACTGCGCTCGTCGTGCGAGATGGGGTGGATTTCGCTCCGCTCTATCCACCCTGCACCCGCTCGCTCTCCGCGTCGTATTCCTCGGCGCAGAAGGTGCCGCCCTGGTATTTCTCGGCGATCGGGTTTTTCGGCTGGCCGGCCTCGGCGGAAAGTACCTGGGCGGCCTGCGGCTCGGAATCGTCTTCCGGCTTGTAGCCGAGGCGGTAGGCGTTGGCATTGTCGTACCATGAGCGCTTGTTGTCCGAGACGCCGTAGACGATCTCGTAGCGCACATCCGGGTGTTCGAGGCCGATGCGCACGAGCTGGGTCAGGTCGCGCGGGCTGACCCAGATCGACAGGCGGCGGCTGTCGATCGGCCGCGTGCCGTAATTGCCGATCCGCACACAGAGAAACCCGATGCCGTGCTTGTCGGAATAGAGGCTGGCCAGCGCCTCGCTGAACGCCTTGGACACGCCGTAGCGGCTGTCGGGGCGCACGGTGACAAGGTGGTCGATGGTCTGCGCGCGCGGGTAGAAGCCGACGGCGTGGTTCGACGTCGCCATGACGATGCGTTTGACGCCGGCCCGCCGCGCCGCCTCGAAGGTGTTGTAGAGCCCGACGATGTTGCCTTCGAGGATCTTCTCCCAGCTGTTCTCGCCCGAGATGCCGCCGAGATGGATGATCCCGTCACAGCCCTGCACCATGCGCTCGACCGACGCCATGTCGGCGAGCTCGGTCTGGTCGACCTCCTCGCCATCGCGCGCCGGCGCGATCGGCACCCGGTCGGACAGCCGCAGGATCGGATAGACGCCGCGCAAGGTCTCGCGCAGCCCGCGGCCGATGCCGCCGCCGGCCCCGGTGATCAGCACACGATGCATATGGGGTGCATCGGCCATCGCTTTCCTCCCGTGTAGATCCTCGGTGATCCTAGCGCGCGCCGGCGAGCGCGTCGCGCTGTTCGGCGAACACCGCCGTGACCCAGTCGATCACCGCCCGGACGCAGGCGGCGCGGCGCAGGTCGCGGTGCACGATCACCGAATAATGCGCTGCGATCTCCGGCACCGGCGGCGTCAGCCGTTCCAGCGACCCGTCCTCGTCACCGACAAAGCACGGCAGCACGCCGCGTCCGCTGCCGGCGCGGATAGCGGCGAGCTGCATCGTCACAGTCGACGCGCGCAGCGCCACCGTGCCGCGGCTCTCCTCGATCCGCTGCTGCACCCAGCGCGCGGTCGGGTAATGCGCCTGCTCCTCGGTATAGGTGACCCAGGCAGCGCCGTTCGCGCCGCGCCGGCGATAGACCGCGGCGGCGAAGGTGCCGACTTTGGCGATGTAGAGATCGCCGCTTTCGGGCGGATGATGGCGCACCGCGAGGTCGGCCTCGCGCCGCGCCAGGTTCGCGGTCTGCCGCGTCTCGACCAGCTCCAGGGTGATGCCGTCGGGCAGCGGCGTGCCCGGACCCGACAGGCAGCGCGCGAGGAACCCGGCCGCCCATTCGCCCACCGAGACGCGTACCGTGCCGCTCAGCGCCGGCGAAGCGGCGGCGCGCCGCCGCTCCAGCATCAGCGCCGCCCGCTCGACGCCTTCCGCCGCCGGGATCAGCTGCTCGCCGGCGGCGTTGAGGCGCAGCCCCTCGGGCAGGCGGTCGAACAGCGTCGGGCCGCCGAACGTCGCTTCGAACGCCGCAAGCCGCCGGCCGATCGTCGGCTGACTGAGGCCGAGCGCGCGGCCCGCCGCCCTGAGCGAACCGTGCCGCGCCACCGCGAGAAAGACCCGGACATCATCCCAGTCGAGATTGCCGGCCCCCGGCATGGCGCGCCGGTCCTCGGGGCCGCGGCGGAATTCGACGCCGGCAATGGCGGCTTCATCGAGTGCGACCATGATACGATCCCGTATCGCTATGTCTCGAAATTATCGATTTCAGACAGCTATTCGTATCACTAAACTGGCGGCGACGCGAGCGGCAACGGGTGGACGACTTCTGGCAGCCTCGCCGCCAGAGTAGACTGACAAAGGAGGAAACATGGTCGCGATACTCGATCTCAAGGCGACGCTGGCCAAGATGCCGATGATGCAGGGCCGCCGGCCGGAATCGACCGAGGCCGAGCGCAAGGCGACCGGCGCCTTCGTCACGCTGGCGCCGTACCGCGACGGCAATATCTACAGCGCCAAATTTTCGGGCCGCGCCGCGTGGGAGCGGCACCCGAACGGCGACGAGCTGGTGCAGGTCGTCGACGGCGCCGCCAGCGTCGACATCATCGTCGACGGCAAGATCGAGACGCATCGGCTCGCCGCCGGCATGACCGTCGTCATGCCGCAAGGCGCCTGGCATCGCTTCCATGCGCCCGACGGCGTCAGCATCGTCACCGCGACGCCGCGACCCACCGAGCATCTGACGGTCGATGTCGAGGACCCGCGCACGCTCGACGACCGGCAGCGCGCCGCCCATTCGGAAGAGAAAGTCCGCTAGATGTATTTCGACCGCTATCTGTGGCGGCTGACGCGCGGGTTGCGCGGCCGGATCGCGCTGTCGATCGGCGTCGGGCTCGCCGCGGCGGCATTCGGCATCGCCCGCTTTACCCTGCTCGGCATGATGCTCGCGCTGGTCTTCGCCGGTGCGGGCACATTGGCGATCGCCGTCGCCGCGCTGGGGGTGGCCGCCGCGGTGGTGCTGCGCGGCCTCCTCGACCATTACCGGACGGTGATCGCGCACCAGACGGCGGCGCAAGTCCAGACCGATTTGCGCGGCCGACTCTACGACAAGATCGCCGAGCTCGGCCCGGCCTGGTTCGCCGGCGAGCGCACCGGCGGGGTGATGCTGTCGGTGGTCGACGGCGTCGAGCAGCTGCAGACCTTTTTCGGGCAATACGTGCCGCAGGTCTGCGTCGCCGCGCTGACGCCGATCGCGATCTTTTTGTTCATCATGTGGTGGGATCTGCCGGTCGCGGTCGTGATGCTGATCGCCGCGCTGGCGACGCTGATCGCCCCCACCGCGTGGAACAAGCACGAGAGCGGCCGCAACCGCGTGCGCCAGGCGGCGATGAAGGCGTTCGGCTCGGAGTTCCTCGACGCGGTGCAGGGCCTGCCGACGCTGAAGGCGTTCGGCCAGAGCACCGCCTACGGCAACCGGCTCGCCGAGCGGGCGCGCGAGCTGTCGAACACGACGATGCGGGTGCTGTCGACCAGCGTCATGACCCGCGGCATCACCGATATCGGCGTGGCCGGCGGTGCGGCGCTCGCGCTCGGGCTCGGCGTGTGGCGCGTCGCGCATGCCGAGATGAGCATCACCGCGCTGCTGATCGTGCTGATGGCCGGCACCGAGATTTTCCGCCCGCTGCGCGACCTGCGCTCGGTGCTGCACCAGGGCATGGTCGGACAGTCGGCGGCGGCCGGCATCACCGCGCTGCTCAACGCCGAACCGCTGGTGCCGGCCCATAATTCGCTTTCCCCCCGCAAGGGCGGGGAGGGCATTCCAGGCGGGGTGTTGGCGCCGACCATCGAATTCGACAACGTCACCTTCGCCTATCCCGGCGGGCGGCGCGCGGCGCATCAGGCGCTGTCGTTCCACGTCGCGGCGGGTGAGAAGATCGGTGTCGTGGGGCCGAGCGGTTCCGGGAAATCGTCGGTCGCGCGGCTGCTGCTGCGGCTGTTCGACCCGCAATCGGGCGCGGTGCGGATCGGCGGCGTCGACCTGCGCAACCTTGGCGGCGACGTGCTGCGCGCCCAGATCGCCGTGGTGCACCAGGACACCTACCTGTTCCACGGCACGGTGGAAGAAAATCTGCGGCTCGGCCGCCCCGACGCGACCGATGCCGAGATCGTCGCCGCGGCGCGCGACGCCAACGCGCACGACTTCATCACCGCGCTGCCGCAGGGCTATCGCACGATGCTCGGCGAGCGCGGCGTCAACCTGTCCGGCGGGCAGCGCCAGCGGCTGGCGATCGCCCGCGCGCTGCTGCGCGACGCGCCGATCCTGATCCTCGACGAGGCGCTGTCCTCGGTCGATGCCGAGAACGAGGCCGTCATCCAGGAGGCGATCGACCGCCTGTCGCAGGGCCGCACCACGCTGATCCTGGCGCACCGCCTGTCGAGCGTGATCGGCGCCGACCGCATCCTGGTGCTCGACCACGGCCGCATCGCCGAGGAAGGCACGCATGCCGAGCTGATCCGCCGCGACGGCCCCTATCGCCGGCTGATGGGCGCGCAGGCCGAGGAACGCGGCGGCGATTTCGACCTGCTCGACGACGCGCCGCTGGCCGGTGCCGAAGCCGCCGAGGCGGTCGATTTCGGCGAGGAGGCCCCGGCCGCGATGGCCGCCGAGGCGGCGCAGGTCGGCTGGTTCAGGACGCTGGCGACGCTGGTCGAGATCATCCGCCCGTGGCGCGACAGGTTCGCCGTCGTCGTCGGCGCCGGCATCACCCGGGTCGCGGCGTTTATCGGCGTCGGCGTGGTCAGCGCGCTGGCGGTGGCGGCGGTGAAAACCGGCAGCCCGTTCGGCTATCTGCTGCTAGCGCTCGCCCTGCTGGCGCCGACCGCCGGCCTACTGCACTGGGTCGAATCCTGGTTGGCGCACGACATCGCCTACCGCCTGCTGGCCGAGATGCGCATCGAGCTGTTCCGCAAGCTCGACACGCTGGCACCGGCCTATCTGGTGCGGCGGCGATCGGGCGACCTGATCTCGCTCGCGGCGCAGGACATCGAGACCGTCGAGTATTTCTTCGCGCATACGGTCGCCCCGGCGCTGGTGGCGATCCTGGTGCCGGCGACGGTGCTGGTGACGCTGTTCTGCGTCGCCTGGCCGATCGCGCTGGTGATCCTGCCGTTCATCCTCTACGCCGCGCTGACGCCGTGGCTGCTGCGCCGCAAGATCGACTGGCTCGGCGCGCAGGCGCGCGACCGGCTCGGCCTGTTGTCGGGTTACGTGACCGAGACCATCCAGGGCCTGTCCGACCTCGTCGCGTTCCAGGCCGTCGAGCGGCGGCGCGAAGGCTTTATGGCCGCGGTCGCCAATTACCAGAGCGTGCGGCTGCGCCTGCTGCACGACCTGACGGCGCAGACCGCGCAGCTCGAAATCTGCACCGGGCTCGGCGGGCTGGCGGTGGCCATGGTCGGCGCGATGCTGGTCGCACAGGGGACCCTGGCGGCAACCACCCTGCCCTTGCTGATTTTGCTGTCGCTGTCGTCGTTCCTGCCGATCTCCGAGATCGCCCAGGTGAGCCGCCAGCTTGCCGACACGATCGCCTCGACCCGCCGCATCTATGCGGTGCACCACGAGGAGCCGGCCGTGGTCGACGGCACGCTGCTGCCGCCGGCGCCGGTCGGCGGCTCGGCGATCGGCTTCGAGGAGGTCGATTTCGCCTATCCCGGTGCCCGCCGGCCGGCGCTGCAGGGCGTCACGGTCGATATCCCGGCCGGCGCCACGGTCGCCATCGTCGGCCCCTCGGGTGCTGGCAAATCGACGCTCGCCAACCTGCTGCTGCGGTTCTGGGACCCGAGCGCGGGGCGTGTCGTGATTGACGGCGTCGATCTGCGCGACTTCGTGCTCGACCATCTGCGCGGCCGCGTCTCGCTCGTGTCGCAGGACACCTATCTGTTCAACGACAGCCTGCGCGCCAACGTCGCCCTCGCCCGACCCGACGCGGACGACCAGGCGATCTACCACGCGCTCGACCAGGCCGCGCTCAGCGAGTTCATCATGTCGCTGCCCGAGGGGCTCGACACCCGCGTCGGCGAACGCGGTGTGCAGCTCTCCGGCGGACAGCGGCAGCGCGTCGCGATCGCCCGCGCCTTTCTCAAGAATGCGCCGACCCTGGTGCTCGACGAGGCGACCTCGCATCTCGACGCGGTCAGCGAGGCGCAGGTGCGCGGCGCGCTCGACGCGCTGATGCGCGAGCGCACGACGATCGTCATCGCCCACCGGCTGTCGACGGTGCGTAACGCCGATTTCCTCGTGGTGCTCGACCGCGGGCGCGTCGTCGAGACCGGCAACCATGCCGAGCTGGTCGCCCGCAACGGCCTCTACGCGCGGCTCATCCGCCGCCAGCTCGGCATGCGCGAGACCGTCGCCGCCGCCGACGGCCAATAGCCGCGCTTTAAGAGGCTGCTAACGGTTGCCGCCTAGGCTCGCCGCCATCGTGTCGCAACGGACGGAGCCAGGCATGGCCGAGGCCGAACCTTTCTTTCCGCCGTTCACCCCCGAGCAGAACGAGCGGCTGACCGTGATCTGGGACCGGCTCTACCGGCTCTACCTCGAAAAGGCCAACGGCGACCGGCCGCTTGCCGAGATCGACGACGAGATCGAGGCGATGATCCAGGAGCGCAACGCAATCCGCTCCTGGGGCTGGGACACCGGCCGCAACTGGAAAGACGACATCCCGCCCGACGTGAAGAAGGCGCGCGGGCTCGGCTAGCCCGGCAAGTCGAGCAGCAGCACGGAATGGTCCGAGAGACCGGCGAGCCGCTCGTCATGCGAGTAGCGCACCGGCCCGGCGCGGCGCGCCAGGCCGCGCGACAGGAAAGCGTGGTCGATGCGGAAGCCGTTGCCGCGGTGGCTGTACCAGGAGAACTCGCGGCCGTCGGGATAGCGCTGGCGCCACAGGTCGCAAAAGCCGATTTCGGCGACGCGATCCATGAAATGCGCGCATTTGTCGATCGCCCCGGCTTCGTCGACATAAGCGCGGCAAGTGTTGAAATCGCCGATCGCCAGCGCGTGATGCTCGACCTTTGCCGTGAGCCGCGCCACCACCGCCTCCCAATACGGCACCTTGGCGAGCAGGTTCGGCATATAGACCGCACAGAGCGACAGCCGGCCGATCTCGACCTCGATCAGCCGGTAGGGCTCGGGCAGCGTGGCGTCGAGCGCCGTCTGCGCGCGCAGACGGCGCCGCGCGGCGACCAGCACGCCGCTCTTTCCCGGCGGCGGGCGCAGCGCGGTGCGATGGGCATAGCCCAGCCGCCCGATCGCCTCGCACAGCCGCCGCGCCGCGTCGCCGCCGCGATATTCCGACAGCACCAGCACGTCGGCCTCGTGCCGCGCCAGCGCGTCGCAGATTCCGGCCAGCCGCGTGCCGCCGCCCTGGCGGATGTTCCAGGCCAGGAGGCGCATCGCGTCACTCGCGCTAGGACCGGGCGAGCTTGCCGCGGCCGCTGACCTCGGCGCCGGCGTCGGGCGAGATGCGCAGAAAGAACACCACCGAGGCGAGGCCGATACAGCCCACCGTGGTGAAGGCCAGGGAGAAATCGAGCGGCGTCGGCTGGGTCTCGCCCCGCATCGCGATAAAGATGTAGAGCAGCAGCGCGCCGGTCCCGACCCCGACCGCCTGCGACAATTGCTGGCACATGCTGGTGAGGCTGGTCGCGCGGCTCAGCATCGCCGGCGGCACGTCGGCGTAGGACAGCGAGTTGATGCTGGTCATCTGCAGCGAGCGGAAGAACCCGCCGGCGAGCAGGGCCAGGAAAATCACCGCATGCGGCGTCGACGGCGTGAAAAACGCATAGGCGAACAGAAAAGCGGCGCTGATCACGGCATTGCCGCACATCACCAGCCGGAAGCCGAGGGTCCGGATAATGGTCTGCACGCCGAGCTTCATGGTCATCGCCCCGGCGGCGCTGGCGAAGGTCAGCATCCCCGATTTCACCGCCGACAGGCCGAAGCCGAGCTGCAGCATCAGCGGCAACAGGAACGGCAGCGCCCCCATCCCCATGCGGAACAGAAAGCCGCCGACGGTGGCGGCGGCATAAGTCGGGATCTTCATCAGCGAGAGGTCGATGACCGGAAATTCGGCCTGGTTGGCATGCCGCACATAGAGCGTCATCAGCACCAGGCCAGCCGCCAGCAGCCCGATCGTCAAGGCCGCAGGCACCGCGCCGCGGCCGATCGTCTCAAAGCCGAAGGCAAGGCTGGCGAGGCCGATCCCGGTCAGCACAAAGCCGCTTATGTCGAACGGCCGCGTGCCGGTCTCGCGGAAATCCTCGATGAACAGGTTGATCAGCACCAGGCCGATGATGCCGATCGGGATGTTGATAAAGAAGATCCAGCGCCACGAGCCGTAGGTCGCGATAAAGCCGCCGAGCGGCGGCCCGGTCACCGGGCCCAGCATCGCCGGCAGGCTGACATACGACATCGCCCGCACCAGCTCGGAACGCGGCACGGTCTTGAGCAGCACCAGCCGCCCGACCGGCACCATCATCGCCCCACCCATCCCCTGGACGATGCGCGACACCACGAGCGTCCACAGCGAGCTCGACAAGCCGCAGCCGATCGAGCCGAGCACGAACACGACGATCGCCGCGCTGAACACGCGGCGCGCGCCGAAGCGGTCGGCGGTCCAGCCGCTGATCGGCACGAAGACGGCAAGGCTCAAGAGGTAACAGGTGATCGCCACATTGAGCCGCAGCGGGCTCTCGCCGAGCGATTTGGCGATGACCGGCAAGGCAGTCGCAATCACCGTCGAATCCATGTTCTGCATGAACATCGCGCAGGCGACGATCAGCGAGATGAGGATCTGACGGGTCCCGGAGGTCATTGGCGTGCCGAGGATATCCCGGCCCGTTCGTCATTGCGAGGCGCGCGGCGCGCCGATCTCTTACGGAGCGGACGCGGATCGCGATTGCCTCGCTCCGCCCGCCATGACGGGGGCTATAGTGCGGCGATGGAAGGGCAGATCGACAACCGCGTCTTCGTGCTGATCCTGCAGCACCCGCAGGAGCGGCGCGAGCCGCTGTCGACCGCGCCGCTGGTCGGCGGCGCGCTGCGCCGGTCGAAGGTCGCCGTCGGCCTGTCCTGGCCGGGGCTGGCACGGGTCCTCGGCGAGCCCGCCGAGCCGCGCCATTGGGGGGCGCTGTATCTCGGCCCGGCGCGCCTCGACCCGGCTGGCGAGAAGCGCGAACTCGCCGTGCTCGACCGGCATGGCGAACCCGTCGCCGAGCCGCAGGCGATCCTCGCCGGGCTGCACGGCATCGTGCTGCTCGACGGCACCTGGAGCCAGGCGAAGACGTTGTGGTGGCGCAACCCCTGGCTGTTGAGGCTGCACCGGCTGGTGCTCGACCCGCCGCATCCGGCGCGGCTCGGCCGGCTGCGGCGCGAGCCGCGGCGCGACGCGCTGTCGACGATCGAGGCGGCGGCGCTGGCGCTGCGCCATCTCGAGGCCGGGGCCGAGGCTTCGGACGCGCTCATCGCGGCGCTCGACCGCATGATGGCGACGGCAAGCCCTCGGCGTTAAGGCGCCGCGAACAGCGCGCGGGCGTCGGCGGCCAGCGCGGCGCGCGACGCGGCGCGCAGATACATCATATGGCCGCCGTCATAGACCTTGAGGCGGATCGCGTCGCGCACCGGCGCGGGGATGTTGAGCTGGTCGATCAGCCAGCGCGACGCGAAATACGGCGTCACCAGATCGTAGCGGCCGTTGGCGATCAGCAGCTTGGTCGCCGGATGCTCGGTCAGCGCGGTCTGCAGCCCGGACAGCGACAGCCCGAGCCCGTCCTGCCCTTCGCGCGCGCCGTCGAAACTCCATTGCGAAGAGATATGCGGCAGGACCCGGTACGGCAGCTCGGTGCGATAGCCGAGCTCGGCCGGCGCGTATATGTTGAAGGCGGCGGTGAAGGCGGCGATGGAATTGTCGAGGATCGGGTCGCCGGCGATCGGGTCCCGCGGATTGGACACCGCCGAACGCGTGACCGTCGAATCGTAGAGGCTCAGCACCTCGTTGTGGTCGCGCCGCAATTCGTGCGCGTAGACGTCATGGCCCACCCATCCGCGTTCTCGCCGCACGATGTCCTCGGGCAGGCCGATCGTCGCGGCGACTTTGGCGATAAACGGATCGCCCGGCGGCGGCACGCCCTTGAGCGCCGCGAACCCGGTCAGGTAGTCCGACAGCGCATAACGCTCGACCGGCGCCGGGTCGAACTTGCCGTCATGGGCAAAGGCGGCGACGGTCGCGGCATAACTCGGCAGGTCGATCGCCGCGGCGATCAATGTGGCGGCGCTGGGATTGAGCAACGCCGTGTCGAGCGCCGGCGAGATCATGATCACCCCGCTCGGCACGACCCCTTCGTCGCGCGCCAGGCTCTTGGCCATCGCGCCGACGCGGAACCCGCCATAGCTCTCGCCGACCAGCCAAACCGCGCTGCCCCAGCGCTCGTGTCTGGTCAGCCACAGCCGCACCACCGAATCGAGCGAATCGATGTCGGATTTGACGTTCCAGAACGGCTTGCCGGGGTTGTCTTCCTTGCCGTCGCCGCGGCTGAACCCGGTGCCGACCGGATCGACAAAGACCAGGTCGGTAAAGTCCAGCCAGGTGGCCGGGTTGTCGACGATGCGCACCGGTGGGTTCGGCACCGCGCCGCTCGGCATCGGCTCCATGATGCGCGGGCCGACCGCGCCGAGATGCAGGAAGACCGACGCGGCGCCGGGCCCGCCGTTGAAGAAGAACGCGACCGGCCGCGCCTGCCCCGGTTTCGGGTCGACGAGATAGGCGATGGTAAAGACCGAGGCGGTCTTTTCGCCCTTGCCGTTGGTCAGGTCGACGGTCTCGGCGACGGCGTGGTAGTCGAGGCTGCGCTGGCCGAGCTGGACCGAATGCCGTGTCTCGACATGCGCTGGCAGGGCCGGCGACGCACCGCCGCCCGCGTCGCGGCCGGGTTTTGCATCCTCCGCCGCCGCGGCGAAGGCGATGAGGACCAGCGCGGCGGCCAGGAACCCGACGGCGCCGCCTTTTCGTCTTGTGGCCATGCGATCCCCCGAGCCGTTGCGCGCGGCCTTATAGCGCCGGATCGACGCGGCCGCCATCGGCGCGGCTTGCCCTGCGGCGCGGAATCGGGGATTAGAAGACGGCGCAGTTGAATGGAGAGACGGCCGATGCGCGCGCTCGCTTTGTTATGCCTGATCCCGCTGGCCGGATGCGTCGGTACCGACCGGCATGAAGGCTTTACCGCGACCGGCCCGAACGCCTTTCTCTACAGCGCCGCGACCAGCACGGTGATGACCGAGAACGACGACGGCGAGGCCGAACGCATCCGCCAGGGCTGGCTGGTGGCGGCGCTGAAGTCGCATGCCATGTGCGCCGACGGCTATGTCGTCGATACGCGCCGTTTCGTGCCCGGCCCGCCGACCCCGGCCGGCCCGCAATTCAGCAATGGCGGCGACATCCTCTATTCCGGCCGGTGCACCGGCCCCGGTGCTCCACCCGCCCCCGTCGCGCCTCCTGCGCCCTTAATGCGGCCAAGGGGGTAGAGGAGCGATCGCTACGCGGCCGCTAGGCCTTCTTCTCCCAGCCTTTCGCCTAGGCGATGCGTCCGGCTGGGCTAACGGCCGATCGGTTCGAGGAAAAACTCGTACTTGTCATTATCCAAGTGCTTGCCCAGCAGATCGGATATCGAGCGGAGCTGAGCGCCGTCAATCGGATAGGCGCTCACCGCCGCTGGATCGCCGGGATCGACGTTCACAAGCTTGCGGATCTTGCTGAACAACGGAGGATCAAGGACGTACTCAACCCCGACGAAGTCGGTCTCTCGGTCGTAGCCCGTAAGTTGATGGCGTAGCCGTACCGTCATGGTTCAACCCTTCGGGTCGGATCGGGACCGCCGATCTGTTCTCCCGTATCGGGATTATATTCGCCTAAATGCCGACCTCGAGCGTCATAGCGCTCGACTGTACCGTGCTGATAGTCCCACTCATAAATCATGCCGTCCGTGTCGCGCCAGCGAATACGCCGACCAATTCCGGAACGCATAGTCTTGGGACGGCTACGGCGTGCCGTAGGAAAACCGGGCAAAATCTTCGGCGGTAAAACGATCGCGGAAGGCTTCCCGTTCCCGCCATCATGAGGACCAAAAAGGTTCTCCGCCTTCCGCGGAGAGTGTATATTACTACATATGTTCGTATGAAAGGACCATATACACGAAATTATCCACTCAAGCCTTCTTCTCCCACCCCTTCCCGGTTTGCTGCCAGTAGGTGAGGGTGTGGCCGGCGGCGCTGCAGCTGCGCCAGCGGGTGCGCGCGGCGACCACGGCGTCGGGATTGTTGCCGTCGAACATGTCGATGCAGCGGCCATAGGCCGACAGGTCGTCGGCGGCGACGCCGTCGACGAGAAACAGGATCGACGCGCCGTTGGGGTTCTCGGCCTGATGGGTCAGCCAGATCGGCTGCATCGCCGCGTTGCCGTCGCGCGCCGAGCCATGCGGCAGGAAGCCGGTCTCGTCATAGGTCCACAGCAGCGCGTTGAGGTGTTCGACGCGCTCCGGGGAGCCGGCCTGCACCACGACGCGATGCCCCTGCCCCAGCGCCCGCTCCAACAGCCGCGGCAGCGCCCGCTCGAGCGGCGTCGACAGCAGGTGATAGAAACCGACCTCGGCCATCACGTTTCGTAATGGTCGGCGACAAAGCGGTCGAGCAGCCGCAGGCCGAAGGCCGTCGCGCCCTTGGGGACGGTCGGCGCGTCTTTTTTCGACCAGGCGACGCCGGCGATGTCGAGATGCGCCCACGGCACCTTGTTGACGAAGCGCTGCACGAACTGCGCGCCGATGATGCTGCCCGCGGCGCGGTCGCCGGCGATGTTCTTGACGTCGGCGGCGTCGCTGTCGATCGCCTTGTCGTAGGTCTCGTCGAGCGGCAGCCGCCACAGCTTCTCGCCGACCGCCTTGCCCGCGGCGAGCAGCTTCTCGGCCAGCGCGTCGTCATTGGCGAACAGCCCGGCATGATCGTGGCCGAGCGCGACGATGATCGCGCCGGTCAAGGTCGCGAGGTCGATCATCAGCGCCGGCTTGAAGCGGTCCTGGCAGTACCACAGCGCGTCGGCGAGCACCAGCCGGCCCTCGGCGTCGGTGTTGAGCACCTCGATCGTCTGTCCCGACATCGAGGTCACGATGTCGCCCGGCCGCATGGCCGAGCCCGACGGCATGTTCTCGACCAGCCCGGCGATCCCGACCGCGTTGACCTTGGCGGCGCGCGCCGCGAGCAGCCGCATCAGCCCGATCACCACGCCGGCGCCGGCCATGTCCCACTTCATCTCGCCCATGCCGCCGGCCGGCTTGATCGAGATGCCGCCGGTGTCGAAGGTCACCCCCTTGCCGATAAAGGCGAGCGGCGGGGCACCCTCCGCACCGCCCATCCAGCGCATCACCACCAGGCGCGGCGGCCGGATGCTGCCCTGCGCGACGCCGAGCAGCGCACCCATGCCCAGCGCCCGCATCCGCTCCTCGTCGAGGATCTCGACATCGACCCCGGAGGCCGAGAGGCTCGCAGCCTGTTCGGCGAGCGTCTCGGGGTAGATCACATTCCCCGGCTCCGACACGAGGTCGCGCGCAAAGGCGACCGCCTCCGCCGTCGCCGCGAGTTCCTTGTAGGCGCGCCGCGCCGCGCTCGCGGCGGGACCGGCGACGGTCAGCGCGGCGAGCGACGGTTTGCGCTCGGGCTTTTCGGCGGTGCGGTACTTGTCGAAGCGGTAGCCGCGCAGCGCGGCGCCGAGCGCGAGATGCGCCGCCACGGCGCCGGGCGCGAGCGATCCGGCCCCGCCGAGATCGATCGCGAAGATCGCGGCGGTTTCGCCGACCCCGTTGAGATGCGCGACGAGCGTGCCGGCAAGGTCCTCCAAGCCGCGCGCGTCGATCTTGTCGGCTTTGCCGAGCCCCGCCAGCACGACGCGGCTGGCCGACAGGTTGGGCGGCGCGACGACGGGGACGAGCTCGCTGCGCTTGCCGCCGAATTTCGGCGACGCGGCGAGCGCGCGGGTCAACGCGCCGCCGCTCGCCTCGTCGAGTTGTCGGGCCGGCGCGGTCAATTCGCCGCCTTCCCACACGCCGACCACGACGGCGCCCGAACGCGGCAGCTCGAATTCGGAGAAACTGATCTTCATCGCCCGGCTCGATCGCAAAGAAGCACGACATGCGCGATAGACGCAGCATCGCCGCGAGTCAACGAGGGAGAGACGCCGCCGTCCCCGACGGCGGTCTACGGCGGGCTGTTTTGCTGCGACGCAAAGTGATTGGTCGCGGCAGCGCCGCGCCCCTATGATCCCGGCCGATGCTCGCGCTCGACCGGTACATGCTGGGGCTGAACCGCTACATCCTGCGGCAATGCCTCAGCGTCATGCTTTTCGTGACCGGCGCACTGACCGCCGCGGTTTGGCTGGCCCAGTCGCTGAAGCTGGTCGACCTGATCGTCAACCGCGGCCTGTCGGCGGAGGTGTTCCTCTATCTGGCGATGCTGATCCTGCCGCGCTTTCTCGACATCGTCCTGCCGATCGGCGCGTTCATCGCCGTCCTCTTCGTCTTCAACAAGCTGACCAGCGAAAGCGAGCTCATCGTGATGCGGGCGGCGGGCATGAGCCCGATGGCGCTCGCCAAGCCGGTGTTGGAGCTCGCGGCGATCGCCTGGGTCGTGCTGATGGTGCTGTCGGTCTATCTGCTGCCGGCATCGAACCGCCTGTTCAAGGACCTGCAGTTCGAAATCCGCAACCGCTTCGTGTCGAGCCTGCTCCAGGAAGGCGCGTTCACGACGATTTCCGACAAGCTGACGATCTACATCGGCAGCCGCAACGAGCGCGGCGAAGTCATCGGCCTGATGATCAACGACGAGCGGGACCCGAAGCATCCCGTCACCGTCCTCGCGGAGCGTGGAGCCTTCGCCGATAGCGGTGGCGCGCCGCGGATCATCATGATCAACGGCGACCGCCAGCAATACGACCGCGACACCGGCAAGCTGTCGGTCCTGACCTTCGACCGGTACGTGCTCGATCTCGACATGATGCGCGACGCCACCGCCTCGGAAGCGCGCACCCGCGAGGCGCAGGAACGCTTTCTGCCGGAGCTGTTCTTCCCGGCCGAGGGGATCGACGCGGGGACCCGCGACGCCTACCTCGTCGAGGCCAACGAGCGGCTGGCGATTCCGCTGACGGCGTTCAGCTTCGCGATCATCCCGCTGGCCTGCCTGCTGCCGGGCGAGTTCAACCGCCGCGGCCAACTCAAGCGGGTGCTCGTCGCCGTGCTCTGTGCGCTGGTCTTTCAGTCGCTGGACCTGGCCGTCAAGAACATCGAGGGACGGTTTACCGCGGCGATCGCCATCGGCTATGTCATCGACCTGCTGCCCTTCCTGGTCGGTCTTGGCATCCTTTCGCACCGTGGCATAAGGTTCAGCTTCCGCCGCCTCTCCCTGCGCCCGGCCGCGGCGCGGTGAGGTTCGCGGCCGAAGGGGAACCGTGATCGGTGCTGCTCGCCAAGACGCTCTCGGCCTATATTGCGCGCCAATTCTTCGCGTGGTTCTGCGGCGTCTACGGCGCCATGCTCAGCATCAGCTTTTTGATCGATTATATTGAGCTGCTGCGGCGCGGAGCGACGAAAAGCAGCGTCACTCTCGGGGTCCTGCTGGAGATGGCGGCGTTGAAGCTGCCGCACACGGCGCAGGAGGTCATGCCCTTCGCCGTCCTGTTCGGCACGATGCTGGCGTTCTGGCGGCTGACCCGCAACAACGAGCTGGTCGTCGCGCGCGCGGCCGGCGTTTCGGTCTGGCAGTTCCTGACGCCGGCGCTGCTCGTCGCGCTGCTCACCGGCATCGTCGCGGTGACCATCTTCAACCCCGCCGCCTCGCAGATGGAGGCGACCTACGAGCAGCTCGATGCGCGTTTCCTCAAGCAGGCCTCGGAGCAGCTGACGCTGTCCAATTCCGGATTGTGGCTGCGGCAGAACGATCCCAACGGCGGGCAGGTCGTGATCCACGGCAACAAGATGATCGCGCCCGAGCTGCTGCTCACCCAGGTCACGCTGTTCTTCTTCAACAGCCAGCATCAGTACCGCGCGCGCATCGAGGCGCGGTCGGCGCAGCTCGATAACGGGTATTGGATCATCGACGACGGCAAGCGGTGGGAGAGCGGCGACCAGCCGGAGCAGATCCCGCAGTTGCGCCTTGCCACGAAGTTCACCACGCACCGCATCGAAGAAAGCCTCGCTTCGCCCGACACCATGTCGTTCTGGTCGCTACCGGGGTTCATTTCGCTGCTCGAACAATCCGGGTTCTCCGCGCAGCGCCACCGGCTGCAGTTCAACATCCTGCTGGCGAGGCCATTTCTGTTCTGCGCCATGGTGCTGGTCGCCGCGACCTTCAGCCTGCGGATGCAGCGGCGCGGCGGCGCCACGCTGATGATCATCGGCGGCGTCGCCGCCGGTTTCGTGCTTTATTTCATGTCCAACATCGTCTTCGCCCTCGGGCTCTCGGCAAAGCTGCCGGTGCTGCTCGCGGCCTGGACGCCGACCGGGGTCAGCCTGATTTTTGGCGTCTCGATGCTCCTCCATCTCGAAGACGGATGATGACGCAGCCGCGCGCAGGCGATATTGCTGCTGCAAACTCGCCGGTCGCGCACACGGCAACGACGGATCGCAGGAACCGGTAAACCCCACCGATGAGCCGCCGCCCCTCCCGCCACCTCCCGCAGCGAAAGGCCGTCTCCGCCATCGGTCTGGCGGCCGTGCTCGGTTTGGGATGGGGCCTCATCGCGCCGCAGCCGGCGGCGCCGCAAAGCTTCGGCGGCAAGGAGGGCGCCAACAAGAACGCGCCGATCACCTTCCAGGCGGATGAAGTGCAATACGACGACCAGCTCGCGCTGACCGTCGCCAAGGGGCATGTCGAGCTGGCCCAGGGCACGCAAATCCTGCTGGCCGATGTCGTGACCTACAACCAGCGCACCGACACGGTGACCGCGTCGGGGCATGTCAGCCTGATGCTGCCGGACGGCTCGGTGATGTTCACCGAGTACATGGAACTGCGCAACGGCATGAACGACGCGTTCGCCGACAATGTGCGCATGCTGCTGGCCGACCGCTCGCGGCTGGCGGCCAACGCGGCGCGCCGGACCAACGGCAACCTGTTCGATATGCGGCGCGCGGTCTATTCGCCCTGCGACCTGTGCAAGGACAACCCTTCGGCGCCTCCCGCCTGGCAGCTCAAGGCGCGCGAGATGACCGACGACAAGGAGCTGAAGCGCCTCGAATTCCGCGACGCGACGATGGAGATCGACGGCTGGCCGGTGTTTTACACGCCGTACATGTCGGCCCCCGACCCGTCGGTGAAACGCCAGAGCGGGTTTCTGATGCCGAGCTTTGGCGGCTCGAGCACGATCGGCTTTCACGTCGCGACGCCCTATTACCTGGTGCTCGGGCCGGACGCCGACCTGACCCTGACGCCGCGCTTCACGACCGAAGCGGGCCAGGTGCTGGCGGCCGATTATCGCCAGCGCTTTTCCAGCGGCACCTTCGAGGCGCTCGGCAGCATCAACTACAGCAATGTCGGCAACCTCGACGATGCGAACGTCAAGGACGCTTTCCGCTGGCACGTCAACGCGAGCGGCGAATACGACATCGACGACACCTATCGCACCGGCTTCCAGCTGCAGCGTGTCTCGGACCAGACCTACCTGCAGCGGTTCAGCTTTGCGACGCCGCTGCTCAACACCGAGATCACCCGGGCCTATCTTGAAGGCTTCCCGACCGATGGGTCGCTCGACGTCAACACCTATCTGTTCCAGCCGATGACCCCGGGGCTGGGCGATTCGACCCAGCCGATCGTCCTGCCCGTCGTCAATCGCGACTGGGTGCTCCAGCCCGACAGCATCGGCGGCACGCTCCAGGTCAACACCAACCTGCTCAACATCGTCCGCGAAGTCGGCACCAACACCAGGCGGCTCTCGGTCGGCGCGGACTGGAGCCGGATGTTCTATGACGGCATCGGCGGCGAGTACAAACTCCAGGCGCGGGTCCGCGGCGACGGCTACTCGGTCGACAGCCTGAGCAACCTGTCGAACCCCGACCTGCCCAGCGTCTATTTCCCGCAAAACGGCCTGCCGGCGGCGGTGCATGCGCCGTACGACTTCGTCACCGGCCGCATCTTTCCGCAGCTTGGGCTGACCTGGGATTACCCGATCGTCAACCGCAGCACTGCGTTGACCTATCTCATCCAGCCCACCGTGGCGACCTTTATCGGCCCCAACGGCGGCAACCGCTTTATCATCCCGAACGAAGACAGCCTGGGGTACGAGTTCCGCGACTCGGACCTGTTCCGGCCCGATCGCATGCAGGGATACGACCTGCTCGATACCGGTCAGCGCGTCGATTACGGCATCAACCTCGGCGCTTACACCGCCAACGGCGGCAGCTACCGCTTTCTGATCGGCCAGAGCTACCGCGCCGAGACCAATTCGTTCGTCCCGCCGGGCAGCGGCATCGACACGCGCCTGTCCGATGTCGTCGGCCGCCTGTCGCTGGCGCCGAGCAACTGGCTCGACCTCGTCTATCATTTCCGGCTCGACAAATCGACGCTGAGCAACCGCCTGCAAGAAGTCTCGGTCACCGCCGGCACAGGCATCATTCGCGCATCGACCGGGTATCTCCTGATCCCGGCCGAACAGCCGAACGACGTGATCACCGTGCCCGGCAGCGGCCAGACGATCCTTTACGGCAAGCGGCAGCAGCTCAACTTCAACGCTACCGTCAAGCTGTCGCAATACTGGTCGCTGGTCGGGGCCGAGACGCTCAACCTGACGAACTCCCAGAACATCGTGAACGGCGTCAGTCAGGCGCAATCGAACAGCGCCAGCCTCAACGCCAGCCTGTCGGCGCTGTACCAGGACGAATGCATGGGCTTTATCGCGACCGTGCAGCAATCGGGCATCCGCAACGGCGACGTGACGCCGGGCTACAGCGTGCTGCTCAGCGTCGTGTTCAAGAATATCGGCGAAATCGGCGGCAGTGTGCTCTCGGTCTCGCCCGGCGGCTAGGCCGGCCGCGGTGCGAAACGACGCGGCGACAGGGAAGCCGGCCGCGTGTAGACTGCGGCGGATTTTCGGGCAGGTTCAGGGATCGGCGATGCGGGCATGGCGTTTTACCGGCGCGTTGCTGCTGGTGGTCGCGATTGTCTGCGCCTCCGTGCCGAGTGCTCGTTCGGCCGGCCGCGCGCCCGTGCAGCGCGGACCGGAAGGATCGCCTTCGGGATCGCCGGTTCCCGAAATGAAGATCGCCGCCGTGGTCAACGACGAGGTGATCTCGGTCTATGACCTAATCTCGCGGCTGCGCATGGTGTTGCTGTCGTCGAACATCCCGGACACGCCGGAAGCCCGGCACCGCACCGAGGCGCAGGTGCTGCGCTCGCTGGTCGACGAAAAATTGCAGCTGCAAGAGGCGAAGAAGCAAAACATCGTCGCCACCGACGACGAGATCAACAACGCGCTGAGCCAGATCGAAAAACAGAACAACATGCAGACCGGCCAGCTGACGACCTTCCTCAAGGCGCGCGGCATCGACCGCAGCTCGCTGATCAGCCAGGTCACGGCGTCGGTCGTCTGGGCCAAGCTGGTGCGGCGCAAGGCGTCGGAGACGACCGAAATTTCGGACGAAGAAGTCGACGAGGCGATGAAGCGCCTTAAGGAACACGCAAACGAGCCGCAGAGCCGGATCGCCGAGATCTTCCTCGCCGTCGACAACCCGTCGCAGGACGCCGAAGTTCGCGCGCTGGCCGAAAAGCTGACCCAACAGATGCGGCAGGGCGCCCGGTTCTCGGCGATTGCCCAGCAATTCTCGCAATCGGCAACCGCGGCGGTCGGCGGCGACATGGGATGGATGCGCGCCGACCAGCTCCCGCCGGAGCTCGCCAAGGCGGTGGCGCCGATGAAACCGGGGGAGCTGTCGCCGCCGATCCGGACGAATGGCGGCTATTACCTGCTGCTGGTGCTCGACCGGCGCAACGGCACCAGCGGCAGCGGTCAGTCGCAAACCGTTTACGACGTCGTGCAGGTCGTCGTGCCGCTGCCGCCCAACGCCAACGAAGCCGCCAAACGCGCCGCGGCCGCCGAGGTGATGAGCCTGCGCGCGGGCGCCAAAAGCTGCCCGGAGCTGTTGAAGATCGGCAAGGCGAAGGCGCCGCAGTTTTCCAGCGAGGGCCAGGTCAGCGGCAACAACATGACGCCGCAGATGCGCGACCTGCTGAACAAATTGTCGCCGAACGAGGCGTCGCAGCCGATCCTGCAGCGCAACGGCATCGGTGTCGTGATGCTCTGCTCGAAGCAGACCCAGGCCGCGGCGAAGAACGCCGAACCGACCCGCGAGGAGGTGTTCGAATCGCTGTTGCGCCAGAAGCTCGATACCGTCGCGCGGCGCTATCTGCGTGATCTGCGCCGCGTCGCCTATGTCGATGTGAGGATCTAGCGGATGCCGCTGCCGCTCGCCTTGACGATGGGCGAGCCCGCCGGGATCGGCGGCGAAATCGCCCTCCAGGCCTGGCTGCGCCGCGCCGAAGGCATCCCCGTCTTCTACCTGATCGACGACCCCGACCGGCTGGCGCGGCTCGCCGGTCGGCTCGGCTGGGACGTTCCGATCCGCACGATCGGCGAGCGCGGTGAGGCCAAAGCGGCTTTTGCCGGCGCGTTGCCGGTGCTGCCGCTGGGCGACGGCGCGGTCGGCGAGCCGGGGCGGCCCGAACCGTCCGACCAAAAGCTGGTGCTGCGGGCGATCGAGACGGCGGTGCGGGATGTGCAGGCCGGCCGCGCGGCGGCGCTCGTCACCAACCCGATCAACAAGGATGCCCTGTATCGCGCCGGGTTTCGCCATCCCGGCCACACCGAGTACCTGGGCGAATTGTCGGGCGCCAAGGAACCGGCGGTGATGATGCTGGCCGGCCGCGACCTGCGCGTCGTCCCGGTGACGATCCATCTCGCACTGCGCGACGTCGTCGATGCGCTGACCACCGCCGGCATCGTCCATGCCGGGCGCGTGACGCACGCGGCGCTGCGGCGGGATTTCGGCATTGCCCGGCCGGTCATCGCCGTCGCCGGCCTCAACCCGCATGCCGGCGAATCGGGCGGGCTCGGCCGCGAGGACATCGACATCGTCGCGCCGGCGATCGCGGCGTTGCGCGCCGACGGCATCGACGCGCGCGGCCCGCTCGCCGCCGACACCATGTTCCACGCGGCGGCGCGGCGCGGCTACGACGCGGCGCTGTGCATGTATCACGACCAAGCGCTGATCCCGATCAAAACGCTCGATTTCGACGGCGCGGTCAACGTCACGCTGGGCCTGCCGTTTATCCGCACATCGCCCGATCACGGCACCGCGTTCGACATCGCCGGCCGGGGTGTGGCGCGACCCGACAGCCTGATCGCCGCGCTGCGCCTTGCGGCGGCCATGGCGGCGCGGCGCGGCGCAAGCTGAGCGACGCGTCTCCGCCCGGCCTCCCGCCGCTGCGGGAGGTGATCGCGCATCACGGCATCGCCGCGCGCAAGAGCCTCGGGCAGAACTTCCTGCTCGACCTCAACCTGACCCGCCGCATCGCCCGCGCCGCCGGCCCGCTCGAACACGGCACGACCATCGAAATCGGCCCCGGCCCCGGCGGGCTGACCCGCGCCCTGCTCGACGCAGGCGCGCGCCGCGTGATCGCGGTGGAGCGAGACCCGCGCTGCGTCGCCGCGCTGGCCGATCTGGCGGCACGCTGCCCCGGCCGGCTCGAGGTGATTGAGGGCGATGCGCTGACCCTCGACACCGCCTCTCTCGGCGAAGCGCCGCGCCGCATTGTCGCCAACCTCCCCTACAACATCGCCACGGCGCTGCTGCTGCGCTGGCTCGGCCGGGTCACCGCGTATGACAGCCTGACGCTGATGTTCCAGCGCGAGGTCGCCGAGCGCCTCGCCGCGGCGCCGCGCAGCGCCGCCTACGGGCGGCTCTCGGTGCTGACGCAGTGGCTGTGCGAGGTCCGCATCCTGTTCGACATCCCGCCGCGCACGTTCACGCCGCCGCCGAAAGTGACGTCGAGCGTGGTGCGCCTGCTGCCGCGCGCCGCGCCGCTCGCGCCGGCCGACAAGGCAATGCTGGAACGGGTCACCGCAGCCGCGTTCGGCCAGCGCCGCAAGATGCTGCGGTCGAGCCTTAAATCACTGGGGGTGCCGGTGGAAGCCCTGCTCGCCGCGGCCGAGGTCACGGCCACCGCACGGGCCGAGGAGCTGTCGGTGCCGCAGTTTTGCGCGGTCGCCCGGGCGCTCGAAGACCGCTACTGAAAGATGCGCACCGAGCGGCGGTAGCGCTGGCCGCCGATCTCCAGCGACAACGCGTAGTTCCCGGCATGGACGACCGGGATGAGGCCGACCGGGAGTATCATCACATGCGCGAGGTTTGGCGGTTTTTTGAATTCCGGCACGTCGAATTTGTGCAGTTCCTTGCCGAGCGGGTCGACGATCCGGAAGACCGCGGAAAACGACCCGTCGCCGTCCTTCAGCACAAAGACAAAGGTCAGGTTGATCGTGACCGGCAGTGTCGCCGCCGGGTCGAGCTTCACCTCGCCGACCGGGTAGAGGCCGACCACGTCCAGCTTGCCGTCGGGGTTGGGCCGGACCCCGTCGCACAACAGCAGGTCGATCTTCGCATCGGTGGGGAGTGCCATGGTCTATCCGCCGCGCAGCTGCGTGACGAACTCGGCGAGCCCGACCCACCGATCGCGGCGGAGCCGCTCCGCTGTGACGATGGCTTGCGCCTGGCCGACGCTGGCTTCGAGGTCGTCATTGATGATGACGTAATCATATTCCGGCCAGTGGCTCATTTCCTCTGCGGATTTGGCCATCCGCCGGGCGACGACCTCGTCGCTGTCCTGCGCCCGCATGCGCAACCGCGATTCGAGCGCCGCGATGTCGGGCGGCAGGATGAAGATCGTCACCAGATCGTCGCGCAGGCTGGCCTTGACCTGCTGCGTACCTTGCCAGTCGATGTCGGTGACGATGTCTCGCCCCGCAGCGATGACCGCTTCGATCGGCCGGCGCGGCGTGCCGTAGCAATTGCCGAAGACCGAGGCGTATTCGAGCAATTCGCCGGCGGCGGCCATGCGGTCGAATGCCGCCTGATCGATAAAGCGGTAGTCCCTGCCGTCGACCTCGTTCGGCCGCGGCGGCCGCGTCGTCACCGAGACCGACAGCGCCAGGCTTGGGTCGCGCTCCAGCAGGCGCCGGGTGATCGTCGTCTTGCCCGCGCCCGAAGGCGATGACAGCACCAACAGAAAGCCGCGCCGGCTTATCGTCGAAGGCGTGGCCGGCGGGCTCATTCGAGGTTCTGCACCTGCTCGCGAAACTGCTCGACCGCGACCTTGAGCGACAGGCCGATACGGGTCAGCTCGATATCGGCCGATTTCGAGCACAGCGTATTGGCTTCGCGATTGAGCTCCTGGCACAGGAAGTCGAGCTGGCGGCCGACCGCCTCGCCCTTCGCCAGCAGCTCGCCGGCCTGGGAGAGATGCGCGCGCAAGCGGTCGAGCTCCTCGCGGACATCGCCGCGCGACACCAGCAGCGCCAGCTCCTGCGCCACGCGGTCCTGCGGCATGCCGAGCGCGCGCTCGCCGAGTGCCGCGAGCGACTCCTCCAGGCGCCGGCGCAACGCGTCGGGCTGCGCCGCCGCGCAGGCCGACGCCGCGGCGACTAGCTCCGCCAATTCGGCGAGTTGCGCCTGGAGCACCGCCTCCAGCCGGGCGCCTTCCTCGGCGCGCGCCGCCGCGAGCCGGTCGAGCGCGGTGCTCCACGCCGCGATCAGCGCGGTCCGCCGGGCCTCGACGACATCCTCCGCCTCGTCCTCCACCGTCTCGATGATGCCGCGCAGACCGATCAGGCCATCGAGACGCGGCGGCGCCGCCTCCACCTCCCCGGTCAATTCGCCGATCAGGGCCAGCACCCGGCCCAGCATCTCGCGATTGATGCGGATGGTCGGCGGCGTCAGCCGGTTGACCGTCAGGTTGGCGTTGATCGAGCCGCGCCGCAGCCGGCCGCCGAGCGCGGCGCGCAACGCCGGTTCCAGCCCGTCATAGCCCGGCGCCAGCCGCAACCGCAGGTCGAGCGAGCGGCCGTTGACGCTCTTCAATTCCCAGGCCCAGGAGATGCCGGCGGCCTCACCCTCGACACGGGAAAATCCGGTCATGCTGGAGACCGTCATCGCGAAACCTCAGCGCACCACGCAAGGGTGACCGGGGCTCGCCCGGCAATGCTGCGCCGGCGGCACCGAACCGGCGGTCCGCGCCGCGGGCGCCGGCGCCGCCGTCGCCTGTGATGGAGCGGCCGCGCTTTGCGGCGGATTGGCGGGCGCGGGGCTGGCGGGCGGAGGATTGGCGGTCGGCGGATTGCCGGGCGGCGGATTGGCCGGCGTCTGCTCGGCGTTGGCCGCGGCCTGCCCGTGCAGATAGGCGGCGACGTTGCGGTTGTGCTCCGCGAGCGTGCGCGCAAAGACATGCCCGCCGTTGCCGTCGGCTACGAAATACAGATCGTCGCTGTGCTCGGGCCGCACCGCGTCGTGCAGCGCCGCCTTGCCGGGGTTGCAGATCGGCCCCGGCGGCAGGCCCTTCGCGACATAGGTGTTGTAGGGGGAATTGACCTCGAGGTCGGCCCGGGTCAGCGAGCCGTCGAACTTGGTCGCGCCGTGCCCGGCCAGCACGAACCGTACCGTCGGGTCCGATTGCAGCTTCATCCCGAGCCGCAGGCGGTTGAGGAACACCGCGGCGATATGCGCGCGCTCGTCGTCGCGGCTCGCTTCCTTTTCGATGATCGAGGCGAGCACCAGCACTTGTTCCGGGTTGCTCAGGGTGAAATCGCTGCGCCGCTCGCCCCAGGCCGCCGCGAGCGTCTCCTTCATCGCCTGCTGCATGCGGTCGATCACCCCCTGGCGCGTGTCGCCGCGGCTATAGACATAAGTTTCCGGCAGCAGCGAACCTTCCGGCGGGGTGGTCGCCACATCGCCGGCCAACAGCGGCGCATCGCGCAGCAGCGCGACGACCTCCGCGCTGGTCAGCCCTTCGCGGACCGTCAGGCGATGCTTGACCGTTTTCCCGCTCGCGATCGTGTCCATCACCTGGACCGCGCTCGCCCCGGCAGGAAATTCGTATTCGCCGGCCTTCAGCGCGCCGCCCCGCCCGGTCAGTTCCGCGACCACCTTGAAGGTCAGTGCGTGGCGGATCACCCCGTCGTCGAGGAGCAGCGCCGCGATCTCGGAGATGCCGGTGTGCGGCGGGATGACGACGGTCTGCGCCGCGTGCAGCGGGCCGGGCTGGTTGACGTCCTGATAGGTCCAATAGGCCACGCCCGCGGCCCCGGCGACGATCGCCACCGCGGTGACGAAGCACCCGATCAGCATGCGAATAAACGCCAGCATATCGCGGCGTCGCGCCTATCCGGCGCGGTCGGGATGGCTGAAGATCAGCGAGGCATTGGTGCCGCCGAACCCGAACGAGTTCGACAACACGTAGTCGACCCGGCGCTCCTTGGCGGTCTTGGCGACGAGGTCGATGTCGCAGGAAGGCGACGGGTTGTCGAGGTTGAGCGTCGGCGGCACGATGCCGTCACGCATCGCCAGGATCGAGAAGATCGCCTCGACCGTCCCGGCGGCGCCGAGCAGATGGCCGATTGCCGACTTGGTCGACGACATCGACAGCTTGTAGGCATGGTCGCCAAACAGCCGCTTGACCGCGCCGAGTTCGATCTCGTCGCCCAACGGCGTCGAGGTGCCGTGGGCGTTGATGTAGTCGATCTTGTCGGGCGACAGGCCGGCCCGGCGCAGCGCGTTGCGCATCGAGCGATAGGCGCCGTTGCCGTCCTCAGCCGGCGCGGTCAGGTGGTAGGCGTCCCCCGACATGCCGTAACCGATGACTTCGGCATAGATCTTCGCGCCGCGCGCCTTGGCGTGCTCATATTCTTCGAGCACCAGGATGCCGGAGCCCTCACCCATGACAAACCCGTCGCGGTCCTGGTCCCAGGGCCGCGACGCGCGCGGCGGGTCGTCGTTGAAGCTGGTGGAGAGCGCCCGGGCCGCGGTGAAGCCGGCGACGCCGAGACGGCAGATCGCCGCCTCGCTGCCGCCGCATACCATCACGTCGGCGTCGTCGAGCATGATCAGCCGGGCGGCATCGCCGATCGCATGCGCCCCGGTCGAGCAGGCGGTGACCACCGCGTGGTTCGGCCCCTTGAAACCATATTTGATCGAGACATTGCCCGAGGCCAGGTTGATCAGGTTGGCCGGGACGAAGAACGGCGTCAGGCGCCGCGGGCCGCGCTCCTGGACGGTGATGGCGCCGTCGACGATCCCCGGCAGCCCCCCCATGCCGGACCCGATCATGACGCCGGTGCGTTCGAGCTCTTCCTCGCTGTCCGGTGTCCACCCGGCATCCTCGACCGCCATCGCCGCCGCCGCCATGGCGAAGATGATGAACTGGTCCATCCGCCGCTGGTCTTTGGTCGGAACCCAATCGTCGACGTTGAACAGCCCGGATTCCTTGTCGCCGAGCGGCACCTGAGCGGCGATCCGCGCCGGCAGATCGGACACGTCGAAGGACTGGATCGCGCCGATCCCCGATTCGCCGTGGATCAGCTTTTGCCAGACGCGCTCGACCCCGAGGCCGAGCGGCGACACAAGCCCCATCCCAGTGACGACGACCCGTCTCATCCCGGCATAACCAAACATGGAGAAATCGCGGACCCGCTCAGCCGTGGGCCTCGATAAAGCTCACCGCATCCTTGACGGTGACGATCTTCTCGGCGGCGTCGTCGGGGATCTCGCAGCCGAATTCCTCCTCGAACGCCATCACCAGCTCGACCGTATCGAGGCTGTCGGCTCCCAAATCGTCGATAAAGCTGGCGTTCTCGGTGACCTTCGATTCCTCGACGCCGAGATGCTCGATGACGATTTTCTTCACGCGATCGGCAACATCACTCATTCGTATTGTCCCTCAATGGCTGATTGGCAGGTGCTTTCGTCTCCGCGCGGTGCGGTTATCCAATCGGGGGATCAGCCGTTTATATCTCGCGCCAGCGCGGCCGCATTGAAGGCGCGTCCATAACACGAATTCGGCTTGCCTGCCAATCCGGCGAACCGCGCGGCCGGCCGCCTTTATACCATGACCGTCATCATACCATGACCATGCCGCCGTTGACATGGAGGGTCTGGCCCGTGACATAGGCCGCCTCCGCGCTGGCGAGATAGACCACGGCGCCGGCGACCTCCTCCGGCGAGCCGAATCGTTCCATGGGGACCGCCGCCGCCCCACGCGCGCGCTGCTCCTCGGTCAGCTTGTCGGTCATCGTGGTGGTGATGAACCCGGGCGCGACGCAATTGACGGTGATGCCGCGGGTCGCGACCTCGGCGGCGATCGATTTCGACATGCCGATCATCCCGGCCTTCGAGGCAGCATAGTTCGCCTGGCCGGGGTTGCCGGCGACCCCGACCAGCGAGGTGACCGACACGATGCGGCCATGGCGGCGGCGCAGCATGCCGCGCAACGCCGCGCGGATCAGGCGGAACCCGGCGGTCAGGTTGATGTCGAGCACCGCCTGCCAGTCCTCGTCCTTCATCCGCATCGCCAGCCCGTCGCGGGTAATGCCGGCATTGTTGACGAGGATGTCGAGACCGCCGAGCGCCGCCTCCGCTTCACGAATCAGCCGTTCGGGCTCCTCGGGTCGTGCGAGATCGGCGGTGATGACATGGCCGCGCTCGCCGAGGTCGCCGGCAAGCGCCCGCAGCGCCGCCTCCCGCGTCCCCGCCAGCACCACCGCCGCGCCTTGCGCGTGCAAGGCCCGCGCGATCGCCCCGCCGATCCCGCCCGATGCGCCGGTGACCAGCGCCTTCCGGCCGCCGAGGTCGAACATCTAAAGTCGCTTCATCAAGGCTTCGGTCTCGGCCGCGGTGCCGACCGAAGCCGCCGGCAGCTCGCGGTCGATGCGCTTGACGAGACCGGCGAGCACGCGGCCCGAGCCGATCTCGACCACCTCCTCGACCTCGCGCTCTTTGAAGAACAGCACCGTCTCGCGCCAGCGCACCATGCGGATCACCTGCTCGACCAGCAGTTCGCGGATGTCGCGCGGGTCGAGGGCCGGCGCCGCCGTCACATTGGCGACCACCGGCACGCGCGGCGCCGCGAGCGCAACCTCGGCCAGCGCCTTTTCCATGACCTCGGCCGCGGGCGCCATCAGCGGGCAGTGAAAGGGGGCGCTGACCGGCAGCATGATCGAGCGCCGCGCGCCGCGCTCCGCCGCCAGCGCGACGGCCTTCTCAACCGCCGCGGTGTTGCCGCTGACGACGATCTGCCCGGGGCAGTTGTCGTTGGCGACAACGCAGACGCCGTGGCCGTGCGTACCCTCGGCGACGTCGCGCGCCGCCTCGATGTCGAGGCCGAGCAGCGCCGCCATCGCGCCCTCGCCCACCGGCACCGCCTTCTGCATCGCCTGGCCGCGCCGCTTGACGAGCCGCACCGCGTCGGCGACCGAAAAGGTGCCGGCGGCGGCATGCGCCGAGTACTCGCCGAGCGAATGCCCGGCGACATAACCGAGCGCCGCGACATCGAACCCGGCCTCCGCCTCGAGCACGCGGATCACCGCGAGGCTCGCCGCGAGCAGCGCCGGCTGGGCGTTTTCGGTAAGGGTGAGGTCGCTCTCCGGCCCCTCGAACATCAGCCGCGAGAGGTGCTGCGACAGCGCGTCGTCGACCTCCTCGAACAGCAGCCGCGCCGGCGCGAACGCCTCGGCCAGGTCGCGCCCCATGCCCGGCTGCTGCGACCCCTGACCGGGAAAGACAAAAGCTCTCTTCATCCGCCGCGCATCCCCCTCGCGTCTTGGTCATAGACTCGTCACGGAGGGAGTCAAGCCGTGAAGGCCGCCTCGATACGTCGAACGGCTACTGGCACATCCGCAAGTTGTCGCGCTCGGCTTCATAGTCGTTCATCGCGCGGCGCAGGACGCTGTCCTTGGGGAGCGCGTCGAGTTCCTGCTGGATTTTGTGCGAGGTGGCGTCGTCATAGGCGACCGGCACCGGGCAGCGGGCGACGAGATGCGGGCCCATCGGTTTGCTGATTTCCACCGGAATGTCGGAGGACGCCGCGTCGGATTTCTTGCCGAGCCCCATCCAGCCACCGCCGCCGCACCCGGCCACCGACAGCGCGACGGTAAGCGCCACGGCCCCCTGAAGTCGCATCGATCCCCCGTTTCTCGCGTTTTCGCGCACGATGGCGACCGCGGCGCGGCGGATCAAGTGCGATCGCCGCGGTGCGGCCTCAGGTAGCGGGGGTGACGACGGTCCCAGGGGCGACGGTCCCAGGGACGCCGGTCCCAGGGGCGACGGTCCCAGGGACGCCGGTCCCAGGGGCGGCGGTCAGCGCGGCGATCTGCCCGACCAGCGTGCCGAGCCAGATCGCGGTCGACAGCGCGTCCCCCGCAGGCGGGTCGGCGCAGGCGGCATCGCCGTATTCCTCGATGACGGCGACCTTGCCCGCGGTGTCGGCCGGCACGGTCCCGATGGCCAGGGCCGCATTGGCGGCCGCCCTTCCCTTGTCGTAGGCGGCGCAGGCGGTCCGGATCGTCGTGTCGACCGTGCCGCTAACGCTATTGGCGGCCTGGATCCCGGCGCTCACCGTGCCCAGCGCCGCGCCCGCCCCCAGCAGCGGCGCGCAGGCGCCGAGCGCACCGCCCAGCATCACCGTCAGCGCGACCATCGGGATGATCCCGCGCTCCTTGAGCAGCAGCGCCGCCAGCCCGCAGCCGGCGGCGAGGAACTGCGCGGTCTGGCCGAGATCGCTATCCGAGAAATGCCACCCGGCGAGCGCCAGGACGGCGCCGAGCCCGGCATAGCTCGACGGCTCGCTGAACCGCGCGAGAAGGAAGGCGAGCACCTGCATGAGGAGGTCCCTTTCATGAAAAAAGCCGCCCGCGGCGGCTTGGGGAATGGAAGGCGGACGCGGAGCCGTCGCGGTTCACGGCCGTCAGCCCAGATCGGCGGCGTAGCCGGCGCGCGCGTACGGCATCGGCCGGCTGGCCGGCGCCTCGCCGGAACCGCCGCAGCGGTCGCAGACCTCTTGGTGGCGGCCGAGGATGTCGAAGGAGTCGAGGCTGCCGTCGGGCCGGCGGCGCTGCAGCCGCGGGACGCGGCCGCTGCCGCCGCAGCGCTCGCAGGGCGGCGCGGTCTTCATGCGCCGGCCGCGCGCCGCCGATACGCGGCGGCGAGCTTGCCGTCATACGCGTTCGCGGCCTCGCCGGTGCCGTTGTAGGCAAGCGCGAAGCGGGTCCAGTCATGCACCCGCAGAAAGCGGTCGAGCCCGCCATGCCGGCAGAACGCGGCGAAGGCCGCGAGCTGGGCACCCTCGCTCTCCCCCATCGCGGCGACAAAGGTCTCGACATCGGCATAGCCGCAGGCGGCGAAGTTCATCCCCATGATCTGGAACATGCCCCAGCTTGCCGCTTGCAGCGCCGCGCCGCGGTCGAGCGAGATCGCCTCGGCCAGCCGATCGTATTGATGCGCGCCGGCGGCGCCGTAGAGCGCGCGGTTCCACCCCGCCGCCGAGATGTTGGGATGCGTCGCATCCCAGCGATGCCTGGTCAGCCGGCCGAAGACATGCGCCTCGAACAGGATTTTCGGCCGCTTGTCGGGCAGGAACCCGCCGCCGGCGCTTTCGATGTCGCACACCGCCCAGACCGCCGCCGGCTCACACTGCAATTCGCCGGCCGCGACGTCCACGTCCTGCGGGCCGAGCGGCGTCGCCGCCCCCGTGAACTCCATCATGTTTTCCTCCGGAAAGGGCGGTTACGGCCGGTTTTGCTTCTGCACCAGCTCGGTGCGCATATCGCCGAGTGCTTGCATCACGCGTTCGAGCGCCGCGCGCATCTCGGCCTGGAAGGCGCGATCCTCGCGGCGCCGCTCGTCCAGCTCGCGCTCGGCCTGGTTGAGCCTGGTCTCATGGGCGGCGAGGACAACCCTGTATTCGGCGCGCCCGGCATCGATATCGCCGCGCAGGCTGAGATAGCCGCCGAGGATTCCGCCGCCGCCGGCCACCAGCACCACCGCGGCCTGGAGCAGGTGCCCGAGGGTGATGTCCGGGCTGAAATGGGGGTGCAGCATGTCGCCCAACCGCGGGCTCACGACATGACGCTCCACTGGTTGCCGCCGACATAGACGACGTGCAGCGCGGCATAGAGGGTGTTGAGGGTCGCCGTCGCCGCGCCGTCGATCGTCTGGCCGGCCGGCGCGGCGATGGTCAGCGTAAAGCTGCCGCTTGCCGCGAGATATTTGAAGCTGTGCTGCTCTCCGACGCGCGGGCTCGCAGGCAGCATGAAGGTCGTCGCCGCGGGCGTCGTCGGCGCCCAGGCGATCAGGTCGTCGGTGATCGCGACGCTCTGCGCCCCCGTGGCGGTGACGCTACGCACGTTGAGCCGGGGCCGGATCACCCAACCGCCGGCGGTGATGCCGTCCTGCGCCTGCAAGCTCCAGTCGTCCGTGTTCAGCACCAGCTCGCCGCCCGGCCCGGTATACGCCGCAACTTGCGACGTGCCGCCGCGCGCCCATTGCACCTGCGTGTGGGACAAGATCTTCTCTCCTCAAGAATTGTCCTCCTCCGCCTCGGAAACGGAGAGGGTTTACGTCACCGCCCCCAGATTGATGTCGCTGCCGGTCGGCGTAGTGATCCAGGCTAGGTCGGCCTGCGCGGCAATGCCGGTGCCGAGAAGACCCCAGTCCTGGTCGACCCCGACCGCCAGCGTCGCCAGCACGTTCACCGCCGCGCCGCCGGCGCCGTTCAGCGGGTAGCCGTAAGCCGCGACCGCGGCGATATCCTGCAGCCCCTGGCCGAAGATGTTGAACCCCGGCAGCTTGATGAACACCGTCTGCCCGACAAAGCTCGCCGGGTAGGTGTAGCGGAACAGCGACGGGTCGTTCGGACCGAAGCGGGCGAAGGACGTGCCGGCGGCATGCGCCGCGATCGCCGTGCCGTAGCCGCCGCGCCGCAAATAGCTGAGGTCGTAGCGGTTGACCGCGGTCAGGGTCGCGGTCTCGTACGACACCAGCTCGCCGCCGCAATAGCACAGCGTCACATAGCTGTCGGCGTCGGCCTGGGTGCCGGACAGCAGCTGCCCTTGCGACTGCGTCAGATCGACCGCCAGCGTATCCGCCGTGTCCGGATCGCCGGCGGCGGGGAGGGCCGCACTCAGCACACCCTGGCGGGCGCCGCGATAGATCGTGCCGGCGAGCGCGTAATGACTGCCGTCGGTCGATATCCACACCTGGCAGCCGCCCCAGCCGGCACCGCCGCTGGCGATCAGCCAGACCTCGACCGCGCCGCCGGTCAGCGCCGCGGGCGGTTCGAACAGGATCGGTGCGTTGGTGTCGCCGGGGTCGGCGAACGGGTCGAGCGGCGCGCCCGCGGTCGCCTGCTTCGGATGCAGCACCGCGGTGCCGACCCCGATCGGGCTGATCGTGCCGGTCATGGGGTCACTCCCGGGATCTCTTCGGCGGTGACCGTCAGCTCGCCGTCCTGGTCTTCCTCGATCTGGGTGATGCGTACCGCCGCCCGCGACAGGCCGAGCGCCGCGTCGCTGATCAGCACGATGTCCATCGGCTCGAGCAGCGCGTATTTCCAGCCCAGCTTGAACTTGACCGTGTTGCGCAGGTAAAGCCGGCGCTGGAGCATCAGCTGCGCCGCGATCGCGGCGCCGGTCGGGTTGGTGATGGCGTGCGCCTGCACCGACGGCTCGCTGCGCAGGCCATAGGCGTCGATGGCGCCCTGGTCGAACGCGGCGACGAGCTGCGGGTTGTAGCTGTTGGCTGCGTCGAGATACTCAATCGACAGCCAGTTGGTCGCCTGTGCCGGGTCGGCGCGCGTCAGCACCACCGGGTCGGTGCCGCCGGCGCCGCCGTCGGACCAAGGCAGGAAATCGTCGTCGTCGAGGCTGTATCGCCAGGTCAGGTCCGGCGTCCAGCTCGCGCCGTTGGCCGCCAGCGGCTGGTCGCCGTAGGGGATGATCTTGAGCCGTGTCCCGGACCATAGGACGGCGGAAACGCTCAGCTCGGCAAGCTCCTCGAGCCACCGCGCCGCCGGCTGCTGCTTGTCGAGCAGCAGCGACACCGCCAGTTGCGCCGCCTGGCAATAGCTGCCCCAGTCCGCGAGAGAACCGGATACGTCGAGATTGCTCGACGGAAAGCCCGCACCGTAGCGCGCATTGGTCAACAAATCGGCGACGATGAAATCCGGCCGTGCGTCGTTCGGAAAGTCCGGCCCGGCAGTACCGCTCGCGAAGCCGGTGATCTCGAACGAGATGTCGGGCAGCGCCGAGGACGAGCCGAGATCGAGCGGCGTCCCGGTCACATAGCAGGTGCCGGAATAGCCGATGACCGGCTGGTTGACGTCCGAACTGGCAAACACCGGGTCGGGCGATTGCCCGTCATTCCCCGCATAGCCGTTGAGCCCCGCGGCGCCGAGCCCGGCGGTGACGCCGCCATTGGCCCAGATGCGGTTGTTGCCGCCGATGCCGTATGACGAGCCGGCAAACGACACCGGCCCCTGGCAGATCCCGAACGCGACATCGACCGAGTTCTGCTGGCCGGCGCCCTTCTTGCCGCCGCCGCTGCCGCCGAGCCCCTTGCCGCCGGAGCCGCCGCTGGTATGGCTCTGGAAGTTCCAGAATTCGAGCAGGTTGATCGCCACCCGCTGCGTGCCGTAGCAGATGAAAACGGGACTGCCGGCCTGGCTGGTGTTGTACCGCAGCGAGCCGAGCGTCGGGTTGCTGAACGCGTTGACAAAGGGCGTCGGCCCGCCGCCCTTCCCCGCCGGTGCGAGATCAGCCATCGATCACCTCGAAGAAACGCACCTGGCGGCCGGCCAGCGGGTGGAGCGTCGCGTCGCCCCACACGACGCCGCGCCGCCAATAGGCATGGATCAGCCGCGGCCATTCGATGACGATCGCGCCGTGTGAAAATGTCCGGCCGAACCGAAACACCGCGACATCGCCCGGCGCCGGTCGACCCGCCAGCTCGCGGGCGTAAGGCAACAGCTTTTCCAGATAGCGCTCGGCGTCGCGATGCAGATGCCAGTCGGGCGGGTAGTAGCCCGGGTCGACATGATCGACGAGACCGCAGCGGTGATAGGTCTCGGCGAGCAGCATGGCGCAATCGACGCCGCCGCCTTTGACCCGCCCCTGGTGATGAAACGGCGTCCCGAGCCACTCTCGCGCTTCCGCGACGACGGCGGCGCGCGCGGCGGCGTTCATACCGCCAGCTCCGGCGGCGGGATGTACGGGAAACCGCCGAAATGGCTCAGATTGTCGAAGGTGTTCCGGCAGGTCTCCAGCGTGTGGTCGCAGCCCGGCAGCAGGTCGAACCCGTCCCCCACCGCCACCGGTTCGAGCCAGGCCTTGAGCAGCCGGACATTGCCGCCGGAGAGCTGGGCGATCGTGCGGCTCTGTCCGGCATTGGCGCCGCTCGTCGCGATGATCGTGCCCTGGTCGTAAAGCGTCGGCGGCGTCGGGCTCAGCGAGGTCACGATGACCGCCTGGTTCGATCCCGGCTGCGCGGCCACGCTTGCCGCCGACGCGGCACGGTTGAACGCGCACATCGCGTCGCCGAACACATGGGTGCAGGCCGCCTGGTAGAGCCGGCGCGGCATCTGCTGCTGCGCCAGCAGGTTGAGCAGCGACTTCACCTTCATCTCGATCCGGCTGCGGCCGACCGCGGTCTCCGCGACGCGGCCGTAAAACCACACAATGGCGCCAAGATTGGTCGCCGGCGCACCGGCCCCATCGGGCTGCGGCGGCGCAAACAGCCGGTCGAGTTCGACGGTCGCCCCGTCGAACTGCCCGACCCGGACCGCGTCGGCGAGGCTCGTCCCGCCGACCAGGTCGCCGGCCCCGGCGAGGATGGAGATGTCGAGCTCGGTCGGTTCGATGCCGATCTTGGTCGTCACCGTCGAGCGGTCGAAGCGCGGGCCGAGCGCGAAGCTGGTGTATCCGGCGGCGTCGTAATTGAGGCTGCCGGCCGCGAACGCGGTGCCCGGAATGGTCAGCGGCGTCGTCCAGCCCGAGTAGCGCAGTACCGCCCCCGACGGCAGCGCGAACGTGTAAAGGTCGATCACGACAAACGTGTCGTTGGCGGCAAGATAGCTTTGCAGCGCCGCGGAAGCCGGTCGCATGCCGTTTCTCTCCTTCTTCTCGTATCGGAGGCCCGCCATCACTGCCGGGCAATCACACGAAAACCGATTGCAGCTTCACCTGCTTCAATGCCCATAGCTGGTACAGGAAGTTCTCGAATTCGGCGGTGTCGTCGGCGAAGCGGACGCGGAAGTAATAGGTGAAATCGGCCGTCACCAGCTGGCCGGCGGGCGGCGGGTTCGAGAAGGTCACCAACCCCGTCGCGGCATCGACACCGTAGCCGGAGCCGCTTTGCAGCAAGCCGTTGAAATAGACCGCCGTCACGGCGTTTGGCGCGGTGATCGGCTCGGCGAAGCCGGCCATCGACCGCACCAGTTGAAACACCGTGGCGCCGCCGTCGCCGGTGCCGAGCGGCTGGGCGCTGATCGCGTCGTCGGTCGGGTCGTCGAACAGAAACGGCTGGAACGCGCCCTGCTGTTGCAGAAAAAACCCCATCAGCGTGCGCAGCTCGTCATGGCCGAGGCCGGGGCCGCTGGCCGCGCGCGTATCGTGCGCGTCGCGCAGCAGCGTGTAGGTCAGGGTCCAGGTCCAGATCGGGTTGGGCTGCTCGACGACCCGCAGCTCGCGGCCGGAGACCGCGCGCTGGATGCGCGTCGCAAAGCGCGGCTGCTTGCTGACGCTCCAGCCGAGCCCCGGCAATGTCGGAAAGATCACGGTCATGAAGCGGCCCTAAAAGCTCCGCGGCGTCAGCGCGTTCTGGCGAAACAGGTCGCGCAGCGCGCCGGCGTTGCTACGCAGGTTGTCGCGAAACCAGCGGCTGACCGCCGGCGCGTCGGCGGGCCCGTGGAAATGCGCGTGGAAATGCGCGTCGCCCGCGCCGCCCGCCGCGATCATGCCTTGCAGCCCCTGCGAGATATCGGCCGGCAGCACCATCTCGCGCGCATGCAGCAGCGCCGGCGTCGCACCGGCGAGGTTCGGCACCGCCCAGCCGCCCGCCGCCGACGGCACGATGCCGCCTTTGGCAAACCCGAACAGGCCGCCGATCCAGGGGAAGAGACCCCCTCCCCCCGCCGCGGCGCCCGCCGTCGTCGCCGCGCCGCCGGCAAGCGTCGCGCCGGCGCCGGTCGTGGCCGCCGCGGTCGTGCCGGTCAATGCCGCGGTCAGCGCCGCCATCGCCGAGGTCGAGGCGCCGAGCGCCGTGGTGTTGGCGGTGATCGCCGCCGCCTGCGTCGCCGCCGCGGCGCCGCCCGCGCCGGACAGCAGGCCCGTGCCCAACAGCCCGCCGGGCTGGTTGATGCCGAGCAAGGCCATGAGACCCGCCCCGAGCCCGCTCGCGCCGGTGCCTTGCGCCGCGTTGACGGCATTGGCCACCGCGCCGCCGGCCAGGCCGGCGAGCCCGGACGCCGCCCATTTCGCGGCCATGGTCTCGACCTCTTCGAGAAAGAAGGTCTCGACCTCCTGCACCACCCGGGTCATGCCCTTCGACCAGGTGGCCTGGCCGGTCAGGATCTCGTTGAAGCTGTGCTGCACCGTGCCGCCGACCCGGTCGAATGCGCGCTCGTAGGATTGCGCCACGCGGTCCGCCTGGCTGCGCGCCGCATCGGCAAGCTGGCGGTATTCGCCGCCGATCTGCGTCATATAGCGCAGATCGGCCTGGCGCATTTGCGCCGTCGCCGCGAGGCGGTCTTCGACCGCCGCCTTGTCGCTGTCGCGGATCGCCTGCAACCGCGCCTGCTCCTGCGCGAACAGCTGGGCCGTGTAGTCGATATCGAAGCCGAGCGCCTGTTGCAGCGACACCTGCTTGCTGTCGACCAGGACCTGCATGCCGTTCCTGAACGCGGCGAGATAGGCGGCGTCGGCCTGCCGCATCGTCTGCGTCGCCTGTAGCGCGCTGTGCGTCAGCTCGTCGAAGCGCCGTTGCAGCGCACCCAGCGCATCGACCGCGTCGGCGATATTGGCGCCGATCGTGATTTCGACTTTTTCGGCCATGACCCACCTCACGCGCGGCACCGGCGCGCGGCGGCGGACCGGTCGGGCGCTATTCGATGTCGATAAAGGACAGCGTCTTCGGGTTGCGGTTCGGCATGTCGGGCGTGCCGGTGAACTCGCTGCGGCTGTGCAGGCTGAACGCGGCGCCGCAGAACGGCACCGGCGCGGTATCGATGACCCGCTGCGTGTAGTGAAAGATGCCGTATTTCCGGACGTTGGTTTTGACCGTCTCGCGCGGCTTGATGCTGTTCTCGTAGAAGCGGTACAGCGCCAGGCGGTCGAGCGCCGGGCAGCGGCTGCCCAGCACCGTCGACACCGCGTCGTACAGGTAGGTGCTGTCGTATTCCGAGGCGGTATGTGCCAGCTCCGGGTCACCCGGCAGGTCCAGCTCGACCTTCTCGACCCGGTCGTTCGGCGCCGGCGAGGCGAGCGTCAGGGTGATGCCGATGATCTCGGTTTTGCCGGGCGGCCGCGCGTCGATCGTGATCTTGCGGCGCGCGGTCCGGCCGTTGACGTCGAGCTCGTTGCGCTTGGCGATCTGCGCCGCGACGGTGCCCATGTCGAACCAGAACACCGTTCCGAGCGAGATCATGCAGACGCGCAGGTCGGTCTTGTAGCAGCCGGCATGCGCTTCTTCGGGGGTATAGCCGGGGTTCGACGATGCGGCGATGCCCGGCTCCAACCCGGCCAGGAGCAACCCCATCACCGCCGCCGGCACCCGCATCCGCGCCTCCCCGCGCCGCTGGCGGAAAGGCTACAATCGTTTTGCGCCCTTCGCCAACCGCGCGGAATTCCGCGCCCGCAGCGCTTCGATATCGAGCACCGGCGGCGGCATGCCCAGACCGCCTCTGGTCGTGACCGCGAGCCCGGGCGGTGCGATCGCGGCGATTTCCGCGACGTCGGGGGACGTTGCCGTTGCCGGCTTCCAGCCGAGCATCCGCGCAATGATCTGCAGCATCAGGTGGGCCGGCGGGTTCTCCGCCCAATAGGCGAAAACCTCTTCGGCCTCGGCGACCGTCATGCCGTCGATCGCGGCGTAGGGATAAGCGCAGCCGGTGGCGAGCGCGGCACAGATCGCCGCTAGGCGGGCACGACCGTCGCCACCGGCATCGCTTCCCCCGGCCGCGTCTCCCCTTGCGGGGCGAGCCCGGCCGCGCGGAGGATGACGCTGACCGCCGCCGTCAGCTCGTCCATCGTCGCCTCCAGCTCGAGCACGCGGTCGAGCGTCATGTCCGGGAGGCCGCGCGACAGCCCGGCCTGGACCACCCGCGCGGCCGCCTCGACCATCGCCCCGCCGCTCTTGCCCGACAGGTCGTCGAGCGCGTCGAGCAGCGCGCGCAGCTGACCGAGCCGCAGCGGCGCGATGGTGAATTCTCGGCCGCCGAGCGTGATGACCGCTCCGTTCATGCGGCTACTCCAGCGTCGACAGCGTGCCGATCGCCCCGGCGGCGTCGGCAAACGCGCTGAAATCGAATTCCTGGATCTCGTAATCGTCGGTCTTGGTGGGCAGCGAGAGCTTTGTCGCGGTGCAGGCATTGAGCACCAGCGCCAGGCCGGCCGGCACGCCGAGCGTCGATTTCTGCGTATAGAACGTCGCCTTGAAGGTCGGCGTGAAACCCATCAGCTGGTTGCTGATGACGAGCTTCTTGCCGCCGCCGGGCGCGTACAGATACGACACCAGCACGGCGGCGCCGGCATCGGCCGCGGCAAAGGTATAGACGCCGCTCGCCGCGTTGACCGAATATTGCCCGGCCGCCGACGGCGTGGTGACGCGGGTGAAACGCTGCCCGGCCGCGGCGCCGCCGGCGTAAAATACGCCGAGGTCGTCGGAAAAATCGGCGGCGTTGGCGACCGTCGCCGTGTAGGGCGTCGTCGCCGGCACGCTGGCGGCCTCGTTCTCCGCCACGGTCAGCTGACCGCTTGCCGGCGTCTGGCCGAAGAACAGATCGCCGTAGATCGCACCGAAAATCCGCGCAAATTTCGCCTTGCCGGTGATCTTGCCTTGGCCGCGCGCGATATCGACCGGAAACTGGAACTGGCCCCACAATTCCTTGGTCTGCCAGTCCCAATCGATCTGCACGTCCTGCAGGATGCCAAACTGGTCGGGGCCGATGCCGGAGCCGGTGACATCCGTCCGGCTGCCCCACAGCGCCCCGGCGCCAAAAGCGAGCTGCATGGTTATTGACCCTCCTTGAGGCTGGCGAAAAGCCGCTTCAGCGCTTCCTTGGCGGCAAAGGCATGGTTCCAGGCGGCGGTGACCGCGGCGACCGGCGAGCCGGGAAAATGATCGGCCCACCAGCGCTCGATCAGCGCGTCGTACGCCGCCTTGGGCAAGGCAGTGTCGTTCATCGAAACTCTCCGTGTCTTTAGGCGCTTTCCGCGCAATGCGGAGCGAGGGCAGACCTTGCGAAAGGACATCCCCGCCGAGGCGGGCGCTGCTATCGCGACAGCGCCTGCATCTCCGCTGCCGGCAGCGGCTGCGGGAAGAACGCGACCCGCGCGACGATGCCGTTCCACTGGTGCACGAAATTGCCGTTCGCGCCGATGACGAGCCGCGCCGGGTTGAACGCGGACGACACGCCGAACGACGGGTTGACCGCTCCGCCGTTGAAGACAAAGGCTGCCTTCGCCGGGTAGGTGACGGACAGGAGCGTCTTGCCGAATTGCCCGGTATCCCACACCGTCACTTGCGACGGGTCGACGCCGGTCCCCGCCTGGCGGTCGAAATCATAGCGCGGCGGCCCGTTATTGCCGGGGTCGATTTGCAACGGCGTCTGCACCGTCGCATAGGCCGCCGGTGCGTACGGCGTCCCGCTGACAAATGCCGTAAAGCTCGGCGACGCGCTGGAAAAGCCGTTGACGAAGACCTTGTCGCCGTCGCGCGCCGCAATCGCCCCGCCGGTGACGATGAGCGGCGTCCCGAACGTGCCGTTTTCGAGCTGGAACGCGTTGAGCGGCCCGCTCACCGTCACCACCACGGTACCGGCGCCGGTCAGCGTAAAGCTATTCGGGCTGCCGTTGGTCGCCGTGCCGAACCCGCTGCCGGTCGCGCTGCCCGGCGCGCTGGTCGCGGAGCCGGTGCCGTTGACCCATAACGTGTAGCTTCCCGCCGGCAGGCTGGCCGTCGTCTGGGTCGCCGGCGCCGTGCTGTTCAGCAGGAAATTGCTGTGGCCCTGCTCGTAGAGCTGAATACCGACGCCCGGCACGATCGCCGCGGTATTGCCGGCGAACGTCAGATAGGTCGCCCCGGCGGCGCTGGTCGGCAGCAGCGAGGTTTCCGGTGTCGAGCGGGTCACGGTCAAGCAGGCGCGGGGACTGCGGCAACCGAACCTGGACTGCCAGTAGCGGCCGTTCTGGAAGTCGAAATCGAGGCTGGCGCCCGGCATGACCCAGCCCGGCGCGCCGACCTGATCGCGCAGCCGTAGCCGATCCGCCTCGCTCACACTTAATACGAGCATATTGCTCGTTATAGCAAAGAACGATGCGGCAACGCACCAACGGAAAAAGCGTCGCATGATCGGCCTACCTGTCATCGTCGGCCGACAGGAGCAGCGTCTCGACCTCGCCCGCGTTCGGCGTGTACCCGCCGGCGCCGGTCTCGACCAGCGCGTAGAGATAGGTCTGTCCGGCCAGCGCCTTGAACGGCAGCGGCCCCATCACCTGATTGTTGGCGGCACAGGGCGAGAACCACTTGGCGGTGCTGTCATTGGTCGTTTGCCACGACGCGCAGGTCAGCGTGCCGAGGTAATATCCGTTCGTCAGGTCGGCCAGATACGGCCCGACATAGGCCGAGCCGTCCGCCAGCCCCGCCACGGTAACCCCGGCATTGGCAAACAGATGCCAGTATTGCGTCGGCGGCGGCGACGCGCCGGTATAGCTCGATACGGCGAAGGCCGCGGTGATCTTGCCGGTGCCGGCACTGGTGCCGGTGACGGCGATCTGCGCCGGCGCGACATTGCCGCTGGTGTTGTTGGCGATCAGTTGATTGCCGGTGTAGGCCGTCGTGTTCGCCGGCCGGTGCACTACGCCGCTGCCATTGATCGCCGCCGGCGTGCTGACCGACACCGTGCCGCCGATCGTCAGCGGCAGGCTGGTGCTGGGCGGCGCGGTATTGCCGTTGCCGTCGGGGATGACGATCTCCACCGGCGGCGACGCGGCGCCCGGTCCGAGCGGCTGAAACGGTCCTTTGCTGTTGTCGGCGCAAGCCGGCATCGCCGCCGACATCACCAAGGGCAATGCCAGCGGCCAACTGTGTCCACGAGCCATTTGTTGGTCCTCAAGGATTCCGAAAGAACGGTCGCCGCGCTCTGCGGCCAAGCCTACGCCAGGCAGAGAATCTCGACCGGCACGACCGCCACCGCCTGGTCGCCCAGCACACCTTCGTCGGTCTCGATTTTGCCGCTGATACAGGCATGCTGCACGGTGGCCGGCAGGCCGAGGTCCTGCAGCCCGGTCGCCGCCGACGGCGCCAGCGCGCCCTCGATCGCGTCGAGCAGCGGGTTCAGCACCGTCGCCGGGGTGCGGTAGGGGTCGCTCGAATGCGCGTAGACATAGAGATCGACCGCCAGTGTCCACACCGTCGGCGCGCCCAATGTCTTGACCGCCGCCAGCTCGCTTTTCTGCGCCATGAACAAGGCGGGCTGCTCGGCCGGCGACACGTCGCTCCAATGCCGCAACCGGCGGTCCGCCACCGCAAACGCCGCCGCGCCCTCCAGCAGCCCGAACAGCGCGGCGTAGATCGGTTCGCGGGCGATCATGACTGCAGCACCTCAGCCGCCGCCGCCTCGACCGCGGCGCGGAACGCCGGCAATGTCTCGTCGCGTGCGGTGCGCATGAACGAACGTTGCGGCATCGTCACCGCCGGCAGCTGCACGCGCTTGAAAAAGCGCTGCTGGCCACGCCACGGAAACGCCAGTGCCCGCGCGCTCGCCGGCAGCACGGTGCGTCCCGGCAGCGAGCCGCCGTATTCGTGGATGGCGGCATAGGGGGCATCGCTGGCGATCGTTATGCTGGCGCCGGTCCCCGCCCGTTCGGCGGCGACGGTGATGCTGCCGGCGAGCCGCCCGGTGCGTCGCTGCAGCACCTCGCCCGACAGCTTGCGTTCGATCCGCTCGCGCAGCACGCCGCCCAGCCGTTCGACCTCCTGCGCCAGGCGCTCGGCCAGCGCTGGCGGCAGCGCGCGCAGCCCGTCCGCCCCGGCGATCGATGCAGTGATCACAGCGCCGCCGCCATGGTCGCCGGGTCGGTCGCGGTCGGCGCCGGCCGCCGCGCAAAGCCGGACACCGGCGCCACGGCGCGGTATTGCGACAGCAGCGTCTTGACGCCCTCGCCCATGTCCTTTTGCGAGAAGGTGACGGTCTCTCCGCTCATCAGCGCCTTCGAGACTTCACCGACCCGGGTTCGTTCGCGATAGCGCTGCGCCACCAGCTCGATGCAGGCTTGCGCGATGTCCGCCGGCACGGTCGCGTAGCCGGCGGTGTAGGTCACCGCCACATTCTGCGCGCGCCGGGTGAAGACAAAACCCCGCAACGCCAGCTCGGTCGGGGTAAAGACATAGCCCGCGCCAAACCCGCCATCCGCCGGCGCGGGCGGGATCGCCAGCCCGTCGATCGACAGCGACAGCACCGCGGTCACCGGAACGTTGGCAAAAGCCAGGCGCTGCCCCCCATTGCCGTCCCGCATTTCGACCCAATCGGCCGACAGGATCTGCCGGTCGAGCCAGCTCTCGATAAACCGGCTGGCCGCCGTGATCAGCCGTTCCAACAGCGCATCGTCGGTCGCCGGAAACGGGTTCTGCCCCGTCTGCAACCACGCCGTCACATCCGCCAGCGTCGTCAAATCACCAGAAGGCATTGGCTCTCTCCGCGCATCCTCTGCGACCCTCGCGTTGAGGTGTCGTCTCTTACCCGTTGCCGATATTGGTGATCACCCCCATCGCGAACGGCGCGTACACCGCCAGCACCTCCTCGGCATAGACGCCGACCTGGCGCTGCCGCGTCACCACCGGCCAGTCGATCTGGTAGTAGTCCTGCCGCGTTTTCACTTCGGCGACGTTCGGCACCTCGTTCGACTGGTACTGCACCGGCAGGTTCTCGGCCCAGCCGATGATCGTGCCCGGCGGCACCTTCGGGTGGATGCGGATTGGGATGCGCAGCCCGCCGTTCAGCGCGAACGGGTTGAAATAGAACGAGACGGCGCCGGCCGCGGCCAGGTCATAAGGGTTGCCGTCATCGCTTACATTGTAGTGCAGCAGCGGCGCGGAAGCGTTGGACAGCACCTTGATGGTGATGTTTTTCAACTCCTGCACGTTCACATACAGCACGGTCGGCGACAGCTGGTAGTTGTTCCACATCGCCTGGAACATCGTGTCGATCTCGACCACCGAGCCGCGCCCCGACGAGGTCAGCGGCGTGCCGGTGCCGGCGGTGCCGGTCGGCATCGTCGCGACATACGCGTTCGAGCCGCTCTTCACCGCGCTCGTCAGCAGCCCGTCATAGGCGTAGCTCGGATTGGCGGAGTTGTCGGCGCCGATCGCCGATTGCGGCTGCCCGGTGCCGGCGAGCGGCGCGGCGAACGCGGCGCTGTTGATCGCGGTGATGGCTTCGAGCCGCTCGGTGCCGGTCGCGCTGCCGACGTACCAGGCATAGGCCACCGCGCCGGCGATCGGCGTCACGCTGGCGAACAGCGTCTGGCCCAGCGTCACCGCCTGGCTCGCCTCGGCGCTGACATTGGACGAACCGCCGGCGAGCGTATAGGTCTTGCCGTCGGCGCCGGTGATGGTCTTGGTGGTGGCGACGCCGCCGGAAAGGCTCGAATTCTGGTAGCCTTCGAGCGTCAGCGCGACCACCTTCACGTAATACGTCGCCGCCGGCAGCGTCGCGCCGCTGCCCGACGCCGACAGCACCGGCGTCGCCGGCACGCCGAGCTGCAGCGAGGCGTTGCCGCCGAGGATCGCCATCTCCTCCTTCAGCATCATCTTCTGCAGCAGGCGAAAGGTCATGCGCGCCTGGATGTCCTCGAAGTCGCGGGCCGCGTTGATCGCCTCGTAGGTCGCCGCGTCCTCCTCGCCGATCGTGACGTAGGTCGCCGATTTGCTGGCGGTGGTGTACGCCATCTGCGCCGAGCGCTGGCCCTCCGGCACCCAGCCCATCGCGTCGAAGCCCGAGCCGACCAGCGCCGTCACCTGCCGCCAGTTGGTCGCGGTGCCGGTGCCGCCGCCGACCCGCGGGATGACGTTGCGGAGCGGCGTCACGAACGGATAGAGGTTCTTCGCCGGCGCCTGCAGATCGAAGGCGACGAGGCCGGTACCGGTCGAGATCGTCTTGGCGATCTGGTCGCTGGGCGCACGCAGCGCGCCCTTGACCAGATCGAGCGTGTCTTGTGTCGGGTTCATCTGTTCATTTCCCTCCGCTCGGGCAACAAAAAACCCGCCGAACGGCGGGCTGGGTCGGACATGGACGGGTGCGGACAGAGCCGCCGTTAATCCCTATGGGGATACGGATAAGCCGTAACGAACCTGGGGCCGGGATCGGGCGGTTCGATAATCCAAATCGAGACGATGCAAGGACTGCGGCCGTCAGGCGTCGCGATCGAACACCGAACCTCGTATTTTTCACCGAATGGCGTTGTCGCGCTGACGGCGACGGCATTCGCCCGCGGGTGATCGAGCAATGCCTTCTTCAATTCCATCCAATCGGCGGCCGAGAAGCCATGGGCTTGAAAGAACTTCGCCTTTCCGGCCGCCTGATCGGAATGAGCCGGATCGAGCAGATATCCGGTGATCTTGGCATCGGCAACGACAGCGGTCGCGACGCCGGGCAGTTGCGTCATACGGGGCGAATGTCGTCGCGATCGACGGTCATGACGCAGTGGAATGGCTCTTCGAATTCCACTTCGTAGCCGGCTCCGCCGCGATAGGCATGCACGACCGCGCCCTTTGCTCCCTCGGGTAGAACTTTTCCGTCGCACACGCGAGAATGGCGGAGAGCCACGATGCTCAATTCCGGGATGAACTTGATCTGCCGCGCGTGCATCAGCAATCTCCGAGCCGTCGCCAAAGGTAACACTTAAACGCGCAGCGGAAATCCCTCATTGGTCAATCAGCCCACGCCGACGGGTCAGCGAAACGGGCGGATCGGGTTGGCGTGCGCCGCCTTGATCAGCGCCAAGGTGCGTTCCTCGTCGCTCATCCGGGCGAGCGCGGCGGCCACGTCTTCGGGCGAGACCGCCGCGTAGCCCCCGTCGTCGCGCTTCGAAACCGCCGTCGCCGGCCGCGCGACGGTCTGCGGCGGCAGCGGCGCCGCCAGCAGCGCGGCGACGGACCGCTCCAGCTCCTCGAGACGCGGCACGATCGCGGCGGCCACCGCCTTCATCAAGTCCTCGCCGCGCGCCGCCTTGCCGTTCTCCGCGTGCCCGGGATCATCGACAAACCCGCCGCACCGCGCGCCGGCACGACACAGCGCGTCGTGCGCCGCCTGGACGTCCTGCCGCGATGCCTTGGCGGCGGGCGGCCCGGCCGGATCGATCGTCGCCTGCCACGCGGCGATAATGCGCGCCTTGATCCTGTCGACCTCATCGGCCGTGTATCGCGCGGCGTCGCCGGGCATGTGGATAAAGGCCCAGGCGGCGCGGATATGCGGTTCGTCGTCGAGCGGATAGCGTTTCTCGCCGTCGGCCTGATAGCCGGGATCGGCAAAGTCCGCGGCGTCGGCGCCGCTGCCCTCGGCCTTCCAGCAATCGAACACCGCCTCGGGGTTGGCCGGCCGGTCGACCAGGCTGATCTCGGTCAGCGTCAGCCCGGTGATGACGTTGCGGTCGCGCGGGTCCCGCGCCCGCACCTTGCCGCCCACCGAAAACCCCTTGTAGACGCCGCTTGTCACCTTGTCCCAGGCGCGCGGATCGACGATGCGGGCGCTGACATAGAGCCCCCTGTCGTCGACCCCCGCCTCCTCGGCGACGCCGACCGCCGACATCTGGTGCATCTCGCGGATATTGGCGAACTTCATATAGTCGTCGAGCGCTTCGGCCAGCGCGTCGCGGGTGATGGTCTCGCCCTGGTCGTCCTCGGCGTCGGTCGAGGCATAGCCCCAGACCATCCGCGCCTCGGCGTCGACCTTGGCGATCGGAGCATAAAAGCGCATGCGGCTCACCGTGTTGTTGAAATGGATAACGCGCGCCTTTCCGGGGAAGCCGGAACCCACGCGTCCACCGAAAACCTATTCCTCTGTAAGCTTGAGCTGCTCGCGGCTGTCAGATCAGATGGGTCGCGACGTGCGCGTCAACGAAGCGGTTCGCGCGGCTTTGATCGGGAGTCAGCCGTCTCTGCTCGAGCGTCGGCTCGACGCCCTGGTGCCACAGCTCAGTATTGACCCGATGCTTTTGGTCCATCGCGAGAAAAATTTGATGAATGTCTGGCGGGAACGGGGCGATACAATCAATCCGGCTCGGCGCGCCGGACGACTTGATCCCGGTGCGTCTGTTGAACAGAAGATCGTCCTGCGTGTGGATTCGTCGCGCATGGATCGTGTCTTCGTCGATGCGCGTCACCAGGCAAACCAGACTTGCGCCGTTCGGGCTCCGGGCGTGGAAGATGTCGCCGACGGAAAGATTGCGTAGCGCGGTCTCGCGATCGCTCATCAAGAGGCGCCTTTCATAGGCTCATGAAGAAACGCTGGTTACGGGCCTGCCCGTCGCGTGGCCACGTTTTCAAATCGGATTGGCCGCGATGTGCTCGTGTAGAACGTGGTGCGCGCGCTTCTCGTCAGCAGTGTATCGGGCCTCTCTTGGGTCCACCTCGATTCCCTGGCGGATCAGCGCATAGGCGGCTTGGTATCTTCGGTCCATCATCAGGAGGACGGCATAAATTTCCTGCGGTAGTGACACGACGCAGTCGATCCTGGTGTGGGCCTTGCCGACCTCCAAGCCGGTGTTTCGATCAAACCGCAAGTCGTCTTGTGTGTGGATTCGCCGAGCGGAGATTGTGCTTTCGTCAAGTGCCGTAACCAGACACACCAAGCTTGCGCCATTAGGACTCTGGGCGTGAAAGAGGTCTCCGACGGACAGGCCTCGCAGAGCGGTTTGACGATCAGACATGGCTCGCGCTCATCATTCTTTGATCAACGAGTCGCGCAGAGCTCTTGTCTGCTCAGTATGCGACTCGTCTTCAAGGCCCATGGACTTTACAGCGCAGTCCCTACAGAGGTTGCGCCCGAAGATACGATAAATCGCCGTGGTGCCATAGCTGCCACCGCTTTCACAGCCGCCGTACGGCAAGCCCTCGCATTTGAGGTCGCCCGGGGCCGCGACATCGAATTCGTCCCCTTCATCACCATCCTTACGCAGCGCCGAGTCGTGGAGGCGATTTTCCTTGTTCCGGCAAGAGCAAATGCCTGCGTCGCAACGCGAGCGCCGGATCTCGGGCAGGGCGTTCGCTGTGTGAACCGCCACCGCGCCCTCCGCGCCGTCAACCATCGGCACATCCCCGCCCGGTACCGGGTCGAGTCCCAACAGCGCGCGCGCCTCGTTCACCGCGTAGACGCCGTTGCGGACATAGGTGTCGATGATCTTCGCCTGCTCGGCGGGGTCGGCGGGGCGCAGATCGGCCCAGGCGAATTCGAGGTCGGGGTGACCCATGACGTGCTGGATCACATGATCGGCCAGCCGCTTGGTCCAGCCCATCAGCGGCGCCAGCCCCTCGTCCTGCGCCGCCTCCTGCGCGGTTTCGGCGGTCGCCCGGTTGACCTGCCGGCTGAACGCCGTCGCCGGCAGCGAGAAGGCGAAGCACACGATCCGCGCCAGCCACTCGTCGAAATCGTCCTTATAGGGCGCCTCCTTGAACGCCTGGTACTTGGCGCCGGACGGTGCCCACATCAGCCGCGAGCGCGAGCCGGTATTGCCCGCCAGCACGCTGTCGAACCATTCCTGGAACTGGCTGATCTGCTCGACATTCCACCCGTCGGGGGCGTTGAGCAGGCCGGGCGGCACATTGCCCTCGGTGAAGTGCTGCAGCTGCATGACCTGGCGGCGCAGCGCGATGTTCACCGTCATCACGATCTGCTCGACCGGGCCAAAGCCGTAGGCTTTGTGCGGCCGCGGGTTGCGCGGCAGGTAAAGCAGCTCGTCGGCGCTCAACAGCTTCCACGGCCGCCCCTTGATGACCTGCTCGTAGGCCGGCGCCGGCGGACGCGGGCGGCGGCCGGTCTCGTCGACCAGCACCGTGATCGTGGTGCCGTCGACCACGTCGAGCCCGATCAGCGCGCCGCCGCGATTGCGCCGCAGCTCCAGCGCCGCGGCGTCGAGCACCAGCACGTCTTCCAGCAGTTCGCGCAGCCAGGTGGCGAATGGCCGTTCGCCGTCCGGCCGGCGCCAGAACGCGTCCACCGCGGCGATGCGCGCCGCCGCGTCGCGCCGCGGGCCTCGGCCGCCGCGCGTCCGCACCGACCAGTCGAGCCGCTCGATCTGGTCCTTGCGCGTCTCGATCGCGAGCCGGGTGATGTCGTGCGCGTCGGCGAGCCGGCGCAGCTCCTCGAACGAGATCGCCTCGTACGACCGCGGCGTGTAGATCGTGTTGACGCCGACCGGGTAGTCCCACAGCCGCATTTGCTCCGGGTCGAGCGGCGCCAGCGGGTAGCCCGGCGAAAAAATGCCCTGGCCGGGCTGGTAGACATCGCGGAACCGCGTCTCCAGCCCCTGCCGCCCCCAAGTGAAGGAGGCCGTCAGCGATCTGCGCGTGCCACCTTCAGGCATGCCGTCAAACTCCTGTGGGACATGTCAAAAGCGCGCCGAAGGCGCAAAAAGACCTCTGCGCTGAAGTGTCGATCAGCCGCTTCGCGATGCCGCTAAGCTCGTCAGAAGCTGCTCCATGCCGCGCGCTTCCAATTGTTCGGCGCGGTGCAGAAGTAGAGGTAGTCGCTGTCGGCCTCGACCTGGCCGGTCTGACAGGCGGCGCCCGACGATGACGGCGTGCCCGTCGCCGGAAACATGCCGTTGGCCGAGGCGCTCGCCGGCGTCGCCGCCGCGACGCGGAAATTCGCACCGTCGAATTCCAGCTTGAGGAACTCGTAGTTCTGCCCGTAAAGCGTCAGCGACGATTGCGCCCCCCGCGTTCCGGGCAGCAGGATGCGGCCGCCGCTCGTGCCGTTGACCTGCACGGTCAGCGCCTTGCCGTTGTCGGTGGTGAACCCCATCGACCAGCCGGCGGCGATCGTCGTCGTCGAGGGCAGCGTCACCGTAATGCTGGCGATCGGCGAGTTGTAGGACGAGACCACCAGCCCGCAATCGGCCGGCGTCGCGCTGTAGGCGCTGACCGCCGGGAAGCTCGCCTTGCCGAAACAACCCGCGCCGCGCAGCCCGAGCGCCGCCGCCGAAGCCGGCGTCACCTGCATGACCCGGAAGTTCGAGCCGTCGAACTGCAGCACCGCCTGCTCGTAATCGCCGGCGGCGAGCGCCAGCGCGGTCATCGTCGCGCCGCTCCCCGGATAGAGGATGCGGGCGCTGTCGCCGCCGGCCACTTGCGCCGCGGCGAGCTTGCCGTTGTCGTTGGCGATCGCGACCGTCCATCCGGCGTTGAGCGCGCTCGCCGCCGGCAATGTCACCGTCAGAAAGCCGAGCGGGCTGTTATCGGCCGACAGCGCAGTGCCGTTATCGGCGAGCGTCGCGGTATAGGCGCTGGCCGCCGGATAGCGCCAGCGCGACAGCCCGCCGCTGCCGGCCAGCCCGAGCTGCTGCGCCGTTGCCAGCGTCACCTGCTCGACGCGGAAATTGCCGCTGCCGTCGTATTGCAACGTCACGTACTCGTACTGCTCGCCGGCGAGCGTCAGCGACGTCTGCGCCGCGGCGTTGATCAGCGGGTAGAGGATATGCCCGCCGCTGGTGCCGTTCACCTGCACCGTCAGCGGCTTGTCCTGGTCGGTCGCGAACCCCATCGACCAGCCCGAGGGCAGATTGGTGGTCGGCGGCAGCGTCACCGTCAGTCCAGCGCCGGTGTTGTAGCTCGATACCACATTGCCGTTGTCGCCGAGCTGCGCGGCATAGCCCGCGGTCGAGGGGTACAGCCAGTTGCCCGGCCAGTCGCGGCTTTGCAGCCCGTTGGTCGCGAGCGTGTTGCGCGTGCCCGCGGTGACCCGGAAATTGGTCCCGTCCGATTGCAGCGCGAGATACTCGTAATTCCCCGGCCCGAGGGTCACGGACGACAACGCCTTGCCGCCCGAGAGGATCGCGCCGGACGGCGCCGTCACCGTCATCCCCTTGCCGTTGTCGGTGGCAAATCCCATCCGCCAGCCGGCGTTCACGGCGTCGGGCGCCGGCAATGTCACCGCCAGCGACGCGCCCGGCGCGTTGTAGGACGAGATCGCCGTCCCGTCGTCGACGCCGCCCGCCGTGTAGCTGGCGACGCCGGGAAACTGCCAGGCCGCCCAGCTCCCGCCGACGACCTGCACGCCGGTCGATTGCGGTCCGCGATTGACCACCAGCCCGGCATAGGTCGGGTTGATCAGCAGGTTGCGGGTGCTCGCCGTGGCGTTGACCGCGGTCGCGCAGTTGAAATAGGGCGAGACAAAGGTGTTCTGCCCGTCATGGTTGAAGGTGATCGCCAGGCAGGTCGGCGCCACCTCGAAATCGAAGCCGAAGACCGTGTTGGCAAAGTTGAACCCGTTCTCCAGCAGCATCGCCGCGCCGCCGGTTGCGGCCGCCGAACCGGCGCCGGAAATCCGCGAGAACTGGGTCTGTTCGAGCGCGATCCCGGCCGCGCCGCCGGCGCTGTCGGCGACCGCGTAGATGTCGCTGTTCAGCACGTAATTGAGCTGCAATCCGCCGGCCGCCGCCGCGGTGCTGGCGTTGTTCACCACCAGATGGTCGAGCTTGATGGCGTTCTGCGCGTCGGAGAAATCGCTCTTGCCGATCACCACCGCGTAGCCCGGCGTGTTGCCGCGCACGAACAGCGCGCCTTCTTCTTTGAAATAGAAGCAGCCAGCCGGGCTCCCGACCGTGCCGCCGGAGCACTCGACCTGCAGCACCGGCCCCGACGCGATGCTGGTCCCGTCGATCGCCGCGCCCTCCGAGACCAGCCGAAACCCGCTCCCCGCCTGGCCCGCATAGTCGATCACGAGACCCCCGGTCACCTTGTAGGTGCCGGCGGGGATATGCACCGGCCAGCCATGCGTGATCGCGGCGGCGATCGTCGCCTGGATCGCGCTGGTGTCGTCGTGGCTGTCGTCGCCCACCGCACCGTTGCATTTCACATCGATCCACGGGCTGCCCGAGCACACCAGCACCGCGCCGCCGAGCGTCGCCGTGCCGGTCGTCGACAGCGTCGAGAAATTGCCGGGCGCCTGCGCCCACGCCGCCGACACCGCCAGGGCGGAGGCGGCGCCCGCCGCCAGGGCCAACAGGCGGTCGACGATCACCTGGCCGTGCGGCTTTCGCGAGCGCCGCGGCGCATCTCGAAGGCCGCGCGCCGCCCCTGCGGCCCGCCCCGCCACCGCCGTCACCACCACTGTCACCACCGGCGCGCGGCGAAGACCTGGCCGGTCGTCGCACCGTAAAGGCTGACCGCGCCGGCCGGCTTGTAGCCGGCCGGGCTCGCAAACAGCCCGCCATTGGCGGCGAGCTGGATGCTCGCCCCGCCGTTCGAGGCGGTCCCGGCGTCGCAAACCCACAGCGCGGCGGACGAGTTGTTCTGCACCAGGAACCCATTCACCGGCACCGCGCCGCCGAACAGCGTCTGGGCGCTGCCGCCGGCGGCGACGGCGCCGCTGCCGTCGACGGCGGCGCTGCCCGCGGTGTTGATCACCGGCAGCGGGTTCGCCGGCCCGACCGGGCTCGCGACCCCCGCGACGACCGAGGCCGGCGCGTGCAGCGGCACGAGGCTGCCGCTGCCGTCGACCTCGGTCGACAGCGGCTGCACGGTGGTGTTCGCGTCTTTGACGAGCAGCGTCATGGCGCCTCATGCTCCTTGTTCGCGAGGCGGCGATACGCCTCGAAGATCCCCTGCCCGGCGACCGGCCGCACCAGCAGCTCGCTGAGCGCCCAGACCAGCGCATCGACGCGGTCGGGCGAATACCCCGCCGCGCTGCGGTCGAAATCGTGCACAAAGGCGCACATCTGGTCTTCGAGCCGCGGCAGCGTGCCGAGATGGTGCACCCTGCCCTGCTCGTAGAGCGCCGCGACCGGCTCGGCGCGGGCGACCTTGCCGCGCGCCGCATGCACCGCGCTGAACGGCACGCCCGGATCGACCATGCGCAGCGTCGCCTCCACCATCTCGCCGCCGTTGTTGATTTCGGCGACGATCCGGTCGGCCTCGTGCGCCCGGTAGGCGGCGATCGCGGTCTTGGCCCATTCGGTCGGCGCATAGCGCCCGGACAGGTCGGCCAGCACATAGCCGTGCCCGCCGGCATCGCAGCCGGCGACGATGATGCCGGTTTCGTCCGCGTGCTCGCTGGAGCTCGCCGCCGGGTCGATCGCGACGACGACCCGCGCCGGCTTCGGCGCCAGCGCCACCCGCGCCGCCTCGATCATCGCATGCGTCCACAAGGCGCCCGGCGCGTCTTCGAGCAGCTCGGCCTCCAGCTCCTGGCGGCCGAGCCGCGTGCCCGCGTAACGCCGCACGATCTGGTCGAGAAACGCCGGCGCGAGGTTGTCCTTGTTTTCCGCCGTCGTTCCGCGCGTCACCGCGACCTTCGGGTCGGTGAGCAGCGCCTTGATCAGCGGCGTCGGCCGCGGCGTGGTGGTCACCACGGCGCGCGGGTCGCCGCCGAGCCGCAGTCCGAACATCAGCATGTCCCAGGCCGCCGGATAGCGCCACGCTGCCAGCTCGTCGCACCAGGCGAGGTCATGCTGGGGTCCGCGCAACCGTTCCGGCTCGTCCGCCGAGTAGGTCGTGGCAATGGCGCCGTTCGGCCAGGTCAGCCGCCGCTTCGACGGCTCGTATTGCGGCCGGTTGTCGTCCGGCGAGATGGCCAGCAGCCCGCTCTCGCCTTCCACCATCACGTCGCGCGCATCCGCCGCGGTCGGCGCCACCAGCGCGATGTGCCGCGCCTTGCGCGCCGCGACCCGCGCCCTGACGAACTCGGCGCCGGTCCGGGTCTTGCCGAACCCCCGCCCCGCCAGCAGCAGCCAGACCCGCCACTGGCCTTCCGGCGGCCGCTGGTTGTCCCGCGCCCAGATGTCCCAATCGTGGTTGATCGTCTCCAGCGAATGCTGGCTCAGCGAGCCGAGCAGGCTAATCCTCTGGGGTTTCGCCAGCGAGGCGAGCCAGTCGGCGAGCAAGCTCTTCACGCACATCCTCCACTGAGGGGCGAGCCTCTTGGCTTTCCGGCCGCGGTTTTGGGTCGAACATGCCGAGATGACGGGCGATCGCGTCGAGCGCCGCCTTCTTGTCGTAAAGTTTGATCTTGTCCGGTCCGCTGCCGCCGCGGCTGATCTCGGCGATCGGCGCCGCATTGGCTTTGCTCAGCCGCTTCTTGACGTGCAGCCCGGCTTCGTCCCACTCGACGATGCGGCGCAGATCGGCAAAAGCGATCCAGGCGTATTCCCGCAGCACCTTGTCGACCGTGACCCCGAGCCGCGCGGCGCGCGCCTCGACATCCTCGAATTCGCCGCCACGGTCCGGCGCGTCGCCCGCTTCGGGCTCCGCCGGTCCGAGATGGCGCAGCGCATCGTCCAGCGCGCGCTGCGGGCGCGTCCGCCGTGAGGATCGGGTGGCCAAGATTGCCGCTCTGCTTTTGGGGATTGCGGCGGGGGCGGGGCGGTGTCGCCGCGCCCAGTTCCGCCAGTGTGGTGATCTTGTACCCGATCGATCCGGATTTGTCAAGATGAAAATGCTAATATAGCAATTTAGCGGAAATGCGCTTCCAGCGCACCGAGGGTGGCGATCAGGATGCCCGAGGCCGCTTCCTGGCTCACTCGCTTCCCGGCCCAGCCTTGTTCGAGCGCCCATTCCTTGAGCGACCGCTCCCAGCCGACGACATGCCACAGGCATGAGCCGGCCGGCGACGCGATGCCGCCGGCGGCGCGGATCGCCCGCCACACCGCGGCGCGCGCCGCCTCGACCCGCAGACCCGGCGCGTGGTGATCCTGGTATGACGGCTTGTCGCCGAGACTCAGCCGCGCAATATCCAGCGCGCGCAGCGGATCGAGCTGCGCCAGCGCAAAGCGCCGGCGAAAGTCTTCACCTGCCTGCCGCATGCCGGCGGTGATCGAACCGCGCCGTTCCATGAGGGTCAGCGTATCGACGGCGCGATAGGGCCGTGCCAGCCGCCCCGCCGCATCGGCGATCACCGCCGGCACCAGCTCGACCGGGCCTTGCCGCAGCCGTTCCGGGCTGACGACGCTGTCGGCCGGCGGCATTGTTCTTGCGGTTTGGCGGTGTTTCATGCCTTCCCTCCATTTCTGCGAACAATACATGAACAATTCGGGCGCACGGAACCCCGTGCAATCATCTCCAGCCGCTGCAGGTAGCGCTCCGGCGGCACCCGCTCGTGCCGGCCGCCGCGGCCGCCGACAGCGCTTGCCAGCGTCTCGACCTCGCGCAGCCGGCGTTTTTCGCCGGCGCTCCCGCCCGGCAAATGGCACAACAGGTGATGCGGCTCGCAGTAGGAAGAGCCCGGCTGCCGCGCCGCGCCGCACCGCCCGCCGCTGTCGAGAATGAACGCACACCCTTCGTCCGCCGTTCGATCGTACCGCTTGCACCACGGCTCCAGACCCCCGCCATCCACGTGCTGCCTCCCCAGGCTATTGCCAATATCGCAATGCCGATATATCCTCACCCGGCCTCATGTCAATATGGCAATATTGCAAATGGACACGATCTGGTTTCACACCGCGCTGGAACGCGCCGGCCGCACTCAGGCCGACCTTGCCCGTCATCTCGGGCTGCCGCCCTCGGCGGTGTCGCGCATGCTGCGCGGCGAGCGTCAGGTCAAGCTGCTCGAGGCGGTGCAGATCGCGCAGTTTCTCGGCGTGCCGCAGGAGGAGGTGTCGCGCCGCGCCGGCGATGGCGCCGCGCCGCCGCCCCCCGAAACGGGGCGCCGCGGCCGCCCGTCCCGCACGGCGACGGCGACCGTCACGCCCTACCCGCTACCCTCGCGGCAGGACGCGATGCCGATCCGCAGCGGCGCCCGCGGCGGCGGCAGCGAACGCGAGATGTTTCTGCAGGACGGGCCGATCGGCTACACCCCGCGCCCGGCAAACCTTGCCGACGTGCGCGACGCCTACGCGATCTACATGACCGGCGATTCGATGGAGCCGCGCTACATGCAGGGCTGGCTGCTCCACGTCAACCCGTTCAAGCCGCCGATCCGCGGCCGCGACGTGGTCGTCTACAAGCGGGACCATGCGGTGCTGATCAAGCAGTTCGTCGGCTGGAACGACGACGCGCTGATGCTGCGCCAGCTCAACCCGGAGGAAACGCTGCGAATCCCGCGCGACGAGGTCGTCGAGTGTCACCTGATCGTCGGCGTCGACCAGGAAGGCTGACGGCGCCGGGGGTCCGATGCGCCGGAGTAAAAGCCGCAAACGACACGGTTGTCGGCGCGTTTGTCATCGACGAACCGCGCGGCTACGATCCCTCCAGCGGCAACCAAACCTCGGGAGCGGACGGCGATGCGCACGACCTACGGCGTCAAGGACATGACCATCCATCGGATCGTCGAACAGGAGCACGGCTTTACCCCGATGCTCGAATTCCTGCCGACCCTGTCGAAGGAACTGCTCGACGAGAACCTCTCCTGGCTGGCCCCCGGCGGCTACGACCAGAGCACCGGCAACGTCGTGCTGTGCTTTCAGTCGTATGTCGTCAAGACGCCGCACCACAACATCCTGGTCGACGCCTGCATCGGCAACGACAAGACCTTCCCGCTGCGCCCGGCGTGGAACGCCAAGAAGGACGGCAACTGGATGGGCGCGCTGAAGGCGGCGGGGCTGGGCCCCGAGGACATCGACTTCGTGATGTGCACGCATCTGCACGGCGATCATGTCGGGTGGAACACCAAGCTCGAAAACGGCCGCTGGGTCCCGACTTTTCCCAAGGCGCGCTATCTCTTCTCGAAAAAGGAATACGACTTCTGGACCGGCCCCAACGTGCCGGCGGGGTTCGCCGCCGACCCGATCAAGGAAAGCGTGCTGCCGGTCGTCGAGGCCAACCAGGCCGAGCTCGTCACCAGCGACCACGCGCTCAACGACCATATCCGGCTGATCCCCACCCCCGGCCACACACCCGATCATTTCGCGGTCTGCGCCGGCAAGGGCCATGACGACGCGGTGTTCACCGGCGACCTGATCCATTCGCCGCTGCAGGCGCGCTACCCCGATCTGGTGATGCGCGTCGACACCGACCGCGACCAGGGCTGCAAGACGCGCCGCGCCTTCTTCGAGCGCTACTGCGACACCGACACGCTGTGCTGCACGATGCACTTCCCGTCGCCCTCGGTCGGCCACATCAAGCGCTGGGACAACGGCTTCAAGCTCGATTACCTGACCTGAGGCCGTCGTCGAACCGCCGGGAAACGCCCTGGCCGGACTTGATCCGGCCATCCACGTCTTCTCGTTCCGCCGAGACGTGGACCCCCGGGTCAAGCCCGGGGGAAGGCGGGTTGATGGATCGGCGTCTAAATGGCGGTGCTCGGCTCGAGCGCCGCCATCACCGCGCCGATCAATTGCTGCGGCGCGAACGGCTTTTGCAGCACGACGACCGGGTTGGCGTATTCGGCCACCTGCCGAACGTCGTAGGACCCGCTCATCAGGATGACCTTGAGGCGGTGCCGTTTCAGCTGCGCCATGTTGCTGAGCACGACGCCGTGCGGGCTGCCGCGGCCCAGCCCGACATCGGTCAACAGCAGATCGACCGGCTCCCGGCCCTCGATGATCTTGATCGCGGCGGCGAACCCCTCGGCGGGGCTGACGCGAAGCTGGTGGCTTTCGAGCACCCGCACGACAAAGCGCAGAAACAAGGGGTCGTCGTCGACCACGACGACATGGCGCGGTCGCCGCGCCGCCTCGTCCGCCCGCATCGGGTCCGCGCTCATCGTCGCGACTATAATCCCACGGCCGGCAATACCGGCTTACGCCGCAACAGAATATCGTCGAAACAATCCATAAAAATCGACGGAAGTTCGTCTTAATCCGGCCAGCGCAGCAGCGGCTTGATCGTCACGCCGCTCGTCGCGTCGGCGGCGGCCTGGTTGATGTCGGCAAAGTCGTAGCGCGTCACCAGCCGGTCGAGCGGGAACCGTCCCGCCATGAACAGATCGACGAGCCGGGGGATGAACGCGCGCGGCCGGCTGTCGCCTTGGATGACGCCGCGGATCGTGCGCCCGCCTTGCAGCACCGGCATCTCGAAGCTGGCCTCGGTGCCGGCGCGGGCGCTGCCGACCAGCACGCAGGTGCCGAGCCCGCGCAGCGCGTCGGCCGCCAGCCGGAATACCGCCGGCACCGCCGAGGTTTCCAGGCTGAAATGCACCCCGCCGCCGGTAATGCGGCGGATCTCCGCCAGCGTCTCCGGGCCGCTGACCAGGGCGTGCGTCGCCCCCAGCGTCGTGGCCAGCGCCAGCCGCGACGGCAGCACATCGACCGCGACGATCGGGTCGCAGCCGGCGATCTTCGCCGCCATCAGCCCGGCGAGCCCCACCCCGCCGACACCGAAGATCGCGATCGACTGCCCGGCGCGCGGCTGCATCACGTTGAGCACCGCGCCGGCGCCGGTCTGCAACCCGCACCCCAACGGCCCCAGCATCTCGACCGGCGCATCGTCGCGCAGCCGGACGACGTCTTCCGCCGGCGCAATGGCGTAGGTGGCGAACGATGATTGCTGGAAAAAGCAGGAATAGACCGGCGCGCCGTCGCGGCTCATCGGCACGAACCCGTCGGCCCGGCGCCCGCTCGATTTGAGCGCCCGCGCCTCGGTGCAATAGGCCGGGTGGTCGCCCCGGCACGGTTCGCACGCGCCGCAGAACGGGAACGAGATCACCACCTTGTCGCCGACCGCGAGGCCGCTCACACCGGACCCCAGCTCGGCGACGATCCCCGCCCCCTCATGCCCCGGCACGACCGGATACGGCAGGTTGGGAAAATACCCGTCGCGCGCGTGCAGATCGGTATGGCACAGGCCGCTCGCGGCGACCTTGACCAGTACCTCGCCGGCCCGCGGCGGCGCCAAATCCAAGGTCTGGATCTCGAACGGCTGCCCCCGAGCCGGCACGACCGCGGCGGTGATCTTCATCGCTGCCCTCCCCATCAGCAGTATCTTAGCGCAAAGGACGCCGGGGAGGCGCGGAGGACGCGAAGACGCCGGTTCGGTGTGCAGCGCCCACGGCGACGCCTTCGTCCTCCGCGTATCCTTTGCGTCCTCCGCGTTGAAATGTTTCTCTTCGCATCGCAGCGCGAGGAGCAACCCGATGGATGCACAACACTTCGCCACCCTTCTCGACCGCTTCACCGCCGCCGGCTGCGCCAATGACGGCGCCGCCTTCGCCGGTTTGTTCATCGAGGCCGGTACCTACGAAGACGATTTCTTCGGCCTGTTCCGCGGCCGCGCCGAGATCGCCGCGATGCTCCAGCGCTTCCACGACACCGGTGAGGATTACCGCTGGGATTTCCACGACTTGGTGACCGACGGCCGCCTCGGCTACGCCACCTTCCGCTTCAGCTTCCGGTCAAGAATGCCGGGCTGCGAAGGCAGGCCGGTGCTGATCACAGGAATCTCGTGCTTCCGCTTCGAGGGCGACCTGATCGCCGCGTACCGCGAAACCTTCGACACCGGCATCGCCCTCGCCCAACTCGGCTTCCCGGCCGACCGCATCAAGCGCGTCCTCGACAAGGAAGCCGCCGCACAGAACGCGACGCCGGCGGCGCAGGAGCATCTGGGGCGTTTCACACCCCGCCCGCGCTGACCCGCGCTCCCTCAGGTTACCAGGCTTCCCGGCCGCGCTGCGGTCGGGCGATGCCGGCCTCCGCACCCGCCGCGGCCAGTTCGCGCTTCTCGCGCTGCTCGGCCTCGTGCTTGTCGAACATCGCCTTGGCGGCGGCGTTGCGCTTGGCGCTGAACTCGTCGCGGTTGTCGCCGCACCATTGGAAGGAGGCGTGGCGGCTCTGGTTGAGCTTTGAGAAATGCGGCATCACATAGCGCGCATAGAGCTCGTAGGAGCGCTTGGTCGCCGCGAAATCGGCCCAGTTATGCGCCTGCTGCAGCATCGCGCCGAACTGGCCCTGCTTGTCCTGCAGCCGCTCGATCAGCGCGATCGCATCGTCCGGCGTGCCGCACACGCCGTAGCGGTTCTCGATGAACCATTCGAGCGGGTCCTTGCCCGCCGGCACGATAAAGCGCGGCTGGTTGTTGTTGAGATAGCCGAGATATTTCTCGAACCCGAACCGCGCATTCTCGTAAGCCTGCGCGCGGGTCTCGGCGATGTGCATCGGCCCGACGAGGCGCAGCCGGTTGGGGTCCATCACCCGCCCCTGCTCGGCCGCGACATCGTTGGCGATCTGCCAGTTCGAGCCGAGCGCGTCAAAGCCGAACGGGTTGGTCGCCGCGACGCAGATCATGCCGAGATCGTACTTGCCGGCGAGCCGCCCGCCCGACGGCGTCACCGCGCTGACCACGGCGACCTCGGGGTACGGCTTGGTGTAGGGCAGCAGGTGCAGCCGGCAGCCTTCCATCGTGTACCAGTCGGTCTTCTCGGTGACGATCTCGCCCTTGAACAGCCGCAGGATCGCGTCGAGCGACTCGGCCATGCGGTCGCGCTGGGTGATCGGGTCGATCCCCATCATGATCGCGTCCGACGCCAGCAGGCCCGGCCCGGCGCCGAACATGACCCGGCCGCGCGTCATGTGGTCAAGCTCGACGATGCGGTCGGCCACCATCATCGGGTGGTGATAGGGCAGCGAGATGACCCCGGTGCCAAAGCGGATGTGCTTGGTGCGCTCGGCGGCGACGGCGATAAAGATTTCGGGCGACGAGATGATCTCGTACCCGGCCGAATGGTGCTCGCCGATCCACGCCTCATGAAACCCGAGCTTGTCGAGCCAGACCATCAGCTCGAGGTCTCGTTCGAGGCATTGCGTCGGGTCTTCCTCGTTCGGATGGAACGGCGGCAGGAAGATGCCGTGGCGCAGGTTGATCTCGCTCATCGCAATGCCTCGCTTCGAAAGCCAGCAGATTACTTCTTTGTCGCCATTCCCTGGCGATCGCCGCGGAATGACGATCGGGAATGCAGCCTCACTTATGATCAGCCATGCAACGTTAGCGGAGTTCGCCGGTGCGGAAAACATTTCCGCCCGCAACTCTGGCACGTCATGATGCGTGACCTAACGCCTGTCGGAGCCGTCGCCGCCATGAGCCTGTCGCCCGAGGAATACCGCGAGCATCTCGAAACCACGGCGGTGCGCGCCGGGTTCAGCTTCGATGGCGTGGTGCTGCCCGAGAGCCGCGAATTCCATCTCGGCCGGATGCGGTTCCACTATCTCGACTGGGGCAACAAGCACCTGCCGACGATCGTGCTCCTGCATGGCGGCGCGCTCAACGCGCACACCTGGGACCTCGTCTGCCTGGCGCTGCGCGACGACTACCATTGCGTCGCGCTCGACCAGCGCGGCCATGGCGACAGCGACTGGGCGCACGACGCCGATTATTCGATGGAGGCGCAGCTCACCGACACCAAGGGCTTTGTCGACCATCTGGGGCTGGACAAATTCATCCTCGTCGGCATGTCGCTCGGCGCGATCAACTCGCTCGCCTTCGCGGTCAATCATCCCGAGCGGCTGGATGCGCTCGTGATCATCGACGCCGGCCCGGAAATGCGCCGGCCCGGATCGAGCCGCATCCGCGACTTTGTCAACGGCGTCGCCGAGACCGTGACGATCGAAGCGATCATCGAGAAGGCGCCCGAATTCAACCCGCGCCGCGACCCGCAGATCCTCCGCCGCAGCCTGATGCACGCCTTGCGGCAGCAGCCAGACGGCACCTGGCGGTGGAAATACGACCGCCGCCGTTTCCAGGCGCTCGATCAGGAAAAGCAGCGCGCCGCCCGCGCCGCGCTGGCCGACGGCCTCAGCCGCATCGCCTGCCCGACGCTGATCGTGCGCGGCGGCGAGAGCGACGTGTTTCATGAGGAAGACGGCATCCGCCTCGCCGCCCGCCTGCCGAAAGGCCAATTCGTCACCGTGCCCAAGGCCGGCCACACCGTCCAGGGCGACAACCCAAAGGATCTGGTCGCCGAGCTGCGCCGGTTTTTGACGAAGGCGAATTAACGTAATATTCGATCGGAGAGGGCCGCCATCGGCCCGGTGTCCGTCATTCCGGCGAAGGCCGGA
>DASZOZ010000070.1:0-5127 GCA_035550515.1 Allostellaceae bacterium
CAGCGCGACAAGGCTTGCGACAAACTTCTCGACCGCCCGCGCGCCGTGCCAGCGGATGACGTCGGGAGGAATCTCGTTGCCGACGAGATAGGCGAACACCGCCTCGTGCCGGCCGCACGCCCGCACCCCGGCCACCACCGCATCACGAATGCCGGCCTGTATCTCGGCGCTATCGATAAACGCGACATGCTGCGACCACGGCAACCCGACCAGCACCTTGAGCCCGTACCGCTGCGCCGCGTCGAGCAGCCACAGCGGCGGGACGGTGAACACCCGCACCGTGTTGATCCCCGCCGTCCGCATCAGCGCGAAGTCACGCTCGACCATCGCGAATTCGGGGAATTGCGCGCCGTGACTGCCGGGCGCGAACGGACCGTAGGTGACGCCTTTGACGAAGTGCTTCGGCGCGTCGTCGCTCAGGCCGCTGCGGAAGAATTTGCCGTCGACGCGGATGACGGGGCTTGCCGTCGGCAGCGTCGGCGCCGCTTCGTCCACGGCATCATCGATGACCAGGCTCATGCGGATTCCTTGGCCCGACATGACACGCCGCCCGAGCGGGCGGCCAGTGTTTCGCACAACGGGGTGGAAGCGCAGTTAATTCCCGGTTCAATCAGCTTTCGACAGCCCGGCTCGACAGCCCCGCATTATGCCGGCGCCGCTCCCAGGCGAGCGCGCTGCCGATGATCGCATCGAGATCGGAACATTGCGTCCGCCAGCCGAGCACCGAGCGGGCGAGGCTCGGGTCGGCGACCAGCGCCGGCGGGTCGCCCGGCCGCCGCGGCGCCTCGCGCTGGGGCACCTCGTGACCGACCGCGCGCGACACCGCCGCGATGATCTCGCGCACCGAATAGCCATGCCCGGTCGCCAGGTTCAACGCTGTGCTGGCGCCGCCTTTCGCCAGATATTCGAGCGCGAGAACATGCGCGCCGGCGAGGTCTTCGACATGAACATAGTCGCGCACCGCGGTGCCGTCGGGCGTCGGGTAGTCGGTGCCGAGGATCGAGACCGGCGGCCCCGAACCCAACGCCGCCCGCAGCACGAGCGGGATCAGGTGGGTCTCCGGGTCATGCTCCTCGCCGATCTCTCTGCCGCGATCGCATCCGGCTGCGTTAAAATATCGCAGCGCCACCGAACGCAGCCCATAGGCCTGGCCGTACCAGTGCAGCGCCCGCTCGATCGTCAGCTTGGTCTCGCCGTAGGAATTGACCGGGCGCTGCGGTGTCGTCTCGGCGATCGGCATCGACTCGGGCAGACCGTATGTCGCGCAAGTCGACGAAAAGACGATGCGCTCGACCCCCGCGTCGCGCATCGCGTCGAGCAAGGTCAGCGTCCCGACGACATTGTTGCGGTAGTATAGCGCGGGGTCCGTGCCGGATTCGCCGACATAGGCGAACGCGGCAAAATGCATGACCGCCGAAACGCCGTGCGCCGTCAGCGCCGCGACGACCGCGGTCCGGTCGCCGACATCGCCTTCGACCAGCGGTCCCCAGCGAACCGCCTGGCGATGGCCTCGCGACAAATTGTCATAAGTCACCGGGATATAGCCCGCCTGGGCCAGCGCCTTGCAGGCGTGGCTGCCGATATAACCGGCTCCGCCGGTGACCAGGATCGATTGCGGCATGCGCCGGTCTTGCCCCCGCTTCCCTATGTCGCCACAACGGGGCAGCACCGCCCCGCGTTCCGAGCTAATTTACCGGATAATTAGGGCACTGCAGCGAATAGTGGCGGAATAAGCGGAGTGGCAGCCCGTTCTGGGCTGCGGTCGCTATCGGGACCACCAGGAGTCGTCGGATGCGGATTGCGATGATCGGCACGGGGTATGTCGGGCTTGTTTCGGGGGCCTGCTTCTCCGAGTTCGGCGTGTCCGTTACATGCGTCGACAAGGATGCCGACAAGATCACCCGGCTGCAGCGCGGCGAGATGCCGATTTTCGAGCCCGGGCTGGCGCAGCTGGTGACGGTCAACACCGCCGCGGGGCGGCTGAGCTTCACCACCGACCTTGCCGAGGCGCTCGATGGCGCCGACGCGGTGTTTATCGCGGTCGGCACGCCGTCGCGGCGCGGCGACGGGCACGCCGATCTGAGCTATGTCTTCGCCGCCGCCGCCGAGATCGCCGAGGCGCTCGCCGCCCGGCCGGGCAGCCGCACCGTGGTCGTGACCAAGTCGACAGTGCCGGTGGGCACGGGTCGCCGCCTGCACAACATTCTTGCCAGACGGCTCCCCCCGAACGCCTTCGATGTCGCCTCGAACCCCGAGTTCCTGCGCGAGGGCTCGGCGATCCAGGACTTCATGCGTCCGGACCGGGTCGTCATCGGCACCGACAGCGAGCACGCCCGCACCGTGCTGCGCGCGCTTTACCGGCCGCTTTATCTGCTCGAGACGCCGGTGGTCTTCACCACGATCGAGACCGCCGAGATGATCAAATACGCGGCCAACGCCTTTCTTGCCGCCAAGATCACCTTTATCAATCAGGTGGCCGATCTGTGCGAGGCGGTCGGCGCCGATGTCCAGGACGTCGCCCGCGGCATCGGTCTCGATGGCCGCATCGGCCGCAAGTTCCTGCACGCGGGTCCGGGTTTTGGCGGGTCCTGCTTTCCCAAGGATTGCGAGGCGCTGGTGCGGACCGCCGAGGAGGCGGGCAGCCCGCTGACCCTGGTCGAACGCGTGCTGGAGATCAACAATACGCGCAAACGCGCCATGGCCGACCGCATCGCCGCCGCGTGCGGCGGCAGCGTCGCCGGCAAGACGCTCGCCGTCCTGGGCCTGACCTTCAAGCCCAATACCGATGACATGCGTGAAAGCCCGAGCCTGGCGATCCTGCCGGCGCTGACCGCGGCCGGCGCGGTGATCCGCGCGTTCGATCCCGAAGGCATGAGCGAAGCGCGCAAGCTGCTGCCCGATCTCACCTATTGCGACGACGCGTACGGGGCGATCGAGGGGGCCGACGCGCTGGTGCTGCTCACCGAATGGAACGAGTTCCGCGCCTTCGACCTCGCGCGGGTGAGGAGCTTGCTGCGCGCGCCGCTGATCATCGACCTGCGCAACATCTATCACCCGGATGAGATGACCGCTGCCGGTTTTGTCTATCACAGCATCGGCCGCACCAGCGCCGCGCCGCCGTCCGAAACAAACGCGAACTTGCGCGTGATCGCCTGATCCTTCAACAATAAAACCCCCTGGGGAAGTAACCATGCGGACCTCGACCAAACGTATTCTCGTCACCGGTGGCGCTGGTTTTCTCGGCTCGCATCTGTGCGAGAGGCTCATCGCCGACGGCCACAGCGTGCTGTGCGTCGACAATTACTTCACCGGCCGGCGCGACAACGTGGCGACGCTGCTGCCCAACCCGCGCTTCGAGGCGATGCGCCACGATGTGACGCACCCGCTGTTTGTCGAGGTCGACGAGATCTACAACCTCGCCTGCCCGGCCTCGCCGATCCACTACCAGCACGATCCGGTGCAGACCACCAAGACCAGCGTGATCGGCGCGATCAACATGCTGGGCCTGGCAAAGCGGTTGAAGGCGAAGATCCTGCAGGCCTCGACCTCCGAGGTCTATGGCGACCCGGTCATGCATCCGCAGCCCGAGAGCTATCGCGGCAACGTCAACCCGATCGGCCCGCGGGCCTGCTACGACGAGGGCAAGCGCTGCGCCGAGACGCTGTTCTTCGATTATTTCCGCCAGCACAACCTGCGCATCCGCGTCGTCCGCATCTTCAACACTTACGGGCCGCGCATGCATCCCAATGACGGGCGCGTGGTGTCGAACTTCATCGTCCAGGCGCTGAAGGGCGAGCCGATCACTCTCTACGGCGACGGTAGCCAGACCCGCGCCTTCTGCTATGCCGACGACTTGATCGACGGTTTTGTCCGCATGATGGATGCGCCCGACGACATCACCGGGCCGATGAACCTCGGCAATCCGGTCGAGACCTCGGTCGCCGAGCTCGCCAAGCTCGTTATCGACCTGACCGGCTCGCGCTCGCCGATCGTCTACCGCCCGCTGCCGATCGACGACCCGGTGCAGCGCTGCCCGGACATCAGCCAGGCGAGCGCCCTGCTCGACTGGAAGCCCCGCACCCAGCTGCGCTTCGGTCTCCAGCGGACCATCGACTATTTCGACCGCCTGCTCGCCGAACAGGGCGAACTGTCCCTCCAAGCCTCAGCGGCGAACTAATTCCCAATGATCGGCTGGTGCGTCGCACACGTGCCGTGCGCCGTCACCAGCTGGCCCGGGCTCGCATCGTTGGTCGCGACATCGCCCGGCTGATAGGGCGTCGCGCAAATCTGTTGCGCCAGGACCGAGTTCACGTTCGGATCGTACGCGTTGAACCCGGCATATCCCGGCGGGATATCCCCCTTCGGCAGGGCTGCGCTGGTCCCGAAATCCGTCTTCAACGGGATGTAGGGCGTGCAACCCGCGACGAGCGACAGGGCAAGCGCAGCGGCGGGGAGCATTCGCATGGCATCAACCGATGGCGGAAAAACCTGTCGGAGTTTGCCTTTACGCGCGCCTCAGCGCAACGCTGACGGACGCTCGGTCACTCCTGCAAGACGATAGCCGGCCGGGTCAAAGGCGGCCGAGCACCAACCCCGGGTATCGTCATGCCCGGACTTGATCCGGGCATCCACGGACGCCGCACCACCTCGCGGGGATGGCCGGGTCAAGCCCGGCCATGACGATGATCTTCTGTATGTGTCTGGGCCTAGTGATGGCCGCCACCGTGACCGCCACCCCCGCCACCGCCGTGACCACCGCCGCCACCGTGCGGACCACCGCCACCGTGCGGACCACCGCCCCCGCCGCCGTGACCGCCGCCGCCGCCAAAGTGCGGACCACCGCCGCCGGGCGAGAATTGAGCATGCGCGACATGCCCACCGCCGAAATGAGCCCCTCCGGCAAAATGTCCACCGCCCCCGCCGCCATGCGGACCGCCGACATGCCCGCCGCCGCTGACACGCGCGCCGCCGGCTCCTCTGCCGCCAGCCGCTCTGCCGCCAGCCCCTCTGCCGGGCGCAAAGCTGGCGTGCCCGACATGCCCGCCGGCATGCCCGGCAGCGGCGGCGGCTGCGCCGCCGAACCGTCCGGCGGAGCGGGCGTCGCCTCCATGGCCGGCGGGCCCGACA
>DASZOZ010000071.1:0-18919 GCA_035550515.1 Allostellaceae bacterium
CGGTGTGGACCATCGGCAGCAACGGCGCGATCGTTGCCCATTGCGTCTCGTTCAGCCAGAAATTGTCCGACATGATCCAATCCCCCCAAAATCCCCGGCGAAATGTGAACCACGTTTCCCTATTTGAGTACAGACCCTAGGTCGACAGCACCAGCCGCTCGGCGCGCGCGCGCAGTTCCGGCGCGAGCGCGGCCGGGCGGCGCTTGTTGAGGTCGAGCGTCACGCCGAACTGGCCGAGCCGGGCGATCTCGCGGCCGCTGGCCGGCTCGCGCATCACATGCAGAAAGCGCAGCGAGGAATTGCCGAGATGGGCGATGCCGGTGCGTGTCTCATAGCGGTCGCCGAGCCGCAGCGCGTCGGCAAAGCGCACGCGGAACTCGAAGGTCGAGAAGCCGCGCCGGCCGGTCTTGATGTAGTCGGCGGTCAGCCCGACCGCGGCGCCGATCTGCACCGACGAATCGGTGAATTTGTGAATGAGGCCGCAAACCCCGAGCCGGCCGAATTCGTCGAGGTCGCCGGGCTGGATGCGGCCGGCCGCGGTGGGGACCAGCCCGGTCAGGTCCTTGGGGTCGGCGCGCGTCTCGAACTCCGGCCCGTCCCAGGACGCCGTCCGCGGAGCAAACCCGGCCGGCGCGGCGATGCCTTCCCAGGTCACGTCGAACCAGGTGATCGCCTCTCCGGTCACCGAATCGACAAACCGATGGCCCAGCCGGACACCGCGCTCGTCGGTGCCGATCGCCGCGCTTTCGATGTGAAACGCCGCGCCGGCACGCAGTTCGCGGGCATAGCGCACATCGTAGCGCCGGGCGAAGCCGCCGCCGCGCAGCGTCTCCAGCAGCCCCAGCCGTTCGGCCAGCGTCGCCTCGGCCATGGCGATGCGGTCGAAATAAAACGCGACCGTGAAATGCTCGGTGACGTCGGTCTCCCACGGGCTCACCGCGCCGCGATAGGTCTCGATCCAAGGTTCCATGGGCTCTCCGGTCAGGTCATGGGCAACAGCAGGGATTCGGCGCGTCGGCGCAGTTCGGGCGCGAGCGGGGCGGGGCGGCGCGCGTCGAGATCGAGCTGCACCCCGTAGCGGTCGATGCGGGCGATCTCCCCGCCGCTCGAATCGTACATCACATGCAGATAGCGCAGCGAGGTGTTGCCGAGATGCGCCAGCCCGCTGTCGATACGGTAGGCCTCACCGAGCCGCGGCGCGCGCGCGATCCGCAGCCGCAGCTCGAAGGCGGAAAAGCTCCGCCGCGCGGTCTTGATGTATGCGGCGGTCAGGCCGAGCGCGGCGCCGAACTGCACCGCCGCGTCGCTGAATTTGTGCACCATACCGCTGAGGCCCATGCGGCCGGACGCGTCGAGGTCGCCCGGCTGCACGCGGCCCGCCATGCTGGGGATCAGCCCGGCGAGATCGGCCGGCTCCGGGCGGTCGGCGAATTCGGGGCCGTCCCAACCTTGCACCGGGTCAGCGGCGCCGGGCGCCGCGGTACCTGCCCACTGCGTCTCGAACCAGGTCGTCGGCTCGCCGGTAGCGGAATTGACGACGCGGTGGCCAAGCCGCAGCGGGGCCGCCGCCAGCAAGCCGCTCTCGATGCGAAACGCGCTGCCGGCGCGCAGCTCGTGCGCCAGCCGTACATCGTAGCGCCGCGTAAAACCGCCGCCGCGCAGCGCGTCGAGCAGACCCAGCCGCGTCGCCAGATCCGCCTCGGCCTGGGCGATGCGGTCGAAATAGAACGCCATGGTGAAATGCTCGGTGACGTCGCATTCCCAGGGCGCCGCGGCGCCGCGATAGGTTTCGGTCCAGCGGGTCACTTGAGCTGGTCGGCGACCTTGTCGATCCCGGCCTGCACGCAGGGCTCGTCCTTGCCCGGCGTGCCCGACAGCCCGGCGCCGCCGATCACGTCGTTGCCGGCCTTGATCGGCAGTCCGCCGGGGATCGCGATGATGTTGGGCAAGGTGACCTGCTGGTGCACGACCGGGTTGTTGTCGGCATAGCGCTTGGCATACTCGGCGGTCGGGATGCGGAAGGTGCGCGCGGTATAGGCCTTGCGCCGCGCGTTCTCCATCGTGTGCGGCCCGGCGGTGTCGCTGCGCATGGCCACAATGGTGTCGCCGGCGCGGTCGACCACCACCACCGAGACGCCGTAGCCGCCATAGCTTTGCGACGTGCACATATCGAGCGCGGTCTGGGCGATCGTCGTCGCCATCGCCAGCGACAGATCCTTGTGGGTGAGCAATTGCGCCTGCGCCGAACCGGCAGCCAGAGTCGCGAAGACACCCGCAACGGCCAGGCTTTTCATGGCGCTCCCCCGCATCGCCGCTCCTCCGGCTCGTTTCATTCGTTCTCGGGCCGGATGTAGCGGTCGATCGTGCGGTAGCGGAAGAACCATTGTCCGCCGACCTTGACCATATCGTCGTCATAAGCCCCGCCCGAGCCGATCTTGGGACCGTCGGGCGAATTCTGCACGGTCGTCCAGTTCGAGCGCACCTTTGCGCTGTCGCCGTCGAGCGTGATCACGATATTGGTCACATGGTGGATCGCGCGCGGGGTCGGCTGTCCAGAAGATTGGCCGGGGCGGTGGGCGCGCAGCCCGGCGGCGAAATCCGCGATCGCCCGGCGCCCGGTCGCCTTGCCGAAAAACGTGTGCCAGGTGCCGTCCTCGGTGAACAGCGCGGCCATGTCGGCGAAGCGCCCGTCGTCGAGCGCAAAGCAATAGCGCGCCATCACCTCGCGGATCGCGTCCTTTTCCTCAAGCGGAGTGGCCATGTGTTTCGCTTCTCCCCATTCCGTCGCCGCGGAGTGTAGCATGGCGCAAGACTTGTCACCGTCATGAGGAATTCGTCATGCAGATCGAAGCCGCGGTGTTCCGCAAGCCGCACGAACCGCTGACCATCGAGAAGATCGAGCTCGACGAGCCGGCGCCGCGCGAGGTACTGGTGCGCACGGTCGCGACCGGCGTGTGCCACAGCGACCTGCATGTCGTCGACGGCGTCGGGCGCTGGCCGCTCGACCGGCCGATCGTGCTCGGCCATGAAGGCGCCGGCATCGTCGAAGCGGTCGGCCGCGACGTGACCACGCTCAAGCCCGGCGACCATGTCGTCGCCTGCCTCAGCGGGTTCTGCGGCACCTGCCCGCAATGCCTGTCGGGTCACCCCAACGTGTGCAGCAACAGCATCGTCGCCCGCAAGGACGGCGAGACCCCGCGCCTGTCGCTCGGCGGCCAGCCGGTGCGCCAGTTCATCAACATCTCGTCCTATGCCGAAAAGATGCTGCTGCACGAGAATTCGGTGGTGCGCATCGACCCCGACATCCCGCTTGACAAGGCGGCGCTGGTCGGCTGCGGCGTGCTGACCGGGGTCGGCGCCGCCCTGCGCAGCGCCGGGCTCGAAGCCGGGCAGACGGTGGCGGTGTACGGTTGCGGCGGCGTCGGGCTGTCGATTGTCCAGGGTGCGCGGATCGGCGGCGCCCGGCAGATCATCGCGATCGACCAGTTCGGCCAGAAGCGGCAGATGGCGATGCGCATTGGGGCGACGCATTTCATCAATTCGAGCGAGACCGACCCGGTCAAGGCGGTGCGCGAGCTGACTGGCGGCGCCGGCGTCGATCATGCCTTCGAGGCGGTCGGCAACGCGGCGCTGTGCCGGCAGGCGGTCGAAAGCCTGGCGATCCGCGGCACCGCGACGATCGTCGGCGTGCTGCCGCCGGACGCGACGATCGAGTTCCCGTGGATGGCGATCCGCCCGGAATGCAAGGTGCAAACCTCGCGCATGGGGTCGAACCGCTTCCGCATCGACATTCCGCATTACCTCGACTTCTACAAGCAGGGGCGGCTCGACCTCGACGCGATGGTCACCAAGACCGGCCGGCTCGCCGACATCAACGAGGCGTTCCGCGCGATGAAGGCCGGCGAGGTGGCGCGCACCGTGCTGCTGTTCGATTAGCCCGCGATTGCGCGCGCCGGGGCGCGCCGCCTATGCTGATGCCGTCGGATTCGCAACAGGAGGAAGAACCATGCCCGTCAAAGCAGGCGTCATCCGTGCCGGCCAGCGCCAGACCCGGCGCGGCGCGGCGGAAACCTTTACCGGCACCGTGTTCCAGGACCCGGTGGTCGTCGCCGAGGCGCCGTCGCGCATGGGCGGCTCGGTGGTGACCTTCACCCCCGGCGCCCGCACCGCCTGGCACAGCCATCCGGTCGGCCAGACCCTCTACTGCCTGTCGGGGATCGGCCGCATCTGCTTCAAGGGCGAGAAGCCGCAAGTGCTCAACCCCGGCGATGTCGTCAACATCCCGCCCGAGACGCTGCACTGGCACGGCGCCTCGCCCGACCGCCTGTTCGCGCATCTCGCGCTGTCGGAAGCCGGCGAGAAGGGGCAGGGTACCGCCTGGGGCACCCACGTCACCGACGCGGAGTATAACGAGCCGGCGACCGTGTGAGGCTGCGCGCGCCCGCCAACCGCTCCCTCCCCCGCCAGCGGGGGAGGTTGGCGAAGGCGCCGCGCTTTTCCGCCCCCGGCCTATGCCCCCCGTTCGTTGACGGCGATGACGCGGATGCCGTTGCCGTCGATCCGCATCGTGCTGAGCGAGGCGGTCGCCACCTCGATCCGACTGTACAGATCGAGCGGCATCCCGAGCGCGAAGACCAGCGCCGCGCGGATCACGTCTCCATGGCTGACGACGACGACGCTCTCGTCGGGATGCGCCTCGACCATCTCCATGATCGCCTCGACCACGCGCCGCTGGACCGCGCGCATCGTCTCGCCGCCGGGAATGCAGGAGATGCTGCGATGCGTCGCCCAGAGCGGCCAGCGCGGGTCCTTGCGGACCGCGTCGAAGGGGAGCCCGGTCCATTCGCCGAAATCGAGCTCGGCAAGGTCGTCGTGGATGTTGACCGGCAGCGACAGATGGCGGCCGACGATCTCGCCGGTCTCGCGTGTGCGCTCCAGCGGGCTGGCATAGATCGCCGCGATGCCGGCGCCGGCGAGCCGCCGCGCGGCGCTCTCCGCCTCGGCCCGGCCGCGCTCGGAGAGCACCACGCCCGGCATGCGCCCCGCGCAAATCCGGCCCTGCACGTTATGCTCGCCGTGGCGGAGCAGGTAAAAGATGGTCATCGCGCATCATTCGCCGATCGCGCCGCGCCGCACAAGCGGCTGCGGCGACGGGGGTGCCGTGCGGTCATTGACAAGCCGGATCGCGGCTGGTCTATCCGACGGCATGCGGATGCGCACAATCATCGCCTGGACGGCGGCGGCGCTGCTCGTAGCGACGACCGCGGCGCAGGCCGAGGCGCCGGAACTGCATGTCTACAACTGGTCGGACTACATCGCGCCCGACACGATCGCCAACTTCACCAAGGAGACCGGCATCGCCGTCACCTATGACGTGTACGACGGCAACGAGGTGCTGGAGGCCAAGCTGCTCGCGGGCAATTCCGGCTACGATGTCGTGGTGCCGACGGCGATGCCGTACATGGCGCGGCAGATCAAGGCGGGGGCCTACCGCGCGCTCGACAAGGCGAAGCTGCCGAACCTGAAGAACCTCGACCCGGCGATCCTCGCGCTGGTCGCCGACGCCGATCCCGGCAACACCTACGGCGTGCCCTATATGTGGGGCGTCACCGGCATCGGCTACAACCCGGCGCTGGTCGCGAAGGCGCTGGGCGATGACGGGCCGCGCGACACGCTGGCGCTGTTGTTCGACCCGGCCAATGCCAAGCGGCTCGCCGCCTGCGGCATCTCGCTGCTCGACACCCCGGCCGAGGTGTTTCCGGCGGCGTTCTCCTATCTCGGCATCGACCCGAAAAGCCGCGACCCGGCCGATCTCGGCAAGGCGGTCGCGATGCTGCAGAAAATTCGGCCGTACATCCGGAAATTCCATTCGTCGCAATACATCAACGATCTGGCGAACGGCGACATCTGCATCGCGCTCGGCTATTCGGGCGACGTGATCCAGGCGCGCAACCGCGCCGCGGAAGCCGGGAACGGCGTCGTGATCGCCTTTCGCGTGCCGCGCGAGGGGGCGATGATGGCGGTCGACATGATGGGCATCCCCAAGGACGCGCCGCACCCCGGCAACGCACTGGCCTATATCGACTACATCCTGCGGCCGGGGGTGGCGGCGGCGATCACCGACGCGGTGTCCTACCCCAACCCGAACCTCGCCGCGACACCGCTCGTCAAAGCCGCAATCCGCGACGATCCGGGCGTGTACCCGCCCGCAGCGGTGCGCAAGGTGTTTCACGGCGACGTGCCCGCGTCGCGCGACTACGAGCGCGCCCGCACCCGCGCCTGGAACCGGGTCAAGGCGGGCGGCTGAGCCTTGCCGCTGCTCGAGATCAGCGGGGTCGGCAAGAAATTCGCGGCGGTCGCCGCGGTCGACGGGGTGTCGCTGTCGGTCGAGCGCGGCGAGCTGTTCGCGCTGCTCGGCCCGTCGGGTTGCGGCAAGACCACGCTGTTGCGCCTGATCGCCGGCTTCGAACGGCCCGATGCCGGCCGCATCCTGATCGACGGCAGCGACGTGACCGAGATGCCGCCCTACCGCCGGCCGGTCAACATGATGTTCCAGTCCTACGCGTTGTTCCCGCATCTCGACGTCGCCGGCAATGTCGCCTTCGGGCTCAGGCAGGAGGGCATGGCGCGGCGCCGCCGCGAGGCGCGGGTCGCCGAAATGCTGGCGCTGGTGCAGATGGCCGATTACGCGCGGCGCCGGCCGCACGAGCTGTCCGGCGGGCAGAAGCAGCGGGTCGCGCTGGCGCGGGCGCTGGCCAAGATGCCCAAGCTGCTGCTGCTCGACGAGCCGCTCGCCGCGCTCGACCGCAAGCTGCGCGAGGAGACGCGATTGGAGCTGATCGGCATCCAGGAGCGCGTCGGCACCAGCTTTGTCTTTGTCACCCACGACCAGGAAGAGGCGCTCGGCATGGCCTCGCGCATCGCCGTGATGGAGCACGGCCGCATCGCCCAGATCGGCAGTCCTGGCGAAATTTACGAGCGGCCGGCAACGCGTTTCGTGGCGGATTTTGTCGGCGCGGTGAACCTGTTCGACGGCGTGGTGGTGGCCGGCTCGAACGCAACCGGGCTCAAGGTCGAGGGCATCGACGCGCCGCTCCCCTTGCCGGACAGCCCTGAGCTGCCGGCGGGAACGCATGCGGCGCTGGCGGTGCGGCCCGAGAAATTGCGGCTTTCGGCCGAGCGGCCGGAGGGTGCCGCGATCGCTGCGACGGTGACCTCGGTCAATTACCAGGGCGGCGTGTCGGTGGTGCATCTGGCGACATCGTCCGGCCATCGGCTCAAGGCGCAGATGGCGAGCGCGGACGCCCTTGGCTTCGCGCGCGGGGAGCCTGTCTGGGCGGGCTGGCAGGCTGCCGACGGCGTGGTGTTGCGCCAGTGACCGGGGGTCACGCGCTCCCATGACGGGCTGGGCCCGGCGGCGCTGGCTGCTGATCGCGCCGCCGTTTCTATGGCTGCTGGTGTTCTTTCTGCTGCCGCTCGGCATCGTCGCGGCGATCAGCCTGACGCAGCCGGCCGACACCATCCCGCCCTATACGCCGCTGATCACGCGGGGCGCCGGCGGGATCGAAATCGATGCCGGCACCGCAAGTTACCGGCTGCTGGCGCAGGGCGATGGGCGGGCCTACGCCAATTCGCTCGGCTTTGCCGCGCTGGCGACGGGGCTGTGCCTGCTGGTCGGCTATCCGATCGCCTTCGCCATCGCACGGGCGCCGAAAACCTGGCGCAACCCGCTGCTGTTCCTGGTGATCCTGCCGTTCTGGACCAGCCTGTTGATCCGCGTCTACGCCTGGATCGCGATCCTGCAGCCGACCGGGGTGATCAACCGCGCGCTCGAAGCGCTGGGGCTGATCCAGGCGCCGCTGCTGCTGATCTACAACGGCTTCTCGGTCGTGCTCGGCCTGGTCTACGCCTATCTGCCGTTCATGATCCTGCCGCTGTACGGCAGCCTCTCGCAGCTCGACGAAAGCCTGCTCGAAGCGGCCGCCGATCTCGGCGCCCGGCCGGCGCAGGTGTTTTGGCGGGTGGTGTTGCCGTTGTCGCTGCCGGGGATGGCGGCGGGGGCGCTGCTCGTGTTCATCCCGGCGATCGGCGAGTTCGTGATCCCCGACCTGCTCGGCGGTGCCGGCACGCCGATGATCGGCAAGGTGCTGTGGCAGGAATTCTTCGACAATGTCGACTGGCCGGCGGCATCGGCGGTGGCGATGGCGCTGGTGGCGCTGCTGACCGCGCCGCTATTGCTCGCCCAGCGGCTGGTCGAGCGCCCGCGGGAGGGCGAGACGTGAGCCGGCGGCTGACGCTGTTCCGCGCCGCCGCCCTGGCGCTCGGCTTTGGTTTTCTGTATCTGCCGATCGCGCTGCTGGTCGCCTATTCGTTCAACGCCTCGCGGCTGGTCGCGGTGTGGGGCGGCTGGTCGCTGCACTGGTACGGCGAACTGGTGCGCGACGATAAATTCGGCGCCGCCGCGTGGAACAGCCTGCGGATCGCGGCGATGGCGGCGACCCTGGCGCTGCTCCTCGGCACCTGCGCCGGTTTTGCGATCGAGCGGTTCACGCGGTTCCGCGGCCGCGCCGTGTTCGGCTTTATGCTGATGGCGCCGCTGGTGGTGCCCGAGGTGATCCTCGGCCTGTCGCTGCTCTTGCTGTTTGTCGCGTCGCAAGCCTGGCTCGGCTGGCCGGCGGGCCGCGGTCTGATGACGGTGACGATCGCCCACGCGACCTTCGGCTGCTGCTTTGTCGCGGTGCTGGTGCGGGCGCAGCTCGCCGGCTTCGACCGCGCGCTCGAAGAGGCGGCGCTCGATCTCGGCGCGCGGCCGTTCGGCGTGCTGTGGCGGGTGACCTTGCCGGGCATCAGCCCGGCGCTGGTCTCCGGCTGGCTGCTGGCGTTCACGCTGTCGCTCGACGACCTCGTCGTGGCCAGCTTCGTGTCGGGACCGTCGGCGACGACGTTGCCGATGGCGGTCTATTCGAGCGTGCGGATCGGCGTCACGCCGGAGGTCAACGCCCTGGCGACGGTGTTCCTCGGTGTCGTGATCCTGCTCATCGCCGGCGCCTTCTCGCTGATCGCGCGGCAGGAGCGCCGCCGGCTCTCCAGCTAGGGCAGAATCCGAACAAGTCCGACCGCTTGTTTCGTCATCGCCGGGCTTGACCCGGCGATCTCGCCGGCCCGGGAGATGGCCGGGTTAAGCTCGGCCATGACGATCCATTGAAGCCAACGCCCAAGCATGACCGCCCCTGACGGAAATGCCGGCGGCGGCTACGACCGGGCCGGCCACACCGGCTGGTGGTAGCCGAGCGGCACGGTCGGCCGTGCCCAGTAGGGCGGGGTCTCCGAGAGCTGCAAGGTCGGTGCGAGGTGGCGCAGCTTGCCGGCCGGGGTCACGCTCTCGGTCGACCATGTCTCGATCTCTTCCGGCGTGAATTCCGCCGGGATGCCCTTGAGTTGCGCCTCGGGTACCTCGCCGCGGCCGACCAGCCAGCGGCCGGCCTGCGCCAGCGAGCAGCGCACCAGCCAGCTCCCGCCCTCGGTGGCGCGCTTCTTGAGCGCGACCAGCGCGCCGAACGCCATGAGGTAGCCGGTGAGATAGTCGATCGCTGACACCGGATAGAATTGCGGTCCCGGCTCCTTGCCGGGGAACAGCTCGCCCTGGCGCGAGGTGATGCCGCTGACGTTCTGCACCACCGTGTCGAACCCGCGCCGGTTCGACCACGGCCCGACATGGCTGAACGCGCACAGCGACACGTAGATGAGGCCGGGGCGCAGCTTCGCGAGCTCCTCGGGCGACAGGCCGCGATCGGACAGCGTGCCCGGCCGGTAGCCCTGGACGAACAGATCGGTCTCGCGCGCCAGCTCCTTCAGCGTGGCGAGCTGCGCCGGGTCGCGCAGGTCGAGTTGCGCCGACAATTTGCCGTGGCCGGTGTCGAATTCCTGGTAGCCGAGGTTCGGCAGGTGCGCGGCGGTGATCTTGAGCACGTCGGCACCGTGCTCGGCCAGCGTGCGGGCGCTCGACGGGCCGGCGAGCACGCGCGTCAGGTCGAGCACGCGGATGCCGGAGAGCGGCCGGTCGCCCTGGGGCAGCTTTTCGACCGGCGCGTCGCCGAGCTTGACGATCTCGAACAGCGGCAGGGCGGCGAGCGCCTTGCCCTGCGGGTGCTCGGCCCATTCCGCCATGCTGCGCACCATGCCGCCGGCGCCCTTGGCGGCGATGATCGCCTCCTCGAGTTCGAGCGCGTCCCACTTGGCGACCGCCTTGCGCACCGCCTCCTTGTCCTCGGCGCAGCCCAGCACCTTCAGCGCCGCGGCGCGGTGGTTGGGGAAGTTGGCGTGGATGTAGCTCCAGCGACCGTTCTTCGCCGGGTACATGCCCATCACCGGGTTGCGCTCGTGCGAGACCTGGGCCTGCTCCATCTTGAGGTAGTGGCCGCTGCGCAGCGAGGCGGTGGCGCGCCGCGCATCGACGCCGATGCCCTGCTTCTTGCCGCCGCGCAGCTCCCACAGATCGGACACGGCCAGCCCGATCGCGCCGAGGCAGGCCGCGCTGGTCTCGCCGATCTTGAACGAGGTCGGCAGGATCGGGTCGCTGCCGCCGGTGAATTCGACCACGCGGGCGCGGTCGGGATCGAGGCCGGCGACCGGCAGGATCGTGCGCAGGGCGTCATGCGACATGGGCGAGAACTCCTCCCAAGGGCCGAGCGGGCTTGCCTCGGCGGTGTGCGGGAACCGATGATGCCGCGATTTCCCCGGTGGAGGAAACGCTGATGAGCCGCATCATGATCGTCGCCGAGTTCGAATTGAAGCCCGAGCATGCCGACGATTTCATCAAGCTGATGAAACGCCATGCCGAGTTGTCGCGCGCCGAGGACGGGTGCGGGCAGTTCGACGTGATCCAGGCGCAGACCGACCCGGCCAAAATTTTCTTTATCGAGTCATGGCGCGATCAGGCGGCGCTCGACGTCCACAGCAAGGTCCCGCGGATGGAAGAGAACCGCGCCATCTACACGCCGTGGCTGGTCTCGCGCAAAAGCACGCGCTGCAACGTTCCCTAGCATAAAATGCCGTACTAATCGCGTCAGGATGTCGCAGCGTCGCGGGCTCGATAAATCGTGACTGGCCCTCGGCTTGCAGATCATTGGCTTTGTCTATAATAGACGCCGGCTATCGCGCCCGGAGAGGCTCCGTCAATGAGGAAGATCGTCATCGCCGCCGCGAGCGGCGCAGCCCTTGCGGCTGTCGCCGCGGTTGCGCTGGTCCCGCACCTGCGCGGTTATGTGTTGCCGTCGGTCAGGGCGGCCGACGCGCCGGCGCCGGCGCCCGCGCCGGGGGTTCCGGTGACCCCGGGCACGGTCGAAGCCAAGGACATGCCGGTGCTGCTCTACGGCATCGGCACGGTGCAGGCCTACAATATGGTGACCATCAAGAGCCGGGTGGACGGCCAGATCACCCGGATCGAGTTCAAGGAGGGCGACGAGGTCAAGGCCGGCGACCCGCTGATCAAGATCGATCGCCGCGGCTACCAGGCCGCGATGGAAATCGCCCAGGCGACAAAGGCCAAGGAAGAGGCGCAGCTGGCGAGCGCGCAGGCCGATCTCGACCGGTACGCGCAACTGGTCGGTCCCGGCTACCAGACCAAGCAAAGCTTTGATCAGCAGAAGGCCACGGTCGCCCAGCTGCAGGCCGCCATCAAGGGCGACCAGGCGGCGATCGACGCGGCGCAAGTCAATCTCGACTACACCGAGATCCGCGCGCCGATCTCCGGGCGGCTGGGCGTCAAGCTCGTCGATGTCGGCAATATCGTGCATGCCGCCGATCCGGGCGGCCTCGTCACGATCACCCAGACCAAGCCGATCTACGTGACGTTCACCCTGGCGCAGGAGCACCTGCACAAGATCCACGAAAAGCAGGCATTGGCGCCGCTGAAGGTCCAGGCTTACGGCAACGACAACGTCACCCTGCTGTCTGAAGGACAGCTGACGGTCATCGACAACGCCATCGACCAGGCGACCGGGACGATCAAGCTGAAGGGGACGTTCGCGAATGCCGACGAGCGGCTGTGGCCCGGCGAATTCGTTAATGTCCGGCTGATCCTCAATGTCCGCAAGAACGTGCCGACGGTGCCGGCACAGACGGTCCAGGAAGGGCCCAACGGGAAGTACGTCTATGTGATCAAGCCCGGCGACACGGTCGAGCGGCGTCCGGTCGAGGTGGCGTCGGTGCAAGACGGTGTGGCGGTGATCGCCAAGGGGTTGGAAGCCGGCGAAAAAGTCGTTGTCGACGGTCAATACCGGCTGACCGAAGGCGCGCGCGTGCGCATTGCCGCGCCGCAGCCGGGCGCTTCCGGCTAACCCGCCGCAGCGCGCGCGATCCCGCGAAAAAAGAAAATCGTCGCCATGAACATCTCGGAACCGTTCATCCGTCGGCCGATCGCGACGTCGCTGCTGATGCTGGGGATTCTCGTTTTCGGCATCGGCGCTTACGGGCTGCTGCCGATCGCGGCGCTGCCCAAGGTCGATTTCCCGACGATTTCCGTGTCGGTCAACTATCCCGGCGCCAGCCCGGATACGATGGCCTCGGCGGTGGCGACGCCGCTCGAGCAGCAATTCGCCGCGATCCCGTCGCTGTCGCAAATGACCTCGACCAGCGGCATCGGCTCGCTGTCGATCACCTTGCAGTTCGATCTGGAACGCAACATCGACGCCGCCGCGACCGACGTGCAGCAGGCGATCAACGCGGCGACCGGCCTGCTGCCGCCCGATTTGCCGTCGCCGCCGACCTACCGCAAGACCAACCCGGCCGACCGCGCGGTGCTGATTTACGCGGTGCATTCCGACGCGCTGCCGATCTACCGGGTCGACAATTACGCCTATACGATCCTGGCGCAAAAGCTGTCAACCGTGCCGGGCGTCTCGGAATCCCGCATCTTCGGGCAGCAGCCCTATGCGGCGCATGTCCAGATCAACCCCGGCGCGCTGGCGACGCGCGGCCTCAGCTTTGAGGATGTGCGCACGGCGCTGGTCTCCTCCACCGTGGACCGGCCGAAGGGCGTGCTCGAAAACGACCAGCAGAGCTTTACGATCGACGCCAACGACCAGCTGTTCAACGCCGCCCAGTTCGCCGACGTCATCGTCGCCTACCGCAACGGCGCGCCGGTTCGCGTCAAGGACCTCGGCAACGTCGTCGACGACAAGCAAAACACGCGGATCGGCGCCTGGTATTTCGACACCCCGGCGGAGGGGCTGGCGATCCAGCGCCAGGCCGGCGCCAACACCAACCAGCTGGTCGATACGATCCAGCAGATGCTGCCGCGCATCCTGCGGTCGTTCCCGCCGTCGATCCATGTCGACCTGGTGTCCGACCGCTCGCTGGTCGTCCGCGCCGCGGTGCACGACGTGCAGTTCACGATGATGCTGACGATCGCGCTGGTCGTCGTCGTGATCTTTATTTTCCTGCGCACGCTGTGGGCGACGGTGATCCCGAGCATCGCGGTGCCGCTGTCGCTGTTGGCGACATTTGGGGTGATGTACGCGGTCGGCTACAGCCTCGACAACATCTCGCTGATGGCGCTGACGATTTCGGTCGGCTTTGTCGTCGACGATGCGATCGTGATGATCGAGAACATCGTCCGCTATATCGAGCTGGGAGACCGGCCGTTCGACGCGGCGCTGAAAGGCGCCGGGCAGATCGGCTTCACGATCATTTCGATCACCTTCTCGCTGATCGCCGTCTTCATCCCGCTTTTGGCCATGGGAGGGATCATCGGCCGGCTGTTCCGCGAGTTCGCGGTGACGGTGACGATCGCGGTCATCGCATCGGCCTTTATCTCGCTCACCCTGACCCCGGTGATGTGCTCGCTGTTCCTGAAAAGCGAGCACGAAAGACCGCCCGGGCGTCTCAATCAGCTCGCCGAACGCGGGTTCGAGGCCTTCGTGCGCGCCTATGATCGCGGGCTGCGCTTCGTGTTTCGGCACCAGTTGCCGGCCTTGCTGGCGACGATCGGGCTGATCTTCGTCACCGGCTATCTCTACGTGGCGATCCCGAAGGGTTTCTTCCCGGAGCAGGACACCGGTTTCATTTTTGGTCAGGCGGAGGCGCGGCAGGACATCTCGTTCACCTCGATGGCCAAGATCACGCACGAGCTTGTCGACATCGTCCGGCAGGATCCCGATGTCTCCGGCGTCTTCTCGTTCACCGGGGCGAGCGCCTACAACCCGCAGGAAAACACCGCCCGCGTCTTTATCCAGCTCAAGCCGCATGCCGAGCGCGATCTGACGTCAAACCAGATCATCCGGCGCTTGCGGCCCAAGGTGGCGGCGGTGCAGGGCGCCAAATTCTTTATGCAGTCGGGCCAGGACATCAATGTCGGCGGGCGGCTCAGCCGGACGATGTACCAGTACACGCTGACCGACACCGACAGCGAAGAGCTCAACGAGTGGGCGCCGAAGGTCGAGGCGGCCATGAAGAAGCTGCCGCAGCTGGAGGATGTCGCCTCCGACCAGCAGATCGCCGCGCAGCATCTGGCGGTGGCGATCGACCGCGACCAGGCCGGCAGGCTCGGCATCCCCCAGTCGCTGATCGATCAGACCCTCTATGACGCCTTCGGCCAGCGGCAGGTCGCCAACATCTACACCTCGACCAGTCAGTACAAGGTGATCCTCGAGGTCCAGCCGCAATTCCAGAGGGACCCGAACGCGCTGACCCAAATCTTCCTGCCGGGGCCGGGCGGGACACAGGTGCCGCTCAGCACCTTCGCCCATTACACGACCAAGGCCGAAGCGCTCTCGGTCAACCACCAGGGGCAGTTCCCGGCGGTGACGTTGTCGTTCAACCTGGCGCCGGGCGTTGCGATCGGCGAGGCGGTCGAGGCCATCCAGCGCATGCAGGAAGAGATGCGCCTGCCGGGCACGATCGACGGCGCGTTCCAAGGGACCGCACAGGCCTTCCAGGCTTCGCTGTCATCGACGCCGCTGCTGGTCGCAGCGGCGATCCTCGTCGTCTACATCGTGCTGGGCATTCTCTACGAAAGCTACATCCACCCGATCACCATCCTCTCCGCGCTGCCGTCGGCCGGCGTCGGCGCGCTGCTGGCGCTGCTGATCCTGCATTACGACCTCAGCGTCATCGCGATGATCGGCGTCATCCTGCTGGTCGGCATCGTCAAGAAGAACGCGATCATGATGATCGACTTTGCGCTGCAGGCCGAGCGGTACGAGGGCAAGAGCCCGCAAGAGGCGATCCACGAGGCGTGCCTGTTGCGCTTCCGGCCGATCATGATGACGACCTTCGCGGCGCTGTTCGGCGCGTTGCCCATCGCGCTCGGCGGCGGCGCGGGCTCGGAGCTGCGGCGGCCGCTCGGCATCGCGATCGTCGGGGGCTTGCTGGTGTCGCAATGGCTGACGCTCTACACGACGCCGATCATCTATCTGTACCTTGAGCGATTGTCCCGACTGCTCGGCAGGTCGCACAAGCCGTCCCGTCTGGCGGTCGCGCTCGATCCGGTGCATCAGGCGCCGGCGATGGCAAAACAACAGCAAAGCGGCGCCGAATAGCACGGTCCGCGATTTGCTTGGACGGTGGAGCCTCAACGACTAGGGCGGCTGAGCGCCGATGAGCCTATCCGCACCCTTTATCCGGCGGCCGATCGCCACGTCGCTGCTGATGCTCGGGACGCTGGTCTTCGGCATCGTCGCCTATAGCCTGTTGCCGGTCGCGGCGCTGCCCAATGTCGACTTCCCGACGATCACCGTGACGGTGCAGTACCCCGGCGCATCGCCCGACACGATGGCCTCCTCGGTCGCCACCCCACTGGAGCAGCAGTTCGCGTCGCTGCCGAGCCTGGAGCAGATGACGTCGTTCAGCGGCATCGGCGTCACCGTGATCACGATGCAGTTCTCGCTCGACCGCAACATCGACGGCGCGGCGCAGGACGTGCAGCAGGCGATCACCGCCGCCTCGGGTCTGTTGCCCAAGGATTTGCCGGCGCCGCCCACCTACCGGAAGACCAACCCTGCGGACTTCCCGGTGCTGATCTATGCGGTGCATTCGGACACGCTGCCGGTCTACCGCATCGACGACTACGCCTACACGATCCTGGCGCAGAAGATGGCGACAGTGCCCGGGGTCGGCCAGTCGAGCGTCTTCGGGCAAAAGCAGTACGCGGTGCGGGTGCAGGCCGATCCGGCGGCGCTGGCCGCGCACGGCATCAGCCTCGAAGACATCCGCACCGCCATCGCCGCCGCGACGGTCAATCGGCCAAAGGGCAATATCGAAAACCACTACCGCTCGGTCACGCTCGACACCAACGACCAGATTTTCGACGCGAACGGCTTTCGCAACCTGATCGTGACCTATCGCAACGGCGCGCCGGTGCGGCTGGGGGACATCGCCAACGTGGTCGACGGGGTGCAGAACGCGCGGGTCGGCGCCTGGTTTATGGGGACCCCGTCGGAGGGGCTGGCGATCCAGCGCGCGGCCGGCGCCAACACGATCCAGGTGGTCAACACGATCAAGGGCATGCTCCCCGAGGTGATGGCGTCGGTGCCGCCGGGGCTGAAGGTCGATCTGATTTCGGACCGTTCCGTGATCATCCGCGCCGCGGTGCGTGACGTGCAGTTCACGATGCTACTGACGATCGGGCTCGTCGTGCTGGTGATCTTTGTCTTCCTGCGGACGCTGTGGGCGACGGTGATCCCCAGCATCGCCGTGCCGTTGTCGCTGCTGGCGACGTTCGCGGTGATGTATCTGCTCAACTACAATCTCGACAACATCTCGCTGATGGCGTTGACGATCTCGGTCGGCTTCATCGTCGATGACGCGATCGTCATGATCGAGAACATCGTCCGCTATCTGGAGCAGGGCGATCGGCCGATCGACGCCGCCCTCAAGGGCGCGGGACAGATCGGTTTCACCATCATCTCGATCACCTGCTCGCTGATCGCGGTGTTCATCCCGCTGCTGCTGATGGGCGGCATCATCGGCCGTCTGTTCCGCGAGTTCGCGGTGACGGTGTCGGTCGCGGTGATCGCCTCAGCATTCATCTCGCTGACCCTGACCCCGGTGATGTGTTCGCTGTTTCTGAAGCCGCACGCCGGCGAGCACCGGACCAACCGGCTCAATCGCCGGGCCGAGCGCGGGTTCGATGCGTTCCTGCATGTCTACGATCGCGGGTTGCGTTTCGTGCTGCGTCACCAGCCGAGCATGCTGGTGGCGACGCTGGCGCTGATGGCCGGCACCGGCTATCTCTACGTCACGATCCCCAAGGGGTTTTTCCCGCAACAGGATACCGGCTTCATCTTCGGCCAGGTGCAGGGCCGCGAGGATGCGTCGTTCGAGCTGACCTCGGGGTTGGCGCACCAGATCGCCGAGATTGTCGCCAAGGACCCGGCGGTGGAGGGCGTGTTCTACCTCGCCGGCACCTACGCCTATAACCCCACCGAAGACGCGGCCCGCATGTACATGCAGCTCAAGCCGCATGAGGAGCGCGACGTGACCGCCCAGCAGGTCATCGAGCGCCTGCGCCCCCAGGTCGCCGCGGTCGAGGGCGCCAAGTTCTTCATGCAGGCCGGCCAGGACATCAATGTCGGCGGGCGCCTGACCAAGACGCAGTTCCAGTACACCCTGACCGATACCGACAGCGCCGAGCTCAATCATTGGGCGCCGGTCGTCGAGGCGGCGCTGCGCAAGCTGCCGGAGCTGCGCGACGTGACCTCGGACCAGGTCTCGGCGGCGCCGCATCTGTCGCTGGAGATCGACCGCGATGCGGCGGCGCGGCTCGGCGTGTCGACCCAGATGATCGACGACACGCTGTACGACGCGTTTGGCCAGCGCCAGATCGCGACGCTGTATGCCTCGACCAACCAGTACAAGGTGGTCGAGGAGGTCGCGCCGCAATACCTCCAGGACCCCGATGCGCTGACGAAAATCTTTGTGACCGGCCGTGGCGGCGTGCAGGTCCCGCTGAACGCCATTACCAGGCAGGTGGCGACGCTGCAGCCGCTGTCGATCAACCACCAGGGCCAGTTTCCGGCGGTGACGCTGTCGTTCAACCTGCCGCCGGACGGGGCGCTCGGCCCGGCGGTCGAGGCGATCCAGCGGGCCGAGGCCGAACTCCACCTGCCCGGTTCGGTGCAGGGCTCGTTCCAAGGCGCGGCGCAGGCGTTCCAGGCCTCGCTCAAATCGACGCCGCTGCTGGTCGCGGCGGCGATCCTCGTCGTCTACATCGTGCTGGGGGTGCTTTACGAGAGCTACATCCACCCGATCACCATCCTGTCGGCGCTGCCGTCGGCGGGTGTGGGAGCGCTGCTGGCGCTGCTGCTGCTGCATTACGAGCTGACCGTGATCGCCCTGATCGGCGTCATCCTGCTGGTCGGCATCGTCAAGAAGAATGCGATCATGATGATCGACTTCGCCTTGCAGGCCGAGCGCATCGAGGGCAAGAGCCCCGAAGTGGCGATCCACGAGGCGTGCCTGTTGCGCTTCCGGCCGATCATGATGACGACCTTCGCGGCGCTGTTCGGCTCGCTGCCGATCGCGCTCGGCAGCGGGGCGGGGTCGGAGCTGCGCCGCCCGCTGGGCATCGCGCTGGTCGGCGGCTTGCTGGTATCGCAATGGCTGACGCTCTACACGACGCCGGTCATCTATCTGTACCTTGAGCGGTTGTCCCGGCTGCTCGGCCGATCGCACAAGCCGTCGCGTCTGGCGGTGGCGCTGGACCCGCGGCCCGCGGTGATGGCCAAGGAAACTCGCGTCGGGGAGTGAGTAACATGCAAAACCAAACTCGGCCGCGAGGACGGGTCGCGCGAGGAACAGTGGAAGCAAAATGAGCATATCCGAGCCGTTTATTCGCCGGCCGATCGCCACGTCGCTGCTGATGCTGGGCGTGCTGGTGTTCGGCATTTCGGCGTACAGCCTGCTGCCGGTCGCAGCGTTG
>DASZOZ010000072.1:0-2317 GCA_035550515.1 Allostellaceae bacterium
AAGCCGCCCGAGCCGACGCCGAAGGCGTGCGAGAAGACCAGCGGCGAGGACGAGATGTAGGAGAACATCATGCCGAACGCGCAGGCGTTGACGAGGACATAGCCGCCCGAGACGCGGTGGCGGAGCACCCGCGCGAAGTTCCGGGCGATCGTGGCGGGATGGAGCGGCTGCGCGACGCCCGGCGGCAGCGTCTCGCCGAGGCCGAGCGCGATCACCGCCATCAGCACCAGCCCGAAGCTGCCCTGCACGGCGTAGATGGCGCGCCAGCTCGCCGCGGCGAGCAGCCCCGCGCCGATCGCCGGCGCCGTCAGCGGCGCGAGGATGCTGACGACGCTGACATAGGAGAACTTGGCCTGGGCCTCGGCGCCCTCGAAGAGGTCGCGCACGACGCTCCGCGACAGCGTCGCCGCGGCGCCGGCGCCGATGCCGCTGAGGAAGCAGGCGGCGATGAGGAAGCCGATCGTCGGCGTCGCTGCGCCGGCGAGGTCGGCGATGGCGAACAGCGCGGTGCCGAGCAGCAGCGGACGCCGCCGGCCGTAGCGGTCGCCGAGCGGGCCGACCACGAGCTGCGAGGCGGCGAAGCCCACCAGGAAGGCGCTGAGCGTGAGGCCGGCGGTCTGCGGCGCCGCCTCGAGGTCGCGGCCGAGCACGGCCAGCGCCGGCAGCGCCATGTCGACCGACAGCGGCGGCAGCGCCGACATCGCGGCGAGGAGGATGGTGAAGCGGAGGGAGTGCGGCGGGATTTGCATCGTCCGCGCAGGAAGCAGGTTGCGCGGCCGGGAGCAAGGGCGGCGGGCCTGCTCGCCTGCCGCGGATCGGCGACGTCGGCGTCCGCTGCCCGGCCGGGTTTTGCGGCGGCCGCCAATCCGGCTATGAAGCCGCGCGGGCGGGGACGCGGGACGGGCGGCGTGAGCATCGAGCTGTTATGGATCGCGGTCGCGCTCAGCGCCGGCTCGATCGTCAAGGGCGCCACCGGCATGGGCCTGCCGATGGTGGCGCTGCCGATCCTGGCATCGTTCCTCGGCGTGCCCCACGCCATCGCGGTGATGAGCCTGCCGATCCTGCTCAGCAACGCCTGGCAGGTCTGGCAGCATCGCCACGGCATCCGCGGCCTCGGCTTCCTGCCCTGGCTCCTCGCGATGTCGGTCGTCGGGATCGCGGTCGGCACCTACCTCCTGACCGCGCTCCCGGCGAAGACGCTGTCGCTGGTGCTGGCCGTCATGGTGCTGAGCTATATCGGCCTCAGGCTCGCCCGGCCCGATTTCGCGCTGCCGCTCGCGGTGGCGCGGGCGATGGCGCCCGCGGTCGGCTTCGGCGCGGGAACGCTGCAGGGGGCGACGGGCGTGTCGGCTCCGATCACCATCACCTTCGTCAACGCGCTCAGGATGCCGCGGGCCGAGCAGGTCGCCGCGCTCTCCTGCATCTTCCTGCTGCCGACCCTGTTCCAGTTTCCGGCGCTGTGGTTCGCCGGCGTGCTGACGCCCGGCCGCCTCGTCGAAAGCGCGCTCTCCCTGATCCCGGTCGTCGTGCTGATGCCGGTCGGCGCGCGGCTCGGCCGGCGCCTCAGCCGCGAATGGTTCGACCGCATCATCCTCGGCATTCTCGGCTTCATCGCCTGCGAGCTTCTGGTCCGCGGCCTCGGCCGATGGTGAATCTCTGCCGCTGATCTGCGGCAGCCTCATTGAAGCTCATCGGCGACCTATGGCGTGGGCGCTACGCAAGAAGGTTATCTCTGCCGCTGATCTGCGGCAGCCTCATTGAAGCGTGTCCGGCGGGGTCGGGCTAGGTCATAGACCCATAAAGCGTCTTCTCAAATCGGGGTTGAGCTGATTCCCTTGCGGCGGGACGGAGGGGAAGATGGCGCGCTTTGACCTGACGGACTTCGAGTGGTCTGTGATCCAGCCGTTGCTGCCGAACAAGCCGCGCGGGGTGCCGCGGGTGGACGACCGGCGGGTGCTGAACGGCATCTTCTGGCGGCTCAGGACAGGCGCACCCTGGGCGGACATTCCGGAGCGCTACGGTCCCCACACGACCTGCGTGAACCGCTTCAACCGGTGGCGCAGGGCGGGGGTGTGGGCCCGTCTTCTGGAAGCAGTGTCGAAGGCCTACGACGGCGACATCCAGATGATCGACAGCTCGAGCATCCGGGTGCACCAGCACGCCGCCAACACCCAAAAAAAGACGACCGATCCCGTTGCATGGGTCGCTCGCGCGGCGGCCTGACCACCAAGATCCATGCCCTGGTCGACGCCGCCGGCCTGCCAATCGCCCTGAAGCTGACCGAGGGCCAGGCCCATGACGGCCGCAGCGCCGCCGA
>DASZOZ010000073.1:0-29665 GCA_035550515.1 Allostellaceae bacterium
GTCAACGCGATCCACGACCATATGCGCGCCGAACTCGCGGCGCGCGGCGCACGGATCGACGATTTCCGCTATTGCCCCTACCTCGCCGATGCCGCGGTCCCGGCCTATCGCTGCGACAGCGACTGGCGCAAGCCGCGGCCCGGCATGCTGTTCGACCTGATGCGCTGCTGGCCGGTCGACGCGGCGGCCAGCTTCCTGGTCGGCGACCAGCCGCGCGATCTGCAAGCCGCCGCCGCGGCCGGCATCGCCGGCCACCTGTTCGAGGGCGGCAACCTGGCCGCGTTCGTCGGCCGCATCCTGCCGGGGGTTCGACCGGGGGTTCGACCGGGTATTCGATAAGCGGGTGACGATGGGAACCCGGGGAATTCTGCGCTATCTATAGGTATCGGCCTATAGGTATCGGCCGATGGGTACCTGCGGCGACGGAGCGCGTGATGGCGGATGGCGGCGGCGGTTTCATGGAGGCGATGCAGGCACGGGTCGGTGCGACGCTCGACGCCTGCACGCGCTGCGGCAAATGTGTCGCGGCCTGCCCGATGGTCGAGCCGGCCGGCCTCGATCCGGCCAACGCCGTCGCCATCGCCGAGGGCGTCGTCGACCTGCTCGCCGGCGGCCCCGGCACGCCCGATGCGGAGCGCTGGGCACAGGTCTGCACCAACAGCGGCAAGTGCATCCCCGCCTGCACCGACGGCGTCAACCCGCGCTTTATGGTCAACATGGCCCGCATCGTCAGCATGAACCGGCGCAAGGGCGAGGCCGAGGTGCGGCGCGGGGCGCAGCAATATTTCAATTCCATGGGCCGCAGCACCCGCACGATCGCGCGGCTGCAGCTCGCGCCCGAGGTGCTGGAGCGGGTTGCGCCGAAAATCCGCGCCGCCGACGAATACGAGACGCCGGATGTCGTGTTCTATACCGGCTGCAACGTCATCAAGACGCCGCATATCGCGCTCCTGACGCTCGAAGTGCTCGACGCGCTCGGCATCAATTACCAGGTCATGGGCGGCACCGCTGCCTGCTGCGGCATCCAGCAGTTCAAGCGCGGCGACGCCAAGACCGCCGGCCGTCTCGGCTTCAACACCATCGAGCGGCTGGCGCGGCCGGGTGCGAACAAAGTCGTGTCCTGGTGCCCGAGCTGCTTTATCCAGATCGGCGAGGTGGCGTTGCCGGCCTACGAGGCGGCGTACGGCACGCTGCCGTTCGAGATCGCGCCGCTGGTCGAGCTGTTCGCCGAGCGGCTCGACGATTTGCGTCCGCTGTTCGTCAACCGGGTCGAGAAGCGCGTCACCGTCCAGGAGCGCGCGGCGGTGCCGAGCATCATGGTCGCGGTAAAGGCCGTGTTGCGCGCGATCCCCGGCCTTGAACTGGTCGAACTCGACGTGCCGGTCGTCAGCACCCAGGCGAGCCACCTCTCCGTGCTGCCGCAATTCAAGGAGGCGCTGCGCCAGCGCGAATTCGCCGCCGCCGCGGCAGCGGGGGTGACGACCTTTGCCTCGATCTTCCACGCCTGCCACCGCGACCTGATCGCCTATCAGCCGCAGGTCAGTTTCGAGCTGCTCAACTTCATGGAGCTGATCGGCGAGGCGATGGGCATCCACATCCCCGACCTCTACAAGCGCCTCAAGTTCATCGGCGACATCGACCAGATCATCACCGACACCAGCGACCTGATCGCCGCCCACGGCCTCGACCTCGACACCGTCCGCGACGAGATCGCCGCCGACATGTTCAAGGGCGGCTAGTCGAAGCGGAAGCGGCTACAGCTCCGCGTTCTGCGCCGTGAAGATCGAGCCGTAACCCTGCTTCGACCAGTCGGGCGGCACCGGGCAGGGCGTCGGATCGAGATGCGCGACGGCCGCCGGCTGTCCGCGCACGATGTCGCCGGTGTAGCGCGTCGGCGTCGGGGTCGGCATCCAGGTGAACGCGTCGGCCGAGCTGTAGACGAACAGCGCCACCGGCCGCACCCGGTTGGTCGCGTTGGCGCGCGAGCCGTGCACCGTCCGGCAGTTGATCGCGATCACCGTCCCGGCCGGGCCGGTCAGGTCCTCGGCGCGGTCCATCGCGATCCGCGCATGGTCGGTTTGGCGGATGGCGCCGGTCCATGCGTCCGCATCGTCGCGATGGACGAAGATCGGCCCGCGATGGCTGCCGGGGATGCAGGTCAGCGGCCCCTGCTCGACCGGCACGTCGTCGAGATAGATGCCGAGCGTCACCGGGCTGTAATTGGTGTGCGGCCAAGCCGGGATGTCCTGGTGCCAATCGACGATCTCGCCCGAGCCGGGATATTTGTAATTGAGCTTTGACGAATGGAACTTGACGTCCGGCCCGACCAGATCGGCGGCGATGTCCGCCAGCGGCGATTCGCTGCAGAGGCGCCAGAAATCCGGATGGCGGTCGACCAGCGCGCGCAGCCGCCGCACATGCGGATGGTCCGGCCGATGCTCGGGGCCGAGGTCGAATTCGTGGTTCGACGCGGTGACGCCGCGGCTCTTGTCGATGAACTCGGCCGAGCGCGCGCGCAGCAGTGCCAGCCACGCCTCCGGGATGAGTCCCGGCGCCACCAGGAAACCCTGCTCGAAATACGCTTCGCGCTGCGCCTGGGTCAGCACGCACGGCTCATGCGCGAGGATGGCTTCGGGCGTCATCGGGCGGATCGTCTCCTCATCGGCTGCTTTCCGAGACTACGGCCCGAGATTACGGCAAGTCCGCCGCGTGGCGAAAGCCCGGCCGGCATGTCCCGCTCGCCGCGACGTTAACACAGCCGACGGTTGACCCGGCGATCCAGGCTGACGATCTTCCACCCGGACTGGCGACAGCGGCGATTGGGGGGAGCGTTCATGGAAGCCTATCCGAGTTTTGCCGACCTGCTGAGCCGATCGCCCAACCCGGCGATCGCCGTCTTTGCCCCCATCTTCCTGGCCACGACGCTGCTCGAGATGGCGGTGCTGCTGATTCGCGGCAAGGACTACCCGTGGAAGAACGCCGGCGTCTCGGTGCTGATGGCGGTCGGCCACTTCATTACCCAGGCGGCCGCGCACGGGGTGATTTTCGGCGTCATCGCCGCGTTTGTCTACAAGCTGCGCCTGACGACGATCCCCGTGTCGTTCGACCATTGGGGCGCGCTGGTCGTGCTGTTCCTGCTGGTCGACCTCGCCTTTTATGTCGAGCATCGCTGCTCGCACCGCATCCGCTTTCTGTGGGGATCGCACAGCGTGCATCACAGCAGCGAGAAGATGCTGGCGACCACGGCCTACCGGCTGTCGTGGACGCCGATTTTGTCGGGTGTCTTCGTGTTCTACCTGCCGCTCATCTTGATCGGGTTCGACCCGATTTGGGTCTACGGCACGGTTTCGGCGAGCCTGTCCTACCAGTTCTTTGTCCATACCGAGCTGGTGCCGCGTATCGGCTGGCTGGAATGGGTGATCAACACCCCCTCGGCGCACCGCGTCCATCACGCCAGCAACGCCGAGTATATCGACAAGAATTTCGGCGGGGTGCTGCTGATCTGGGACCATCTGTTCGGGACCTACCAGGCCGAGCGCGCCGACATCGCCATCCGCTACGGTCTCGTCCACGGCCGCTCCGCGCCGTACAACCCGTTCGTCGTGGCGTATGAGGAGCTTTGGCTGACGCTGAAGCGGGCCTTTCGTGCGGACGGTTTCCGCGCCCGCTGGGCCTGCTTGTGGGGTCCGCCCTAGCCTGCCAGCTGCGGCGTAATTTGAGGGAACTATGTCATTTGTGACATTCCCTCGAAGAATTAGCATCAGCCGCTAACCGAGCCGCGGAGACGCATCGAGACTTGCGATCGCATCGGCAGCTCGATTAAAATAGGTGTATCTACTCCTAAATGGCGACGGCCAATGAGCTTCAGCACGACGACGCGGTTCCCGTGGCGGTTTGTCCTGGCCGCCGCGACGATCCTCCTGATCACGATGGGCGCGCGACAGACGATCGGCCTGTTCATCGCGCCGCTCGACCGCGCCACCGGGCTCGGCATCGTCTCGATCAGCCTCGCCGTCGCGATCGGGCAGTTTGTCTGGGGCTTCGCGCAGCCGGTGTTCGGCGCGGTCGCCGACCGCTACGGCCCCGGCCGGGTGATCGCGTTCGGCGGGGTGATGCTGGCGATCGGGACGGCGGCGACGCCGTTGGTGCACAGCGAATGGCAGCTGATCGCGACGCTCGGCATCGTCAGCGCGTTCGGCGCCGGCGCCGGCAGCCTGGCGATCCTGATCGGCGCGATCATGCAGCGCATCGCCGGCGAACGCCGCTCGCTGGCCGCCGGGATCATCAACGCCGGCGGCTCGCTCGGACAGTTCGTCTTCGCGCCGCTGGTGCAGGCGGCGATCTCCGGCATCGGCTGGGTCGGCGCGATGGCCGGCCTCGCCGCGGCGAGCCTGCTCACGGTGCCGCTGGCGTTCACCATGCGCCGGCGCAGCCATAGACCGGGCTCTGCGGCGGTCGCCGCCGCTGCGCCGACCATCTCGCTGCGCCGGCAGCTGCGCGAGGCCGCGGCCGAACGCAGCTATTGGTGGCTGCATCTCGGCTTCTTCACCTGCGGTTTTCATGTCGCGTTTCTGGTGACGCATCTGCCGGGCGAGGTGGCGCTGTGCGGTCTGTCGCCGGTGATCTCGGCCAATGCGATCGCCCTTATCGGGCTGGCCAACGTCGCCGGCAGCCTCGGCGCCGGCTGGCTCGGCACGCGCTACCGGATGAAGCACCTGCTGTTCTGGATTTACGGCGGGCGCGCCGCGGCGATCCTGTGCTTCATGCTGGCGCCGAAGACCGCCCTCACCTTCTACATTTTCGCGACGGCGCTCGGCGTCACCTGGCTGGCGACGCTGCCGCCGACCGCCGGTCTCGTCGGCAAGCTGTTCGGCAGCCAGCACCTGTCGATGCTGATCGGCCTGACGATGCTGTCGCATCAGCTGGGCGCGTTCTACGGCGCCTGGCTGGGCGGCGTCGCGGTCGCACGGTTCGGCGACTACAACGGGATGTTCTACGCCGATGCGGCGCTCGCGACCTTCGCGGCGCTGATCAACCTGCCGATCCGCGAAGCTCCCGTCATCCGCACTGCCACGGCATAAGGGGAAAGCGCAGCGCCTGGACGCCGATCATGCAAGGCGCCATCATCCTCGCGAAAAAATCGCGGGGAGGGACGTCATGGCCGTGGGACACGACAGCATCGACGCCGATTTCGTCGTCATCGGCGCCGGTTCGGCCGGGTGCACCATCGCAGCGCGGCTCTCGGAGGACCTGGCGACCAGGGTGCTGCTGCTGGAAGCCGGCGGCGAGGACACCAACCGCTGGATCCACATCCCGCTGGGCTTTGGCAAGACCTTCGCCGACCCGTCGGTCAACTGGTGCTACGAGACCGAGGCCGACGCCAACGGCCGCAAGGTGTTCTGGCCGCGCGGCAAGGTGCTGGGCGGCTCCAGCTCGATCAACGGCATGGTCTATATCCGCGGCCAGGCCGAGGATTTCGACCATTGGCGCCAGCTCGGCAACGCCGGGTGGTCGTTCGACGACGTGCTGCCCTATTTCAAGCGCGCCGAGCACCAGCAGAGCATCCGCGACGATTTCCACGGGAGCGGCGGTCCGCTGTGCGTGTCGGATGTCGAAAAGCACCCGATCGCCGAGGCGTTTATCGCGGCGGCGATGCGGCTCGGCTTTCCGCGCAACGACGATTTCAACGGCGCCTGCCAGGACGGCGTCGGCTATCACCAGACGACGACACGCAACGGCAAGCGCTGCTCGACCGCGGTCGGCTATCTGAAGCCGGCGCGGCAGCGCGGCAATCTGGCGATCGCCACCAACGCGCTGTCGGAGAAGATCGTGCTGGAGGGCAAACGCGCCGTCGCCGTGCAGTACCGGCAGAGCGGCGCGCTCAAGACCGCCCGGGCGCGGCGCGAGATCATCCTCTGCGGCGGCGCGATCAACTCGCCGCAACTGCTGATGCTGTCGGGCATCGGCCCGGCGGCGCATCTCGCGCAGCACGGCATCGCCGTCATGCATGACCTGCCGGGCGTCGGGCAGAATTTGCAGGACCATTACTCGGCGCCGGTCAAGCTCAAGGCGGCGCTGCCGGTCACCGTCAACGACGTGATGCTGAGCAATCTCCGCAAGCTCAAGGTCGGCTTGCAGTACTACACGATGCGCACCGGCCCCTTGGCGATGATCTCGTCTCCCGCGGCGCTGTTCGCCAAGACCCGGCCGGAGCTGGTGACGCCCGACGTCAAAATCTCGATCTCGCCGTTCAGCGCCGACCGGCCGCAGGACGGGCTGCACAAATTCTCCGGCTTCACCAGCATCGCCTATCAGCTGCGCCCGGAGAGCCGCGGCGAAATCCGGCTGAAGAGCGCCGACCCGGCCGACCCGCCGGCGATGATCCCCAACTACCTCTCCGACCCGGTCGACCAGCAGACCATCGTCGCCGGCCTCAAACTGTGCCGCGAGCTGCTGGCCCAGCCGACGCTCGCCAGGTTCGTCGCGGAGGAATTCCAGCCCGGCCCCGCCGTGCACAGCGACGCCGACCTGCTCGCCTACGCCCGCCAGCGCGGCGGCACGGTCTATCACCCGACCAGCACCTGCACGATGGGCAGCGGCCCGCTGGCGGTGGTCGATCCCGAACTGAGGGTGCACGGTATCGCGGGGCTGCGCGTCGCCGACGCTTCGGTGATGCCGACCGTCATTTCCGGCAACACCAACGCCGCGACTATTATGATCGGCGAGAAGCTCGCCGATATGGTGCGCGGCCGGATGCGCCTGGCGGCTTGATACGCGTTTCGGCATGCAATGAAAGGTGGCCAAGATGGGAAGGCTCGACGGCAAGGTTGCGGCGGTGACCGGCGGGGCATCGGGGATCGGCGAGGCGACGGTCAGGCGCTTCCTCGCCGAGAGCGCGAGCGTGGCGTTTTGCGACCGGGACGGCGAGCGCGGCCGGCGCGTGGCGGCCGAGCTCGAAGCCGCCGGCGCCAAGATCGCCTTTACCCAGGCGGACGTCGGCAGCGAGGCCGCGTGCCTCGACTTCGTCAACGGCGCGGCGCAGAAATTCGGGCGCCTCGACATCCTCGTCAACAATGCCGGCATCCGCAAATACGAGAAGGTTGACGAGGCCAGCGCGGCGAGCTGGAGCGAGATCCTCAGCGTCAACCTGATGAGCTACGTCTTCTGCGCCAAGGCGGCGGTGCCGCTGATGCGCCGCAACAACGCCGGCGCCATCGTCAACACCGCGTCGGTACGCTCGGTCGTCGCCGGCGGCGGCAACCTGCAATACGACACCACCAAGGCCGCGATCGCCGGCTTGACGCGGGCGCTCGCCGCCGACCACTCGCCGGAGGGCATCCGCGTCAACGCCGTCGGCCCCGGCCCGATCTTCACACCGTTTCATCAGCGCCGCATCGCCGCTTCCGGCGAGACCGTCGAGCAGTACAACGCCCGGGCCGCGCAAGGCACCATGCTGCGGCGCCCGGGCCGGGCCGAGGAGGTCGCCGCCGCGATCCTGTTCCTGGCCTCCGACGACGCCTCTTACGTCACCGGCGCCCTGCTGTTCGTGGACGGCGGCATGACCGCGCTGTGAGCTGCCGCGCCCTACCGACTGGTCTCAAAGAAAAAGGGGCGGCGCCGGGCCGCCCCTTCATTGCTGCGGAACCGAAGTCGCCTTGTTACGGCGCGACGATCTCGACGCGGCGGTTCTGCGGCTCGCGCACGCCGTCCGCCGTCGGCACGCGGTTGTCGTTCTCGCCGCGGCCGCTGACGATCATCTGCTCCTTCGGCACGCCCAGCGCCGCCATGGCCCGCGCGACGTTGTTGGCGCGCCGCTCGGAAAGCCGCTGGTTGTAGCCCGGCGAGCCCGACCGGTCGGTGTAGCCGGTGACTTGCAGCTGCACCGGGGCGCCCGCCTTGTAGGCATCGGCCGCCTGCTGGATGATCGCATGCCCCTCGGGCGTGATCGTGTCCTTGTCCCAATCGAAGAACACGATGAACACCTTCGGCGGCGCCGGCGGCGGCGCCGGAGCGGCAACCGGAGCCGGCGGCGGCGGAGGGGCCGGCAGGAAGTGATAGTTCAGGCCGATCCGGAAAATGTTCGCGTTGTTGTCGACGCTGACGCGTTGCGCGGCCACCGATGCGACCGGCGCACTATACGAAAAGCTGCCCAAATCGGTGTGGAGATACTCCAAAACCAGGCCGAACCGTGGGGCAATTGCCACTTCCGAACCGGCCCCGACCGTCCACCCGGTTTGTATGCCGTCCTTCCGGCCGTGGAACGACGCGACGGCGCCGGTCGGCAGCGTCACCGAGCCGGCAACCGACGAATCGACCTGACCATAGGCAAAACCACCCGACACGAAGCCAAGCCAGTTCGGCGTGAAGTTGTAGCCGATTCGGCCGCGCACCGTGCCAAGCCATTCCATATCGCGCGCGACGGCGCTGTTGGCGGTGGCGCCCGCGATGGTCCTGACGGTTTGGCCGGAGTGGCTGGTCAGCCCGGAGCCGTCAAAATCGGCTTCCAAACCGAGAATCAGCTTTGGGTTCAACCCGTACAGGCGCCAGTTGTAGCCGCCCTGCACGCCGCCGACCGGGCCGCTCGCATCGAGCTTCTGCGTCGTGGTGATGCCGCTGCTGTTGCTCGTCGCGGTCGAGTCGCCAAAGCCGCCGCCGACGTTGACGCCGGCGTAAAAGCCCGCATAGGGGTCCCACGCTCCTCCCATTGCCATCGGCGGCGCCTGAGCACCCGCTGACGCCATCGCGGCCAGCATGAGCGCCGGTGCAGCCGCAGCAACTTTTAGAACGCGCATGACCCCCTCCGAATTACGCCGGATATTTACGAGAGCGTTGGATAGCGCAACTAGCGCGAAGGTGCAATTCCGGAAGAGCAATTCGCAAATATCGGTTTTCGTCCGCCGTCTTCCCGGCCCGGAATCCCGGTCCGCTATCGGCGCGACGGCGCGGCCGGCGGGTACGATTTACGATTGCCCAAACCCGTCAAAGCGGCGACCTTGTTGTTCCAATCGCCGCCAATCGGGCGAATCGCGGTTAAACACGCTCACTCCAGGAATTTCCCGTGCTGACCTATGACTTCCGGCTGCCGCCCGGCCCGCGAACCGTCGAGTACGCGCGGCTGGCCGAGGAACTCGGCTTTCGCGCGGTCTGGTGCCCGGAGATTCCCGCCTTCGGCCACGACATATGGGTCACCCTCGCCCGCATCGCCGAAAAGACCAGGCGCCTCAAGTTCGGCCCCGCCGTGCTGATCCCGAGTTACCGGCATCCGATGGCACAGGCCTCGGCGGTCGCGACGCTCGAACAGATCGCGCCGGGACGCCTGATGGTCGGGTTCGGTACCGGCTTTACCGGCCGCGCGGGGATGGGCAAGAAGCCGCTGAGCCTCGCGAGCATGCGCACGCATATCGCGCAGGTCAGGGCATTGCTGCGCGGCGAGATCGCCGATATCGACGACGGTCTTGCCCAGATCCTCGCCTCCGACGGCTGGCTGCCAGACCGTCCGATTGACGTGCCGATCTATATGGCAGGCCAAGGCCCGAAGGCCCGCGCGCTGGCGAAAGAGATCGCCGACGGCCTGATTTCGCTCGGCCGCCCGGCTGAAGGGTTCGCGACCTGCCTCGTGTCGACCAACGGCACGGTGCTGGACGATGGCGAGGCCGTCACCTCGCCGCGCGCCTCGACCGCGCTCAAACCGATCATCGCGCTCGCCTATCACCACCGGTACACGACCGATCCGGCCAGCGTGAAGGCGCTGCCGAACGGCGAAGCATGGCTGGCCAGCGTCGAACGCGCGGATGAAAAAATCCGCCACCTCTCCGTCCACCGCGGGCACAATCTCGACATCTCCAACGGCCATGACGCGCTCGTCGACGTATCCGCCGCCAAACAGATGAGCTTCACCGGCACCCGCGAGGAGCTGCGCGAGCGCCTCGCTCAGCTCGAGGCAGGCGGCGCCACGGGCATCATCTTCGGGACCAGCGGTTACGATGTGGAACGGGAGCTGAGGGCCTACGCGGAGGTTGCCGGATTGCGCTGACGCCCGGCGCGGCCGCCGCCTCTCGCATCGGTTGAATGGCCGCGCCGCCGATTGCCGTTGAGGCAGAGCCGGCCTAGAGTCTCGACAACCGAAGCGGAGGCGGCGATGAGCGGTCGATCACGTGCCGAACGTCCGTGAGATGATCCGGTGCGGCAGCATCGACCGCCGGCCCGGCCGGGCGCGGCCGGCCGCCGCGTAGACGCCGGGCAGATGACCGACACGGCGCGCGGCAGCGCCGAGCGCTATCGCGCCAACCTCCAGGGCGAGGTCGACAGTGCCGGGCTGTACCGCGCGCTCGCCGCGGCCGAGGCCGACCCCAGGATCAGCGAGGTCTACCGGCGTCTCTCGGCGGTCGAGGAGGCGCATGCCGAGTTCTGGCGCGGCCAGCTCGCCCGCATCGGCGCCAAGACCGCGCTGCTGCGCCCGGACTGGCGGACCCGCTCCCTGGTCTGGCTGGCCCGCCGTTTCGGTCCGCAATTCGTGCTGCCGACGCTGAGCACGCTGGAGCAGCGCGATGTCGGCATGTACGACCGCCAGCCCGAGGCGGTCGCCGGCGGCCTGCCCGCGGCCGAGCGCTCGCACAACCGCGTCGTGCAGGCGCTGGCGTCGTCCTTTCCCGCCGGCGCGACCGGCGGCACCTTGGCGCGCATCGAGGGCCGGCACCGCGCCGGCGGCAACGCGCTGCGCGCGGCGGTGCTGGGGGCCAATGACGGCCTCGTCTCCAATTTCAGCCTGGTGATGGGCGTCGCCGGGGCGGCGATCAACGGCAAGACCATTCTGCTGACCGGGCTTGCCGGGCTCATTGCCGGCGCCTGCTCGATGGCGATCGGCGAGTGGCTGTCGGTCACCAGCTCGCGCGAGCTGAACCAGCGGCAGATCGACATCGAGGCCGACGAGCTGCAGCACGCCCCGGAAGAGGAAAAAGAGGAGCTGGTGCTGATCTACCAGGCCAAAGGGCTCGACGCGGCGCAGGCGCGCGCTCTCGCCGACCGGCTGATGGCCGACAAGGACACCGCGCTCGACACGCTGGCCCGCGAGGAACTGGGCGTCGACCCCGAAGCGTTGGGCGGCTCGCCCTGGGCGGCGGCCGGCTCGTCGTTCTCGCTGTTCGCCACCGGCGCGATTTTTCCGGTCGCGCCGTTCTTCTGGCTCGACGGAGCCGCCGCGGTCGGCGCCAGCGTCGCCCTCAGCGGGCTGGCGCTGATGGGGATCGGCGCCGGCACGTCGCTCTTCACCGGCCGCTCCTTTGCCTTCTCCGCGGCGCGGCAGCTGGGCGGCGGCCTGCTCGCCGCCGCGATCACCTACGGCATCGGCCGTCTCATCGGCGTCGCCGTCGCCGGGTGACGCCCTACACCACCTGCCCGAAGATCAGGATCAGCCCGATCACCGACACCACCCAGGCGATCGTCCGCAGCCAGGGAAGCCCGATCAGATAGATCAGCCAGTGCGCCAGCCGGCCCCAAAAGAACAGCTCGCAGCCGGTCAGCGTCGTGCCGTTCGCCTTGCCGGCGATGTGCGCCACCAGCACCAGCGCGATAAACAGCGGCAGGCTTTCCAGCATGTTCCAATGCGCCCGCTGCGCCCGTCCGGCAAAGCCGGTAAGCCGCGGCAGCTCATCGCGATTGCCGGCGAGCACGCCGAGGCTGACCTGGGCCTGCGCCGCCAGCACCGCGACCACGACTTCGACAAATGTCAGCGCGACGGACCATACAAGTATCTTCAGGTCGGGCGTCATCTGCGGTTCTCCCCCGAATTGAGCCTGTGGTTGATGCCCAGCCACTTCTTCCCAACCCGTCCATTCTTCCCCCAGCTCAGCTTTTGAGCAAATCGAATCCGCGCTCAAAAACGCGCCGCGGGAGCGGAACCTCCGGTTACCGACCGTGTTGTCCCTAACGGATGCCGAGGCAGCAACGGGGGCTTGATGACGGCGACGAAGCCGAGACAACGCATACCGGTGGGATTGAACCCCGGAACGATCGGCTTATTCCTCGACGTCGACGGCACCCTGCTCGACATTGCCCCGCGCCCCGACGCAGTCGAGGTCAAACCCGGCTTGCTCGAGGATCTCGCGGCGGCCGAGCGCGCGCTCGGCGGTGCGTTGGCGCTGGTCAGCGGCCGGCCGATCGCCGAGCTGGACCGGCTGTTCGCGCCGCTGCTCCTCGCCGCCAGCGGCATTCACGGCGCCGAATTGCGGCGCCGGCCCGGCGGCCCCACCGCCGTGCTGGCGCCCGGGGCGCTCGGCGACCAGGCATGGGACGCGCTCGCGCGTCTGCTCCGCGAATTCCCCGGCAGCTACGCGGAGAACAAGGGGGTCAGTTTCGCCGTGCATTATCCCGTCCCCGGTACCGATGCTTCCCGCCTCCATCAGGCGCTGCTCGCGCTGACCGGGCGCATTGCCGCGCCGGACCGGCCGCTCAAGCTGATGGCCGGGCATGCGGTCTTCGAAATCCAGCTGCAGGGTTTCGACAAGGGCCGGGCGATCGAGCGCTTCCTGGAGGCCGAGCCGTTTTGCGGCCGGCGCCCGGTCTTTATCGGCGATGACGAGATCGACCGGGCCGGGTTCGAAGCGGCGCTGTCGCTGGGCGGCTTTGCCTTCTCAGTGGGCATCGAGTTGCCCGGGCTGTCGGGCCGGTTTCCGGGACCCGAGGCGGTTCGCGCCTGGCTGCACGAGTTCGCCCAGTGAGCGCACCCGAGCCGAAAACCACCGAGCCGGCGGCCCGCAAGCCGACACGGCCGAAAGGCGGCCGACGCAAGCACGGCGGCTTCACCGCCGCCCGGCCGCAGTCGAAGGCTGCGCCGGTCGTCCGCGACGCAGCGGCGCTGGCGGAACAGGCGCTTGACCTGGCGCTGATCGGCAATTGCCGGATCGCGGCGCTGATCAATCCCACCGGGCGCATCGTCTGGTGGTGCTATCCGCGGTTTGATTCGGACCCGGTTTTCTCGCGCCTGCTGGCGGGCGACGAAGAAAAGGGGTTTTGCGACATCGTCCTGTCCGACATGGCCCATTCCAAATCGGCCTATGCGCGCAATACCGCGGTCGTCGTGACCGAGCTCGAGGACGCCCATGGCGGGCGCGTCCGCATCACCGATTTCGCGCCCCGTTTTCACATGTTCGAGCGCATTTTCCGGCCGCCGCAGATCGTCCGGCGCATCGAGCCGCTGGCGGGATTGCCGCGCATCCAGATCCGCGTTCGCCCGACCCACGGCTATGGCCGGCCGACGACAGCGCACTCGATCGGCTCCAACCACATCCGCTACCGCGGCGGCGGCGAGGTGATCCGGCTCAGCACCGATGCGCCGCTCTCGTACATCGCGCAGGAGACGGTGTTTCCGCTGATCCAGCCGCTGGCGCTGGTGCTCGGGCCGGACGAGCCGTTCGAGGGCGCGATCGAGCAGACCACGCGCGAATTCCAGGCGCATACCGTCGATTACTGGCAGAGCTGGGTGCGCTCGCTGTCGGTGCCGTTCGAGTGGCAAAAGGCGGTGATCCGCGCCGCGATCACACTGCAATTGTGCAGCTTCGAGGAAACCGGCGGCATCGTTGCGGCGCACACCACGTCGATCCCGGAGGCGCCCAACAGCGGGCGCAACTGGGACTACCGGTTCTGCTGGCTGCGCGACGCGTATTTCGTCGTGCAGGCGCTCAACCAGCTGAGCACGACCCAGACGATGGAGTCCTATCTCAGCTATGTGACGACCATCGCGGCGCGGCTCGACGCCCCCATGGGCCCGGTGCATTCGATCGTACCGGGCGAAGACCTGACCGAGATCGTGGCCGATGGACTGCCGGGGTTTCTCGGCATGGGGCCCGTGCGGGTCGGCAACAACGCGTCCGTCCAGGTCCAGCACGATGTTTACGGCAGCGTCGTCCTGGCGGCGACGCAGATGTTCGTCGATCAGCGTTTGCCTCGGATGGGCGACGACATCCTGTTCCATCGCCTGGAGCCGATCGGCGAACTGGCTTTCCGGACCGCGCTGACGCCCGATGCCGGGATCTGGGAATATCGCGGGCGGACACGCATCCACACCTATTCCGCGGCGCTGTGCTGGGCGGCGTGCGACCGGCTGGGCCAAATCGCCGCCAATCTGCGGATGCAGACCCGGGCGCGGTATTGGTCGCGGCGCGCCAACGAGCTGCGCCGGGAAATCCTCAAGCGCGCCTGGAACGAGGAGAAAGGCGCCTTTGTCGGCGCGCTGGACGATCCCGAACTCGACGCCAGCGTGCTGCGCATCGCCGAAATCGGGCTGCTGCCGCGGCGCGACCCGCGTTTCGCCTCGACCTGCCGCGTCGTCGGCGAGCGGTTGATGCGCCACGGCCGGATCATGCGCTACACCGCCGACGACGATTTCGGCACGCCGGAAACCGCCTTTCTGGCCTGCAACTTCTGGTACATCGAGGCGCTCGTGGCGCTCGGCCGCGACGACGAGGCACGCGAGGCGTTTATCGGCCTGCTCGATCGGCGCAACTCGTTCGGTCTTCTCTCCGAGGACATTCATCCGCAGACCGGGGCGCTATGGGGCAACTTTCCGCAGACCTATTCGATGGCGGGCATCATCAACGTCGCCACCCGCCTTTCCGTGAAATGGGAGGACATCTGGTGCCGCGTCTCGTCGTAGTCTCCAACCGTGTCGCGGTACCCGACCCGGAAGGGCCGCGCATGGCGGGAGGGCTCGCCGTTGCGGTCAACGCGGCGCTGAAGCACCGCGAAGGGCTGTGGTTCGGCTGGAGCGGGCAAATCAGTGAAGAGCCGGGCGAACTGCCCAATATCGTGGAGCGGCGCCAGCGCAGCTTCGTCACGATCGACCTCTCTTCCACCGATTTTCAGGAATACTACAACGGCTTCGCCAACCGCGTGCTGTGGCCGATCCTGCATTATCGGGTCGATCTTGCCGAGTTCACCTCGGTCGATCTCGGCGGCTACTTGCGGGTCAATGCCCGTTTCGCCGAGGCGTTGTCCCGCTTCATTCGTCCGGACGACTGGATCTGGGTCCACGACTACCACCTTTTGCCGCTGGCCAAGGAGCTCCGGGCGCGCGGCCACGACAATCCGATCGGCTTTTTCCTGCATATCCCCTGCCCCCCGCCCGACATCCTGCTCGCCTTGCCGCAGCACATGGAGACAGTGGGGGCGCTGAGCCATTACGACCTCGTCGGGACGCAAACCCAGCACGACACCGACAATCTGCGCCAGTATTTCGAGCTTCAGGGCGGCAGCTTCTCGCGCGGACGGAACGATTTCGACATTGACGGCCGGCACGTCCAGCTGCGCGCCTTTCCCGTCGGGATCGCCACGCGCGTCTATGCCCGCACGGCGCGGACCGCGATCCGCTCGGATTTTGCCAGCGAGGTCCGCGACAGCCTCAACGGCCGCAGCCTGATCCTCGGCGTCGACCGGCTCGACTACTCCAAGGGCATCCCGCACCGCATCCAAGGGTTCGGCCAGTTTCTCGACACGTTTCCCGACTGGCGCAGCCGCATCACCTATCTCCAGGTGACGCCGAAATCACGCTCGGACGTGCCGGAATACGCCGACATCAACGAGACCGTGAACCGGCTCATCGGCGAGATCAACGGCCGCCACGGCGAACCCGCCTGGACCCCGATCCGCTATGTCAACCGCGCCTATTCGCGGGCATCGCTGGCCGCCCTCTATCGCATGGCGCGGGTCGGGCTGGTGACGCCGCTGCGCGACGGGATGAACCTCGTCGCCAAGGAATATGTGGCGGCGCAGGACCCGGAAAACCCCGGCGTCCTGGTGCTGTCGCAATTCGCCGGCGCCGCCGAGGAACTGCAGGAAGGCGCGATCCTCGTCAACCCGCACGAATCCGAGGCGGTGGCCGCGGCGATCGACACCGCGCTGCACATGCCGCTGGCCGAACGGCAAGCGCGCTACCGGCGGATGTACCGGCACCTCGCCGCCAACGACATCGACCGCTGGGCCGAGTCGTTTCTCGCCGCGCTCATGGAGGCGCGGCATCCGGCGCCGCGCATCTTCAACAATCTGCGGCAACTCTTCGCGGTTCGCGGCTGAAAAAGCGCGCAACAAAATCCGCAACGGTCCGTCTCTATCGCAGGGGAGAGGACTGGCCCGCGCGATGGAACGAAACCGCTGGGAGACCGCGATCCGCTGTTTGGAGATCGCCGTGCATCCCAATACCAGCGACGAAGAGGCGTTGGCGGCCATACGCGGCTTTCGCCGGACCGCGCGCAATGCGGCGGTGAGCCAGTTCGGCCAGACCTTCGCTGGCGGCGTCCCGGCCCATCTGCTCGACCGTCTCGACCAGCTCAACCAGGAAAACCGCGAATTGCGGCGCCGGATCGCCGAGACGGAAGCGGACCGCACCGACATGCGAAGCCGCCTCCAGCAGGCCGAGCATCAGACGCGCGAGATCGGCCGGGCGCTGCTCGCCGCGGAGCAGCGCGCCGACACGGCGGAGCGGCGGCTCGCAGAGTCCCAGGGGACCTATGGCCCGGCCCATAGCCCGGCCGCCGACGGCGGCCGGCGCGGCGAAAACCTCGACCTGCGGCGCGCCTTCGACGAGGCGAGGCGCAACCTCGCGCAGCCGATCCACGAACCCGTCGCGCCGTTCAGGACCATGCTCGACGCCGCCATGCGCGGCGCCGAGCAAACGCGCCCCGCCCCGGTCGCCGGCGCCCGCCAGCCCTGGACCGCCTGAAGGCGCCGCGCTTTTCCGCCTTACAGACCGAGGCGGTAGAACCTCGACGCGGTCCCGGCAAACAGGTCGGCTTTCTCCGTCGGCGATGCGCCTGCCGCGAGCCGCTTGAACGCGTTGAACAGGACCGGATAGCTGCAGGCGCCCTTGTCGACGGGAAAATTGCTCTCGAACATGCAGCGATGGGCGCCGAAATCCTCGATACAAGCCTCGACGTAAGGCCGCCAGGCATTCGCCAGCTCGCCCGAGGACGGCGGCAACGGCGGCAGATGGAAGTCGAATGCGTTGACGATCATCGCCAGCCCGCCGAGCTTGACATAGACGTTCGGGCATTGCGCCAGCGCCTTGATCGACGCGCGCCAGGTCGGGAAGACCTCGTCGCGCTTGTAAGGGCCGACCCCGAGCGGCCCGCCGAAATGGTTGAGCACGATCTTTGTCTCGGGGCACTCGCGCGCCACCGCGGTCAACGTGTCGATCTGCGGGTGGTAGATCCACGCCTCGAAGGTCAGGTCATGCGCGGGCAGCCGCTTCATGCCGCGGCGGAAGGCCGGGTCTTCCATCAGCCCCGGCGGCGGCACATACGACGATGCGCCGGCGATCGCCGGGTCGTGTGCGGCGATATGGCGAATGCCGCGGAACCTGCCGCCCGCCGCCTCGATCTGCCCGCGCAGCACATCGTCGACATTGGGCAGCCGCAGATCGGCGAAGCTGACGATCCCAGCGCAAACCCTGGCCTTGCCGCCGCGGCGGTCGGCTTCCTCGGCGATCTGCCGCACGAACTCGCTCTCGCCGATGCAGCGGAATTCCTCCGGGCCGCCGGGGCGATAGCCCGAGCCGCACTGGATGAAAACCGTGGCGACGATGTTGTGACCCGAATTCACGTCCGCCAACAGCTCGTCGAGCAGGTAGCGGCTGCCAGGATGATCCCACAGATGGTGGTGCGGATCGACGATCGGCAGTTCGGGTTCGAGGATCTCCTCCGTCAGCTTGCCGAGCCACTCCGGGCGCGGCAGCGGACGCGGATACGAGCGGGCTTCAACAGGCATGGCGGTCCTCCTTGGTTGTGCGGTTTGACAGTGCTGCCGGCAAGCGGCACCGTTCCGCAAATCCGCCGTGAAATCAACCAGCCCCCGGAGCGTCTCCGATGACCGACCCGTACGCCCGCTACACCCGCCTCAAATTCGACCGGCCGCACCCGAAAGTGCTGCGGATCACGATGGAAAACGGCCGGATGAACACGGCGGACGATGCGCTGCATGCCGAGCTGGCCGATATCTGGCGCGACGTCGACCGCGACGACAGCGTCAACGTCGCGATCTTCACCGGCGCCGGCAAGGTGTTCTCCGCCGGCGGCGACTTCAACATGATCCGCAGCGCCACCGAGGACTTCAACGCCCGTGCCCGCCAGTGGAAAGAGGCGCGCGAGATGGTCTACGGCGTCATCAACTGCAACAAGCCGGTGGTGAGCGCGATGCGCGGCGTCGCGGTCGGCGCCGGGCTGGTGTGCGGGATACTCGCCGACGTATCGATCGCCACCAAGGATTGCCGCATCATCGACGGCCACACGCGGCTCGGCGTCGCCGCCGGCGACCATGCGGCGATCGTCTGGCCCCTGCTCTGCGGACTCGCCAAGGCCAAGTACTATTTGCTGACCTGCGATCAGATTCTGGGTGAGGAAGCCGAGCGTATCGGCTTGATAACCTTCGCGGTCGACGACGATCAGCTCGAAGCCAGATCGATCGAGGTGGCGACCAGGCTGGCGGAGGGCGCGCAGACCGCGATCCGCTGGACCAAGAATTCGCTCAACAACTGGCTGCGCGCGATGGGCCCGACCTTCGACGCCTCGCTGGCGCTGGAGTTCTTTGGCTTCGGCGGCCCCGAGGTGAAAGAGGGGCTCGCCTCCCACCTCGAAAAACGCCGCCCGAACTTTCCTCCGGCGCCGCCGATTTGATGTCGATTGCCGCTCCGGCGCAGGCCGGGACGGTTGACAGGCTTGCGGAACGGCGGAAGCTTGGTTCGACGAATCGCGGGAGGACGCCATGAAAGTCGGCATCGCGCTCAACTGCCTGCACCAGCCGGGGCGCTCGGATGCGGCGGTGATGATGGAGCATCTGGCGATGGGCGACCTCGCCGAGCCGCTCGGCTTCGACTCGCTGTTCGCGCTGGAGCACCACTTCACCGGCTATGCGATGTCGCCGGCGCCTACCCAGCTGCTGTCGTATTACGCCGGCCGCACCAAGCGCATCCAGCTCGGCACCGCGGTCATCGTGCTGCCGTGGCACGACCCGGTCCGCGTCGCCGAGCAGATCGCGCTGCTCGACATCCTCTGCGGCGGGCGCTGCGTGTTCGGCTTTGGCCGCGGCGCCGCGAGCGTCGAGTATGAAGGCTTTCGCATCCCGATGGGCGAGGCTCGGCCGCGCTTTGTCGAGGCGGCGCAGATCATCGTCAAGGCGCTCGCCAACGACAGCTTCGAGCACCACGGCGAGTTCTACCGGATCCCGCGCACCGCGATCCGGCCGCGGCCGGTCTCGCACCCCGAGCGCCGCTTCTACGCCTCGGCGGTCAGCCCCGATTCAGCCGAGATCATGGCAAAGCTCGGCTTTGGCGTGCTGATGGTCATGCAGAACGAGTGGCCGAAAGCCGCCGAGGACATCGCCCGTTACCGCGAGATCGCCACCGCGTCGGGCCATACGCCGCGGCCGCCGGTCATCCTCACCAATGTCTGCTGCGCCGAGGACGGCCAGGAGGCGCATGAGCGGGCGTTCCGGTATCTCGGCCGCAAATGGCAGTCGATCGACGATCACTACCATTTCTCGGACGGCCATCTGTCGACCGTCAAAGGCTATGAGAGCTACGGCAAGATGGCGCGCACCTACGCCAAGATCAACGAGAGCGCCGAGACCAAGCAGAAGGCCACCGATTTCTACGTCTCGATCCAGATCGTCGGTACGCCTGCCGATTGCCTCGAACAGATCCGCGAGTTGCGGGGCTGCACCGGCATGGACCATCTGGTGACCGAATTCTCGTTCGGCGGGCTGCCGCACGAGGAGGCCGAGGTCAATATGCGCCTCTTTGCCGACCGTGTGCTGCCGGTGCTGCAGCGCGACCCCGCCTTCGCTGCGCCGGCCGAGGGACCCGCCGCGGCGGCGCCGCCTGCCGCCACGGAGCGCCTGTTCGCGCCGGCGTAGTCCGCCGCCCCTCTACCAGGTGATGCGGACGCCGCCGACCACGGCCTGCGTCGTTTCGTGCGCGCGCAACTCGGCGGTATAGGCGGCGAACATCGCGATGCCGCTGCCGTTGCCGACCGTCAGCCCGCCGTTGAGCAGCGCGGATTGCTGGCCCGGTTTGACGCCCTCGATCAGGAACGGCACCGCCGGTGCGCCGATAAACGACATCGTCGATGTCGGCTGCTCGTCGAGCACATGCTCCTCGAAACGCGCTTGGACCACCGGCCGGGCGATGAAACCGCCGCCGAGATCAAAGGCCGAAGCCGCGCGCGCGCCGATCGACAGCCGCAGGCTGTCGAGGCTGCCGGCGCCGACATTCAGCCCCAGGGTGCCGGCGCCGCTCTCGCTGAAGGCGTCGCGCGAGACATGGTCGAAGGCGATCGCCGCGCTCGGCTCCAGCCGGACCCGGCCGGCATCGAACCCGTAGCCGGCGCCAAAGCGGGTCGAGACCTCGTCCCCCGAGGTGCCGGCGGTCGGCGCCAGGTTGAGGCCGGCAAAGTCGATAAACCGGCTCGTGACCATGTCGTCATGGCCATAGCCGACGCGGCCCTCGACAAAGCCGGCGCCAAAGCTTTGCGTGCCGTAGAGCGCGAAACGGTAGGCGTCTGTGCTGCCGCTCTCGCCGCCGCCGTCGAGGTTGCCCGAGGTGAACGAGAAGGCCGCGCCGGCCCTGAGCCCGGGGATCGCGGCGATCACCGCGTCGGCGCCGGCGATGACGCCGCCGAGCGATTGCGTCATGCCCGGCACCTGGCCGTCGCTGCGCAGGTTCTGCCACCCGCCGACGCCCTGCGCCCATAATTTGAACGGGTTGGCGGCACTCGGTCCGGCGGGCACGGCCGCGGTCTGCGCCGCCGCAGCGTCGGCGGCGACAGCCGTCGCGAGCTGCCCGCCGACGCTGCTGCCGAAGCTGTAATTGATCGCATGCATCCCGGCGGCCGCGATCATGCCGAGCGACGGGTCGTCGCCGCGCAGCATCGCCAGGTGATCGTCGAGCGCGTTGCCGACGATCCGCGCCGCGGCCATGTTGCCGGTCAGATAATTGCCGACGACATCGCCGCGGCCGTTGCCGTCCGCGCCGAATTCGTCGAGGCCTTCATCGGCCTGCCCGATGCTCTGGCTGTTGAGCAGGTCGGTGATGCCCGACTGCAAGGTGCCGGTCGCGCTGCTCTCGACCTGGGTCAGCGCGTTGGCGACGGCGACCTCGTTGTGGGTCTTGGCGCCTGCGGCCAAGCTCTGCGACTGCACGATCGAGAGCTGCACCGCATTCCCCAAATAGCCCGGCGACGCCGCGAGGAAGGCGGAGAGCGGGCTCGGGTCGGCAAATGTCCCGGTCAGCGAGTTTGCGGTGAGCACCGTGTATTGGCTGCCGAGCGTATACAGGCCGCCGGCCGCCGTCAGTTGCAACGCGCCGGCGAGGCTGGCCGCGCCGCCGACCGCCAGTTGATCGGACAGGTTGTCGGCGCCGAGCCGGATGCTGAGCGCGCCGGCCGCCGTTTGCGTGTAATTGCCGGTGACGGTCAGCTTGCCGAGCGCGGCGCCGGTTCCGGGGGAGACGGTGCCGCCATTGGCCACGTTCCCGGTGACGGTGCCGGCGCCGGTCAGCAGGCCGCCGGTCAGCGTCAGCATCGGCGTCGTCAGGCCGCCGTTCAACAGCAGCGTGCCCGCGGTGATTTGCGACCCGACCACCGTCGTCAGCAGCTGGTTTTGCGGGTCGTCAGCTGCGCCGACGCGCCGCCGATGGTCAGGAAATCGATCGTCGGGTCGATGTCGAGCGTGATCGTCCCGGCATTGGCCAGCGTGACGTCGTAATACCTTCCGACCGCCAGCTGCGCGGCCCCCGCATCCTCCTGCGGGATAAACCCGTCGGTGTTGTTCGGCACGTTGCCGGGAGCCGGCGTGCCGGCGGTGACGTCGCTCCAGGCGGCGGCGTCGCTCCAGTTGAAGTCGCCGGCGTTGGAGGCGACCTGGCGCAGCGGGTTGTTCTGCGCAAGCCAGGCGGCAAAGAGCGAGATCGGCGTCCACAGGTTCACGTCGCCGTATTGGCTGGCGGCCCCGTTGACGGGGTTCGCGCCACAGCAAAGCTCGCCGATTTGCACGAGTTGGTTGTTGATCAGGACGAACAGCGGCCCGCCGCTGTCGCCGCCGACCGTGGCGCCTTCGAACGTGTAATAGCCCGGGGTATTGCTTTCCGGCACGTTGAAGTAATTGGCCGTGTTGCCGCCGAGCTGCTGTGCGGGAGCCGGGAAGTCCGTCGGGTCCAGGAATTGCGCCATGTAAAAGAACTGGCTCGACGAGCCCCGAACCACCGCGGGGGTATTTCCGCTGTTTTCGGCTTGGTAGGCGCCGATCGTCGCGGTGACGACGCGGCGCTTGCCATCGCTGTCCTGGCAACAGTTGTCGCCCGTGCCGATACCGCCAAAGCCGACGCTGACGAGCTACCGGCCGACCAGGTTCGCCGGGTTCGGCTGTTGGTTGGCGGGGAGCTGGGTTACCAGGACGACCGGCGTCGTGCCGGTAGCCGGCGTCGACAGCGACAGCAGGGCGATGTCGTTGCCGCTCGAACTCGTACCGGGCTTGTAGTTCGAGTTGAACACGGCGCCCGAATACGGGCGCGCGGTGGTGTCGGCATTCGGGGCGGTTGGCGGCGAGGATAGAAAGGTTACGTTGCCGGCGCCGAAGCTGTAGTTGCCGTGCGGATCGAAGAGACAATGCGCCGCGGTGAGGACCGTCCGCGAATTGATCAGCGAGCCGCTGCAGAAACCGGCATTGTTGTTGTCCAAGATCCCGACGACATTGCCAAAGGCGCTGCCGCCGACGAATTGGGTGGCGATGCCGCCGGCGGTGCCGCCGTCGAGCTGGTTCACCACTTTCTGATAGACGGCCTGGCTGTCGAAGTAGTTGCCGATCCCGCCGACGGCGTCGGCCGCCGGGGTGTTCAGCGATTCCGCGTGCGCTTGCGCCAGCGTGAGCAGCGCGAAGACGGCAACTGGCAGCAGCAGGCGAAAACCCGTCCCAGGTGCCGACGGTCTTCGAGGCGACATCAGAAGCGCTCCTCCTGCCAACCGCCGTACGCGGTTCCACCCAACCATAGCGAGAGCCGATTCTTCCTCTTTGTCCGGCTGTCTCAAATCGTTTGACCCGCCGTCTCAATTTGCCGCCATCGACGACAGTGACTTTCAGTCGGCGTCATATCGCCGGTCGGGGCGGCGCAACGTCGCAAGCCAGTCCGCAATGACCTCTGCGGCGCCGCGCGGGTCGCGCGGCAGATCGCGGCCGGCGCCGCGCGCGTCTCGCGGGGTCAGTCCGAAACGGCGGCGAAAGGCGCGGCTGAAATGCGCCTCGCTGGCAAACCCGTGGCTGAAGGCGATGTCGCCGATTGTCCGCTCCCCGCCCGAAGCCGCGGCGAGGAGCGCCCGGCAGCGGTCGAGCCGGCGGCCAAGGATGTAAGCGGCCACCCCACCGTCATCCGCGAACAGCCGGTAGAGCGTCGCCCGCGACATGCGGAACAGCCGCAGCAGGGTCTCCGGGGTCAACCCCTCATCGGTGAGGTGCCGGTCGATGTAGTCGCAGATCGTGCGGCGGCCGGTTGCGCGCACCGCCGCGGCGATCTGCGGGCGGCTTTCGCGGAGGCGCGGCCACGCCCCGGCGATCATCAGCGCCGCGGCATCGACGGCGGCCTTGGCCTCCCCCGGCGTCAGCTCGAGCGCGGCGGCGGCCAGCGTCTCGAGATGGTTGGCGATCAACCGTGCCGGCGCGGTGCCGGCGCGCAGCGTCGTCCCGTGAACCTCGCCGCCCTTGAGCAGCGGCAGCAGACGGTCGCGCGGGATGATCAGCGTGATATTGGAGAACCCGCTCGCCTGGGTCCGCGTCTCCTGCGCCAGGTCCAACACCCACACATCGCCCCGACCGCGATGCACCGGGTTGTCGCCGCAGGCTCCGTCATGCTGGCCATGCCGGAACGTCTGGATCATGAAGTGATCGAGGCCGGTCCGCCGCGCATGGGCGCGGCTGCGCGCGAAGAGCTGCGGACCCGACCGCACCTCCGAGATAAGCGCGTCGTCGAGATGCGCCATCGCGACGGCGCCGGAAAAGGCGGCGCCGTTCTCGTGCGGCGGGGTGATCTCGAAGACCGGCTCCAGCGCCTCGCGCCACCGGTCGAGGCGTTCCGCCGGCGGCAAGGCCTCGAGGTCCAGCTGCGCCCGGGCAATCGGTGAGTTGGCGGACAGTGACGGCATCCCGCTTCCGAATGATTTCAATCGACAGCGAATGCCTTCTTGAACGCCGCCCAGACCGCGCGCTGCGCGTTCATCGCGTCGTCGACCGCCGGCATCATGCCAAAGAATGCGTGGATCATCCCGGCATAGCGCCGGTACTCGACCGGCACGCCCGCTTCCTTCAGCCGCTCGGCATAGGCCAGGCCCTCGTCGTGCAGCACGTCGCATTCCGCGGCGATGACGATCGCCGCGGCGACGCCCTTCAAATCGGGCGCCAGCACCGGCGAGGCGCGCCAATCGAGGGCGTCGGCCATGGTGCGCAAATAATGGCCGCGGAACCATTTCATCGCATCGGCCGTGAGGATGCCGCAGCCGGTCGCGTAGGTCGTATAGCTTGCGGTCTCCATGCGGAAATCGGCGACCGGATAGACCAGCGATTGCAGCCGTATCTGCGGCCCGCCTTTGTCGCGCGCCAGCAGCGCGACGACCGCCGCGAGGTTGGCGCCGGCGCTGTCGCCGTGCACCCCGAGCCGCTCCGGGTCGGCGCCGAGGCTCGCGGCGTTCGCCCGCAGCCATTCGAGGCCGGCGAAGGAATCCTCGACCGCCGCCGGGAAGCGGTGCTCCGGTCCCATGCGGTAATCGACCGACACCACCACCGCCGCCGCTCCGCCGCACAGGTTGCGGGCGATCAGATCATGCGAGTCGAGGCTGCCGATGACATGGCCACCGCCGTGGTAATAGGCGATCGCCGGCAGGATACCCTCTGCATTCGGCCAGTAGATGCGCACCGGAATGTCGCCCGCCGGGCCGGGGATCGTGCGGTTCTCGATCTTTTTCGTCGGCAGCGGCTCGGCCTTGCGCGAAGCGGCCATTACCTCCATCTGCCGCCGCGCCTCGTCGGGCGTCATCGCCTCGATCGGCGCGAGGTCCAGCCGGGCCATCGCCTCGAGTACCTTCTCGATCTGCGGATGCAGCGTCGGCATCGTCCCTCCCATCGCTCTCGTGGCGCTCGCCTCGCGGGTTTATGATGTCACGCCAGGCACAGGGAGAAAACGGCCGTGAAGCTCAGCACCGAGCGCATTCTGACGACCCATGTCGGCAGCCTGCCCCGCCCCAAACCCATGCTCGACCTGATCGCGGCGCGCGAGGCCGGCGAGGCGGTCGACGAAGCCGCCTTCGAGGCGCAGTCGGCCGCGGCGGTCACGGCGATCGTCGCGCAGCAGGCCGCGTGCGGCATCGACATCGTCAGCGACGGCGAGCAGAGCAAGCCGTCCTACGCGACCTATGTGAAGCACCGCGTCGCCGGGATCGGCATGGACCCGTCGGTCATCGAGCGCGGCCGCGACGTGATGCAGAGCCTCGACCGGCTGGAGCACCCGGATTTCCAGACCGCGACAAACTTCTCCAACACGGCTTTTCCGGCCTGTCTCGGACCGCTGTCTTACGACAACCGGGAACCGCTCGACCGCGACCTGGCGCATTTCGCGGCCGCGGTGAAGGCCGCCGGGTCGGCCGAGGCGTTTATGACCGCGCCCTCGCCCGGCATCCTCACCCGCTTTGTCGTCGACACCTACTACCAGGACGAAGATGCTTATGTCGGCGCGCTCGCGGCGGCGATGCGCACCGAGTACGAGGCCATCGTCGGCGCCGGCTTCCTGCTGCAGATCGACTGCCCCGATCTCGGCTCGTGCCGGCACAACCAGTATCGGCACCTCTCCGACGCCGCGTTCCGCCGCGTCGCCGCGCGCAACATCGCCGCGCTCAACGCCGCCACCGAGGGCCTCCCGGCCGACCGCATGCGGCTGCACATCTGCTGGGGGAATTACGAGGGCCCGCATACGCACGACATCGCACTTGCCGACATCATCGATATTGCCTTGCAGGCGCGCCCGCAGGGTCTCAGCATCGAGGCCGCCAACCCGCGCCACGAGCACGAATGGGAGGACCTCGCGGCGATCCGCATCCCCGACGACAAGGTGCTGATCCCCGGCGTCCTCGACTCCACCACCAATTTTGTCGAGCACCCGAGGCTGATCGCGCAGCGCATCCTGCGCTTTGCCGAGATCGTCGGCCGCGAACGGGTCATCGCCGGCAGCGATTGCGGCTTCGGCACCTCGGCCACCGCGCCGCCGATCGTCGCGCCGAGCATTGTCTGGGCCAAGTTCCGCGCTCTGGCCGAGGGCGCGCGGATCGCCAGCGCACGGTTGTGGCAGTAGGATGGTGGCGCGATGAGCGACGAAAGCGGCAATGCCTACGATTATTTCATCGCCCGCCACCTGCGCGAGGGGCGCGGCGACCGGCCTACCTTCCGCGATCCCTGGCGCAGCCTCAGCTATGCCGAGCTTGACGCCGCAGCGGCAGGCTTTGCCGCCGGGCTCGCCGGCGCCGGCATCCGGCGCGAGCAGCGCATCGCGCTGGTCATGCTCGATACGGTCGACTTCCCGATCGCGTTCTGGGGCGCGCTGCGCGCCGGGGTGATCCCGGTGCCGGTCAACACCCTGCTGCCGCCCGACATCACCGGCTACATCCTGCAGGACAGCCGCGTCGCGGCGCTCGTCGTCTCCGCGCCGCTGCTCGAGCCGTTGCGCGCGGCCGCGCGCCGGGTCCCGCGCGTCATCGTCAGCAACCCGGATGCCCGGCCCTCGGCCTTCACCCGGTTTCTCGCCGCCAACCCGGCGCCGATGGCGGAGTGTTCGCCCGACGAGGTGGCCTTCTGGCTCTATTCCTCGGGCTCGACCGGTGCGCCGAAGGGCGTGCGCCACGTGCATGCGAGCCTCAAGGCGACCGCCGACACCTACGCCGCCGGCATCCTCGGCCTGGGCGCGGACGATGTGGTGTTCTCCGCCGCGAAATTGTTCTTCGCCTACGGGCTCGGCAATTCGATGACGTTTCCGCTGGCGGCCGGCGCCTCCGCCGTGCTGCTGCCCGACCGCCCGACCCCGGACGCGGTGCTGGAGGTGATGCGCCGGCACCGGCCGACCCTGTTCGCCGGCGTGCCGACGCTCTACGCGGCGCTGCTGGCGCACCCGCAACTCGGACCCGGGGCCGGCTCCAGCCGGCTCAAGACCTGCATCTCCGCCGGCGAGCCGCTGCCCGAGCATGTCGGCCGGCGGTGGCGCGACAAGACCGGCTGCGACATCCTCGACGGCATCGGCTCGACCGAGATGCTGCACATCTTTCTGTCGAACCGGCCGGGCGACATCCGCTACGGCACGACCGGCAAGGCGGTGCCCGGCTACGAGCTGCGGATCGCCGGCGAGGACGGTGCCGACATGCCCGACGGCGAGCAGGGCGAGCTGGTCGTGCGCGGCCCCAGCGCCGCCGAGGGCTACTGGAACCAGCGCGACAAGTCGCGCCGCACCTTCCGCGGCGAGTGGACCCATACGGGCGACACCTACACCCGCGACGCCGACGGCTATTACCGCTATTGCGGCCGCCAGGACGACATGCTGAAGGTCGGCGGCATCTGGGTCTCGCCGTTCGAGGTCGAGGAGGCGCTGATCGCGCACCCCGCCGTGCTCGAAGCCGCCGTCATCGGCCACCCCGACGCCGACGCGCTGATCAAGCCGAAAGCGTTTGTGGTGCTGCAGGAAGCGGCGCTGAACGGCGACCGCGCGACGCTGTCGGCGACGCTGCAAAACACCGTGAAGGACCGCATCGGGGTGTGGAAATACCCGCGCTGGATCGAGTTCGTCGAGGCGCTGCCCAAGACCGCCACCGGCAAGATCCAGCGCTACAAATTGCGCGAAGGCGCGCAATGACCATCGACTTCCGCACCGACCCCTCGCGCTACCGCCATTGGCGGCTGGCGACGGACGGCCCGATCGCGACCCTGACCCTCGATGTCGACCCGGCCGGCGTCCTCTACCCGGGCACCGAGCTGAAGCTCAATTCCTACGATCTCGGCGTCGATATCGAGCTGGCCGACGCGGTGCAGCGGCTGCGGTTCGAGCATCCCGAGGTGCGCGCCGTCGTCATCCGCTCGGGCAAGCCGAACGTGTTCTGCGCCGGCGCCAATATCGGCGCGCTCGCCGGGTCGACGCATGGCGACAAGGTCAATTTCTGCAAGTTCACCAACGAGACGCGCCTCGCCATCGAAGACGCGAGCGAAAACTCCGGCCAGCGCTACCTGGCCGCGGTCGGCGGCACGGCGGCCGGCGGCGGGTATGAGCTGGCGGCGGCCTGCGACTGGATCACCCTGATCGACGACCGCCGCTCGGCGGTGTCGCTGCCCGAAGTGCCGCTGCTCGCCGTGCTGCCGGGCACCGGCGGCCTGACCCGCCTCACCGACAAGCGCCAAGTCCGCCGCGACCGCGCCGACCTGTTCTGCACGACCGAGGAAGGCGTGCGCGGCCAGCGCGCGGTCGACTGGCGGCTGGTCGACGAGATCGTCCCACCTTCCGCCTGGGACGAGCGCATCGCCGCCCGCGCCGCCGCCCTCGCCGCGACCTCCGACCGCCCCGCCGACGCCAGGGGCATTACGCTGCCGCCGCTCGACCGCAAGATCGCGGGGGACACGATCACCTACCCGAACTTGCGGCTCGTCTGCGACCGGGTGAACCGCCGCGCCGACATCACCATCTTCGCGCCGGAACGCGTCGAGCGCACCGCGCCGGCCGCGCATGATGCCGCCGCGGCTTTCTGGCCGCTGGCCGTGGCCCGCGAGCTCGACGACGTCGTGCTCCATCTGCGCGCCAACGAACCGGAGCTCGGCATTATCGTCTTTCGCAGCGCAGGCGACGACGCGGTGGTGCGCGCCGCGAGCGGCATGCTCGACGCCGGTGCCGACGACTGGCTGATCCGCGAAATCCGGCTGTACTGGAAACGCGTGCTGAAGCGCATCGACATGACCGCGCGCAGCGTCTTCACGCTCATCGAGCCGGGGAGCTGCTTTGTCGGGCTGCTGGCCGAGCTGGTCTTTGCCGCCGACCGCGCGCTGATGTTTGCCGGAACGCGGACGGGCGACAATCGCGGCGCGGCGCGGCTCGTCCTGTCGCCGCTCAATTTCGGCGCGCTGCCCATGGGCAACGGGCTGTCACGCTTGGCCACCCGGTTCCTCGGCGAGCCCGCAAGCCTGGCCCGTGCGGCAAAATCGCTCGGCGAGCCGATCCTCGCCGAAGCGGCGGCGACGCTGGGTCTGGTGACCGCAGCCTATGACGAGGTCGATTGGGACGACGAAATCCGCCTGATGCTCGAAGAGCGCGCCAGTTTCTCGGCCGATGCGCTGACCGGGCTCGAAGCCAATCTGCGCTTCGCCGGGCCGGAAACCATGGAGACCCGCATCTTCGGCCGGCTCACCGCCTGGCAGAACTGGATTTTCCAGCGCCCCAACGCGATCGGCGACCAGGGCGCGCTGAAATCGTACGGCAGCGGCAAGCGGCCCGAATTCGCTGCGAAACGCGTGTGAGTTTTCAAGGTCGTTCCGGGGCATCGCGCAGCGATGAACCCGGAACCCATGACCGCGGACGGCGCCCAGTGGGCTGAAACCGGTGTGCATGGGTTCCCGCTTGCGCGGG
>DASZOZ010000074.1:0-30736 GCA_035550515.1 Allostellaceae bacterium
CCACAGCGGGATCTATGGGCTGGCGGCGATCGACAGCACGCACATCAAGGCACACCGCTGTGCCGCCGGCGGAAAAGGGGGGCTTTCGAGCAAGCGCTCGGCACCTCGCGGGGCGGCCGCACCAGCAAGCTGCACGCCGCCACCGACGAAGCGGGCCGCCCACGACTGATCCTGCTGACCGCCGGCAACGCCTCCGATGCGGCCACCGCACCCGCGCTTCTCGCCGCCCTCGGGCCGTTCCGCCGGCTCATCGCCGACCGCAGTTACGACAGCGATGCTATCCGACAACCGATTGCTGAGCGTGGCGCCGAGGCCGTCCTATCGCCAACGAAACCTCGTCGAGAGGCTATGGTGTCGCCTCAAGGACTGGCGTCGCATCGCCACCCGATACGACAAACTCGCCCGCAACTACATCGCTGGCCTCTACCTCGCCGCACTCTTGATCTAATGGACCAATTGAATCCCGACCTTAGAACAGACTTGGCGCTTCGTCCGTTATCGGCCACATAAGGAGCCGAGGAGCGGAGCGGTGGAATGAGCGTGGTCGAGGCGGAAGCGAGAGAGGCCGGGCGCGATTTTATTCGCGACATCGTCCAGGCCGACATCGATTCCGGCAAGGTCGTGTGGCCGGTCACGCGGTTTCCGCCGGAGCCGAACGGCTATTTGCATATCGGCCACGCCAAGTCGATCTGCCTCAATTTCGGCATTGCCGAGGAGTTTGCCGGGCGCTGCCACCTGCGCTTCGACGACACCAACCCGACCAAGGAAGAGCAGGAATATATCGACGCGATCGAAACCGACCTCAAATGGCTCGGCTTTGACTGGGGCGTGCACCTTTATCACGCGTCGGATTATTTCGAGCAGCTCTATACCTGGGCCGAGCACCTGATCCGGCACGGGCTGGCCTATGTCGACGACCAGTCGCCGGAGGAGATGCGCGCGGCGCGCGGCACCCTCACCGAACCGGGGCGCAACAGCCCTTATCGCGACCGTCCGGCCGAGGAGAACCTCGACCTGTTCCGCCGCATGCGGTCGGGCGAATTCCCCAACGGCGCGCGGGTGCTGCGGGCCAGGATCGACATGGCCTCACCCAACATCAACCTGCGCGACCCGGCGCTCTACCGCATCCTGCACGCGACGCACCCGCGCACCGGCGACAAATGGTCGATCTACCCGACCTATGACTATGCGCACGGCCAGTCGGACGCGATCGAAGGCGTCACGCATTCGATCTGCACGCTCGAATTCGAGGATCATCGGCCGCTCTACGACTGGCTGATCGAGCATTTGCCGGTGCCGTCGCGGCCGCACCAGTACGAGTTCGCGCGGCTGAACCTCACCTATACGGTGATGTCGAAGCGGTTCCTGAAGGCGCTGGTCGACGAGGGCCGCGTGTCGGGCTGGGACGATCCGCGCATGCCGACCCTGGCGGGGCTGCGGCGGCGCGGCATTCCGCCGGCGGCGATCCGCAACTTCGCCAAGGCGGTGGGCGTCGCGCGGGCCAACAGCACCGTCGATGTCGGCATGTTCGAGCACGCGGTGCGCGACGAGCTGAACCGGACGGCGCAGCGCCGGATGGCGGTGCTGCACCCGCTGAAACTGGTGATCGAGAATTACCCGGAGGGGCAGAGCGAAGAGCTCGACGCGGTGAACCATCCCGACAACCCGGAAGCCGGGTCGCGAACGGTGCCGTTCGGCCGCGTGCTGTACATCGAGCGCGACGACTTTATGGAAGACCCGCCGAAGAATTTCTTCCGCCTCGCACCGGGCCGCGAGGTGCGGCTGCGCTACGCCTATTTTGTCACGTGCCGGCAGGCGGTGAAAAACGCCGCCGGCGAGGTGACCGAGCTGCGCTGCACCTACGACCCGGCAACCAAGGGCGGGGATGCGCCGGACGGGCGCAAGGTGCGCGGCACGATCCACTGGGTCTCGGCGGCCCATGCCGCACCGGCGGAGGTACGGCTCTACAATCCGCTGTTCAGCCGCCCCGATCCCGGCGCCGATGGCGATCTGATCGCCGACCTCAACCCGGATTCGCTCGAGGTGCTGACCGGCTGCAGGCTGGAGCCGGCGCTGGCGGCCGACAACGACGCGGCCGCGGTGCAGTTCGAGCGGCTCGGCTATTTCTGCCGCGACGCCGACAGCGCGCCGGCCCGCCTGGTCTTCAACCGCACGATCGGCTTGCGCGACAGCTATACCCGGAGGACGCCGGGCGGCGCATAATGCCGACAGGCGGCGGGTGACATCTCCCTCTCGGTGATGGGCCGAGACGGGCCTATAATGCGCGGAGCAAAGACCACCCCTGTCACCACCCCTGGCGCAACATTCTCCGAGGCGGGAGCGACCACCATGGCAAACGACAAGATGATGGCGCAGATGTCGAACAAGGGCGGCTTTATCGCCGCTCTCGACCAGAGCGGCGGATCGACGCCCGGCGCGTTGCGCCTCTACGGCATTCCGGACAGCGCCTATAGCGGCGACGCGGAGATGTTCAAGCTCATGCATGAAATGCGGGTGCGGATCATGACCGCGCCGGCCTTCACCGGCGACAAGGTCATCGGCGCGATCCTGTTCGAGCGCACGATGGACGACGAGGCGCAGGGCCGCTCCGTTCCCGCCTTTCTCTGGGAGGACCGCGGCGTCGTTCCCTTTCTGAAGATCGATAAGGGGCTCGAGGCCGAGAAGGACGGCGTGCAGATGATGCGGCCGATCTCCGGTCTCGACGAGCTGCTCGAACGGGCCGTCAAGCTCGGCGTTTTCGGCACCAAGGAGCGCTCGGTCATCAACCTGGCGTCAAAGACCGGCATCGCCGCCATCGTCGACCAGCAATTCGAACTGGGCAAGCAGGTCGCCCGGCACGGGATCGTGCCGATCCTCGAACCGGAAGTCTCGATCAAGAGCCCGGACAAGAAGGGCGCGGAAGCCATCCTCGCCGCCGAGATCATGAAGCATCTCGACGCCGACCCGAACGGCCCGCCGATCATGCTCAAGCTCACCCTCCCCGATGTCCCCGACCTTTACGCGCCGGCCATCAACCACAAGCGCGTCGTGCGGGTCGTCGCGCTGTCCGGCGGCTACACGCGGGCCGATGCGTGCAAGCGGCTCGCCGCCAATCACGGCATGATCGCGAGCTTCTCACGCGCGCTGGTCGAAGAGCTGCGGGTGTCGATGAGCGACGCCGAGTTCGAGAAGGCGCTGGAGAGGTCGATCGACGACATCTACAAGGCCTCGACCATCAAGGTCTGAGGCAGCCGCGACGGTGCGGGCGGCGCGGCATTTCCCCGCGCCGGCTTGCCTTTCCCGGTGTAGGCGATCCGCCGGATCGTGCCGTCGGCGTCGTCGGCCGCCGACAACGCGCCGTTCCGCGTCATCGCCGGTGCCACAGGGCGGCCCCACATCTCGGCCCGGTGTTCACCCGAGGCCCAGAAGCCGGTCGCGCAGTTTTCGCAATAGCAGCATCGCGTCCGGGATTTTCGTTAACCAAACAACGCTCGCTCAATCCTTTTAGACTCCTGATTAAGTGGTCAATCTTCTTTAAACAACACCGGGATCTCGAAGGGATTTCCAATTCAAGTAAGAGATTGTTCACCATTTTTCTTTATCGGGATCGGTCTCTTCTTTCTCTTTAGCGAGTGTTGATGGCGCGGTTGAATCTGCCGGTGAGCGGAGCGCCGGTGCACTGGTTTTCCGGGTTCGAGCCCGGGTCCACTCTTTCCGGCACAAACGGCAACGACCAGCTGGCGGCGAATGCGTCGAACATGACGCTGGCCGGCAATGGCGGCGACGATACGTTTATTGCTTACGACCCCAGCGATGTCGTGACCGAGCCGGCCGATGCCGAGGTCTCGACGGTGGAGACCTGGGGTTCGGGGTACACGCTGCCGGACAACATCCGCAACCTGACGCTGGAGGGCTCGGGCGACGCGTTCGCCGTCGGCAATACCCTCGACAACATCATCATCGGCAATGACGGCGACGACACCCTCGACGGCGGAGGCGGCGACGACCTGCTGATCGGCGGGTCGGGTAACGCCACCTTTGTCGTACGGGTCGGTTATGGCAACGACGAGATCGCCGATTTTCATGCCGGCGATGTCGTCGACCTGCACGGCGCCGCCTTCACCGGCTTTGCCGACGTACAGGCGGCGCTGACGCAGAGCGGCCCCGACACGGTGCTCGATCTCGGCGGTGGCCAGACCATCACGTTCGACGACACGAATGCCGCCAGCCTTGCCGCGGACGATTTCAACCTGCCGTTCAACCCCGCTGGGCTGACCGAGACGTTTCACGACGAGTTCGACAGCGTCAGCCTCGATACCGGCGCCCGCTCTGGCACCTGGAAGACCTCGTATTATTTCGGCGGACGGACACTCTCCGGAAACGGCGAACTCGAACAGTACCTGGACCCCGACTATGCCGGAACCGCGGCGGCGCCGCTCGGCGTCGACCCGTTCGCCGATCATGACGGGATACTCACGGTCAGCGCGCAGCCGACCGACCCGGGTGTCGCACCCTATATCGGCGACATGCCCTACACCTCGGGCCTGCTGACGACGGAGAACTCCTTCTCCCAGACCTACGGCTATTGGGAGATCCGTGCGCAATTGCCAAAAGGCGACGGGCTTTGGCCGGCCTTCTGGCTCTTGCCGGCCGATCACTCCTACCCTCCCGAAGTCGACGTCTTCGAAGTGCTCGGCAGCGATCCGACCACCGTCTACAACAGCTTTCACGGCGTCGACGGCGACGATTACCAGCAAGTGTCGCATGTCGGCGACCTGTCGGCCGGGTTCCACACCTTCGGTTTCGCCTGGAGCCCGTCGACGATGACCTGGTACGTCGACGGGCTCCAAACGGCGCAGACGCCGACGCCGGCGTATATGGACAAGCCGATGTACATGCTGATCGACCTCGCGGTCGGCGGCGATTGGCCCGGGCCGCCCGATGCGTCGACCGCCTTCCCGGCCGATCTCGACATCGACTATGTGCACGCCTACAGCCTGACACAGGCGGCACCGTCCGCTCCGGCCGCTTTGTCCACCGCCGCGGGGGCGACCGCCGATCTGGCCATGTACAAGGCCGATACCGGCGGCCTCCAGTTCTACGATATCGGCGGCAACGCGGTGCGCGGCGCCTCCGCCATCGAAACGATCGACCAGCAATGGGACCTCGGCGGGCGAGGCGATTTCAGCGGCCAAAGTATCGGCGACCTGCTGCTGCGCGACCCGCGCAGCGAAGATTTCTATACCTTCAGCATCGGCGATGACCAGGTAACCGGCCGGTCCGACCTCGGCAATGTCGGCGCGAACTGGGAGCTGCTTGGCGTCGTCGAGTTCAGCAGCATCGCCGGCGAAACCGACATGCTGTTGCGCGACACGAACAACGGCGATCTGCAGTATGTCGACATCGCCGACAACCAGGTCTACGCCGCCGGACCGATGGGCAATATCGGCACGGAGTGGCAGGTGCTCGGCTTTGGCGATTTCAGCAGCAGCCCGGGCGAAACCGACATGCTGATGCGCGACACGAACAACGGCGATCTGCAATATTTCGACATCGCCGACAACCAGGTCTACCAGGCCGGGCCGATGGGCAATATCGGCATGGAGTGGCAGGTGCTCGGCGTCGGCGATTTCAGCAGCAACCCGGGCGAAACCGACATGCTGATGCGCGACGCGAACAGCGGCGACCTGCAATATTTCGACATCGCCGACAACCAGGTCTACCAGGCCGGGCCGATGGGCAATATCGGTATGGAATGGCAGGTGCTCGGCTTCGGAAATCTCGGCGGCAACGCCAATGAGACCGACATGCTGATGCGCGACACAAGCAACGGCGACCTGCAATATTTCGACATCGCCCACAACCAGGTCTACGCTGCCGGGTCGATGGGCAATATCGGCACGGAGTGGCAAAGCTTCGGCATCACCCCGCTCGGTTCCTGATACCGGTCCAACGCCGCGCCGGCCGGTCATCGCAACAGCACGTGCCTCTCGCCCGCGCAATCTGCTAGGGTTTGCCCAATGCAGGTTCCGGGCGAGGAGACATGCCGTGAACGACATCATGACCCTGTCGCAAAAAGCCGATGCGCTCGAAGCACAGATGGCGCGCGAGCTCGACTACATCGTCGTCAAGTCGCGCATCTATCAGCTCGCCGAAGGCGACATGGGCCCGCCGGCGAACCCGGCCGAGGCGCGGAAGCGGAACCCCAACGCCAAGGTGCTGATGGGCGACGACCCGCGGCTGCCGGCGATGCCGGAAAAGCCGACGCTGATGGATTTCTTCAAATACCGCTTCGGCCCGTCGATGCATCTGCTGCAAAGCGCCCGCCACGCCGTGAAGGGCGGGCTGCCGGAAAAGATGGTGCTCGCCTGCCTGCTGCACGACATCTCGACCGCCGGCTTCATCCGCGGCGATCACGGCTATTGGGGCGCGCAACTGGTCGAGCCCTATGTCGATCCGGAAGTCACCTGGGCGATCCGCGCGCACCAGGTGCTGCGCTTCTATCCCGACGAATCGGTCGGCTACGAGTACCCGCAGTCCTACATCACCGGGTTTGGCGAGGACTACCGCCCCGACCGCTACATCGAGGAAGACTACAAGCGGATGCGGAACCACAAATGGTACATGTCGGGCCGCATGATCACGGTGCACGACATCTACTCGTTCGACCCGGACGTGCATGTCGAACTCGAAGAGTTCGAGGACGTGATCGGCCGCAACTTCAAGCAGCCGGAAGACGGCCTCGGCTTTGACAACTCGCCGGTCGCGCATATGTGGCGGGCCATGATCCGCCCGGCGAAGTATCTGTAACCGCCTCATGGCGGAGTGAAGCGATGCCGTCTCGGCCGCTTTGATCCTCGCCATGACGGCTTAAAGAGGACGACCGCATGAACGACGTGATGACCGCATCGCAAAAGATGGACGCGCTCGAAGACAAGCTGATGGCCGATCTGGAGAACGCGATTGCGGTCCGTTCGCGGCTGTTCCTGATCGCCGAGGGCGATTTCGCGATGCCCAACGGCGCCAAGCTGCAACAGCAGCATCCCGGCGCCAAGATGCTGATGGGCGACGACCCGCGCCTGCCGAAAATGCCCGACAAGCCGACGCTGATGGATTTTTTCCGGCTGCGGCTGGCGCCGCCGATGCACCTGCTGCAGAGCGCGCGGCACGCCAAGGTCGCGGGCATGCCGGAGCACGTCGTGCTCGCTTGTCTGCTGCACGACATCGCGGTGCTCGCCGATACTGCCTATGACAGCGACGCCCTCAGGCTCTTTCTGATCGCCCGCGGCACCGAGCCGGTCATCCCCAACAATCCCACGAAAGCACACCTATCCCTTCGATCGCCAAGCCTACAGGCTGCGCAATCTGATCGAACGGATGTTCTGCCGTCTCAAAGACTGGCGCCGCATCGCCACCCGCTACGACAAGCTCGCGACAAACTTCACCGCCGCCGCCCTGCTCGCTGCCACAGTGACCTAGTGGCTCTGATTGAGTCTCGACGCTAGAGCAGAAAGATCGGCATCTTCGGGCAAGGATTCCCGGGTACCTACTCGTCCCGCCACACCGGCTTGCGTTTGGCGATGAAGGCGTCGATGCCTTCGGTGGCGTCGCGGGCCAGCATGTTGTCGGTCATCACCTGGCTGGTGTAGGCGTAGGCGGCGGAGAGGTCCATTTCGATCTGGCGATAGAAGGCGGTCTTGCCGAGCGCGACCGCGGCCATCGATTTGCCGGCGATCTTGCGTGCGAGGGCCTCGGTGGTTTCGCGCAGCGCCGAGCGCGGCACCACGCTGTTCACCAGCCCCAGCGCCTGCGCGGTCGGGGCATCGATAAAGTCGCCGGTCAGCAGCATCGCCATCGCCGCCTTACGGCCGACCGCGCGCGACAAGGCGACCATCGGGGTCGAGCAGAACAGCCCGACATTGATCCCCGAGGTGGCGAAGCTCGCGTCTTCGGCGGCGACCGCGAGGTCGCAGCTCGCGACCAGTTGGCAGCCGGCGGCGGTGGCGATGCCGTGCACCTCGGCGATGACCGGCTTGGGCAGCCGGACGATCTTCTGCATCATCGTGCTGCAGCGGTCGAAGATGCGCTGGTAGGCTTCGGCGCTCGGGTCGGCGCGCATCTCGCGCAAATCGTGGCCGGGACAGAAGCCGACACCGGCGCCGGCGATCACCACGACGCGGACCGCCTTGTCTTCGGCCGCCGCGTCGAGCGCCTCGATCGCCGCCGCCATCAGCGCCATCGACAGCGCGTTGCGCTGCGCCGGCCGGTTGAGCGTCAGGCGCAGCACACCGTGCGGGTCGCGTTCCTCGCGCAGCAGCGGTTCGTCGATCGGCTCGGCCAGGCTCATGGATGGCTCCGTTACTGGTGTTGCCGGCCGGCGGTCGGGCTCGACGGCGTGCCGAGATCGGTCGGCTGAATGATCGGCACGTGCGGCGGGGCTTCGGTCGGCGGCCGAACGATCGGGGGCGACACGGAGGTGCTGAGCGGGATCGGCATCCCCGGCAACAGCGTCGGCGCGGCATCGGCATTCGGCTGCGTGGGCTTGGCGGGCGGCTGCGGCGGCTGGACCGCGTTGGTCTGCGCGCCGACGCCGTGGCCGCCCGGCCGGTGCGTGTCGTTGGCGGCCGGCGCCGGCAATCGCGGCTTTGCCGGCTTTTCCGGCCCGCTCATCAGGTTGGCCGTCGCGACGCCGAGGATGATAAAGCCCAGGATCATAAACAGGCCTGCGAGCAGGTAACGCTTCATGACGGGTCCGGCGGCGGTTTGAACGGCAGAATAGCACGCGCCGCCGCCTTTGGCATCGCACGGCGGCTCTCGGCTAGGGTAATATGATACCTCATATGAAAGTGCTTTGATTTTGCGATCGTTTTCGCTTGACGCTGCGCGCGCCGTTGCCTAAACGGACCGGCCTGCGGCGGCAGCCGCGCTTCTTTCCAGGCCCGATCTGCGATGAAGACGTTTTCCGCCAAACCGGCCGATATCGACAAGAAATGGGTGGTGATCGATGCCGACGGGCTGGTGCTCGGCCGGCTGGCGTCGATCATCGCGCTGCGCCTGCGCGGCAAGCACAAGGCGAGCTTCACTCCGCACATGGATTGCGGCGACAACATCGTCGTCGTCAACGCCGAAAAGGTGCAGCTCACCGGCAACAAGCGCAGCGCCGACATCTTCTACTGGCACACCGGGTATCCCGGCGGGATCAAGGGCCGCAGCAAGGGCGCGATCCTCGCCGGCAAGCATCCCGAGCGGGTGATCGAAAAGGCGGTCGAGCGCATGGTCCCGCGCGGCCCGCTCGGCCGCAAGGTGATGGGCAATCTGCGGGTCTATGCCGGGCCCGAGCATCCGCACGCGGCGCAGCAGCCCGAGACGCTCGATGTCGCCGCGATGAACCGCAAGAATGTGAGGGCCTGAGCATGGCCGACGAAACCGAAGACCAATCGCCGCAACAACCGCGCCCGGCACGGGCGTCGCAGACGTTTCAGGGGCTCGGCAGCCTGCGCCAGGCGATGGGCGCCGCGCAGCGCGCCGCGGCGACCCCGGCCGCGCCGGCGGCGCCTGTCGTCGCGCCGACCGATGTGCAGCCCAAGCTCGACGCGCAGGGCCGCGCCTATGCCACCGGCAAGCGCAAGAACGCCGTCGCCCGCGTGTGGATCAGGCCCGGCGCCGGCAAGATCGAGGTCAACGGCCGCGACAGCCCGGTCTATTTCGCCCGGCCGGTGCTGCGCATGCTGATCAACCAGCCGTTTGTCGTCTCCGATCGGCTCGGCCAGTTCGATGTGTGGTGCACGGTCACGGGCGGCGGGCTGTCGGGCCAAGCCGGCGCGGTGCGCCACGGCATCAGCCGGGCGCTGACCTTCTTCGAGCCGGGCTTGCGGCCGACGCTGAAGCAGGGCGGGTTCCTGACCCGCGACAGCCGCGTCGTCGAACGCAAGAAATACGGCAAGGCCAAAGCGCGCCGCAGCTTCCAGTTCTCGAAGCGGTAAATCCGGCGCCAAAGAACCTCATTAGCGCAAAGGCCGCAAAGGTTACGCAGAGGACGCGGAGGCTCCTGGTCGGCTTCGCGTCCTCCGCGTAACCTCCGTGTCCTCTGCGCTAGCTGGTTCTGGTGACGAGCGCCGATCTCGAGGAGGACGCCATGCGGTTTGCGATCGCGCTGCCGACCGACGCCACGTCGTGGCGCGTGGTGCGGCGGGCCGAGGAGCTGGGGTTCCACCGCGCGTGGTTCTACGACACGCAGATGCTGTCGGCCGACCCGTTTGTCGCGATGGCGGCGGCGGCGATGCAGACCACGACGATCCGCCTGGCGACCGGGGTGTTGATCCCGTCCAACCGCATCGCCGCGGTGACCGCCAATGCCTTTGCCTCGCTCAACAAGCTGGCGCCGGGGCGGATCGATTTCGGCGTCGGCACCGGGTTTACCGGACGCCGGGCGATGGGGCTCGGCTCGGTCAAGCTCGCCGATATGGAAGAATACATCCGGGTCGTGCAGGCGCTGATCGCCGGCGAAACGGTCGAGGCCGCAATCGAGGGCAAGACGCGGCTGATCCGCCTGCTGAACCCGGCGCTGGGCCTGATCAACACGCGCGACCCGATCCCGCTCTACATCGCCGCAACCGGTCCGCGTGCCCGGGCGCTGACCGCGAAGCTCGGCGCCGGCTGGATTAACACCGCCGGCGATGTCGCTGGCGCCGCTGTGGGGATGCGCGAGATGGCGGGCAAGTGGCGAGAAGCCGGCCATACGCCCGACCGGCTCGATGCGGTCGTGCTGACCGGCGGCGCGATCCTCGAACCGGGCGAGGCGCTCGATTCCGACCGCGTCGTCGCCCAGGCCGGGCCGCGCGCGGCGATGCTGCTGCACCGCGCCGCGGACCAGGCGCTGGGCGGTTTTCCGCCGATGGCGGCGATGCCGCCGGCGCTCGCCGATACCATCGCCGCCTATGTCGAGACGGCGCGGCAATTCCGCCCGCAAGGCGCGCATTATCTGGAAAACCACCGCGGCCACCTGATGTTCGTCAAGCCCGAGGAACGCCGCTTTGTGACCCCCGAACTGATCCGCGCGACCACGATCACCGGCGGCGAAGCCGACATCAAAGCCGCGATCGCCGGCTTTGCCGCAGCCGGTTACGCCGAGGTGGCGATCCAGATCGTTCCCGGCCAGGAACACGCGATCGAGGATTGGGGCCGGATCAGGCGGGCGTTTGCCTGAGGTCGCCGGCCCGTTTTAACCACGGTCAAGGCATGCAGAGCGCAGAGCGGCCGCTGCTGATCATCGACGGCGACTCGTTCGCCCATCGCGCGTATCACGCGCTGCCGAAATCGATCCGTCGCGGCGGCGGTCGCGGCGGCGGCGCGATCGTCGGTTTCGCCAATTTCCTGCTGCGGCTCTATGAAAGCGAGCGGCCGCGCGCGGTGCTGGTCGGCTGGGACACGCTGGGCATGCCGACCTACCGGCAAAAGCTGTTTCCAGCTTATCAGGGCGGGCGGCAATTCGATGCCGAGCTGGTCGAGCAGCTCGACGTGCTGCCCGGGCTGGTCGCGGCCTGCGGCTTTGCCTTTGCCAAGGCGCCGGGCTACGAGGCGGACGATTTTCTCGCCGCCGCGGTTGCGCACGAGGACCGGCGCGGCGGGTTGGCGCTCGTCGCCAGCAGCGACCGCGACGCCTTCCAGCTCGCCTCCGAGACGACGACGATCCTGCACCCGCTGCGAGCCGGCGAGATGGCCCGGATCGGCCCCGCCGAGGTGCGCGAACGCTACGGTGTCGCGCCGGCGCAGGTGCCCGACTTTATCGCGCTGCGCGGCGACCCGTCCGACAAGCTCCCCGGCGCGCGCGGCGTCGGCGCGGTGACCGCCGCCGCGCTGCTGCGCCGCTACGGTTCGCTCGACGACCTCATCGCTGCCGGCCGCTTTGCGAAGGAGGCCGATGACCTGCGGGTTTACCGCAAGATCGCCGCCATGGACCCCGCGGCGCCGCTCCCGCCGCTCGACGACCAGCAGCCGACATGGGCCAAGGCCGCCGCATTGGCACGGGAATGGGAGCTGAGCCGGCTGGCCGAACGCTTCGCCGCGCTGGCGGCAGATCAGGCGTGACCGCTCCCCCGCAGGCGGGGGAGGGCAAGCGCAGGCGATTGGGGAGGCTTTTCGGAACCCTTCGTCACCTCACTCACGTCGAGTAATCGCTGAACTGCACGGTGCCGGCGCGGGCGCGATAGTCGGTGCGGACGTTGACCAGGGCGACCATGCCTTCGTCGACCTTCTTCTGCGCGCGTTCGAGGGCGGGGCGGATATCCTCGGGCTGCTCGACGTATTCGCCGTAGCAGCCGAGCCCTTCGGCCATCTTGTCGTAGCGGGTGTAGCCGAGGTCACGGCCGGGCTTGTTGCGCTGCGGGTCCGCGGTCCAGCCGCCGTTGAGCGAGATCACCACGAGGATCGGCAGCTTGTGCCGCACCGCGGTGTCGAGCTCCATGGCGTTGAGGCCGAACGAGCCGTCGCCGTGGCAGCAGATCACCTGCTTGTCGGGCTTGGCCGCCTTGGCGCCGACCGCGAACGGCAGGCCGACGCCCATCGTGCCGAACGGGCCGGAATTGAGGCGGTGCGCCGGCTCGAAAGTCGGCATCGTCTGGCGGCCGAAATTGAGCGTCTCCTGGCCGTCGACGACGAGGATCGCGTCGCGGTCGGCGAAGTTCTTGACTTCCTCCAGCAGCCGGATTGGATGGATGTCGCCGTCGGTCGGGTAGTTGCCGCCGGGGCCGGCGCGCTTGGCGGCCTCGCCGTCGGCCAGCTTTTGCCGCCAGCCGGCAAAGCGGTCGGCGGTCTTCGGGCCGAGCGCGTCGATCAGCTGCTGCAGCACGCTCTTGCAGTCGCCGATCACCGGGATGTCGACATTGCGCGCCGAGCGGCCCATCTCCTCGGGGTCGATCTCGATGCGGGCGATCTTGGCGTTGGCGCCAAAGCGCGGCGGCGCGGCATGGCCGATGATATAGTTCATCCGCGTGCCGAGCACGATGATCAGGTCGGCGTCGCGGAACGCGGTCGAGCGCATCGTCAGGTAGGAATAGGGATGGTCGTCGGGCACTACGCCGCGGCCCTGCGGCGTGGTGTAGAACGGGATGCCGGCCTTCTCGACAAACTGGCGCATCTCGTTCCACGCCTGCGACCAGATCACCCCGCCGCCCGAGGCGATGATCGGCCGTTCGGCGGAGTTGATCGCATCGACCAGCGCGTTGATCGCGCGCGGCTCGGCATAGGGCCGGGCGCGGACGATCGGCCGCCCGGCATAGCTCCAATCGACCTGTGACTCGTCGATCTTCTGGTAGAGGATGTCGCCCGGCCAATCGAGATAGACCGGTCCCGGCTTGCCGTTCATCGCGGTCTGCAAGGCGAAATTGATCTGCTGCGGGATGCGTTTGATGTTGTGGATGCGGTCGGCGTATTTCACGCAGCCCTTCATGATCGCCATCTGGTCGATTTCCTGAAAGACCTGACGGCCGAACTGGCTGATCGGGCTGGAGCCGCCAAAACCGATCACCGGACAGCAATCGATCAGCGCATTGGCCAGCCCGGTCGACAGGTTGATCGCCGCCGGGCCGGAAGCCGCCATGCAGATGCCGGGCTTTTGCAACAGCCGGCTATAGGCCTGCGCCGAGAACGCCGCCGCCTGCTCGTGGCGGACGTCGATCATGCGGATGCCCTCGTTGATCATCGACGACTCGGCCAGCAGCATCGGCCCGCCCATGATGTAGAAGCAGTCGTCGACGCCCTCCGCCTTGAGGCATTTCGCGAGGATTTCCGAACCGGTCAGTTCCGCCATGGGGATCTCCTGTCGTCTTCGTCATCCCCGGGCTTGACCCGGAGATCTTTGGAGATGGCCGGGTCGAGTCCGGCCATGACGAGAAGGGAAGTTGAAAAGAAACGGCCCGCTTCCGCGGGCCGCTGTGTCGTCGCTCGGTGTCAGGCGGCGTTGCCGATGACCTTTTGCTCGTGCAGCGCCTGGATCTGGTCCTTGCTGAGGCTGAGCCAACTCGTAAACACCTCGTCGGTGTGCTGGCCGAGCTTTGGCGAGGGCTTCAGCTCGGGCGGCTTGCCGTCGAAGCGCACCGGCCAGGTTTCGCACCGCCAGTCGCCGTCGGGGTGGTGCATCGTCTGCATGATGCCACGCTTGACGAAGCTCTCGTCGTTGTAGAGCTCGAGCGTGTCATGCACCGCACCGGCCGGGACGCCCGCCGCGCCGATCAGCTGCATCGCCTCTTCCTTGGTGTGGTGCTTGGTCCACTCGGCGATGATCTCGTTGATGAACCCTTCATGCGCGTTGCGGCTCTCGTTGGTGGCGAAGCGCGGATCGTCGATCAGCTCCTCGCGCCCGATCACCTTGAGCAGGCGGTTCCAGTGCTCGGGGTTGGCGCGGCTGCAGAAGACATAGACATAGTCGTTGTAGCCGAACGGCTTGCACGGATAGATGCCGCACGGGGCCGGGGCGCCGGAGGTCGACTGCGCGCCCATGCGCGGCGCCGCGGTCTTGTCGCCCTGCTGCGACATCACCGCGAACGAGGTGCGGATGTAATGCATCACCGAATCCTGCATCGCGAGCTGCAGACGGCGGCCCTTGCCGGTCGCCCGCTTCTCGTAGAGCGCGCCAAGGACGCTGATGCACATCAGCATGCCGGTGCCGGTGTCGCCGATCGTGCAGCCGGGCTTGACCGGCGGCTGGCCGGGCTCGCCGGTAACGCTCATCGTGCCGCCGGCGGCCTGCGCGATCATGTCGAAGGCGAGCGATTTCTCGTAGGGGCTGCCCTCGCCGAAACCCTTGACCTGGCAATAGATGATGCCGGGGTTGATCTCCTTGAGGACATCGTAGCCGAGGCCGAGCCGCTCGATCGTGCCGGGGGCGAGGTTCTCGGCGAAGACATCGGCCTTCTTGACCAGTTCCTTGACCAGCTCGACGCCCTTCGGCGACTTGAGGTCGACCGTCGCCGATTTCTTGTTGGCATTGAGAATCTTGAAATAGAACGAATCGTGCGCCTTGCCGCTGGCCGCGGCGATGCGCCGGCCCGGGTCGCCCGATTTCGGGTTCTCGATCTTGACGACTTCGGCGCCAAGCCAGGCCAGCGCCTCGGTGCAGGTGGGGCCCGCCTCGAACTGGGTCAGATCGACAACCCGGACACCCTTCAGGCATTGCAGAGGCGCAAAGTTTCCGCTCATCGTTTCCCGCTCCCGTTAAGGCCCCGCGACTTTGGTGATCCTGCGGCCGCGCGCCGCAGGGTCGCTCTCCCGGACGATAGCGCAGAAACGACGGCGACGGAAACCGCTCTTTCCCGCGAAAATCGCGATGAAGCTATCCCCAAACGCGATGCTCGCGGCGCGCGGGCCGTGCCGGTGCGCTAGCGGCCATTATCGGCGAACGACTTGTCGAAGGCGGTCGCGGCGGGCCAGCCGGGATGGGCCGCGCAATAGCCGAGCGCCGCCGCTTCCAGCCCGGAAAGCTCGGCGACGTCGATCCTCGCCTGGTGGCGGCGAGAGGCGGTGTAGCCGATGTAGAACATCGAGGCCGACGCGCGGTCGTCCTCCGCCAGTTTCAGCAGCGCGTCGCACTGCACGCCGCGGATCGCCACGACGTGGTGTGCCACCGCGGCTTCCGGCACGGGCGCGGCCGGTGGAGGCGGTGCCGGGGCGGGCGCCGGGGCCGGCACCGGCGCGCAGGCGAAAAGAACCCCCGACAACAGCACGACGGCGGCTTTCCCGTTCATGTGCGACGCTCCCCTTGGTGACAGCGAGGCTCGCGAGGCGGCCCCAATTCAATAGCAATAGCCGTTGGCGCGAGCGTTCGAGTTCTGGATGCCGCGGCGCAGCAAGCCGATGCCGGCGCCGATCGCCGCGCCCTTGCCGGCGTCGCCGGCGATGCCACCGATGATCGCGCCGCCGGCAGCGCCGCGCGCCGCGCCGCGCCAGGGACTGTTGACCGCCGCGCAAGGGGGCGGGCCGGAGCGATAGTAGCCCGGCGGCGGCGCGCCGTAGGGATAGTACTGGGCGAGCTGCACCGCCGCGGCGTCCGGGCCGGGCGCCGCCGCCTCGCCGGAACCGGCCGCCAGCGCCGCCGCGACGGCGACCGCGATCCCCAGGGTCACGCGGCTTGCTGCGCCCGGCCGTCGATTGCTGCTCATGGCTGCCTCCGCTCGTGCGCTACTGCCGATTGATTAGCGGAGGTTAGCAGTCGCGCAAGGCCGGGGTCTCGCCAAAAGCGGGGATAACGAAACAAATATGATCGTGCGGCGCGGCGGCGTGCCAAGGCGTCGCCAAACGCCTACGATGGGTCGCGAGCACGGCACCCGCAGCGAGTGAACCGGTGACCAAACCCTTGATCCTGCCGTATCGCGGCATCCTCCCGCGCATCGACCCGACGGCCTTTGTCGCGCCGAACGCGGTGGTGATCGGCGATGTCGCGATTGGCGCGCATGCCAATATCTGGTTCAACGTGGTGATCCGCGGCGACGACGCGCCGATCCGCATCGGCGCCGGCGCCAATATCCAGGACGGGACGGTGGTCCACGTCACCTATGACGTGCCGGGCAGCGGCGAGCACATCCCGACGACCATCGGCGAGGATGTCGCGATCGGCCACATGGCGCTGCTGCACGGCTGCACGCTCGAAGCCGGCGCCTTTGTCGGCATGAAGGCCTGCGTGATGGACCGCGCCGTGGTGCAATCGGGCGCGATGGTCGCCGCCGGCGCGGTGGTCACGCCGCGCAAGGTGGTGAAAGCCGGCGAGCTGTGGTCCGGCACCCCGGCCCGCTATGCGCGCGGGCTCAAGCCGGAAGAGGTGGAGTACATGCGCTGGGTCCCCGGCCATTACCGCCGGCTGGCGGAGGAATACAAGAGCCGGGATTGACTCAATCCTCCGCGCGCAGCTTCACATAGCTGCCGGGGGCGTCTTCGAGCGGTTGGAGCTCGCCGTCGCCGGGGTGGCGGGCGGGGACCCGGCCGCCGGCATGCGGCGACACCCATTGCTGCCACAGCGGCCACCAGGAGCCCTGGTGCTCGGTGGCACCGGCGAGCCAGGCGTCGGCGGCGGGCGGGTTGGTCGCGTTGGTCCAGTGGCCGTATTTGCTCCTCGCTCCCGGCGGGTTGACGACGCCGGCGATATGCCCCGACGCCGCGAGCACGAACTTGACCGGGCCGGAATAGAGCTGCGTCGCCGCATAGGTCGAGCGCCACGGGGCGATGTGGTCTTCGCGCGTCGACAGGATGAAGGCGGGCGTCTTGACCTTGCGCAGGTCGATCTTGACGCCGCCGAGGGTGATCCCGCCCGGCTTCGACAGCAGGTTCTGCTGGTACATCTTGCGCAGGTAGAAGCTGTGAATCGCCGCCGGCATGCGCGTCGAATCGGCGTTCCAGTACAGCAGGTCGAAGGGCAAAGGCTGCTTGCCGAGCAGGTAGTTGTTGACCACGAACGACCAGATCAGATCGTTGGCGCGCAGCATGTTGAAGGTCTGGTGCATGTCGCGGGCCTCGAGATAGCCCTTTTTCGCCATGCGCCGCTCGAGCGCCGTCAGCTGCTCCTCGTCGATAAAGACCGAGAGGTCGCCGGCCTCGGCGAAATCGACCATGGTCACAAAGAAGGTCGCGCTCTTGATGCGGCGGTCGCGCTTGGCGGTCATATAGGCGAGCGTCGCCGACAGCAGCGTGCCGCCGAGGCAGTAGCCGATGACGTTGGCGGTCTTTTCCCCCGTCGCCGCCGCCATCGCGTCGAGCGCGGCGAGCGGTCCCTCCTTCATGTAATCCTCGAAGCTCTTGCCGCTAAGGTGTTGATCGGGATTGACCCAGGAGATCACGAACACCGTGTGGCCCTGGCCGACCGCCCAGCGGATAAACGAGTTCTCGGGCCGCAGGTCGAGGATGTAGAACTTGTTGATCCAGGGCGGGATGATCAGCAGCGGTCGGCGGTGGACGGTGTCGGTGCTCGGGGCGTATTGGATCAGCTGGATCAGGTCGTTCTGGTAGACGACCTTGCCGGGCGTCGTCGCGACGTTCTCGCCGATGCGGAAGGCGGCCATGTCGGTCATGCTGATCGCCAGCCGCCCCTTGCCGCGCGCCAGGTCGTCGAGCAGGTTTTGCAGCCCGCTCAGCAGGTTCTCGCCGCCGCTTGCGACCGTCGCGCGCAGCACTTCCGGGTTGGTGAGCACGTAGTTCGACGGCGCCATCGCGTCGACGAACTGGCGCGTATAGAAATCGACCTTGCGGCCGACCCGATCGTCGAGCCCGCCGGTTTCCTTGGCGGCGTTCTGCAGGAACCGCGCGGTCAGCAGATAGCTCTGCTTGATGTAGTCGAAGATCGCGTTCTCGCTCCACTCGCGGTCGCGAAAGCGGCGATCGTCCGCCGCCGGCCGCACGACCGGTTCGGCGGGTTTTCCCGCCAAGCGCTCGGCGGTGCGCTGCCACAGCGTCAGATAGTCGTTCCACAGCGCCATCTGCGCCTCGATGAGACGCGCCGGATCGGCCATCATGCGGCCGAGCAGCTCGAAGAAAGCGGCGCCGATCGCCATCGGATCCCCCATGGCGGCTGCCGGCTGGTTCGGCTGCCGGCTCAGGAATTCGCCGACAAGCTTCCGGCTGCGTTCGGCGATGTCGGCCATCCGCCGCGACAGCTCCGCCGGGTCGGCCGCGCGGCTCCCCGCCGCTTCGCCTTTGCCGCTCGCATCGTTCATCGCGTTCCCTGCTCGCCTCTCGCTTCGCGTCGCCGGCGCGGGATCAAATGTAGTGACGCGCGGGCTGCGATCTAATACACCAGCGGATCGAATGTAACACCGCCGGACGCACCCTGCCGCGTCGCGCGCTATGGGCCGCGGCGGCAACGCGGCGGCGGGTCGGGGTCTCGCTGATGGCATCGCAGGGAACCCGCCCTCACCGCGGCGGGGCGGCAATCTGTCTTCTCGGGCTGTTGCTGGCGGGGGGACTCGCGGGCTGCAACGGGGTGATCGAGACCTATCGCTCGGCGACCGGGGCCAACAAGAACGACCCCGATCCGGCGACCGCGCCGTTCAACGAGAACCTCGACAAGGCCGAGGCGCAGCCCTACCCCAACCTCGCCACTGTGCCCTCCGCGCCGATGATGATCGCCACGACGCTCGCCGAGCGGCAGAAGCTTGCCGAGAACTTGAGCGGCGCGCGCAACGCCGTCGAGGCGAATGGCGGCACCGCGTCGCCGGGTCCGGTGCCACCGCCGCCGCCGGTGCCGCCGTCGATCGCGGCGCCGGAAGCGGCCGGCCCGCCGCTGACGCCGAAACCGCCGACCCAGGTGGCGCGCCGCGCGATGGACGAGCCGCCGCCGCCGATACCGCAGAACACCACGATGCAGACACCGGCGATCGCCGCCGTTCCGGGCGCGGAGGCGTCGCGCCCGGTGCCGCCGCAAGGCCATGTGCAAGCGATCCCGCGGCCGGAGACCGGGGTCTTGCCGCCGGCGGCGGTGCAGACCGCCAATCCGCAGCCGGCGCCGCCGGCCGCGGTGCTGCCGCCGCCGCAGGTCTCGCCGCAGGTCGCGGCGCTGCCGCCGCCCAAGCTTCCGCCGGTGCCGACCACCGTGACCTCGGTCGATCTGCCGTCCGGCATGACGGCGCTCCCCGGCGACATGCGCGAGCGCCTTGCCGCGGTCGTCACGCAATACAAGGAGAAGCCGCGGACCGTGCGGATCGTCTCCTACGCCTCGCCCGGGGTGGGCGGCGCCGAGCAGCTCAACAACTTCCGCGCCGCGCTGGACCGCGCCCAGCTTGTCGCCAAAGCGCTTGCCGATGCCGGCATCCCGGCCAAGCAGATCCAGACCGAGGCGTCGCCCGCGACCGCGGCCGCGCCGAACGGGCGGATCGACGTACAATTGCTGCCATGACTGCCGTCGGAGAACCGGTTTGAACGCGCCGCTCAAGATCGCCGTCGCAGGCCTCGGCACCGTGGGGGCGGGGACCCTGCAACTGCTGCAGCGCCAGGCCGTGCCGTTGGGCGTACGCGCCGGCCGGCCGCTCGTCGTCACTGCCGTGTCGGCGCGCGACCGCGGACGCGACCGCGGCGTCGACCTGTCGGCGGCGCGCTGGGTCGACGATGCGGTGGCGCTCGCGCGCGATCCCGCGGTCGATGTCGTCGTCGAGCTGATCGGCGGCGCCGACGGGACCGCGCGACAGGTGGTCGAAACCGCGTTGGCGCACAAGAAGCACGTCGTCACCGCCAACAAGGCGCTGATGGCCGAGCACGGCACCGCGCTCGCCGAGCGGGCCGAGGCGGCGGGCGTCGCGCTGGCCTTCGAGGCGGCGGTGGCCGGCGGCATCCCGGTCATCAAGACCCTGCGCGAGGGGCTGGTCGGCAACCGGGTAAGCCGCGTCTACGGCATCCTCAACGGCACGACCAACTACATCCTGACGACGATGCGCGAGACCGGCCGCGACTTCGCCGAGGTGCTCGCCGAGGCGCAGCGTCTCGGCTATGCCGAGGCCGACCCGAGCTTCGACATCGACGGCGTCGACGCCTCGCACAAGCTGGCGATCCTCGCCAGCGTGGCGTTCGGCCGGCCGGTCGACCTCGCCGGCGTCTATTGCGAGGGCATCCGGCACGTCTCGCGGCTCGACATCGACTTCGCCGAGGAGCTCGGCTACCGCATCAAGCTGCTGGGCATCGCCCGGCTGACCGATGACGGGCTCGAGCAGCGCGTGCATCCCTGCATGGTGCGGCGCGCGGCGCCGATCGCCGCGGTCGAAGGCGTGTTCAACGGCATCGTCGCCGAGGGCGATTTTGTCGGCCAGCTGATGCTCGAAGGGCGCGGCGCCGGGGCCGGGCCGACCGCCTCGGCGGTGGTCGCCGATCTGGTCGATATCGCGACCGGCCGCTATGTGCCGCCGTTCGGCGTCGCGGTCGCCGCGCTGAGCCGCACCCCCGGCGCGCCGATGGCGGCGCATCGCGGGGCCTATTACATCCGGTTGATGGTGGTCGATCAGCCGGGCGTCATCGCCGATGTCGCGGCGGCGCTGCGCGACCAGCAGGTCTCGCTCGAGTCGATGATCCAGCGCGGCCGCTCGGAACGCGAGGCGGTGCCGGTGGTGCTGACGACGCATGCCACGGTGGAGGCGGCGATGCGCCAGGCGCTCGACGCGATCGGCCGGCTGAACAGCGTGCTGGAGCCGCCGCGCATGATCCGCATCGAGGATTTCTAGGCGGGCGAAGGCCGATCTCCTATGATCGGCGCCGCCGGGCCAATTGCCGATAAGTGAGGGAGGAGAGGGTGTCCGACGAAGCCCCCAAGATGGATCGCAATCTCGCGCTCGAAGCCGTGCGGGTCACCGAGGTCGCGGCATTGTCGGCGTCGCGGCTGATGGGCCGCGGCGACGAGAAGGCGGCCGACCAGGCGGCGGTCGACGCGATGCGGCAGGCGCTCAACGGCCTGACGATCGACGGCACGGTCGTCATCGGCGAAGGCGAGCGCGACGAGGCGCCGATGCTCTATATCGGCGAAAAGGTCGGCACCGGGCAGGGGCCCAAGATCGACATCGCGCTCGACCCGCTGGAGGGCACGACGATCACCGCGAAGGGCGGCGCCAACGCGCTGGCGACGCTCGCCATGGCCGATGCCGGCGGCTTTCTCAACGCGCCCGACGTCTATATGGAAAAGATCGCCGTCGGCGGCGGCCTGCCCGCCGACCTGATCGACATCGAGGCGGAACCGGCGGTCAACCTCAAGAACCTCGCGCAGGCCAAGAAGACCGAGATCGCCGACCTCGTGGTCTGCATCCTCGACCGGCCCCGGCATGCCGAGCTGATCGCCAAGGTGCGCGCCGCCGGCGCCCGCATCATGCTGATCGGCGACGGCGACGTGAGCGGGGTCATCGCCACGTCCGACCCGGAGACCGGGATCGACATCTACATGGGCTCCGGCGGGGCGCCGGAAGGTGTGCTGGCGGCGGCGGCGCTGCGCTGCATCGGCGGGCAGATGCAGGGCAAGCTGCTGTTCCGCAACGACGACGAGCGCGGCCGGGCGCACCGGCTCGGCATCACCGACCTCAACCGGGTCTACAGCCTGCTGGACCTGGCGCATGGCGACGTGATGTTCGCCGCGACCGGGGTCACCAACGGCACGATGCTGCGCGGCGTGCGGCGCTTTGCCGGCGGGGCGATGACCCATTCGGTGGTGATGCGCTCGCGCACCGGCACGGTCCGCTATATCGAGGCCAAGCACGATCTCAGCCGCAAGGAGAGCTTCGCCCGCTTTTCGCGCTGAGCCGATTCGCCCGGGCGCGGTTCGGCTTGCTCTCGTCATGGCCCGACTTGTCCCGCTCCTCCGGGATTTTGCGGTCCGACTTGGGGGTGATCGCAAGATCGGGTAGGTCGAGCCTGTTCGGCAGGCAGCGCGAGGTCCGGCGTGGGGGCATTTCTGGGGGTCGAGCGATCGGCGAGCGGCCGGCGCTGGCGGCAGCGCGGCGCGGCGGATGACGCGACCGCCGCGGCACTGTCGACGCAGCTCGCGGTGCCGGAGGTTCTCGCGCGGCTGCTGACGCAGCGCGGCATCAGCCTGGAGGCGGCGGCGGGCTTCCTGAGCCCGCGGTTGCGCGACCAGCTTCCCGACCCGGCGCATCTGAAGGATATGGACCGCGCGGTCGAGCGTCTGGTGCGCGCGATCCGCGACCGGGAGAAGATCGTCGTTTACGGCGATTACGATGTCGACGGCGCCACTTCGGCGGCGCTGCTGCTGCGGTTTTTCGCGGCGATCGGCGGGGAAGCGGGGCTCTACGTGCCCGACCGCCTACGTGAGGGCTATGGCCCGAACACCGCGGCGCTGCTCCAGCTCAGGGAGCAGGGCGCAGGTCTCGTCGTCACCGTCGATTGCGGCACCACGGCGCATGAGGCGCTCGATGCGGCAAGGACGGCGGGGCTCGACCTGATCGTCATTGACCATCACGTCGCCGAGCCGTCGCTGCCCAGCGCGGTCGCCGTGGTCAATCCCAACCGGCTGGACGAGCCGGCCGGGCTCGGCCAGCTTGCGGCGGTCGGCGTCGCGTTCCTGCTCGCGGTCGCGACCAACCGGGCGCTGCGTGCGGCCGGCTGGTACCGCACCCGGCCCGAGCCGGACCTGCTGCAATGGCTCGACCTTGTGGCTCTCGGCACGGTCTGCGACGTGGTGCCGCTGACCGGCCTCAACCGCGCGCTGGTCGCGCAGGGGCTGAAAGTGGCGGCGCGCGGCGCCAATCCGGGGATCGCCGCGCTGGCCGCGCTGGGTGCGTCGCCCGGGCGCTGCACGCCGGTCGACGCCTATCAGCTCGGCTTTGTGCTGGGGCCGCGGGTCAATGCCGGCGGGCGGGTCGGCGCCGCCGACCTCGGCGCGCGGCTGCTGTCGACGGACGACAAGGCGATGGCCGCCGAATGGGCGCAGCACCTCGACGCCTACAACACCGAGCGCCGCGAGATCGAGGCGCGCACCTTGGCCGAGGCGACCGAGCTGATCGAGCGGCAGAACGCGTCGTCGCCGGTGCTGGTCTTCGCGGCGGCCGAGGGCTGGCATCCCGGCGTCATCGGCATCGTCGCCGCGCGGCTCAAGGAACGCTATGGCCGGCCCGCCTGCGTCGTCGCGCTGGCCGGCGGCACGGGCAAGGGGTCGGGGCGGTCGGTGCCGGGGCTGGCGCTCGGATCGGCGGTGATCGCGGCGCGCCAGGCGGGATTGCTGATCAATGGCGGCGGCCACGCGATGGCGGCCGGCTTCACCATCGCCGCCGACCGCCTCGTCGAGCTGCGCGACTTCCTCGCCGCGCGGCTCGATGACGGGTTCGACCGCGCGGCGCTGGTCCCCGAGCTGGCGATCGACGCGGCGCTGGCGCCGCCGGCGGCGCAGGGCGGTCTGCTCGCCCAGCTCGACGCGCTGGCGCCGTTCGGCGCCGCCAACCCCGAGCCGCGCTTTGCCTTTCCGGCGGTGCGGGTGCAGTTCGTCGAGCCGGTCGGCAGCGGCCATTTGCGGCTGCGCATCGCCGACGCGCTCGGCGGCGAAGGGCTCGGCGCGATCGCCTTCCGCGCCGTCGACACGCCGCTCGGCGGGCTGATCGCGGCAGCCAGGGGACGCACGATCCATATCGCCGGCCATTTGCGCCGCGATACCTGGCGGGGCGGTGACGCGGTGCAGCTGGTCGTCGATGACGCGGCCGCGGTGACGGAAGCGGCACATGGTTGAGTAAGGCGAGATCCCCGAGGGGATGCGCGTGCCCGGCACACATCGTCCTTCCCGCGCAGGCGGGAACCCGGCGAAGATGGGCGCTTGCCAGCCTTGCAGGTGAAGCGGATAGCGCCAAAACCCAAGCACCCCCGCAGCGATAAGCGCTCGGAAATCGTCGAGCTGACGGTGGAGCGGCTGGGCGCGCAAGGCGACGGCATCGCCATGTGGCGCGGCGAGCCGGTCTTCCTGCCGTTCGCGTTGCCGGGCGATCGGGTCCGGGCGCAGCTCGGTGCGCGGCGCGGGTCGGGACGCGAGGGCAAGGTTGTCGAGCACCTGTCGGGGAGGGCGCGGCGCGCCGCGCCGCCGTGCCGGCATTTCGGCCGCTGCGGCGGCTGCGCGCTGCAGCACCTGCCGCCGGAGGACTACCGGACGGTGAAGCTGGGCGCGCTGCGCGAGGCGCTGCGCCGTGTCGGGCTCGATCCGGCGGTGGTCGCACCGTTGCGCAGCGTGCCGCCGGCGCGCCGCCGTGTCCGGCTCGGGTTGCGGCGGCCGCAAGACCCGCAGGCGCCGGCGGTGATCGGCTTCCGCGAGCGGTTCAGCCATGCGCTCGTCGATCTCGCCGAATGCGCGGTGATGGAGCCGGCGCTCTTGGCGCTCGTCGCGCCGTTGCGCCGCACGGCCCCGCGATGGCTTGCGCCGGGCGGCACGGCCGAGGCGATGCTGACGCGTTGCGACAGCGGCGTCGATCTGCTGATCGAAGCCGCCGACGCGCCCGGTCTCGCGGTATTGGAAGCGTTCGGCGAACTGGCGGTCGCGCAAGACATTGCCCGCATCGTCTGGCGCGTCGGGCACAGCGACACGCTGGTCGTCGAGCGCCGGCCGGTGCGGGTGGTGTTTTCGGGCGTCGCGGTGTCTCTGGCGCCCGGCGCGTTCCTCCAGGCCAGCGCGGCGGCCGAAGCCGCGCTTGTCGCCGAGGTCATCGCCGCGGCCGGCGACCGGCGTCCCGTCCTCGATCTTTATGCCGGGCTCGGGACCTTCACCTGGGCACTGGCGAAGGCCGGGCCGGTGCATGCGGTGGAAGGCGACGCGGCGGCGGCCGCGGCGCTCGGGACGGCTGCGCGGATTGCCGGCGTCACCGTCGAGCGGCGCGATCTCGATCGCGAACCGCTGACGGGTGCCGAGCTGAGCGGCTATGCGGCGGCGGTGTTCGACCCGCCGCGGGCCGGCGCGCGCCGCCAGGCGGAGGCGCTTGCCGCCGCCGCCCTCGATACCGTGGTCGCGGTCTCGTGCAATCCCGCGACCTTCGCCCGCGATGCCGCCGCGCTGGTCGCGGGCGGCTTTCGCCTCGAACGGGTTGCGCCGGTCGACCAGTTCGTCTTTACACCGCACCTCGAACTGGTTGCGACGTTCCGGCGCTGACGCCTTCGACGGCCCGGTGCGCCTCGTCGAGCTCGGCGAGGTTGCGCCCGCGCGTTTCCGGCAGCAACAGCAGCATCAGGATCATCACGCCGAAGGCGATCGAGCTGAAGATCGCGATGACCACGCCCAGCGGCATGCCCTCGCTCACGAACCCCACCATGGTCGGGAAGAACGAGCCGATCGCCCGCCCGGCATTGTAGCAGAACCCCTGCCCGGTGCCGCGGATCGCGGTCGGGTAGAGCTCGGTCATAAAGGGACCCATCGGCGGGAATTTGATCAGCAGGAAAATGTTGAGCGGGATGCCGAGCCAGAACAGGCCCCCGTTGCTCAACGGCGCGAACATGAACACCAGCACCATGATCAGCGAACCGATCGCCGAGACGAGAAAGGTCCACTTGCGGCCGATCGCGTCGCTGAGATAGGTGCCGATCAGGAAGCCGACGAACGCGCCGAGAATCTGCACCAGCAGAAACCCGCCGGTCGTCGTCGCCGACAGATGCCGCACCGTGCGCAGATAGGCCGGCATCCAGATGCTCAGCGCATAGCCGCCGCCTTGCGCACCGCTGACCATCAACGCCACCTTGATCGTCGTCCACAGATACGGTCCGCGGAACGCCGAAAAGAGATGCCCGACGCCGACCGAGGGCTGGGTGCTGCGCCGCGCCTGGTGAAGCTCCGGCTCGTCGATATGGCGCCGCACCCAGAACACGAACACCGCCGGCAGCAGGCCGATGCCGAACAGCACGCGCCATGCCATGGATTCGGGAAGCATCCAGTAGACTGCCGTGTAGACCAGTGCCGAGGCGCCCCAGCCGACCGCCCATCCGGTCTGCACGATGCCGACGCCGCGTCCGCGGTATTTGTCGCGGATGACCTCGCCCATCAGCACAGCGCCGGCCGCCCACTCGCCGCCGAAGCCGAAACCGTGCAGCGCGCGGATGATGAACAGCTGCTCGAAATTCTGCGCGAAGGCGCAAAGGAAGGTGAAGAACGAGTACCACAGGATCGTGATCTGCAGCATCTTCACCCGGCCGAACCGGTCGGCGAGGGCGCCGCTGAACCAGCCCCCGAGGGAGGAAATCAACAGCGTGACCGTGCCGATCAACCCCGCTTCGCCCTTGGACATCCCCCACACCCCGATGACGGTGGGGATGACGAAGCTGTACATCTGCACGTCGAACGCATCGAGCGACCAGCCGCCAAAGCAGGCCCACATCGTGCCGCGTTCTTTGGCGGTCAGGTCGCGATACCAGGCGAGCATCAATTTTCCTCCCACTGTTTTCCGGCGGAGTCTGCCGCCGGGCCGTTGTCTTCGACGATAAGTGAAGCGGATAATCGCCGCTACTGTCATGCCGCAGAGGAGCGCAAATCCGATGCCGCAAGCGGGCGATCCTCGCCGGGAGCGCGACGTCCTTCTCGTCGTCGACGTGCAGAACGATTTCTGTCCGGGCGGCGCGCTCGCCGTGCCCGCGGGCGACGCGGTCGTGCCGGTCGTCAACCGGCTGGCGCGCGGCTTCGCGCATGTGGTGCTGACGCAGGACTGGCACCCGGCGGGCCATTCGTCGTTCGCCGGCGCCCATCCGGGCCGGCAGCCCTTCGAGGCGGTCGAGCTCTCTTATGGAACGCAGATCCTGTGGCCGGCCCATTGCGTGCAGGGCACCCCTGGCGCCGCGTTCCACCCCGCCCTCGACATCCCGCATGCCGAGCTGGTGCTGCGCAAGGGCTACCACCCGGCGATCGATTCGTATTCGGCCTTTCGCGAGAACGACCGCAAGACGCAGACCGGGCTCGCCGCCTATCTCAAGGAGCGCGGTTTCAGCCGCGTGACCCTGTGCGGGCTGGCAACCGATTTCTGCGTGCTGTACTCGGCGCTCGACGCGGTGGCGGCGGGGTTTGCGGCGACGGTGGTGCTCGACGGGTGCCGCGGCATCAACCGCGACGGCTCGGTCGCCCGGGCGATTGACGAAATGCGCGCGGCGGGCGTCAGGCTGTTGTGATCGGGCGCGCTCCCGCGCCGCGACGACAGGAGAGGCAGGGGCGGATGACGATCGAGATCAACGGAATGGCTCACGTCATCCTGACGGTGAGCCGGTTCGACGCCGCGCGCGCCTTCTACGGACGCCTGCTGCCGGCGTTCGGCATGAAAATCGTCCATGACGGCGACAAGCTGTTCTATTGCGTCGGCGCGCGCACCGCGATCGGCATCGAGCCATGCGATCCCGCCTTTGCCGGGCAGCGCTTTGTACAGCAGCGGGTTGGGCTGCATCATCTGTGCCTCAGGGCGCGGTCACGCGAGGATGTGGACCGCGTGGCGGCGCTCCTGAAGGAGATCAACGCGACCATCGTCCGCGGGCCGCTCGAGGGGACTTGGGCCCCCGGATATTACTACGTGCTGTTCGAGGACCCGGACGGGATCAGGCTGGAGGTGAATTTCGTGCCGGGCGCCGGGGTCCTCGCGGACGGGACGCAGTTCAACCCGAGTGCCGGCTACCGCTGAGGGTTGGAGCATTATCCGAACAGATCGAGTTGGCTTCAATGGATCGTCATGGCCGGGCTTGACCCGGCCATCTCCCGGGCTGCCGGCGAGATCGCCGGGTCAGGCCCGGCGATGACGAAATAGGTGGTCGAACTTGTTCGAATTCTGCTCCAGAGCGGATTTTGCGGCCGTTGGAGGTCGCTCCGCGGCGGCCAGGTTGAAACGGTCAGCTCGGCGTGAGCCGGCGAATGACCGGGCGCAGCGGCCGGCGCTCGACCTGGAAGGTCGGCTGGGGACGCGGCGCCGCCGGAAAGGCCGGCGTCCCGTCGGCGTCGCGCGGCGGCATGCGGGGCGGGGCGGCGGCCAGGCGCGGCCGTTTCAGCGGCGTCGCGCCGGGCGGCTTCTTGGCCGGCTTCTCGCTCATCTGCACCGAAAGCTTCGATCCGCCGAGCTGGGTGCCGTTGAGCGCGGCGATCGCCGCCTTCGCCGCCTTCTCGGTGGCGATGTCGACAAAACCATAGCGCAGCCGCGCCCCGGTGGCCGGGTCGCGTGCAATCGCCGCGCTCAGCACGATGCCGTACGGGTCGAACGCCTCGGCCAGCCGCTCGTCGGAAAAATCGGCCGGCAGGTTGCCGACAAAAATATTTCCCTTGTGATTGCGCGAACGCATGGACCCCCGGCCCCCTAAATCCAGCTATGGGCAGTGTTGGCGACTGTTGCGCCTAAGTTGTGGCCGGCCCGGCGCATCGTCAACGCGGCGAGGCGCATTGCCGCAATGCAGCATCGCGGAGCCGGCCAAGCAAACACCCAGAGCAAACACCGGGCCGATCCGCCGGTTGCATCGCGCCGCGATCGGCGCAAGCATCGCCTCCATCCCCAACTCGCGAGGAGATGTACGATGCCCTCCGTGAAGCCGATCCCCGACGGCTACCGTACGCTGACCCCCTATCTCATCGTCGCCGACGGTGCGGCGGCGGTGGCATTTTACGAAAGGGTCTTCGGCGCAAAGCTCCGCCTGAAGCTGGAGCGGCCCGACGGCAGGCTCGGCCATGCCGAACTCGACATCGGCGACAGCGTGATCATGCTGGCCGATGAGCATCCGGAGCATCAGGCGCATGCGCCGGGGCATTTCGGCGGCTCGCCGGTGTCGCTCCATTTGTATGTCGCGGATGTCGACGCGGTCGTCGGCCGGGCGCGGGCGGCGGGCGCGAACCTGGTGCGGCCGGTCGAGGACCAGTTCTACGGCGACCGCTCCGGCACCTTTGTTGACCCGTTCGGCCATGTCTGGCATGTCGCGACGCATATCGAGGACGTGCCGCCGGACGAGATCGACCGTCGTGCCGCCGCGGCGATGCAGAAAGGGTAGGGGAGGAAGATGATCCCGCGCGACCGCATCCCCTATTCCGCCGTCGTCGACCGCCCGCCGCTAAAGCTGCCGGGCGGTGCGCGCATCGTCGTCTGGCCGATCGTCAATCTCGAAGTGTGGGACATTTCCCGGCCGATGGCGCGGCAGGTGCTGCCCGCGCCGACCGGCCAGGTGCTGCTGCCGGACGTGCCGAACTGGTCGTGGCACGAATACGGGATGCGGGTCGGGGTGTGGCGCTTCTTCGACCTGTTCAAGCGCCTCGGCATCCGTCCGACGGTGTCGATCAACGCGCGCGTCTGCGAGGACTACCCGCGCGTCGCCGAGGCGTGCCACAGCGCCGGCTGGGAGTTCATGGGCCACGCCTACGAGCAGGGGCCGGTGCATCTCATCGACGACCAGAAGGCGATGATCGACAAGGCGGTGGCGGTCATCGAAAAGTTCACCGGCGCCAAGCCGGTCGGCTGGCTCGGCCCCGGCCTGACGCAGACCTACGAGACGCCCGACCTGCTCGCCGCCGCCGGCATCAAATATATCGGCGACTGGGTCTACGACGACGAGCCGACGACGATCGCCACCGCCAACGGGCCGCTGGTGACGCTGCCTTACACGGTCGAGCTCAACGACATCCCGATGATGATCGTGCAGCATCACGAATCGGAATATTTCACCCGGCGCTGCGTCGACACCTTCGACCGGCTTTATCAAGAGGGCGAGCAGCGCGCCAAGATCATGGCGATCGCCATCCACCCCTACATCTCGGGCCAGCCGCACCGGATCAAATACCTCGAAGCGGTGTACGACCACATCGCCAGGCACACCGGCGTGCTGCACTGGAACGGGGTGCAGATACTCGAGTGGTATCAGGGGATCGAGGGCGCAGTCGCAGTCGACCAGATGAGGGTCTGAAAAAGATGCTCCCCAGCGAACGCCTCGATTATTCGCCGATCGCGCAGCGCAAGAGGCTGACCCTGCCGGGCGGGGCGCGGCTGGCGCTGTGGGTCATCGTCAATGTCGAGGAATGGGACATCAACGAGACGATGCCGCGCACCGTGCTGACGCCGCCGGCGGGCGGCTCGCCGCTGCCCGACATCCCCAACTGGGCGTGGCACGAATACGGCAACCGGGTCGGCTTCTGGCGCATGCTGGAGGTGTTCGACGACCTGCGCGTCCCGGCGGTGCTCGCCATCAACGGCTCGGCGATCGCGCGCTACACCGCGATCGTCGACGCCGCGAAACAGCGCGACTGGGAGTTCATCGGCCACGGCTTTTCGCAAAAGAACATGCAGAAGGTCGCCGACGAGAAGGCCGA